>UQLR01000045.1 GCA_900541975.1 uncultured Oscillospiraceae bacterium | reverse complement strand
TATGTAATGTTTTAAAGTTTTTATACTTTTCTATTTTGTTTTGTTCATTTAATCCTTACTTTTTTTATTTATTTTGATTACTCCTAAGTTTTTCATGACTTTTACCATTGTTCCAGTGCCGCCGGCCTTCCTCCATGAGGCCGGCGGCAACCCTTTTACAGAGAAAGAAAAGGGGCTTTTGCGGCCTTTGATTCGACAAAAAACAACAAATTATCACAAAAAAACGACCAGTTTTCACAAAAGACTGGACATTTTTTTGAGAATGTATATGATAAAAGACGTCGGCAACCAGACGACAACGAGAGGAGGCGTATGCAGCTTCTTCAGACAAATCACGGTGAAAGGAGGGAGAGGGCACACACGATGGCCGAGCCAAAAAACGAGAAGAAGGCGGTTGCGCTTGCGGTGGAGCGGCTGCACCCCTTTGCAGGGCACCCGTATAAGGTTTTGGACAACCCGGATATGGACAAGCTTTGCGAAAGTATTCGAAAGCAGGGCGTGCTTTCCCCGCTGCTTGTGCGCCCAAGCGAAAGTGCGCCGGGGGATTATGAGGTAATATCTGGCCACAGGCGGCTGCATGCGGCGAAGAGGGCGGGACTGCAAACGGTGCCGGCGATGATCTGCAGGGTTGACCGCGACGAAGCCGCCATTGCGCTTGTGGACAGCAACCTGCACCGGGAGCATATTTCGTTCAGCGAAAAGGCGTTTGCCTACAAAATGAAGTTTGAGGCGATGCGCCGGAAGGGAAGGCGGACGGATTTAACTTCGTCGCAGGTTGCGACAAGGTCTGATACCGCCGCGGAGATTGGGCGTTTTTTTCACGAGAGCCGCGACCAGGTATTCCGGTATATCCGGCTGACGTATCTGATTCCAGAACTGCTCGATTTGGTGGACGAAAAGCGCATTGCGTTTTTGTCCGGCGTGGAGATTTCTTATCTGCGGGAGCAGGAGCAGCGCGATTTGTTGGAGGTTATTTTAAGCGAAGACTGCAAGCTTTTTCTTTCGCAGGCGCAGAAGATGAAAAAGCTTTCCAAGGAAGGAGGGTTGACAAAGGAAGTAATTTTTACAATTTTGAGTGAGGATAACAACGACCAAGAGGGAAAAAGTGATCAAAGTGGAATGGTTAGTTTTAAGGTGAAGGATATTCGGGGCTTTTTTCCCAAGGGGTATACCGAAATGGAAATGTACACGGCGATTATAAAGCTAATGGAAGCCGCGTATATGCGCTGGCAGAGCGAGCGCTTTGGAAGTGATACTGCATAATACAGCGGGAATTAGAAGCTTTACGTACGGCAAATATGTGATTGTTTTTCACAATATGAAAAGGGAGGTATTGTATGCATGGATGTCCAGCAAGCAGCAGAATCAGACGAAAAATAAAAAATCATGAAAATATAAAAGGAGAGAATCTTATATGAAAAAAGAAACAACTTTTTTAGCTGTGCCTTGGGGCGAAAGTATGGCAAAGCTTAAACGGGCCGTGAGCTGCCTGCTGGCGGCGGTGATGCTGCTGGGCATGTGCATGCTGGTGCCGGCGGTGAGCGCCGCAGAGACGGCGGATGGCCTGGTTTATGAGGAAACAAGCGGAGAGATAACCATTAAAGGATATACGGGCACGGGTGGAGAAGTAATAATACCAGAGAAAATAGACGATAAACCAGTTACAAAAATTGATGTAAATGCTTTTTTACCGACGAAGTTTCCGGCAGCAAATCTCATAACAAAAATTGTTATACCAGAAAGTGTTGCGGTATTAGATGCATATTTTGATGGTTGTTCTGCACTGAAAACAGTTATTTTTCCTGAAAATTTATCTATTCCTATTACTGCCAGTCTGTTCCGGAACTGCACGGCGCTACAATCTGTTACGCTTCCTATTACTCTCACAGAAATTGGAAATTCCATGTTTCAAGGTTGCAGCGCTTTAACAGAAATTTTTTTTGCCCAAAATCAAAATAATAAAAACTTGACCAAAATTGGAAAGCAAGCTTTTCAAAATTGTACCGCTTTAAAAACGACCCATTTTCTGGAAGGAAGTTCGCTTGTTTCAATTGGGGCAAATGCTTTTGAAAGCACGGGCATTTGTGAGTTTATTGCACCGAAAAGTTTGGAGATAATTGATCACAATGTCTTTCTGGGTTGTACAGATTTAACAGACATTACGCTTTATGAAAAAGTATCTTCAATTGCAAATACCGCTTTTAACAACATCCCCAAGGAGCAGTTGACGATCCACGGTATAGCCGGCAGTTACGCCTATACCTTTGCGATAGAAAACGGCTATACGTTTGCGGCGATCCAGGAGGGTGCAGATTTGGTTACCACCTATTTGCAGGCAAAGATTGACGAGGCCAAAGGGCTGGACCCGGCGCTGTATACGAAAGAGAGTTATGCCAACCTGCTGACGGCGATCGCGCACGCCGAGCAGGTGCTGAAAGAAGCCACGGAGCAGACGCAGATTGACAATGAAATTGCCGCACTGCAGGGCGT
>UQLR01000044.1 GCA_900541975.1 uncultured Oscillospiraceae bacterium | reverse complement strand
AGCAATTTTTTGTGAACAAAATGATAGCATTAGTAAGAATCTGTATTCAGAGTATCTTCTCTGCTATGAGGGTGTTTCATTCCATAGGAATGGGAAGGTTATAGATTGAGCGTTTCTACCCATGCGAATAGATCTGCTTTGGTGGAGTTGGAGTTAAACACTTTTTCATGCCTCGTATCTGACAATTTCCATAATTAGAAAATATTGAGTCTGATAAAATAAAAGTTTCCGAAACGGGAAAATAATTTGATATTCTGCGTATAATATGCTATACTGAGAAAAAAGGAGAAATGCAGATATGGTTGAACGAAAAGAATATCTTGACCAGCTTTGGGCATGGAAAGATGAGCGGCAGATCAAGGTCGTGACCGGAATCCGTCGCTGTGGAAAATCTGTACTTCTGGAACAGTATCAGCAGAGACTCTTGGCGAATGGAGTCGCACCAGAACAGATTATTTCTATCAACTTTGAAAATCTGGATTACGAACCCTTAAAAGATTATATGAGGCTGTACAACTATCTCAAAGAACGTTTGTGTGTTGATAAGATGACATACATCTTTTTGGACGAGGTTCAGGAAGTTCCTTCATTCGAGAAAGTGGTTGACAGCCTTTATATCAGAGATCATGTGGATGTTTATATCACAGGCTCCAATGCATATATGCTGTCAAGTGAGCTTGCAACGCTTTTGTCAGGAAGGTACACAGAGATCAAGATGCTGCCGCTTTCTTTCCGCGAGTATATAGCGGTGACAGGTATGGCAAAAGAGGAAGCTTTTGCAGAGTTTATGAAAACTGGCGGAATTCCGTATGTGGCAGTAATGAACCGTACGGATGAAAAAATAGATCAGTATTTGGAAGGAATCTACAACACCGTCATTGTAAAGGATATTGAGCAGCGACAGACAAGAAGAGAAAAAGAGAGTGGAAAACGAAAAATCACAGACATTGCGTTACTGAAGACAATTGCCAGATATCTGGCAAGCGTTATCGGCAGCCCGGTGTCTATGAAAAGTATAACTGATTATTTGATCTCAGCTGGCAGAAAAGTATCCCAAAACACAGTCAGCGATTATGTTGAAGCCCTGACAGAGTCTTTTGTTTTTTATCCTGTGGAGCGATTTGACATTGTAGGAAAGCAACTCTTAAAGGTCAACAATAAGTTTTACATGGTAGATATGGGAATCAGAAACCACATTCTTCCAAGAAAACGATACGATCTTGGATTTACCATTGAGAACATTGTGTATCTCGAACTTTCACGAAGGGGCGGCAAAGTCAATATCGGAAAATATGGTTCTACTGAAGTTGACTTTGTGACACAGAAGGAAGGCGTGCTTACCTATTATCAGGTGACCGCTGATATGACGGCGGAAGAAACCTTTGAGAGAGAGATGAGACCGCTGCGGAGCATTCAGGATAATTATGAAAAGATTGTCCTGACACTGGATCGTTTTTCGCTCGGAAATTACGACGGCATAAAAGTTATGAATGTCATCGACTGGCTTTTGGGATGAGGAATCTGCATCTGGGTTTGTACACACCCAACCAAGAAGTTCCAAAACACTCTGGTTCGTTATTCCATTCGACCAGAGCAACCACAGAGAAAAAGAAAATTCTTGAAGAAGAATTTGGCGTTGCAATGAACGAAGAACTGGAAAGAGAGGTGTTTGTTATGTGCAACCTTAGTCAAGGCGTGAAGGCCGAAGGCAGAGAAGAAGGCATTAACATTGGTGAGATGCGGATGTTGGTGCAGCTTGTCCGAGATGGTGATTTAAAAATAGAGCGCGCTGCTGAAAAGGCAAAAATGACAGTGGAGCAGTTTAAGAAAATGATGGAAAACACTCCGCTGGGGCGAAGCCTCTGACAAGACTCCTGTGTATGTCACAGATGTGATCGTGACCTATCAGGTGCTTCCTGCGAAGAGTGCATAAGTTTCGTGAAAAGCTCACCAGACACCTCAATAGGAGGATTCGGTGGAAGCAGAGTCGGTCGAAAAGATTCATAAGCCATTTTGCCTGACAGATTACTCACGAGTGTACCAGCTCGGTTTGTCATGATTGTTTCCTTTCCTCCGAAAAACGGAAATTGAAATTTCTGAGGCTATTTTAGCATAGAAATTTCAAGTTAAGAATTTTATAGTTTAATTTTGCCCTACTTATGTCAAAGAAAGTAGGGCTTTTCTTATGCCCAAAAGGAGGGGGTTACGCAAATGGCATCCAGAATGCGACTCTTGCCAAGATCGATGAAGCTGGAGAAAAGCTCCAGAACATCGGATTTTCTGTGGAGAATGTCGGCAAGAAGTTCCTGCCGGTGACTGCCGCTGCTTCTTCCAATGCGAACACCAATGTCTCCATGATGGGCAAGACGTTCAAGTACTGTGCGCCTATCGCCGGTGCGCTGGGGTTCTCGGCAGAGGATTCGTAAGATCGTATCTGCCGTGCAGCAGTTCGTGAATAAACTGAACAGCATGGATTGAATTTCAAAAAGGCGAAGTTGCCCATGATATTACATTGGTGAGTGTG
>UQLR01000043.1 GCA_900541975.1 uncultured Oscillospiraceae bacterium | reverse complement strand
CAGCTTGAACAATTCTTATTAAGATTATTTGTCTAACTTTTTGGGGTCACTTCATACTGACCCTGGCGCGTTGATATCTCTTTTTTCGTGAAAGAAAAGACTACTCTGCAATTGCCCATAAAATGAAGAGTAGCCTGATCCAATGCCCGGATGGAGGGTGATGCATCTCCTGTATTTAGGGGGTGCATTAGGGGGTGCAATCGTTTCCTTGTATCAAAATGGTGGTTGCAATGAACCTCCAAAGTTATAGTTTCGCACTTACTATTCTACAAATCCCTCGCAGAGATTCCTCGTAAAATACCCCTTCATATAACAACGGACAGTTTATTGGGATTTGTCCGGGATTAAACAGGATTTTTCTTGTTCTCGTTTTGATTTGATACGTCTGCAACTATCGTTTCCACATAAAAAAGGCTGCTTGGCATTGCCGCCTTGCAGTCTTTTTATCTCACTATTCAATTCATTTGGTCGCACGGCAATCGACATTATTCTAAGGACGAGAACAGCTTTCCGTCAATACTTAGAACATCATCCATCGGAATCTTCATGCCGTCCTGCATGGTGATTTGCCGTGCTGCATCAGGAAGCCTGCCAGTGCGCCGTGACCGCTGCCGTTGGTATCAACAACTTCCGCATGCGTGACTTTGCCGTCCGCAGATTCATAAAGCTTGAACTGTTCGGTGTGGCCGAAATGTGGAGCTGGTTGATATTCGGAGTCGAAAGCTACATGTGAGCTATGGGGATTTTCCCGTTTGTAAGCAGCGTTTGAAGTGCCGGCTGTGTTTTCCTGCTCAGTCGGCAAAACGGCGCAGAACGCAAACAAAGGCCGATTTTCACCTTTTTTCTGCCGCCGTTTAGCAGCCACTCTGTAAGGCATCGTTTGCCGTTGTTGGGTTATCCGTTATCGGGAAAATCCACGCACCAATTAAGCAATTACAAAAGAAAGAACTACTGGATCTATAAATTATCCATCTATTTTCTTGACTTGATACGAAGGGCCTTTATGTATAGATTACTTGATGATAGACAGTTTCGGATGCACGGTCTCGGCAGGAGTTCATCCGCCTGACCCATTTCATTTGGTCGCTGGCTTTCAGCGTTTCCGTAATGCCCTCAGCATCTGCCATTTGTTTTACCAGCCGAAGAAAAAGCTCCTCCGCCTGCCGGTCAATATCCGCAAGATAGGCGTTCAATTCACCGCTGGTCAGCAGGTTGGCATAGTGCACACGGTGATGCTCCTTGAGATAGCGGAGATGCCGCTGCCCCCATATCCCGATTGGCGGATCTCCCTCCGGCTCATCATCCCCGGCAATCAGATAATAGTCTCCAACCAGCTCATACTTCAGGCCCGTGCGTTCATCAGTAATGTACTTGTCCATCATCAGATCCTCCATCCCCACAGCCCATACTTCCGAGGCTTTGCCTTGGCTACTTTGACCAGCATCTCATCTACGGCATCTGTGTACCGCCCCGCTGCAATCAGCTTATTGCGGAACCGGTTCAGCCCCTCAATGATAAGCCGCCATTCCTGCCGGTTCAGTTCTACATAGTATTTCTGCTTCATACGCTGTCCCTCCTTAGATTTTCTTCAATCATTGTAGCAGGAGGAACGACAGAAATCGAATGTGTGGATGTCAAAACATCTAGGCAATCACAGCACTCGGACATCTTACTATTCAATTATTCTACTTTAGGCCCATAGTTCACAAAATCAATAATTCGAAATGCCTTTCTTGCTGCTGTATGTGCAACTGCTAATTCAGGATCTTTTATAATAGCCAATATTCCCAATGTATCTTCAAGCTCCGATGCGGATTCACATAATAACCTTGCCCAGTATTTTCTGCTGGATCCATTTTTATCTTTAAATGTATACTGGTTTTCCGCAAGTTTTATTAGCATTTGACCTATTGACATTTCTTCATTAGAAACCCGAAGCAAATCAGTGCAAGCTTCTTGACAGAGTTCTTTGTCCTTACCAGTATGCTTCTTGCTAAGTTCTAACAATTTACCTCTATTTACAGAAGATTGTTCATATTGTTCCAGTAACTCGGATACATATTTTTCGGTCTTTGTTATGGGTTTTCCAGCTTTGAGTGCCTCAAAACTGGGTTTAAACTCCTCGAAGCCCTTTTTTAGTTTTCGCCCAACCATCGACGCTCTATTCATATAGGCTTCTAATTGTCCCCAATCAGAAGTTTTTCTGACAAAATACCAACAGGGGCCGCGTGTCCCTGCGTAGGCTAAGCTTGCTGCGATAAGAGGCCAAGTATCTGCGGCTGTAAGCTGTGCTTCCTCGCTATCCGTAATACGAAGGACATGAAATTGAAAGGTAAAAATTTCATATACAGATTCTATTGGAGGGGGATCAAACTGCTTTTGATCTAAGCGCCCGTTTGCTGTCCCTCTATCAGCATACCAACGATCCCTAATATCAGAGAAGGACTTTTTTAAGTATTGTGGCTCGATTGGGAGCGCAGCGTAATTTCCTTTTTGAACAACAACTGGAATCGCGTCACTCGATTTTGCTACCTTAATTAATGATGCATACCTTGAGGCTTGTAGGGTATCGAGCAAGAAGGAAATATCTGTTTCCTTTGGAATTACCATTAGCCTTTCAAACGCTTGAATCCATTCGGGCTCTTCTTCGGGTAATTCTGGAACAACCAAGTAAATAGAAGAAATAGCAATAGCTTTATCTTCATTTGAACTGGATTGATTTAATTTTCTCACTAAATCATCAATAATCAAGTCGTAGCTCTTTGGCATGTCTATGGTTCGTGGAACGCTTTCTGTATATGGCTTGATTCGTGATGACTGTCCTAAGAGATTTATAAAATCGATTACATTGTTCACACATGCAATACATACATCCCGTGAAGGGCCTTTCCCAGCGTGTAGTCCCCCAGCTCTTGATTTTGTTAGTAATTTAAATTTAGAAGAAAGCTCAAGGATCTTAGAAATATGATCCGCAGGATTCCTCACATTTTGAGTCAAGAATACCATCTTAGGGATTTGGGATGTAATAAGCAATCTAAAGTCATCGACAATGTGAGACCCCGTCTTATAAAAATTTGAGGGAAAACGAAGTGCCTGCTCACCTTTGGCCTGAACAATTATTGCGCTCATTGCCAACTCTGCTGAAACCCCAGCAAGTCCGATGGCAATCGAATTCTCAGATGCAGGCTCACGCGACTCATATCGTCGTGGTAATCCCAATGCAGCAACGGCCAAACTAATTGATTCGACACTTGCTTCCAATAGTCTTATAGTATCGCGCTTCAAATACATTGGCATTGTTATCCCTCCTTGATTTTATGGTGTATTCATATTATATCATAAAAAGCCGAAAACGGTAGCATTCCGTTGATAAACATATTCCAAAATAACCCTG
>UQLR01000042.1 GCA_900541975.1 uncultured Oscillospiraceae bacterium | reverse complement strand
ACACTTCGTTCCCGCCATAAAACAGGACATCGCCTCCACTGAGTACGGCGTCAGCCCTGCCGCCATCACCAGCTCTCCCGGCACAAATATGCTGACCATCGCCGCATTCTCCGGTTCCGACAGCGACTGAATGATATTTTTCATAACCACCCGCGCCACATACTGTCCCGACGACGGCAACCCCCGATCCGGCAAAAACTGAAGCTTCTTTTCCTGCAGGCGGTATCCCGCAAGAAGCAGCCGACGCGCTTTTTCCGGATCCTTAAGCGCCTGGCTGCTCACCCTATTTCCAAATTTTTCAATTACATCCATTGTTCTTTCTTCCATTCTTTTAAGTTCATTTTTCTGTCATATCGCCCTGATGCAGATGGATATGGTTCCGCGCCTTTGCAGGCAAACGGGCATTCTTTATTATAGTCAGTTGGATGGGAATTGTAAATGAAAAGTCTAATCCCCCAGCTATGCTGGGGAGAATAGAGTAGTCGGAAGTGGTGAGGATAACAAAATAAAGCCTCCTGTGATAGAATGAGAATGGTGTCGCAAGCCAAACTCAAAATCAAAGGAGGCGGTCCAAATGGACAATAAAAGTTTATCACATACTCGTTGGAAATGCCAGTATCACATTGTGTTTATTCCTAAATACCGAAAGAAGGTATTGTATGGGAGAATACGCAGAGATGTCCGAGAGATAATAGCAACTTTATGCCAGTATAAAAATGTAGAGATAATTGCAGGAGCGGTATGTATAGATCATGTACATTTAAGCGTAGCAATTCCACCAAAACTCAGAGTATCAGATTTTATGGGGTATCTGAAAGGAAAAAGCACATTAATGATTTATGACAGGCATCCTGAGTTACAAAGTAAATGGGATAAAGCATTTTGGGCTAGAGGATATTATGTTGAAACGATTGGCAATATAACAGATGAAGCAGTTCAAAAGTATATAAAAGAGCAAGCAGAAGAATCGAGACGAGAAGATTCGAGTAGTACCGCTTTATAGCGGGCCAGCAAAAGTGCTTGCGATACCGCCCTTTGGGGCGAGCAGTAACAATAGCCCTTTGGAGGGCTAATAATAAACCACCAGTTGAACTGGTGGTTGCTAACTTAGATTATATACTATAAATGAGCAAATCCAAAATATTGCACAAAAGAAAGACACCCTCTGTAGAAGGATGTATAATTGAAGTACCAACAAACAACATACTCACTCAAACAAGGGGGTGTCCGTTGCAAACAGTATACATCATTCCAAACATATTTACAATTACCTGAAAGCATTAAATCTCGGATTATTTTTATCCGATGTGTATCTGAACCACTTATTGACCATCATCCTGTCTGTTTTTCTCCGGGGATACCGGGGAAAAACAGTTGATTTCCAAGAAGTCAGCCATTGCCACAGGACAACGACCGCTTATTTCCTGAATCACGGAAAATGGAAGGACGATGCATTGCAGGATGTTTTAAAAAGCAGCATCCTCCAAGCCATTTATAGGGAAGCACAGCGTTCCGGACAACCGATTTACTGTATTGTGGATGATACGATTGCTTCACATACCCGGCCTTCGTCACAGGCGGTTCATCCAATCGAAGCTGCGTATTTTCATCAATCACATTTAAAAGGCTGTCAGGATTATGGGCATCAGGTTGTCTCCGTTATGCTTTCCTGCAACGGGATTACCCTGAATTATGCAGTCATCCTGTACGATAAATCAAGATCAAAGATCCAGATTGTACAGGAGATCGCGGAAGAACTTCCCGCTGCGCCGGTCATTTCCTACTTTCTTTGTGACAGCTGGTATACTACTGCAAAAGTGATGGACCGTTTTATTCGGAAAGGATTCTATACGGTTGGGGCATTAAAGACCAACCGAATCCTTTATCCATGCGGGATCCGTCAAAAAGCCAGTGCATTTGCCCTTCATTTGCGGAAAACAGACCCGGATGTCAGCCTCGTGACCGTTGGCAGCCGTGAATTCTATGTATACCGCTATGAAGGGGAGTTGAATGGCATTCCAAATGCAGCGGTGATCCTCAGCTATCCGAAGGATGGATTTGGGAATCCCAAAGCATTGCGTGTATTTCTCTCTACAAATGCAGAGTTATCCACGCAGGAGATCCTGGACACCTATACGAAACGGTGGCCGATTGAATTATTTTTCCGGCAGAGCAAAAGTAAACTTGCGCTGGATAGTTATCAAATCCGATCCCGTCAGGGAATCCAAAGGTATTGGCTGATCATGTCGTTGGTCCACTATTTGTGCTGTATGCATTCTGGAAACTACTGCACATTCGAAGAGGGATACGCATCCTTGAAGCAGCAGCTAAAGCAGGAACAGTTTGCAAACCTGTACCGCCTCATAAAAAGCAGCGCCTCATTCGAAGAAGCTTTTAAGTTTGTGGGATAAGTTTGTGCAAAATTCGATATTTGCTCATTTATAGTATTTTACTTTTACCCTTTCTGTTTCAATATATTGGTAATTTTTCATCAAATTACAGTCTAATTTTTCTTCAATTTTTGAAAGTACCTTTTCTGCATTTCCATACTCTTTTCGATGAATAAACTTCGAAAATTCAATCTTCAACTCCAGCGTCTCATACTCTTCCACTTGAATCCCCGTCTCAATTCTATCCCCACTCCTTCCCATCTTCTCCATCATCTGACGTAGATTTCCGCTTCGTGGTTTCTGATTTCCGTTTTCGATTCTTGCCAATGTTTCCTGCGCACAAATGTCTTCACTCAGTCCTTCCTGTGTAAGTTTTGCCGCATTTCTTGTTCGACGTATCAATTCTGCATCAATCTCGAAATTCCGAACCACATGGTCAAACAGACGGTAATTTTTAAAAGAAACTTTATAATCACTTTCCAATTCCAGAAGGCTTGCACGTTCCTGTCGCAGCAACCCAATAAATTCTGCGTTACTATTTTCTTTTTCCAGAATCTGCGCATACTGCTCCAGAATTTCCGGCATATAAAGCAGTTTCCCTTCTTCTCTCAAGTTTTCTAACGCCGTTTCTGTTATCAATTTTAAATAAGTATCCGCTTTTCCATCTCGGGCTGTTTTTTCTATTAACAATGCAGCATATGGAATTACTTTTACTCGTTCTGTCCTCTCAAAGTTTTTCTGAAAGATCTCCTCTACTAACTCCTGAAGTTCTTTCTCTCCTCGTTCACGATCTGTACCAAAACAGACTTCCCATCGAAATAGCAGAAGTTTGTATTCCTCTGCACTTAAAATCCCTGTCTTTCTCTGTATTTCCGCTTCTGGCATTGTCTGTACAATTGCCTTTTCCAAATGTTCACATACTGTCTCTACTGATTTACCACGAAGCCATGCAATCTGCGCATATTCCTGCTCAATGAACTGCTGATGCAGCGGCTCCTTTGCTCTTTTATTCTTCTCATATTCAAGCAGACATTGTTTTGCTTCTTCCCATTTTTTTTGACAAATTTTCTGTTGTATCTCCTGACGCAATTCATAGATATTGTAAATGTCCCTTGGCAATATATAAGTGAGCCTCTCCACCGATTTTCCCAACCGTCCCATAATTCGATCAATCAGAAAAAAATCAATTTCCTGCTGATCTGCTTCAATTCTTGCATATTTTGACACAGAAGAAATACCCAGGCATAATTGTTTTTGTCGTATTCCTTCTTTCTCTCGTAATTTCCATAGTAATTGACCAATTCCTTGCATCTGTTTCCCTTTACTGATTCCTTTTTCTATGTTATT
>UQLR01000041.1 GCA_900541975.1 uncultured Oscillospiraceae bacterium | reverse complement strand
AAAATAAATACTTCTAAATTTTATAAACAAATTTATTTTAATATATCTGATCTATACAATTTTATTGATCCTCTTTCACTATTTCTTAACAGCCTTTTGTAAATATCTTTTTTCTGTAAAATTCTTGTCCCGCGGACCATGTTTATAGTATACTGTTTTTAACATCTTAAAATAAAAAGAAGGTAATATAGGTATGAAACGGTACGGAACTTTTTTCCTTGCGCTGCTTTTAAGTGTGGCGCTGCTTTCAAGCGGCAGCATCTCTCCGGCTTTTTCGGCACAAACAGGAACATCTCTGGAAATTGCCGAATTGCTCACAGGCGATTACGTGGAGGGACAGGCGCTTATTCTTTACAAAAGCAACCCGCATCTTCGTGCGGCGTCGCCGCTTGCAGGGCTGCGGATTGAGCAGCAATGGGACTTTAATGAACCCATGAAGTCGGAAAGCGGCAATTTGCAAAGCAATGCCTTTCGCAGAACTAAAAGGATTGCAAATGAAACAGAAAAGGTTGCCCTTGTTTCCAAAGAAGGCGTTACCACCGAGCAGCTGCTTACAGAGCTTGCGCAAAACAGCGCGGTATTGCTTGCACAACCCAACTATATAGACAAACCTCTGACCAATGACACGTTTTATGACAGCCAATGGAGTTTGCACGACACTACAGGCGGTATCCATACGCCGACTGTATGGGAAAGCTCACATACATATGAAGAAAATGTTGTGGCCGTTGTGGATACCGGCGTGGACTACACACACCCGGACCTGCGTGATAAAATGTGGACAAACCCCGGTAATATTGGCCTGCCCGGTAAGTACGGTTATGATTTTGGCTCTAATGACGACGATCCTATGCCCGACGATGTGCAGTACAGTTATACCAACTCGCATGGAACGCATTGTGCCGGAGAAATAGCCGCGCAGATTGACAATGCACAGGGAATAGCCGGAGTTTCCCCAAACACCAAAATTATGGCGCTGAAGGTGTCCCTGCTAAACGGGGGATTTCTGACTTCCGCCTGTATTGGCGCGTATGAATATATTTACCAGGCCAAAAAGGCCGGCGTAAATATTGTTGCCGTGAACAATTCCTGGGGCGGCAACGAACCGATACCCGTGTTTAATTACGTGCTCGATAAAGTCGGGCAAGCTGGCGTACTGTCTGTCATTGCTGCAGGAAACGACAGCAAAAACAACGACGAAAACTTCTATATTCCTGCAAACAGCCAAAGCCCATATACGATTACAGTTGCCGCCGGCACAAAAGAGAATACGCTGGCCAAATTTACCTGCTATGGAAAAACAAGCGTAGATCTGGCCGCGCCGGGCACCACCATGCTCTCAACTGTTGCCAGGGATATGTATATTCCCATGCTTTCTGAGCAGGCCGGGCTTGAAAAAAACGTGTACTATGAAACGTTTGCACAGCCTCCCGTTTATGAAGAAGATGCTTTGCAAATTGGGGAAAACCTGTCGATTATTAATCCTGCTCTCTTCACGTTTTCTGGCGGTGAATATGTGCAGGCGCCCTACGATGGTAAATTTTCTCTGACAGAAAACGGATACGACGGCACAGCCCTTGCGCTGGACCTTTCCTCCGCCCGCGATATGCAAGCGGCAGTAAAATTTCAAATGCTTGTCAAAAACCCATATTACCAAAGCGCCGTACCAGATCAAACGGTTTACGCAAGCTTTTTGACCAGCAGCCTTGCAAAAGAAGGTGGGCGCAACAGTGTGCTTATACAGCAAATAGATCAAAACGGAGAATATATTGAATTGGGCGATTCTGTACCCAGCAGTTCATACCAGGATGCCTGGAACGCCCCTATGACAACGCTTTTGATTGATCCTAACGACACTTATATTCGCCTAGAGGTTTCCATTTCCACTTGTGCAGATGCACAGAGTATTTCTTTTGATTGCTTTGGCATAGGGTTTACTACAGGAAAATACGGCTTGATGAGTGGTACCTCCATGGCTGCGCCGATCACCTGTGGTGCTGTTGCACTGCTTTCCTCTATTTATCCGGAGGAAAGTCCGCTGGAAATTCGCGCACGCATTTTGGGCGGTACGCAGCCGTTGGCAGGTGAAGATATACAAAAAGTAGCAAGCGGCGGACGGCTTGACCTTGCAAAAGCCATCAGCGACCCAAATCCGGTTCCGGACTTTATTACCCTGCAGGGCAGTACCGCCGTTCTTTCCGGCCATTATATGGACGGTGCATCTTTGTATATAGACGGCGCTTTGGTCATACCGCAAGCGGCGGATGCAAACGAAATTGTTTTTGACGCGTCTCTTTTTGCAGACGACGCTTACCACACAATCAGCCTTTCTAAAAATGGGCGCACCTTTTTTCTTAAACAATTCTTTGCGTCGTCCCCTAAAAAATTTCGGACAGAAACAACCATGCCCCAAACATCTACCGACGGCGCTTTGCTTAGCGGCGGAGCAGATCTGTTCTATATAGGTTTGCATGGCGAGTTTCTATACCGCATGACAACAGACGGCTGGGAGGAACTTCCCCCCTGTCCTCTGCCCGCAACGGACAACATGCAGTTTGTTTATACAAACGGCGGAATTTGGGGCGTCAGCGGTTTCACATATGGCACAGAGGAAAGCACGACCCTTGTTCGGTATGATATTGCCGCAAATAAATGGGAATACCAGGATACGCTTATTTTTACATGGCGCTCTTCCGACTATTCTTCCTGCGCTGCTTATAACGGCAAATTGTACTTTTTTAACGCAGGCCTGAAAGCAGGGGATGTCAGCAGGCAATTTTCCGTATACGACCCTGCAAGCAAAACGCTGGAGAACGCGGCTGATTTCCCGGTAGACGCCCCTTACAGCAAAATTGTTATGCAACAGGTAGCAGACAAACTGGTTATGATTATGCCGGAATTCGCAGCGAATATGGAAGATGTTTATCTGCAGCCGTATATATTTGACGGCTCCTCCTGGGCAGAAGGTAACCGTACAGAGATTTTGTCCTATGAAATGGCACATCAGCTTTTAAATACTGCGTGTGCGGCCAGTGGGGATAAACTGATTTTTACAGGCGTAGCTTTAAAGGGCTATGGGAGCACAGTCGCTTATGATCCGTCGGCAGCTATTTGGGAAGGTGCAGGGTATGAACCCCTTACCTCCGACAGCATCTTCAGCGCTGCTGCGCTTGGAGACCGCTATTACGTCATTCAACCGGACAGCACCGGGGAAAACTGCCTTTCCTCCATGCCGGTCACAAGCAACCTGCGCACTATTACGGTTACAGCCGGGCAGGGCGGCACTGTACAGGGCGGCGCCACCGTTTATAACGGCGACAACATTACTGTGAAGGCTGTACCGGAAAGCGCAGCCACCTTTTCCGGATGGACTGAAAACGGCGTCTTAGTCAGTACGGCTGCAAAGTACACCTTCTGTGCAACAGCCGATAAGGAATTGACCGCTGTTTTTTCGGCAGAAACTGCTCCAACCGATCCCACCACACCTACCGAACCCTCCCAACCAACAATACCGGCTACACCAACCAGCCCCACAGGCGGGCAGGCAGGCAATACAACGCAAGATACGGCAAGTGGAATAACATCCAACGCGGCAACAGGCAACAATGGTAAAACACCCTTTACAGGCGACGTTACACCGATTGCTGCAATTGCTTTATTATGTATTCTTTCTGCTGTTACCATAGCCGCTGTCAGAAACAAAAAAGTAGTAAAGAGCAACCAGTAAGTCTATGCATGCTGGCAAAAAGATCATGCTGACTATAACCAATCTCATACAGGTCACAAACAAACAGCCTGCCTTTTGCAGCTTTTGCAAAGGCAGGCTGTCTGCAGTAAAAACCGTTTTATTTTCTGATTTTCAAACATTTTTAAGCAGATGGTTCCCAAAAAAACTACAGTAATACTTAGCTTTTGGGGAAGAAAACTTTGCATATGAAATTTTAACTTATTCTATAAAAAACACCAAAATATTTCAATCTGTATATTTTACAAAATATTGTCGAAAAACATACTAAAAAATTTGTCTATTATTGTAATATTAATTGTATTTTTAAACAATATATTATATTAAAGTTTGTGTAAAAAGGAAA
>UQLR01000040.1 GCA_900541975.1 uncultured Oscillospiraceae bacterium | reverse complement strand
TACGCCTATGTGGACTTTCACCACAGAACACAGGCATGCCCGTCATACTGGAAAAAGCCCGGAAAGCCAGTAATACCAAGGCTTTCCGGGCATAGACGCAAAAACAGCCCTCCAAAAATGGAAGGCTGTTTTTGTATCAAAGTTTGTTCTTTGATATGGGAAACATTGACGAAAAAGATATCCACTAGAAGCGCGGGCACAAAACAAAACGCCCCCCACAAGAGTGAGGTGCGCGAATTGCCTGGGGTGCAGCCCCTGGTACCGATGTTCATAACGAAAATTGAAAAAAATCCGAGTGTCCATATGGACACTCGGACTGGTCGGGATGACAGGATTTGAACCTGCGGCTTCTTCGTCCCGAACGAAGCGCGCTACCAAACTGCGCTACATCCCGCCTTTTATGTAATTTGGAAAAATAAGCTCCGATAGATCCAATCGGAGCTTATCCTCTGGCTGCGGAACTAGGATTTGAACCCAGACAAACAGAGTCAGAGTCTGCCGTGCTACCATTACACAATTCCGCATTACTAAACAGCAATAATTATTATATCTGATTTATTTGGATTGTCAATACCTTTCAAGATTTTTTTTGACATTTTGAACGGTTGTCCAGGTTGCGAAAGCCACAACAAAAGTATATAATAAACGCACACCCATTATACATGGAATTTATATTTTTATAAAGCAGGTGATAAAATGAAATATGCTGTTGTGCTATGCGACGGGATGGCAGACTATCCAATTGAATCCCTGTATGGAAAAACACCCATGGCCGTAGCAAACAAGCCATGTATGAATGCGCTTGCCGCGAAAGCGGAGGTAGGGCTTGTAAAAACAGTTCCAGACAGTTTAAAACCCGGCAGCGACGTTGCAAACCTTTCTGTCATGGGATATGACCCCGCGGTGTATTATACCGGTCGCTCCCCACTTGAGGCCGCCAGTATGGGTATCCCTCTAAAACATGATGACGTAACATTCCGCTGTAACCTGGTCACACTTTCTGAAGAAGAAAATTATGCCGATAAAACCATGATCGACTATTGCGCCGGCGATATTTCCAGCGAAGAAGCCAAAGTTTTGATTGCGTACATTCAGAAAAATCTGGGAACAGGCACGTTTCGCTTTTACAATGGCGTCAGTTACCGCCACTGCCTTGTCTGGTCGAAGGGAAATCCACATCCCGGCGAACTTACACCTCCGCACGATATTACAGGCAAAAAAATCGCCGCATATATCCCAAAAGGGGAAAATACCGCGGCTTTGTATCAATTCATGGTAAAAAGCTACGATTTGTTGGAAAAGCACCCAATCAACCAAAAAAGACGCGCGTGTGGAAAACGCCCGGCAAATTCCCTTTGGCTCTGGGGGGAGGGGCAAAAACCTGCACTGGACAGCTTTGAAAGTAAATTTGGTCTGAAAGGCTCTGTTATTTCGGCAGTCGACCTGCTCAAAGGGATTGGTATCTGTGCCGGAATGCACACATGCAACGTACCCGGCGCAACCGGCTATATAGACACAAACTTCGCAGGTAAGCTGCAGGCGGCCGTACAAGAGCTGCAAAACGGGCAGGATTTTGTATATATCCATATAGAAGCGCCCGACGAATGCGGGCACCGCGGAGAGCTTGCAAATAAAATCTATGCAATCGAACAAATTGACCAGCTGATTTTATCGGGTCTGATTCGGGCTTTACAGAAAATGGGCGATCATTCCATTTTAGTCCTGCCGGACCACCCCACGCCGCTGGCGACCAAAACTCACTGCGCCGACCCGGTTCCTTATTTTTTATATCGCAGTACCGTACAAACAGGCAGCGGCGTTTCTGTATTTGATGAGGCAAGTGCTAAAACCACCGGTATTTTTATTCAAAAAGGCGATACGTTAATGAACCGTTTCTTAAAAAGATAACTTGTGCAAAGCAGATCCAAAGCAAGCCGTGGCACAGAAAACACGGTCTTATATCATAATGATCCGCTGAAAAAGGGAAGTACCCGGCCGCATCATGACGTATTGCCTGGCAACTCCCATTTGAATATACTCATTCCGGGGAAAGTTTGGTTGGCGTTCTTTTTTGACAACGGCGGCACAGTTGATTCTTGTGCCGCCGTTGTTTTGTTATATTTATTTTATGGTCGTATCTATGGGTACACTTATACCTGTTCTGTCAATTTGTACAAACTACATGCCATGAATTTGGTCTGCAGTCAGCAGATCAATCCCTTTTTCACTTAGAATTTCAATCGCTTTATCCTCGTCATCCACTCTTAAAATTACAAACGCTTTGCCCTTTTCCCTGCTGATAAAAGCATACAGGTATTCCACATTGATCCCATGATCAGACAAAATACGCACAGCCTTTGAAAATTCGCCGGGGCGGTCATGTACGCCAATTGCAATTACGCTTGTCAAAGATACCGTCATACCAGCTTCCTTAAACGCGGCAACCGCCTCCTGCGGTTTATCTACAATTAAACGCAAAATGCCAAAATCACTTGTATCTGCAACGGACATTGCACGAATATCAATTCCGGATTTTGCCAGAGCTTCGGTAATTTCTGCAAGTCTGCCCGATTTATTTTCCACAAAAATAGACAACTGTTGTATTTTCATCGTAATACCCTTCTTTTCTGTATATTAAAATTTTAACAGGACGCCTGCTTATGGATTGCGATTATCAATCACCCGGATCGCCTTACCCTGGGAACGCGGCAGACTTTTGGGCTCAACCAGCCTGATCTTTGCGCTGATGTTTAAGGTAGAATGCATTGCCTCTGCAATTTTCCGTTCAATGCTTTCCAGGTGCTTGACGGTATCAGAAAACATTTCCGGCGTCATTTCAACCTGGATCTCCATGCTATCCAGGTTATTTTTTCTGTCTACTACAATTAAGTAATTCGGCGCCATTCCAAGAGAGAGCAGCACATGCTCCACCTGTGACGGAAAAACATTAATTCCCCTGATAATCAGCATATCGTCCGTCCTGCCTCTTGTTTTGGACATTTTGACAAGCGTTCTTCCACAAGCACATTTTTGCCTTGAAATTTTGCAGATATCCCTTGTTCGGTAGCGTAAAAGCGGCAGTGCTTCCTTTCCAATACAGGTAAACACCAGTTCGCCATATTCCCCGTCAGGAAGAGGCTTACCTGTGTCCGGATCAATAATTTCCGGGTAGAAAAAGTCCTCACACACATGCATGCCCGTTTGCTCACAGCATTCATAAGCAACGCCGGGCCCTGCAATTTCAGACAAACCGTAAATGTCGTATGCCTTAATATCCAGAATGGCTTCTATTTCCCTGCGCATACGGTCGGTCCACGCTTCTGCGCCAAATACGCCGGCTCTGAGTTTCAGCGTTTTGGGATCAATCCCCATATCCCTTACCGTTTCTCCTATATACATCGCATACGACGGCGTGCAGCAAAGGATGTCTGAACCGTAGTCCTGCAAAATTGTAACCTGGCGCGCCGTGTTCCCCACAGAAACGGGGATTGCAGTCGCGCCCAGTTTTTCCGCCCCATAATGCAGCCCCAAGCCGCCTGTAAAAAGGCCGTACCCGTAAGAAACATGTACAAAGTCAGCCTTGCTGCCGCCTGCGGCAACAAGCGCCCTTGCACACCCCTGCGCCCATACGTCTATATCATTTCTGGTATATCCAACAACTGTCTGCTTGCCTGTAGTGCCGGAAGAAGCATGTACACGGATTAAATCGTCAAACGGTACGGCAATCAGGCCAAAGGGGTAATTGTCGCGCAAATCTGTTTTATATGTAAACGGAAGCTTTGCAACGTCGTCTATACTACGAATATCGCCTGGTTGCAGTCCCATTTCATCAAAGCGTTTTTTATAAAGCGGCACATGGCTATAGCAATGCTCCACCATTGTAACCAGACGCCTGGACTGCAGGGCATGCATGGTTTCCCTGTCAGCACATTCCATTTGGGGGTCATAGAATTTATCTGCCATTGGTATCACTCCTAAAGCATTTAATTATACAAAAAGTATAATTAAATAATAATATCAACATTTGTAAAACAGCCGCTGCGTGTTTTATTGATGATGCTCTGTACAATTACCTGTATTATTATATAATACTTTCATGTTCTGTACAATCCAAATTTCTCTTTTAATTTCTTTGCATTTTAAACAAAAAAATGCGCGTTTACTCTTTATTTGCCGTTCTGCATATTACAAAAGCCACCCCGGCTGTGCTTATAATA
>UQLR01000039.1 GCA_900541975.1 uncultured Oscillospiraceae bacterium | reverse complement strand
ATAAAGCCGACGCCACCCGGTTTACAATCAAAACACGTTCGCTTACCCGCCCGGGCAACCTGTCCAAAGCGGTAAACGGCAACGGCGCAGTCATTGATACAGATACAGAATATCCAATTCAGTTTTCCCGGCTTTCCAGCACCGGTGCGTACGCCATTACATACTGGACAGGGGCTGTTCATTTGCAGCTTATGGACGAAGTACTCCAATGGGCTTCCCGCGGTGCGCCTGTAAACTTCCAATGGCATTTTGAGCGGATTGGCTATCAAAAGGGGGATGTCGATCTCAATGGCGTATTGAACATCATGGATGTAACGCTTATACAGGAATATGCGCTGGAAACGGATCTCTTAAACGACGACCAGCTCTATTTGGCGGACATGGACAACAGCGGTACGGTTACGATTATGGATGCCACTCTGCTGCAAATGATGCTCGTGGATATGTAATGCATAATTTTAACAGTACTCTTATCTTAGGCTAAAAAAGCAAAATAAAAAAATGGTCAAATAAGTAAAGTTTCCTGCCCTGCCCTGGTATATAATAAAACCGGGAGCAGGGCGGCTTTTTTAGAAAAACCATATATCCCCAAAATACATACATACAAGTTTTTGCAGTGTTTGTTTCCTTTTTTATTTTAGAAAAATTATTTATCCTATGAAATGATCCATTTTTTGCAAAGCATATTGACATATATGGGAAAATGTGGTATAAAATATATAGGGTAATTTTGTAAAAATGTATATATTGTTTAAGATTCAGAGGATATAAAATAACAAAAGCCTAATCTGTCCAGCCGGGAGGTGAAAAACACAAAAACAAAAAAGGGCGCAAAAAGCAAAAAGCAGAGGAGTCACGCAACTTGTTTATGGGAACTGTTTTCACATGAACAAACCACATTAAGGAGGAAATCATTATGAAAAAAACAAAAAAGCTGGTATGTTTACTGTTAACGTGTCTGCTGCTGTGCAGCGTGTTTATGCTACCGGCCGGCGCGCAGGAGCAACAGCCTGACCAAGCCGCGCTGTTGCAGGTGTTTAAGGCATATCTGGATGAAAACAAAGTAGCGTATCAAGAATGGGAAGAGCTGGTGTTTGTGGAACCCATTACACAATCAAACGGCTGGACAATCTTTTATGGGACATCTGGCATATCTAACCCGATGGGCGGGCTGGAACGTATTGGTCAATATGTGTTTGCAAGCTCTTCGTGGGAAATACCATATATCATTGCACTGTACGCAGAAAAAGACGGCAATATATTTACTCTGAAAGAAGCTTATGAGGCAGGGGAAATAGATATAGAGGCAATAGCAAACACAACGTCCAGGTATATAAACGTTTATTTTGCCGGAGACACAAATACAGACGGAGCAGTGACCATTGCAGACGTTATAAATGTACAAAATGTAATTGTAAAGAAAACACACATAGAAACGCCCTTTACACAGGATTGTTTTTATGATTACAACGCTGACGGCGAAGTTACGCTCCAAGATGTTTTGGCAATGCAAAAATATATAGCAAAGGTAGCTTAAAGCAAGACAGTAACAAGGTTTTAGATGAATTTGTTTGGGGAGGAAATCATGATGAAGAAACTGGTGTGTTTTCTGTTAACGTGTCTGCTGCTGTGCAGCGTGTTTATGCTACCGGCCGGCGCGCAGGAGCAACAGCCTGACCAAGCCGCGCTGCTGCAGGCGTTTGGAAATTATCTGAATGCGCAGGGAATAGAATATGGTTCTGAAGAAGGATTGTTATTAGAATATATAACCGATTCAAACGGATGGGCCGTGTTTTGTGGAGCAGTTGTCGGCGAGCCTGCGCCGCAATCTGACCGTATAGGGGATTATGTCTTTTTTTCCACGTCATGGTATATCCCCTATAAGATTGGCCTGTTTGCAGAAAAAGACGGAGTTGTGCTTACACTAAAAGAAGCCTATGAGGCAGGGGAAATTGATATAGATGCCATAGCACAAACGGATTCCCCCTATATACAAACCTATTTGCCCGGCGATGCGGACATGGATGGGGAAATAACAGTGGAGGATATATTAACCGTCCAGAAGATTACAGCTAAAAAAACAGATATGGATCCGTCTTACGCCGGCTTCAACCTTTGTGATTATACGGGGGATCAGGTGATTAATGTGCAGGACGTTTTGGCAATGCAAAAATATATAGCAAAAGTTGCTTAAAGCAGGACGGGAAAAAGGTTTTAAAAGAAATTTTTAAAAGGAGGAAATTGTTATGAAAAAGCTGGTATGTTTACTGTTAACCTGCCTGCTGCTGTGCAGCATGTTTATGCTGCCGGCCAGCGCGCAGGAGCAGCAGCCCGATAAAGCCGCGCTGCTGCAGGCGTTTAAGGCATATCTGGATGAAAACAAAGTAGAGTATAAAGATTGGGAAGAGCTGGTGTCTGTGGAACCCATTACAGAATCAAACGACTGGACGGTTTTCTTTGGACATCCTGGGTTTGAAATGCCAATGCCTACTTCGGACAGAATTGGTAAGTATGTTTTTTATTCTAATAATTGGTATGAGCCTTATCAAATTGGCCTGTTTGCAGAAAAAGACGGGACGGTTTTAACGTTAAAAGAAGCCTATGAAACAGGGGGAATTGATATAGATTCTATTGCCTCTTATACACAAACCTATTCGCCCGGCGATACAGATATGGACGGGGAAATAACAGTGGAGGATGTATTAACCGTACAAAAGGTCGCAGCTAAAAGGATAGATATGGAACCGTATTACGCCAGCTTCAACCTTTGTGATTATACAGGGGATCAGGTGATTAATGTGCAGGACGTTTTGGCAATGCAAAAGTACGTGGCAAAGGTAGCTTAAGGCAGGACGGTAAAAGGTTTTAAGTCAAAAAATAAAGAAATGGAAAGGGTTTGAGGAGCATGCGGAAACATACAGCCATGAAAAAATGTCTCTCTGTCTGCCTGGCGCTTTTGCTGTGCGGCCTTCCCGTCAGCATCTATGCTTCCAATGAAACGGCGCAGGCGGCAGCTTTGCCAGAACAGAAAATTTCCGATACTTTATATGCAGAATTTGCACGCCTGGAAGCCCAGGGAAAAAATATGGAGGATGAGAAGATCCCGGTCTGGATCTGGTATAAAGACATCAACCAAACGCAGGTCGACAACATTGTCAAAACAAGAACGGGCCTGACGGCGGAAAACGCAGCGGTCGATTATGCCATGCCCAGCCCGGCGCTGCTCAACAGTTTGCAAAACGAAGAACCGGGCAGCCAGGCGCAGATGCAGACCTATCTGGCGGCAACGGCGCAGGCAAGGGCGCTGGAAGCCCAAAGGGCAGATACCCTGATCATGACAAGGCGCGAGGTTGCAAGGGAACAATACAACGTAAAAAGTGCCGAGATTATAGAAGAAGCCAATCTGGATACAGACGATATAATATTCAAAAGCCAGTATGCACCGATGGTTATAGCAGAAATGACACAAGAAGAAATTGAGTGCATAGCAGAAAGTACAAATATTGAAACGGTATGCCTTTACGAGCAAGGAGAAGAGGAAGAATGCACACTTGAGGTGGATTTAGAGCAGATGGCATCTGTTAAACAGACGCTTGGGTTGGATAAGGTGTATAATGAAATAGGACTGACCGGGCAAAATGTAAAAGTTGGAATGTTTGAAAAAGGGCCGCCGATCCCAAATTCAGAAATTACATTTACAACAGTAGGGACGGGGTTGGTACAACAGGGTCATGCAACCAATTCAGCCAGAGCCATTGCAAGCTCTGAAGTTGGTGTTGCGCCCAACGTTACGTTATATGCAACCAACGCTAATTATAGTAACATTGAGCAGATGATTAGCTTAGGGGTGAGAGTAATAAATATCAGTTATGGATTAAAACTAATTGGTACCCCATATACGTCATATGATAAATGGGCTGACCATATTTCTGCACAACATTATATTTTGTTAGTTTGTTCTGCCGGTAATAATCTTTTAGAAAATGGAGTTCTTCCTAATCATCCCATTTTATCTCCCGCCATGGCTGATAATGCGCTTGCTGTTGGAGCGTATAGCGATCAATACACAAGTACAAATTTTTCAGACGATATACTGGAATATTATAGCAGATATAATAACAAGTCGGGCTGCGCAAAGCCAGATATTATTGCCCCTGCAAATGTATTAGGCGGCGGTACCAGCACATCAGCGCCCATTGTTACCGGCATTGTTGCCTTAATGCTGGAGTTCAAGCCCTCCCTTGCCTACCAGCCGCATCTCA
>UQLR01000038.1 GCA_900541975.1 uncultured Oscillospiraceae bacterium | reverse complement strand
AGTGAGGTGGGGCTGCGGTGTGCCGTTTCCCTTTGCCACTCATAAAGCGAATGGAACGTCGGTTTTTACCCACTGTTTTTCCTTTCCGCTAAAGATACACTTGGAAAGGGCTTTTCTGCCCGCTGTGCGGGGCTTTTTGCAAAGTTTTTCTTGTTTCTTATCGTTCCGGCGGCGGGGGAAAAGCCAATGCAAAAAGAATAAAAATCTCTCCCTATTCCCTACAAACCATGAAAAAGGAAAAATGACGGGGATTTCATAAAATTTTTCTCTTTGTACCTAAAGACGGACAACTTTTCAAAATGCCAAATGGACGACAAAAAAGCAGCAAATCTTTTCAGACTTACTGCTTTTCGCTGCCGCCGGTGGCGGTGGGTTATTCAATTAGTTTCACAAACTGGAATTTACTTAGCAGACTCGTTTATCCACTCATCAAGAAGTTTTTAAGTTCTGTATCTTCCCACAATTTTATTCGTGTCTTACTTTTACAAATAGAGCATAGAAACCATTCTATTTTTTCATACTAACCCCTCACCATTGATTTACTCATACTATTCGTCTGCTTTTTTGCTGTATATCACAACTGTTAAAATCGAAACAAATACAATCACAGTATTTGCTACAACAGTTCCTGCCCAAGATGTTGTAGTAGTTGCAAAAACAGAATAAGCAGCATTAAACAAGGTATGAAATAGTACGCACATGAACACATAGCTTTTGCCCGATATTTTGCAGATTGCTCCAAAGAAAAACCTCAAAGCCATACATTGTATGGCAAACATTCCAAAATTGATAAGTCCTTCTTCATGATTTGTTCCTGGTATGAAAAAAAGCGGAATATGCCATGCAATCCAAATAATACCGGATAAGATACAAGATAGAACATAACCAAATTTCTTATTCAGTCCTGGTTGCAAAATATATGCCCAACCTGTTTCCTCCAAGCCTCCGATAAAAAGATTACCTGGTAAGGAAAGAAAAAATGTATAAAATGGGAGCGTTAATTCTACACTTCCTATAATAAGAGCGTGTATTGAAAAGTACAGAATAAGTCCTGCAACAACAAAGAAATACGGGTATATGTTGTTTTTAACGTAAAAAACAGTTTTTAACCATTCCCAAATGTTTATTGTTTTGTTATTTTTCTTTAAGACGAAGTAAGAGGCAATAGCCGGTGACAGAATATAGATTGCAAAAGGAATATCCATACAAAATTGCGGTAACGTATTAACTAAACCATAAACTCTATATCCCAATTTTCCAAGAACAATTAAACTGCTTGATACAAGATAGGCTATACAAAATGTTAGGACAGTAAAATGCACTATAATTTTTTTATCAGTCAAAATTTTCTCCCCCCATATCATCTGTATAGTTTCTATACTGTATATGCGCTATACAAAAAAGCAAAAAATAATATTTCGTATAAATAGCTATTATCAATTTTTATTTTCAGAAATTTGTTTGTCAAGGAATTGCTCAAATTTTTTTAACATCATAAACAAATCGTTATAAGCACTTTCTGGCATTTCTCTTAATACTACAAAGATTTCATCACTTAGCTGCTCATGAAGTTTTTTATGCCCTTCATAATAGTTGTCCTCCACAACTTCCAATTTGTCACTGGCTTTATTATACTCTATTTCGTCACATAAGTATAGCTGTCTGCGGCGTTATCTGCCAAAATCGTATTTGAAGATTGCGGTCAATAGCTTTTCTGTAAGGCTTTGTGCGTCTATGCGCCGCTGTAACCCTCCGGTAGGTACCGAAGAACTGGCGCATCTGGAAATGATTGGTGCAATTGTGTACCAGCTTACCCGTGACCTTACGCCGGAGCAAATTAAAGAAGCCGGTTTTGACGCTTATTTTGTTGACCATACAACGGGAATTTATCCGTCGTCTGCAGCGGGTGTTCCATTTACGGCGGCATATTTACAGTCTAAAGGCGACGTCATAACAGATCTGCATGAGGATATGGCGGCCGAGCAAAAGGCCAGAACCACATATGACAATATCCTTCGTTTCACAGACGACCCGGACGTAATAGACCCGATCCGTTTCTTGCGTGCAAGAGAGGTCGTGCACTACCAGCGTTTCGGAGAAGGTTTGCGTATTACAACCGATAAGCTCAACAGCAAAAACTTTTATGCGTTTAACCCATCGTTTGACAGATGCGATAAAAAAGAAAAATGTGAAAAAAAGGCGGAGGAAAAAGGTATGGACCGCGAAAAAAAATGGGATTGTGAAAAAATGTCTGACTTTAACAAAATGCCAGACTGCAACAAGCGGTAAAAAAGTAAAATACAAAAAAGCGGCCCGGTACAGTTTTGTCCGGGTCGCTTTTTGACAAAATATTTTTTACGAAAGAATCCCACGCTTGCGGTAAAGAAAATTTGCGCCGACCGCCAGAAAAAGCGCAAAAATAAGTAGCGGGAAATAGGGAAGAAGCAAATCTTCTATCTGTTCTATCCGGTTCACAGAAAGCATGTTGATATAGGTAAGCGTGCTCATATTGGAATAGATACAGAAAATTTCATACAACACGTTGATTAAAAAGGGTATGGCAATTGTCCTACACAGAAGCATTAGAAAAAGTGTGGCGGAAGCAAAGACAAGCGACTGCACCATCATCAGCAAATAATCCATCCAGTAATTGTCAAGAAAAATTCCATATAATGCAATAAGTGCGGTTACATGCAGCGCATACCAGATAAAGATCATAAAAAAGTCTGGCAAAAGGCCAGGTTTGTAAACATACAGCAATTCTTTCCCATTGCCTTCCGCATATTCACGCAGCCCAAAAAGAATCCACCATGTTGCCATAAATGGAACATACCGCTGCAATTCCATAAAACTCTTTAAAAATGTGGTTTCGCTCATGCCGGTGCTGCGTACATGTTCTATACTGAGCACGGGAAGTAAAAGAAATAAAACAGCAAGCGGAACCCAATAAAGAAAACGCAGGCTTTTTAAATGGTAATAGGTAAGCCGAAGCAGGTTCAAATTTTTTTCAATGCGCATAAAAAACCATCCTCCACAGTGGGGGGCTGCACCGTTCCCGGCTGTTCCTGTGCCGAAAGCACGCGGATCATTGCGCGCCCGTTTTCCTCTGTACGGTCTTTTACGAAAAAGTTGCCGTGCAGGTTTTGTTCCATGCTTTGTTCCAGAAGGTAGACCTTCCCCTTTGCAAGCTGTGCAATTTGCGCACCTGTGCCGTCTGCAATCAATCGTCCTTTGTCCATAATCAAAATATGCCCGCAGGTGGCTTCTACGTCAGACACGATATGGGTGGAGATCATTACGGTGCAATTCCGCTTTATGCGCGCAAAAATATTTTTAAACCGCATGCGTTCCTCCGGGTCCAACCCCGCGGTGGGTTCGTCAAATAGAATAATTTCCGGCTCGCCCAGCATTGCCTGTGCAATCCCCAAACGGCGCACCATGCCGCCGGAAAGTGAAGAAATGCGGTCGTGCATGCGGTCGGAAAGGTTTACTTCTTCTACATATTGTTCAATTTGCGCCTTTTGTTTTGGCTTGGGTATATTTTTTAAAGTGGCAAAATACGTCATCATTTCAAAAACAGTCAGCTCGCGGAACATGCCAAATTTTTGCGGCAGATAACCAATGGAAGCACCGTTTGTTATAATGCTGCCGCTTTTGGGGCGGTACAGCCCGCAAATACAGCGGATCAGAGTGGTTTTTCCTGCTCCGTTTGGGCCAAGCAGGCCGTAGATGCCATACCCAAGCTCTGCTGAAAAGTTATCAAGCGCTTTTTTCTTTTTAAAAACTTTGGTACAGTCTGTTATTTTAAGCATAGCAAAACTCCTTTACCAGGTTTTGGGCAAACTGGTTGATAAATTCACGGTTGTTGCACCACAGGATCATATGGTCGCCCAAATCCACCATGGGGCCATACCCTGCCCAGCCGGCAAAAGTATCATAGGTTTGAAAAATCTTTTTTTCCCGCAGGTCCAGATGCCGCGGCGCATTTGAAACCTGCTCTGCTTTTGTTACGGCATTTTGCAGCTCTGCAAGATAATCGCCGTCGATCGGACGCGATTCAAACCCGCCAATGCTCAGCGAACAGAAGCGAAAACCGTTTTCTTCTTCTTCTGTTAAAAAGCCGCGCATTAAAGTCAGGCAATCGCTTGTGCCGGAAAAGGCGTTTTTCTCTCCTTCTATGGCTGGCAGGTTGCAGTAAACGGGCTTGCCGCCGCCGGCGCGCACGGTAAATTGGGAAGAAAAACCGTTTGTTACAGGCGTATATCCCTGCTCGCCTTCGTTTATATGGTGAAACCCCGCGATGGGATAATACGGAAAACATCCGGGCAGCAGCGCGGCCTGGCTGTTGCTGTATAAAATGGGGCTGTACCCGCTGTAGCACAGGACCACCGTATTGCCGGACGGCGGGGCCTGCACCGTTATGTAGTCGCCGTCGCGTACATAAGAAAGCGGGCTTCCGCCTGCGTCTGTCACAGAAGATACCTCATACCCACGGTAGAGCGTAAAGATATATTCGCCGCTTGCCGGCGCGGCTGAAAGCGCCATTTGTACGGTGGCGTCCAGCGCCCGGCCAATTTGCAGGTTCATATTATAAGCCGCAACGGTAAAGCCGGCTGCCTGCTGCTTTTGGGGATGGTCGCGGTAATATTCGTAATCCCCGCGGGAGATGCTGTCGGGGTAGGGTCCTAGCTTCATCTCGCTGCCGCCTGCAAAATAGCCAAGCAGGTTGCCGCCTGCCAGAAGCAGGCACAGCAATACGCTTGTAAGGCGCGCCCGGCTTTTTTTCTTTAAAACAGCGGGCAAAGCCAAAGCCAGCAGCAAAAAGCACCAGAACAGCGTCAGGTTCCAGCGCAGTGTTTCGTTGGAAAAACCATACTGGAAGTCGGTAATCCACGTGGTATTTTGCGGCAGCACCTTGCTGAAGATCCATTTGGCAGGCCAGAAATTGATATGGCTGCGGTCGCTTGCAAGACCCGGCAACATGTCGGACATGGGGCTTAAAATAAAGATGACCAGCGCCATTACGGCATATGCCGGTATGCGTTTGAGCCGCAGCGCAAGGCAGCCGCCCAACAGGCTTGCAAGCAGGCACAGCAGGAAGATGTCCAAAAAATTCACCATTAGGATATGCCCGTAATACGAAAGGTCTGTTACACCGCCGGCAATGGCAATGCCCAGATTAAAACAGCTTGGGATGAAAAACAGCAGAAAAACCAGGCAGGCAGGCACGCAGAAAGCGCTGCCGTACAGCCGTGCCTTGCCGTGCCTGTGCGCGGCGGCGCATTCTGCAAGCCCGCTGTGGCGGACCGCATAAATATATTCATAAGAAATATACAGGCTTACAATAAAAAAGGTCAGACTTCCAGCTTGCACTTCGGAAAGATAGCGCATAATATCCCAGTTTAAGGTGTAAGAGTAACATTGGTACACCATATAAGCCGTTATGCCCGCCAGCAGCAAAAGCGCTACCACAGAAACGCGCCGGCGGCGGAAAAAGACCTGCAGGCTTTTCAAAAACAGAACCAAAGGCACACTTCCTTTCTGTAAAGAGTAAAAATTTGCCCCGCGTGCAAAGGGAAATACACGCGGGGCAATTGTAGGTTTGCAGATCTGTTAATTAAACGCGTGGAACTTGCCTTTTGCCGCGCAGTTTTTGCCGTTAAACCACCAGGAGTTCATTGTGCCCTTCCAGTCTGTACTAGTGCTTCCTGTGTACTGGTCCCATCGTGTTACTTTTATAGTTTCACCGGGTTCAGCGAAAACATGGTGTGATTCTTCGTAATTTTTTCCAGGAATTTTATAATAAAGATAAAGATTCACACCATCATGGGAGGAGGGATAGTTGGTCAAATACTCCACGTTACCGGCATTGTAATTGTACAAATAGGCATTTGATTCCGTCTGACTCACGTTTAGCATCCATGTCTTTGATGCTGCAGATACAGGCATGGTGGCCGCGGCAGAGAGCATCAGCACGGCAGCCGCAACAGCAAGCAGTTTTTTTCTGCGCATATTTTGTCACCTCCTTGCATGTATTTTTTTATATTTATACGCGTATAAAATATCTGTTTATATGCTTAAATTATATTTGTTTTACTATATAATGTCAATTTATTCTAAAAAATATA
>UQLR01000037.1 GCA_900541975.1 uncultured Oscillospiraceae bacterium | reverse complement strand
CGCCCGCCTTTGCAGATAGGCAATCAAGGGGCGACAGCAAGGAGTGCTGCCGCCCCGCACTATTATCAGAGAGGGGGAATTTCCATGACCGAAGATGAAGCCTACAAAGTGCATATCCAGTACACCTTTAACGCCTTTTGCAAGGTTGTCATTCGTCACGCCGCCATAGATGAAATTTTGAAGCTGCGCCGGAGGTGGGAACGGGAAGTTTCCCTTGACTATTTGATGAATGAGAAGTTTGTCCGGCTTTCCGAGCCGGAGCAGCTTGAAGAGTACCTTTTTACCGCCTGCGGCCAGACCGCCGTTCTGTACCATGCGGAACTTGCCGCTGCCCTTGCCCTTTTGCCGGAGCAGGCACAGGAAGAAATTTTCCGCTATTACTTCCTGCGCCAGCCGCAGAGAGTGATCGGCGTACATATCGGCCGGACACGCAGCACAGCGGGGCGGCATATCCAGCTTGCCTTGCAACGGCTTCGGAAGGAAATGGAGGTGAGCCGGCATGAATAAACTTCTCCCCTATGAAACAATCGTCAAGGCGCATGAGGGCGACCCGGACGCAATCGACACCGTTCTTTCCCACTACGCCGGATATATCCGCTACTGTTCCAAAGTACACGGGAAAATCAACACCGAGGTTGAGGAATATGTGAAGCAGAAGTTAATTACCGCGCTGTTCAAGTTTCGCTTTGACCGATAGTAAACAGAAAATTAAGGAGGCAAGAGGTTTTATGAAAAATCAGCTTTTAACAGTGACGGAAGTTGTAGTTAGAAGTGCCTTTTACATCATCACAAACTATGTATTTGTTAGCATGGGACTGTCGTTTCATACTCATTGGATTGCAATTCTATTTTTACTTTCAATGGTATGGGCTACTATTGACTACGGCAAGTCTGTAAACAAAATAACCGGGAAAAAGGTTATTGCTGAAATACTATGTATATGCTGTATTGCGATAAGTATAGCGATTGCATATTTTGTGGGATATATTCAAGGAGCAATCGTTTCCTTTTGAAAACATAACGTAATAACTCTCCGTTTATCATACCAATATGAAATGAGTTTTCAAAACTGAATACCAGCCGCCACCGGCGCGGCCAGTGAAAGCAGTAAGTCTGAAAAAGATTTGCTGCTTTTTTTGTTGTCCGGCTCCATTTCCGGCCATTTTGCCCTGTTCAGATTGTAGTAGTAAGTGAGAGGGAAATTTTTCTGCTCCGGCGTTTGGCATTTTTGATTTTTGTCCGTAGTAAGAAGCAAAGAGAAAATTTCCCGTTTCGTTTGGCAAATTTCAAAACGCGGTGGTGTGGGGAGTGAAAGGAAAAATTCTCTGCCCCGCCGGTTGCCAAAATCCTGTTTCCCGGATTACTAAGGCAAAAGAAAATTTGAAAAATCCCCGGACAGCGGGTAGCTGGCGGCCTTTCAAATGTATCTTTGGCGAAAGGAAAAAAGGCCGCGCACAGCGGGCTGAAAGCCCCGCCCCGTTCGCTCTATGTACGGAAAAGCCCGGACAGGGCCAGTCTGCGGCTTACTTAGAGCAAGTTTCTACCACAGTACCAAAATTCGCTTACCGCGCCTTTTGCCCCTGTGGAAAACTTGTTGGGGAGCGCCTTCCCCAAACCCTGCTATGGCGGCTTACGCCGCAAAAATATTTCCGTCCGGCAGACGGGAACTACCCCGGAAATACCTAACAGCCCCGCCCATTTTTTGTGATAAGTGAAAGGAGGTTACGACCATGCCAAAGCGATACAACACGCCCCACCGCAGCCGCGTTGTGAAAACCCGGCTGTCTGAGGAAGAATACGCCGACTTCACACAGCGGCTTGCCCCTTACGGTATCAGCCAGTCCGAATTTCTCCGGCAAGCGATACGGCGGGCGACCATACGCCCCGTTGTCCATGTGTCGGCGGTCAATGATGAACTGCTTGCCGCCGTCGGGAAGTTAACCGCCGAGAACAAAATCACTGGCTCCGCTGGGCGTTTTAAAATCTAATGTCACTTTCAAAATATACTTACCGTCAACATCCACAATAGATTGTTGAGACAGAAGTTCTTCCCTCTGACAATTATATCTTTGCAAATGTGCAGGCTTATCAATGTTGACCTGTGAACCTTCCAGCACCTCAAACTTTTCGCCGTCATAGACGCCAAAAGCGGCGATGCCGTTGCGTGTTGTATGTAATATGTCCGCTTCATTCAATGTAGTTTTTGCATCGTTCATCTTATAGCCTTGTGTTGCCATAATAAACTGGATTTCATCGTAGATTTCTTCCACTGCCGCAAGATCATACTCATCAATCTCATGTTTTGGTACGATATTATTTTCAATCTTATAGTATTTTAATTCTTGTTCTTTCATTATCGCAAATTCTTCAAGACCGCTGATTATATCCAGTGTAAAGGTTTTGCTTTCTGCAAAAAACATAATGGCCTTATTCCAAAAGTCTTTGGAATGATTATGATCATCCAGCCGGGCAATGCCATTCCGGGTTTGACCAATATAAAGCTGAGCGATTTTATTTTCGTCATTTTCGTTGATCAAATAATAAATTCCCGATCGATGTATGCCGGAGATATTTTTCGCTTCTGAAAGCAGGGCCTCGGAATGACATAGGTCGTCATAGTAGAAAGATTTCGATGAATGGAACGAATGCCGTCCGGTTGCCCATTGTGATGGATCATTTCAAGCTTTTTACTGATGGCCATAGTCATTCTCCAACTTTCTTATGACTTCTCTACATTTAAATTTCATGCTTGCTGAAATTATTCGTAAAGGTGCTTTTCAGCAGATGTTAACTTTAATTTGTTTTGAAGTACCGTATTTATTTGTTCCTTCATTATTTTTCATTCTCTATAAGACCATATGTCCGGTAATAGGATAGTATCGCTTGAAATTGCAGCTTATTGGCAAAAAGTTGGCGATAGGTAACGGTTTTCTCTTTGCCTTCCGTCTTGAGCTTCGCCAACTTTTCCACAGTTGAGTCATACTTTGAAAGAATGGCTTTCAGCATTTCTTCGAATAATTCCAATCTCTTTTCGTCCATTGAACTCACCAACTATTTCTCAGCGGCAACGCCGGACTTCATCCATGCGTCTACTTCGCTAATTTTAAATTTCCACAGCCTGCCAATTTTCGTTGCGGGCATACTTCTTTTGTTTATCCAAGCGAGAACGGTGTCCCGGCTGACACCAAGATATTCGCAAATTTCTTTCATGGAGTACCAGCGTTCGATATGAGAATCCATTCATAAACCTCACTTTCACATGAGCTTATAATTCTACAAAATAAAGAGTACCATATCACCCGTAAAAATTCAATGTTTAATAGGGATTTATATGGATTTGTGGTGAAAAAAGATGGGAACAGAAACGATTTCTTCTACACCTGGCACTTTTTCTTTACGCCTTTTTTCTTTCGATTCAGCCTCGATGTCTCATCCAGCCAGGCCTCAAATTCAGATAGGGAAACTTAACCATTTCAAAAACTTCTGCATGATCTTGTAGAAATAGTGCAAAAAAAGGGATTCAGCTTCACTTTTAGGAAAAGAAGAGCTATTCAGAAATTGCACGCCTGGAGTGCGTTGATGAAAGCGCTGTCTGCCGCAGCATGGAGCGCAGATTCAAACAGCTCAAAAAGGCCTGGTTGGCGCCGGCGTTTCCAAGTATCGCCTCATTTGGTATGTAAAGCACTTTCACTCAAAAAGAAGCGGCGGACAGGCAAAGCCAAACATCTTCCCTCATAAGTATTTACGGGACCCCGAAAAATTGAAGGCTTTTGGGGGAAAGGAAGCACAACGGAATGATCGAGAAATGACTTTTCAAAATCATCCCGAGAAAAATGGAGTTTGTGCTGACGCGGGAGGTGTGGCCAATGGGGAATGAAGCGGTATTTTTAAAATGTACCGAAGAAATTGCAGTCAGCAAAACGGCCACACCGGAATTTTACCGACTGTACCAGCAGACGGTTTTGCTTGCTTTGAAAGAGCAGGGCATTTTAAACGAAATGCAATTTCAGTACTGTTTGGACACACTGAATCATCAAATTTGAAAGCATTGCGGGAAACCATTTTCCCGCTTTACATAAAGCAAAATCAATTTCGCACATTCGTGTTTTCGAGATAGATCTACTACAACAATGAAGGAAAAATAAAGGCAGTGTGAAGGATAAATCTTTCGCACGACGAGTTTTGTGCCTTGGCGGCCGGAACGGCCACGATTTTGGCAAGCCGAAACCGCACAAAACATCGCAAGAAGAAAAGGAGCAAAAGCAATGAAAGTTGCAGCCTACTGCCGTGTTTCTACAGATAAAGAGGATCAGGCCAATTCCTTTGAAAGTCAGCAGCGGTATTTCCGGGAATACATTGACCGCCAGCCGGACTGGAAGCTTTACGAGATTTACGCCGACGAGGGCACCACCGGCACCAGCACCAAAAAGCGCGCGGCGTTTAACCGCATGATCAGCGACGCCCGCCTCCACCGGTTTGATTTGATTGTGACAAAAGAGATTTCCCGATTCGCCCGCAATACACTGGACAGCCTCACCTACATCCGGGAACTGAAACGAATGGGAATCGGCGTTTTCTTCCTGAACGACAATATGAACACCCTCAAAGAGGATTCGGAAATGCTGCTGGCCATCAAATCCACCATGGCGCAGGAGGAAAGCCGTTCCACCAGCGCCCGCGTCAAATGGGGCCAGACCCGCCGGATGGAACAGGGGGTAGTGTTCGGCCGCTCCCTGTTGGGATATGATGTGCAAGGCGGTAAAATGACCGTAAATCCACAGGGGGCGGAAATTGTCCGGCTGATTTTTCACAAGTATGTCCATGAGCGAAAAGGCACCACCGTGATCGCCCGGGAGCTGCGGGAGGCGGGCTACAAAACCCTCACCGGCAGCACAAGCTGGCGGAATACCGTGATTTTAAAAATCCTCCGCAACGAGAAATACTGCGGGGACTTGAAGCAGAAAAAGACCATTACCCCCGACTATCTCACCCATCAGAAGAAATACAACCGCGGTGAGGAGAAATTTGTTTTTCTCAAAGATCACCACGAGCCTATCATAGACCGGGAACTGTGGGAGGAGGCCCAGCGGGAAATTGCCCGCCGGGATATCGATGGCAAATACGGCACCGGTCACGGCAACCGCTATCCGCTGTCGGGAAAAATCAAGTGCAGCGAATGCGGTCAGAGTTTTGTCTCCCGCAGCCGCAGGCGAAAGGACGGCAGCCGCTACAAGGCATGGAGGTGCGGCACCGCCACGGCGGAGGGCAAGCACCATATCGATCCGGCAGGCAATGAGGTCGGCTGCGACGTGAGCTATCAGCTCCGGGACGAAGTGGGGATGGAGATGGTGCGGCAGTCGGTAGAAATGCTGAAGCTGGATACAGACGCCATTGTCCGCGACATCACCCGTATGGTGTTGGAGGCCATTCAATCTTCTCAGGATAGCAACCAACTCCATGCCGAGCGACTGAAAAAGGAACTGGAGCAAATTGAGGCAAAGAAAAAAGGCGTCCTGGATGCCTTTTTCGCCAAAAATATTTCCAAGGATGACATGAAGCTGATGAACGCTGAATATGACCGCCGTATCACCGAATTCACCGAAAAAATCGCGGCGGCGGAAAAGCGGGAAAGCCTGTCCTACGAGACCGCCACGCTGGAAAAAGATATCCGCGCCAAAGTAACGGGCATTGTCAGCGGCGAGACCGCCTCCGGCAATTTCTACGGAAGCCTGCTGGAGCGCATCACCGCCCACCCTAATCGGCGCATGGAGGTGCATTTGAAGCTGCTGCCTGCCAAATGGACCTATGTGCTGGAAAGCCTGACGGCGTCAAAAGATAAGTAAAACAACTGCCTTCCCCATATGTGGTCACTTTCGCCAAAAGGTGGTGCAATCCTTTTTGTCCTCGATATTGTGCCAGATGATGCGTTCCAGCAGGGGAAAGTCCACCGGTTCCTCCCATTGGATGCGGAAGAGATTGCTTGTCTGGCTATATCCCGATTTTGTGATGACATCGCAAAACGCCGTCATTCCCTGCACCTCTGGGGAGACGGAAAAATGCTGCTTGGCGGCGCTGAATCCAATGATAAACGTGCCGTGGTCGGTAAACATTGGCTGGTTCCAGGCGATTTTCGGCGTCAGCGTCGGAAAAGTGTCTTTTACCCAGGCAAGCACTTCCCGCATCCGGGAACGGTGCGCTTCGTTCTTGATTTTCAGCAGATATTTTTCAAAGACTTCCATGTTCTTTTTCCCTCCCGCTTTCATGCAAAGATAAAAATAGGGTTTCCTGATTTCAAAAGAAAAAACGTATCGTAGTAAAACAACTCGCACATTCGCTATCTTTGGCCTTCTTTGCTACACTGGGAGTATCCCAAGAGCATGGAAGGCTTTGCTTTTGCAGATAAATAAAAAAGGCGGGGCACCCCGCTTCAATAATAAAGCAAAGGAACATAAAAAGCCATGAAAAACAACAAAACACCTCAAAAGAGCCCGTGCGTCATTGTGACCCCAATGTTCCGCCCGGTTTTTCGGAAAATTCAAGCGCAAAAAATGGCGGTATGGCGCCATTTTTCAATGTCGCGTGCCACCGTGACCCTTCCGTACCTATATCGGTCAAAATTGCCTTTAATTCAGGGTAAGGCATACTAAAGCGCTGGCTCAAATAGCGCAGAGAAGCGGCAAGCTCTCCATCTGGCCCGCCGTATTGCGTAATAATAACCTGTGCAAGCTTTGGATTCGTCTGTTTTATTTTAACAGGATACTGTAATTTTTTTTCATAAACCCACATTTAGCAATTCTCCTCCCCTGCTTTATCCCATGGCCATGGATTGGCAATCCATGCCCAGCGGTTGCCACCCTGTTCGCCCGGTGTGATCGGACCAAACCGCTCTTCATATTCTCTTTTCAACATGTTGCCCTTTGCAGCATACTCGTCAAGCTTTTGAGCAATCTGTTTGTTATTGGGGTGCGTGTCTAAATATAAATGAAGATCCACAACAGCAAAATCATTTGCTGCTATTTTTCTCATGAGCATTTCTCTTTCTGTCATGCTTTTCTACCTCCACAGCCCGTAAAGGGTTTATTGAGTATGGGGAACATTGTTCCCATTACTACGCCTTGTTCGGCAGAAAAAAGCTTGTCGCAATTTTGATAGGGCACATATGCCATTGCAACAACCGGATCCTCCGGCAGTGGAGAAATCCCGTATTCCATTGCCTTTAATTTAAAAATATCATTTTCCAAATGGCTTTCTCCTTTCTTCCTCCATATCCTACAATAGTATATGCAAATGGGCATGGACAGGTTACACCTTTTATATTTTAAACCATATATTTTTGTTTTATGGTATTTTATTAAAAGACTTTCCTCCGGAAAACAGCATATTTAATACAACGGTTTGTATTTCTGCAATTTCTCTCTATTTTTCGGCATGTGGTCATTGCATAGATTTAAAAAAATAGAAGCGCCGCGGTCGCAATCTGACCACGGCGCTCGTACTCCAACAGAAAAAATATGGAGCAGGCATCAATAATTTTTTGCTTTGATTCTAAAATAAGCCTGCGGATGCTCGCATATGGGACATACCTGCGGGGCTTTTGTTCCAATTACAATATGGCCGCAATTTCCGCATTCCCAAACCTGTACGCCGGCTTTTTCAAATACTTCGCCTTCCTTTACGTTCTTAAGCAAAGCTCTGTAACGTTCCTCATGCTCTTTTTCAATTGCGGCAACGCCTTCAAACAGGAACGCAATATGATCAAAACCCTCTTCTTTTGCTTCTTTTGCAAACGTGGCATACATGTCTGTCCATTCATAATTTTCACCGTTTGCAGCATCTTCCAGATTTTCTGCAGTCGTGCCAATACCACCAAGCAGCTTAAACCAGATTTTCGCATGCTCTTTTTCATTATCGGCCGTCTGCTGGAATAACTCTGCAATTTGCGTATAGCCTTCTTTTCTTGCTTTGGATGCAAAGTATGTATACTTATTCCTTGCCTGTGATTCTCCCGCAAATGCTGCGAGTAAATTTGCTTCTGTTTTTGATCCTTTCAGTTCCATGGAAATTCCTCCGTTTCCTTAATAAAATTTTAAAATTAATAATTATTATCA
>UQLR01000036.1 GCA_900541975.1 uncultured Oscillospiraceae bacterium | reverse complement strand
ACCCTGATAAGGTGCTGGTTATATTTGATGTATTTGGTGAGGGGGTAATGGTAGAAAAATCTCAGTATGTATCTAGGGAGAAATGGCGCGGGCAAGACTACCACGATAGAGTGCATTTTAGGTACTCGGAAGGCAGACGAAGGATCTGTTTCTATTTTAGGGTTAGACCCTCGAAAGAACCGAAAAGAACTCTTTGAGCAGGTTGGCGTACAATTCCAGGAAGCCAGCTACTCGGACAAGATTAAGGTTTGGGAACTGTGCGAAGAAACCGCCTGCCTTTACCGGAAAGCTGCAAATTACGAGGAGCTTTTAAGGCAGTTTGGTCTGTGGGAGAAACGAGGGGCTTTCGTAAATGAACTGTCCGGCGGGCAAAAGCAGCGGCTATTCATCGTTTTAGCACTCCTGCCCGATCCGAAGGTTGTCTTTTTAGATGAGCTTACAACGGGCCTTGATACAAAAGCGCGCAGGAGCGTTTGGAAAAATCTGGACGCGCTGAAACAAAAGGGTCTGACCATCTTTCTTTCCTCACATTTTATGGACGAGGTGGAAGTCCTGTGCGACACAATCGCCATCTTGAAGGATGGACATTTCCTATTTACAGGAACCGTTCAGGAGGCTATCCACCAAAGCCCGTATGATAATCTGGAAGAAGCCTATTTGTGGTTTACCGGAGAGGAGGAAACGGACGATGAATAAATATGTTAAAATGCTGAAAACAGAAATCAAGCTGTCTTTTCGAGGGATGGACATGGTGATCTTCGCGCTTTGCCTGCCGGTAGTGGTAGTGGTACTGCTCGGCATCATTTACGGAAATCAGCCCGCTTTCGAAGGAGCAAGCTATTCCTTTTTAGAGCAGTCCTTTGGCGCAATTTCCACGATTGCGATCTGCGCCGGTGGCGTTATGGGCCTCCCGTTGGTGATTTCCGACTACCGGCAGAAGAAAATACTGAAACGCTATAAGGTAACGCCGACCAGCCCTGTCCTGCTGCTGGCCGTACAGGTTTCCATTTATGCCATTTACTCGCTGCTTTCTTTGATACTGGTCTATCTAGTAGGAAGTCTGTTCTTTGGAGTACGGTTGCCCGGCTCTGTGGGAATCTTTCTGGCCTCTTATCTTCTGGTGATGCTTTCCACATTCAGTATTGGAATGATGGTGGGCGGAGTAGCGCCGAATATGAAAGTTGCAAGTATTGTCGCCAGCGTTTTGTATTTCCCTATGTTGATCTTCTCCGGGGCCACCCTTCCATACGAGGTGATGCCGACCGCATTGCAGAGGATTGCGGACATTCTTCCGCTGACGCAGGGGATCAAATTGCTGAAAGCGGTTTCGCTGGGCTTATCAATAGACGTTGCTTGGCTCCCTCTGGTTGTCATGGTGGCTCTGATTATTATCTGCGGAGGAATTGCAGTAAAATTCTTCAAGTGGGAATAAAGCAGTAATATTACAAAAGAATTTTTACTTACAGCAAGGCGGGCCAGCTACCTGCCAAAATGGGCCCGTCTGCCATGTGCGGATTGGCCCATTATAAATACTCTTGACAAGTGAACGTTCGTTTACTATAATACAAAAGAAATGGTAAACGATTGTTTACGTCGTTGGAGGTACATAGAATGTCTGAGACCAAGGAAAAAATATTAGTCGCCGCATTGCATTTATTTGCAAAAGATGGATATGAGGCAGTTTCTGTCAGCAAGATAGCAGAAAAATTGGGAATTACCAAAGGAGCGCTGTATAAGCACTATGAAAACAAGAAGGATATTTTTAACAGTATTGTTGTGCGTATGTCACAATTAGATCGTGAAATAGCACGAAAATATGGCGTGCCGGAAAATGTATTTGCTTGTGTGCCGGAACAATATGAGCAAATTGGTTTGGAAAATCTAAAAAATTTTGCCATATCACAATACCGATTTTGGACTTTAGATGAATTTGCCGCTGATTATCGTAAGATGCTTACCTTAGAGCAGTATCGTAATCTAGAATTAAACAAGCTGTACCAGGATAGCCTTGTGCGTGGGCCTGTTCTTTATTTAGAAGATATTTTCCGCGAGATGATTAACTGTGGTGTATTAAAGAAGAATGACCCATATCAACTTGCAATAGAATTTTTTTCCCCACTTTTTTTACTCATCAATATGTCAGATGAAAATGAAGCTTATGGGGATATTGAAAACCGGTTAATAAAACATATTGATTTCTTTATAGAATCTCATACAAAGTAAGGACGCAACAAAAATGAAATATATTCGTAGTCAAACATATAACATTCCTGAGTTACAGGCAAGAATTATGGGGCCAAATCCTGTTAAACTGGAGGAGGAACTTTTGCTTCATTGCGAAATCCCTAAAAATTCCACAGTATGTGATCTTGGCAGCGGTCAGGGATTAACTTCTCTCTTTCTTGCAAAAGAGTATGGGTTTACTGTGTATGCCACGGATTTGTGGAGTGATCCGGAAGATAATCGAAAATTCTTCCGAAAAATGGGTCTGTCCGATGAGCAGATTATTCCGGTTCAGGCAGATGCCACGGCACTTCCTTTTGAAGAGGAATTTTTCGATGCAATCATTAGCACGGATTCCTATAATTATTTTGGACGCGATCCTACATTCCTTGACGATAAATTGCTCCCATATCTTAAACATGGCGGTTATATTTATATTGCCATTCCCGGAATGAAAAAGGATTGCCATGATAATTTGCCACCAGAGCTACTCCTCTCTTGGACGCCGGATCAGCTTGATTACATGCACGATATAATGTATTGGGAAAATATTATCCGCTATTGTAAAGGCGCCAGGGTGATTTCTATTCATGAGATGGAAAGTAATGAGGAAGTATGGAATGACTGGCTAAAGCAAGAAAACGAGTATGCAATCAGTGATCGTAAAGCTATGAAGGCTGGCGGCGGTAAATATCTAAATTTTATCTCAATTATTCTTCAAAAATTATAACAAATAGAATACAAAAACAATTTGCAACTTAAAACAAGGCGTTCCAGCTTAAATACAAGCGGCTCTCGCAAGAGGAAAGAAGCCTTCTGAAAAAGCTGTTCAAGAAATCCCCGCTGATAAAAACTCCGGCATAAACTTCCGGAGTAGGCCGTGGAAATGAAAACTGCCGTTGTGGGAATTGGTGTTCCTGCAGCGGCAGTTAGTTTTTGAAGTATGGTATTTTCTCTTTATTCTTTGTACCGCTCGAATTTCATCGGAGTAAATCTCATTCCATCGGCTAATTGTTCACTACCCATATCAATGAAGCCTAATTTGTGATAAACCGGAACCGCATACGGAGAAGAATTAACCGTATAAATCGGATGATTGCTGTTATTCAGAACATATTCCCATAGCTTTTTCCCAATCCCTTGTCTATGGTACTTGGATTTTACAAAAAAGCAGCAAATATGTTTTCGATTTTCATTTGTAGCAATTACACCTCTCAACTCACCATTTTCATAGGCTCCCCAAAATTCCAGAGAGGCTACAATATCTTCATTTTCAATAAAGTCACGGAATGACTGAACTCCTTCATCAGAATAGTCAGGAGCTTCAAATTGTAAAAAAGTTTCCCATATAAGGTTAATAGCCGCAGCAAGCTCAATTTTATTTCTAATTTGCCGTATCATCTCTGACCCTCCTCTGCCTATACATACACCCGTTAATTTAAACTGGCTTTATCATATTCTGCTCATATAGCGTTTCAAAAGTATTGACGGCTCCACCATGCTCAACGAGCTTACCATCTATTACTTTATCAATGTCAATACCTGTGAAAGACAGTCTTTTGTGTGTCGGCTTTATCCCAATCCATTCTCCTTCATGAGTTCCTTCCATGACAAATTCAGAAATAATGTAATCTCCATCTTCGTACTGCCGGAGTATCCGCATTGTATAGTCTGGATATGTTTGCTTTACGGCTACAAGGTGTTCTTTCATGCCTTCCAGCCCTAAAGGAATTTTTCTATCCCCGCTGATAAGGACGCAATCCTCTGAAACATATTTGTAAAGTTCTTCAAGCAAATTGCTTGAAACAATCACTTCATAGAAATGTTTCACAATTTCTTTTTTATTCATTTTACGCCTCCCATATTGGTATCATTCTGTGCTAACTCAATCACATCTGAAATATCACAATTCAGGGCTTCGCAGATACGAACCAGCGTTTCCATGCTGATGTTCTTTCCTTTTCCCATGTTGGCAATCATATTTTTGGTAAGACCAGCGGCAAGCCGCAAGTCCTCTTTCCTCATATTGCGTTCAACCAGCGTGTGCCAGAGGGGTTTATAGCTTATGTGTATTTGCTTTCTTGCCTTTCTCCCTGTTCCGGGGTTTCTGCTCCCATTATATTAAAATTCTTGCTAACTTACAAACATTTCTTGACACAACCGCCGGTTCCGTCTGGATTGTGCTTTTCCTTTTTCCCTTGATTACATCTACTTAGCCATGAGCTGTTTAAAGCCTGCTTTCAAGAAGGTCATTATACCGTCTTATTAATCGTATAAGCGGCGCTGATGTACGACCAGTTTTGTGCAAATGGACGCATAATATTCCAATATCCTGCGCCCCGCAAAGAAAACTCATCAATTAAATTGAACTTCTGCCGGATGCTGCGTATATCTTCAAACCAAACAACGTGCGCCTGCCCGTTGTTGTCCCGGTAATTAAAATAAGGGGATTGTGCAGTCTGGTCAAATTGTATAGAGGCATTATAACGCGAGGCAAGCGCAACGGCTTCCTGCGCGCCTAAAACGGTAGCCTGCGTAACGCCCTGTACAAATGGAAGCGGCCAGTCGTAGCCGTAAGTCGGGACTCCCATCATAATTTTTTGTGGAGGAATTTCTGTCACAGCGTAGCTTACAACTTCACGCACGCGGTTGATCGGCGCGACCGCCATAGGAGGCCCATAGGTGTAACCCCATTCATAGGTCATCAGCAAAACGGTATCGGCTATTGTACCAATACGGGCGTAATCATGCGCTTCATATAACAGGCCCTCCTGCGTTGCAGAAGTTTTGGGGGCAAGATCGGTGTTCAGAAAAAAACCATACACGTGCAGGCGAGTCGCCGCATTTTCAAGGAAAGCTACATAAGCGGCCACGTCCTGCGGGTTAATATATTCAAAATCAGAATCCAGACCAACATATCCTTTTTCCAGCATAACGCTGATGATATTGTCAAGCACCTTGTTTTGCAATTCGATATTGCGAAATAAAAGACTTGCGCGTTCTGTACTGAAATTGCCGCTTTCTGTCATGGCAGAAAGCAGCATAACAGGCGCTGTGTTAAATGTATAGGCTGTATTAATCAGAGGTTGGTCGTCAATGGGAATCAGCGTACCGTCTTCGGTAAAGCCATATCCAAAAATAGTCAGATAGGTCATGGAAGGCAGCGCGCGCCGTAATACCGGCATACGAATGTATGGATATGCGTATCCGTTTATATAAAGACTGCGTATCCTTTCATTGTCAAAACGTATGGTAAGCGTCTGTCCCGGGTACAGCGGGGCGTTTGCAAGGTCCGGGTTGTTTTGCACAAGTGTTATAACAGAAATATTGTAGCGGTCTGCAATTGTATACAATGTATCGCCAGGGCGGACTGTATAGGTCTCCGACGGAATAAGAATCAGCAGGGCCTGGCCGGTTGCGAGCCGCTGCTCCGGCGTAAGCCCGTTGTCGGTCAAAATACGCTGCACAGATGTACCGTACCTTTGGGCAATGCCTGTCAGCGTATCGCCCGGCTGCACCGTATGAATGGTCATGGAAGTAATCCCTCCATTGCGCTTTTTTTACAGATTATGTGTAGTCTTTTGCTTTGGTGCGGAAAACGGTACGTTTTTTGTTGTAATACCTGTGTGCTTTTGTATTTTGCTGCAAGAAAGGACGCTTGTTTGTAATGTTTGCCAATACCCCTGTTAAATTGACAAGCCCCTGAATTATGCTATAATAATCGCATATGCAAATCCGGATTGATAAAGGAAGCAGACAAGAGGTGAGCTTGTGGGAAAAAATCAAAACGGTATAGATTTTGTAACTGAAAAAAAAGAAAAGAATATACAAAAAGGGGCGGTAACGTCTTTACAGCCTGGTAGGCAGCCGGAGCACATTTTGGAAGAAACCGGTACAAATGCTGCCAAAACTGCACAGGGGGAGAAAAAATCGCAACGCCGCATAGGCGTATGGATTGGTGGGAAACGGTATATCAGGCTCAAAAGCAAGCGGCATCCTGATAAAAAAGAGCCGGTGCAGACAGGAAAAAAAGAAAGCTTTGCAAAAGGGCTGAATTTTTATAAGCTGTTTTGGGTGTTTTTTATTGGAGCCTTTATCGGCGTGGTATTGGAAGTAATCTTCTGCCTGATCGTAGACCACCATTATGAGTCGCGCAAGGGTGTGATTTACGGGCCGTTTAATCCGGTTTATGGGTTTGGTGCGGTACTCATGACGATGGCGCTTTACTGGCTGCGCAAAAGAAACAGCGTTTGGATATTTGTATGTGGTGCCATCCTTGGCGCGGCGTTTGAGTATATATGCAGCTGGTACCAGGAAACGTTTCTGGGTACGGTGTCTTGGGATTACAGCGACATGATCGGCAACATAGGCGGAAGAACAAGCCTGCTGTACGCGTTGTTCTGGGGTACGCTTGCCATTGCCTGGATGAAGCTAATTTATCCTTTTTTATCCCGATTGATCGAAAAAATTCCCAATCGGATAGGGAAGGCGCTGACATGGGTGCTGGCTATATTTATGGCTTTCAATTGTTTGATTTCGGCTGCGGCGGTCAACCGCATGTCTGCACGCCATGAGGGTGTGGAAGCCAGAAGCGCATTTGATGTGTTTCTGGATGAAACGTACCCCGACGAGTTCTTAACGCAAATTTATACGCATATGGCGTATTCCGATGGGACGCAGACGGACGCTAAACTGAAAGCAGCCGGACCTGCCGAAAATTCTGCAACAGCGCCTGCAACAGAAAAGGTGGAAGCATCTGCCGCAGGGCGGTAGCAATGATAGAGCAAATCTGAGGGAAAAGACAGGGAAAAACATGAACATAGGAAATGTGATAATCAACGGCTATACGGCGCTGGCGCCTATGGCCGGAGTTGCAGACAGAGCCTTCAGAGAGCTCTGCAAGACCTTTGGTGCTTCGTATGTGGTAAGCGAAATGGTCAGCGCTAGGGGAGTATCTTTCCACAGTGAAAAGTCTATAGGGTTGATGCAGGTCACAAATAAGGAGCGGCCGGCTGCTGTACAGCTTTTTGGCAGCGAACCGCAGGCGGTTGCATTGGCGGCAAAGACAGCGATGCGTTTTTCACCGGATGTTATAGATATTAATATGGGTTGTCCTGCGCCTAAAATCAGTGGAAACGGCAGCGGGTGTGCTTTGATGAAAGAGCCGGAGCTTTGCGCGCAGATTGTCAGAGCCGTAAAAGAGGCGGTGGACATACCCGTTACTGTTAAAATACGCAAAGGCTGGGACGACCAGCATATAAACGCTGTAGAAGTGGCTTTGCGCTGTGAGGAAGCAGGCGCAGACGCCGTTGCCGTACATGGAAGGACCAGACAGCAGTTTTATGCGGGCTGCGCAGATTTGGAAATAATTTGGAAGGTCAAACAGGCACTGACCGTGCCGGTGATTGGCAACGGTGATATTACATCGCCCCAGGCGGCGGCGCAAATGCTGGAACAAACCGGTTGTGATATGCTGATGGTTGGCAGAGGAGCGCTGGGAAACCCATGGATTTTTGCGCAAATTAACGCATGGCTTTCTGATATGCGCTTATTACCGCCGCCTTCTGTGGAGGAAAAGCTGACGGTCATGCGAAGGCATATTAGAGCAATCTGCGCGTATAAAGGGCAGGCGCATGGCATGAAAGAAGCAAGAAAACATGTGGCCTGGTATTTAAAGGGGTTTAACGGCGCAGCGCGCTTTCGGGAGGAGGCTGGGCGCCTTTGTTCTTTAGAGGATCTGGACCGGCTTATCTGTGATGTACACCGGGCAAATACAGGCAGCTAGCGAAAAAGCGGCAAGCGTGTTTATCTTGAAAAATATATAGCTTTTTGCACCCCCTGTTTGGGCGGCTGATGCAAAACACATTCTCTTTCTGTTTGCAGATAGAGTAGTATGCTTACGTTCGCAGGAAGGCTATTGTTATAAATCCCGTACTATTGGATACGACGTTTTGGGCAGAGATGGACGATACAAACCAACTGGAGAACACCTCCGCTTTTATCTACAGTATGCCAGGCTGCAAACAAGATCGCTAAAACAAAAATAAAAGACAACAGACGCCTTCCCAGCATTTGGACGCCCATTTACCGGAACTCTCCACAAAAAGCACTTGACAAAGAGAGGAGAGGAAGATATAATGGGGAGGCTGCGCAAAAAAGAAGCGGGTAGGGAAAAAAGGATAAAAAAAGGTGAAGAAACAGCTTGACAAAACACAGGAAGCGATATATAATAATATATACGCCGCCTGGAGAGGGACGTACTTTTTTTATCTGTTTACACAAGATGTAAAAAAGTGTAAGGAACCGCAAGATGTTGTGGTGTAGACCGGCAGGCAGCGCAGAGGACCTTGAAAATTAAACAACGCAAACAGAGGACCCGGAAAACT
>UQLR01000035.1 GCA_900541975.1 uncultured Oscillospiraceae bacterium | reverse complement strand
CTGTCTACTCAACTTATCCATACCAATCCTATATACTCAACCCTCCGCCTATTTTCCCCCTCGATATGTTTCCACAGAGTAAGCACGCATAAAAAATCCGGGAGCCAGAACCGTTATCCAAACAGTCCCAATTCCCGGAAATCCCTTGTTTCCTACACTTTTTCAGTTCAAACTCCGCCATGCTGATTCGCTACGAAAGCAAGCTTTCTACGCTCATCCACGGCATTCGCCGTATAGTCCGCTGTCCGAATATGCCCCCGTCTGAGCAAGCTCACGGGTGCAATTCGTCCATCGTCCTGCATGGCTCATTGCTAACCCTTGACATCAGTACTACCGTCTCAACATGTGCTGTTCTTGGAAACATATCCACAGGGGTCACCGTCTGCGGTATATAACCGCTTTGGGAGAATGCTTTTAAGTCGCGCGCAAGGGTCGCCGGGTCGCAGGAAACATAAACCACCTTTTTGGGGCGCATGCCGGCGACTATATCCACCAGCACACGGTCGCAGCCCTTTCTGGGTGGATCCAGAACAATTACGTCTGGTATTATGCCTTCCTGTTTCAGCATTTGTGCCGCCTGAACGGCGTCTGCACAGATAAAGCGTGCATTTTTTATACCGTTATATGCTGCATTTTCCTCAGCATCAAGCACTGCCTGCTTCACTGCTTCAACACCGATTACCATGCCCGCCCGTCCAGCCATGGTCAGGCCGATGGTGCCCGTGCCGCAATAAAGGTCTAAAAGCGTTTCGCCCGGTTCGAGCGCCGCGTATTCCCCGGCCTTCTCATACAGCCGTTCCGCCTGTTGCGCATTAATCTGATAAAAAGACAAAGGAGAAAGCTTAAAACGCAACCCACACAAAATATCTGTAATAAAGCCCGGTCCATAAACGGTACGGCATGTTTTTCCCAATATAACGTTTGTCCTTTCACGGTTTATATTGATAATCAGACTTTGAAAACCCTCTATTTTTTCCTGCAAGCTTTGTGCAAGCGCCTGTTCGCCTTCCAGTTTTTCGCCGTTTATAACCAGACATACCATCAGCTCACCGGTTTTCTCACCATAGCGCAAATAGACATGGCGCAATTTGCCCGTATGCGACTGCTCATTATATACAGAAAGATTATATTGGACGGCCCATTCCCGTATAACGGCAAGCGTCTGTGCAAAAGCAGGCGGTTGCAGCCTGCAGCCGTTGCATTCAACAATCCTGTGGCTTTTAAAGGCATAAAACCCAAAAAGAAGCCTGCCGTCCTTCCCACGCCCTGCAGGAAACTGCGCTTTATTTCGATAGCCTTCCGTATTTGGCGCGCCTATAATGGGATCAACCCTGATCTGTGTAAAACCGCCAATCCGCGCAAGCGCGTCTTTGACCCGCTGTTCCTTGATAGCAAGTTCGCTTTCGTAGCCGATATGCCTGTAAACACAGCCGCCGCAGCTCTTAAAGGCTTCGCAGTCTGCGGGGATTCTTGCCGGAGAGGGTGTAAGGATCTCTTCTATTTTTCCAATTACATAGTTCTTTGATGTTTTGATAATTTTAACCTTTAGCCGGTCGCCAACGGCTGTGTTTGCAACAAATACCGCGATACCGGCATAACGTCCCACACCGCTGCCCTGGGCTGTCATGCCGGTAATTGTAAGTTCTATACAATCGTTTTTTTTAAGTGTCAAATGTTCTCATCCGTTTCTGTTTTGTCTTTAAGCAGCCGTTTGAAAGCCGCTGATCATACCTGCAATTTTTCTTTGGATTTGTGTAACGTCATATGCCGAAACTTCTCCGTCACGGTTTACATCTGCAGCGTCAAACTGTTGTTGTGTCAGTTCCAGTATTTTGGCAATCTTCTTCTGTGCCAGCAATACGTCCGACACGGAAATAACGCCGTCGCCGTTTACATCGCCCAAAGTATAGGAAGATTGCTCCACATCGAAAGAAGTATCCAAAATCCCGGCATCATGGCAAAGCGTTTCTTCTGCCGTTGGGCTTGTTTTCAATGCGTAGACCAGTTCACCGTCAATAAATTGAATTCCGTATATATAGCCCTGCGCGTCTTTTGGAAGCTCAAATACCGCCTTGTTGTCTGTCCCGTCCGGCTTGATGGAATAAATTTTTGTGTCTGTATTATAGTACAGCAGGCCATTTGCCTGTACAAGATTTGCGTAATATTCCGTATAGTACACTGATGGGTTCCCCCAGTAAAACCATTTTCCCTGTGTCGAGGGAAGCTGTTGGGTCTGGTTCGTTTGCGCATTCCATTTCATCAGCACTCCGTCGTTTGATATATAGAAAAGCCCGTCGTCCAGTGCAATAAAAGCGGTACTGATGGTGTTCCAGAAATATTCATCGTATTTTGTATTGTCTGCAGTCTTGTCCGCATCCCATCCGCTGTAGCCGTTTGCACGCATGGCCGCGTCGCTTTTCAAGAAGTTTTGGTGCCTCACACGCCCCAGCATATCCGGCAGGGGGTCGTCCCATGTAGGATCCATATGATACCAGCTGCCGTCGAGCTCAACAAGCGTCCATCCGTGATTCATTGGATCGCTGTTGACAAAATTGCATGGAATGTTGAGCAAATCAAACAAGTACTTGCTTGCAAGCGCATATCCCTGACATACGGCGCGCCGGTTGATCAGGCACCCGTATATATTGTAAGAATCACGGGATAATTCCACATCATAAGAGCAATTGAGCGCAAGATAATCGTGAATATACAAAATTTTTTCCAGATCGCTTTGTAGTTTTCCTGCCATGTCCATAATTGGGGACACTTTTTTGTCAATCTCTTTTTTCATGGTTTCAGCTGTTTCCAGGCTGTACAAATAGTGCAATTCCATACTGTAAATGATGAAAGAATCCTGATCATACTGGCATTCCACATAGGGATCCAGATAAAAAAACTGCGGGTTTCCATAAAGCAGATCTGCAAATAGATTTGCAAACTGGTCTAATGGAATGTTATATTGGTCAATTCTAACGGAAGACATATAATTGGAAACACCTTGTTCCAGCTTTTCCAACGCCGCCGCATATTGCGGTTGTTCCGCCCGCGCGCCCGAAAGCGAAATGCCACTTTGGAACAGGGAGAGCTCCAAAGATGCACTTGCCACAGACGCCTGCTCGGGCTTTTCTCCTCCCTGCTCTGCCGCAAGCGCGCAAAAAGGCGCGGTGCTTAAAAGTAACGACAAAATTAAAGTAATTGCTACAAGCCGTTTCATAAAACAGCCCCCTTTTTTATATGCCTTGTTTTTATTGATTGTAACATTTTTACATATAACAGGCAATACGTTTTTATCTTTTTAATCGAAGAAATACAAAGTAAGCAAATTTTTTGAGAAATTGTGAAAGAAAATAAAAAAGGTATTTATTTTATGCGGCTTGCGTTATATAATAGAATGTACTATGTGCGTGATTGGGAGTGTTAATTTGTATACCGAAAAGCTTCTGGATGATGTGCATCACATCCATTTTATCGGCATTGGCGGGTCTGGTATGTGCCCGCTTGCAGAAATTTTGAAAGCAGAAGGTTTTGAACTGAGCGGGTCGGATATGAATGAATCTGACACGCTTGACAGAATAAAATCTTATGGAATCCGGGTATATATGGGACACAGGGCGGAAAACATACAGGGCGCGCAGCTTGTTGTCTATTCTGCCGCAATCAAGGATAATAATCCCGAACTGCAGGCGGCGCGAATATCCGGTATTCCTGCTATAGAGCGCAGCGTTATGCTGGGGCTTGTAACACGGCGCTACAACCGCTCGATTGCAATAGCCGGCACACACGGAAAAACAACTACAACGGCAATGCTTACGCAGGTACTGATCGGCAGCGGCTTTGACCCTTCGGCGATTATTGGTGGAAAACTACCATATATAGGCGGGAACAGCTATGTTGGGCAGTCTGATATTATTGTGTGCGAAGCCTGTGAGTATGTAGATACCTTTTTGCAGCTGACGCCAGCCATCTCTGTAATTTTAAATATTGACGCAGACCACCTGGATTACTTTAAAAATTTAAGCAATATTAAGCGTTCTTTTCATCGTTTTGCCTGCCAAACCTCCAGGCTTCTGGTGATAAATGGGGACGATGCAAATACACTGGAAGCAATCAACGGCGTACCACTGGAAACCATTCGTTATGGTTTTAACCAGGACAATGATTACTATGCAGCAAATTTAACGGTAACCCACGGCGCCGTACAACATTTTGACCTGATGCATAAAGGAAAAAAGCTTACGTCTGTAACACTGAATATACCAGGAAAACACAATGTGCTCAATGCACTTGCAGCCGCCTGTGTCGCTCTATTCCTTGGGGATTCTCCACGCACAGTTGCAGAAAATCTGGAAAAATTCACGGGGGTACACCGGCGCTTTGAAATTTTGGGTAAACCGTGCGGTATTACCATTGCAGATGACTTCGCCCACCACCCAACGGAACTGACGGCAACCCTGAACGCCGCAATGTCTATGGGGTTTGCCCGCGTATGGGCCGTTTTTCAGCCGCATACCTATTCCAGAACCGCATTGCTTCTTGATGATTTTGCAAAGGCGCTTTCCATACCAGACAAGGCGGTTATCTCTGAGATCCTCGCCGTAAGGGAAGAAAACACCTATAACATATATGCCAAAGATCTTTCAGAAAAGGTACCGGGCAGCGTGTGGTTTAAAACCTTTGAGGAAATTACAGAATATATATGCCAAAACGCTCAAACCGGAGATCTTGTGTTGACGCTTGGCGGCGGAAATGTTTATATGTGCGCCAACATGCTCTTTAAAGCGCTTACGGCAAAAGAATTCAGTGAAGAATAAAAAACTTGCAGAGGCACGGCGAAAGCCGCTATGCCGCAGGATGTTTTATATCCTGCGGCATAGCGGCTTTCACACATTATGATAAAGAGGAAACTGTAAAACTTTCTTTTTTATATTAAAACAGCTCATTAAAAAAATCGTCTATACTGAATCCGCCGTTGCCATTAGAATCTCCACCATTTTTCGCAAACGGGTCTACGTTGTCTCCGTTATCCGCAGAAGCAAAGGAATCTGGCACCTGTTCCTCCAGCACAAACTGTAAATCGCCTGTTTGCCCGCCGCGTTTGACTTTCACAGTAACGGTCTCTCCAACCTCATGCTTCTGTATGATTTCCGTCACTTCTTTGCTGGTATTTACCTCTTCCCCATCGACAGAAAGAATTTGATCCCCGCGCTGAAAGCCTGCGTCCTGCGCGTTAGAGCCATTGTTCACGCTGAGCACGTATACGCCTGTGTCGCTCACGCCATACATCAGCGCCATCTGCTCAGAGGTGATATCCAGCATGGAAATGCCAAGATCAATATTTCCCCTTACATAGCCGTATTCTGTTAAATCGTCCAGAATATCCGTAATCTGGTTGATTGGGATTGCAAACCCAAGGCCTTCTACTTCCATCCCTGTAGATTTTGCGACGATCAGTCCAACCAGCTCGCCCTTTCCGTTAAACATGCCGCCGCCTGAATTGCCCGGGTTGATTGCAGCATTTGTCTGCAGCAAGTTCATAGTAACGCCGTCTATAGATATATCGCGGTTTAAGGCGCTGACAATACCGTCTGTCACCGTACCGCCAAGCTGTCCAAGCGGGTTGCCGACTACCACGGCCTTTTCGCCAACCTGCAGGGCGTCAGAATCTCCCATTACAACGGGGCTCAATCCGTTTGCATCTATTTTCAGCAAGGCTACATCCAAAACAGACTCCGCCGTGCCGACAAGCGTGGCGTCATGGCTTGTGCCGTCCTTCAGCGTAACCGTAATTTTGGATGCACCGTCAATTACATGGTTGTTGGTCAAAATATAGCCGTTTTCAGAAATAATAACGCCGCTTCCGGCGCCCGATTCAATATACTGCTGGGAAAAGCTGCCCGTTTTTACAACTTCTGTAGTAATTTCCACAACACTGTCAACCGTTGCCTCCACAATTTGTGAGGTGGTCATTTCCCCTTCACTGCTTTGCGTTGTACCTTCTGCTGTGTTTACAACCTTTTGAATGGTCAGGCCGTCGCTGGTCGGGATGACCCCGCTTTCTCCCAAATTGCTGGCAAGCCATCCGCCGCCAAAACCAAGCACGCCGGAGGCCAGTATGCCGACCACCATCACCGCCGCTACAAACCCTTTTCCCGCGCCTTTTTTCTGCGCTTTCTTTTGCGCTTTTCTTTCCTTTCTTGTGCTTGCTGCCTGCTGCCTGGAATATTCTGCGCCGGGCGCGCTGTAAGGGGTTCCCTGCGTTACCACGGTAGCGCTTGTCTGATAAGGTGCTTGCTCGCTGTTGCCTGCATACGCCTGCGACGACGTATACTGCGTATGGTAGCCGTCGGCATAATCCTGCCGATCAGGCGTTTGCGCTTTTGAAGACTCGGTATATTCATAGGGCTCCATTGCCTGCGGAACGCCCGAAATGTACGCCGTGCTGCTGTAAACCTCTTTGGGTTGGGCTTCCTGACCCGCTTGGGAAGAATACGGTTTTTCTTCAGGTGTCTGGTACCCATATACCTCCTGCGGAACATATGCACTTTGCTGGGAAGCGTGGCGCTCCTGCGCTGTAGGGTCGCCGCCGTATATTGCTCCGCCTGTGTTGCCAGACATGTCTGTACCCGTATGATATGTGGCGTCGTTTTTTTCTGGTTCTTTGCTCTGCATGTTTTCAAATGGTTCGTAAGGCTTGTTGTTCATACTCTATACCTCCGTTTATTACCAGTGTGGAACACACTGTGTTTGACATACTTTTTTGTCTGATCTCTCGATCTGTTTTTATCATACTCCGGGATTTTGACGGGAATTTGAAAAGGAAGTGAAAAAAAGCTGAACTTAATACTAACAATTTATGAATGAAAGCTTTGATAAATCACAAAATACAAGCTTTATTGTATACTTTCGCGACTTGTATATGTAAAAGCAAGGTGTTATAATAGGAAAAAAGATTGTAAAGGAGTTTTTTTATGTTACAGGAAAAAATCGTTAAACTGATTAATACGCAAATTGCCAAGGAGTTTTATTCTGCATACCTGTATCTGGATTTTTCTGTTTACTATGCCCGGGAAGGGCTTGACGGCTTTTCCAACTGGTATAAAATTCAGGCGCAGGAAGAGCGCGACCATGCTATGCTGTTTGTGCAATATCTGTTAAACAACGGTGCAGAAGTAACTCTGGAAGCAATCGATAAACCGGATCAGGCGCTGGATTGCCACATGGCGCCGTTGAAAGCGGGCTTTGCACATGAACAGTATGTAACCTCTTTAATACATACGATCTATGACGCCGCTTATGAAGCAAAGGATTTTCGCACTATGCAATTTTTGGACTGGTTTGTCAAGGAACAGGGCGAAGAGGAAACCAATGCAGAAAATCTGATCAAAAAAATGGAGTTGTTCGGCAACGATTCCAAAGGGCTGTACCTTCTGGACAACGAACTTGCCACCAGGGTATATACGGCGCCCTCTCTTGTTTTATAAACATCTGCAAAACAGCGGGCTTTGGCGTTTGCCAAAGCCCGCTGTTTTGCACTTAAGAGCAGGTAACTGGAGCCGGGTATTCCTTCCCAAAAGTGTCAACCGTCACGCGCCGCATAATCTGAGGATCCAACGGGCGGTCGTGCATATCTGTGTCGCACTGTGCAATTTCGTTTACCGTATCCATCCCTTCAATCACCTTTCCAAAAGCGCAGTAAGCACCGTCAAGATGGGGCGCCGACCTGTGCATAATAAAAAACTGGGAACCGGCGGAATCAGGGTTTCCAGCGCGCGCCATAGACAAAACGCCGGGTGTATGCTCCAGCGTGTTTTCAAACCCGTTTTGAGAAAATTCCCCGTAAATACTGTAACCGGGGCCCCCGCAGCCTGTTCCGTCCGGACATCCGCCCTGCAGCATAAAACCGTAAATCACACGATGAAACGTAAGCCCGTTATAAAAACCGCTTTTGACAAGGCTTATAAAATTGTTGACTGTGTTTGGCGCTGTTTGCGGATACAGCTCCGCCCGGATCACCGCGCCGGATTGCATTTCTATTGTAACAATTGGATTTTGCGTCATTTTTCTGCTTCCTTTCCATAAAAAGTAAATTTGCTTTGTTTTTTATTTTACCTTAAATTTTGCATTTGGGCAACCTTTCTTTTTCAAGACAACCGGCTTTTCTGTATAAGCAAAACAACACATGGAAACGCTAATAAAAATGCAAAAGGAGTTTATGATAAATGGAAAACAAAAAGAAGCAGCAAAAAACGCAGCCGGAAGTTACAGACACTGCAAATGAAAAAACCGCTTTTAACAACCAATGGACAAATAACAATACAAAATATTACCCAGACCGCCGACCACGCAGGGACGGCCCCGGCGGCGAAGACAGAGAATAAGCAAAGAATGCTGAGGTGAAAAAAGGATGGCCTATGTTGCACCGGAGCTGCGGCCGCGCTTTGAAAGCTTATCGATTGATTTAAAAAATGAAATACTCAACCGGGACGTTGCGCTTTACACCTTGCAGGACCTGATTCAGGTATTAGAGGATATTGTGGACGGGAAATAAAACGCCGGGCAAAAAACAACGGCGCAGGCAAAGAAATTTGCCCGCGCCGTTGTTTTTCCTGTTTTATTTCTGTTTTTCTGCAATATAAAACAAATTTATTTTTATTATTGTTTATTTTGTTATACTATACAATTTTTAATGCTGCTA
>UQLR01000034.1 GCA_900541975.1 uncultured Oscillospiraceae bacterium | reverse complement strand
TTGCAGACTGAGAAGTGTTTTTTGCGACGTACACGCCGCCGCAAAAAACGGATTAAACTTGCTTTGCCGCCTGCGGGCGGCAAACTCTGCGAGGCTTTTTCGACAGTCTCAAGAGACGGGCTTCGGCCCGTCTCTTGGTTCTATACTGAATGTTGGGGCCAGGCTCACGCCTGGCCCCATTGTTACAGATGTTGAAGCGGACGGGTACCCAAACTGTCAAAAAATGCAGTTTGGAACGCCTGCTCAGAAAACGCAAAAGGAAGTCCGTACCGATAGCTGGGTGTACGTAAGACAGTATTGCGCTAAGATTGACGAAGCGGCACGAGACCGCATGGAGCTGATCGTGCCGGAGTTGGCGAAGCGAAACGGCGTGACCGAGAAACAGAAAGCCGACACCAAATGGAATGGGTACGGCAGATGAACGCTTGCAAGGCACAGGCAGAGGAAATTGTGAAAATCGAATTGATTTACGATTGAGTGAGGAAGTCCGGGCAGAAAACTGTTCGGACTTTTCTCATATATTCCAAAGTTACGGTAGAATTGTTCACAAGTTTTATGGTATAATTTGAATACAAAAATTGAGCAACAAATCGGAATTTGAAAACCACAATTTTATAAGTGGTTATTAACCCTCACAGGGTTTTAATAAAATCCTCCAAATGCCTTGAAAATAAAGGGTTTATCGCAAAATGCTCACCTTAATTTATTATACGATTTCACTTATGTTTATTCTTCCCTTGGAAGCTGATAAGGGCAAACACAAGGGCAAGAAAATCTGATAACAAGATATAACAGAATGTGGCAATCGAAGAACTGTGACGTATGTGCGAATATATTATACTGGAGGATTTATTATATGGACAAGTACATTTTTGATGAAAGCAACGGCTTATGGTATGAATTGCAGGGAGATTATTATATCCCTTGTCTGATACTTTCCGAAGAAGAAACGCAGCCTATCGGTTTATGGGGACGACGCCACAAAGAGTATCTAAAAGAGCATAAACACTACCTTTACACCACAATGCTGATAGAGGGTACGCTGAACTCTTACCTTGCCGATATTGATAGACAGGCGCAGGAGTGTTTACTCGTGCTGACGAAGCAGATTGCCGAGCAGGAAAATGTGACCGAACGACTGAAAGCCGATAATGCTATGTTGTGGGTGCAGAAAATGAATGAAATTCAGTCCAGAGTTAGGGAAATTATTTACAGCGAGATTATCTACGCATAGTAAGTAGGGATTGGGGGGCGGTAAGCCAGTATTAGGCTTATCGCCCTTGTCTGCTCGTAAGCAAAATGAAGAGATACCGTCAATGGCAGTGCTTTGACTGTTCATCGTGACCATTGACGGTATCTCTTGTTTTGCTATTTAAAAATATTTTGAAATAGCTATTGACAAACCAACGCTAAATTGATATAATCTATTTAAAGATTGTTTGAAATAGATTGGAGCGTGGTGGATTGGCTATAAATGAAGTGTTAGCTGCTTTAGCAGACGATACTCGTCGAAAAATTCTGCTAAAGTTACAGGAAGGGAAAATAAGCTCAGGCGATTTAGCTATTGCATTGGATATGACACCACAGGCATTGTCATATCATTTATCAAAGCTAAAAAAGGCAGACTTGATTTACGAAACTCGATATAAAAATTTTATTTACTATGAATTAAATTTATCTATTCTTGATGAAACAATTATGTGGATAAGTAATTTGCGTGGAGGTCAACAATGAAAAAGAAAAAAGTCATTTTTTACAGTCTTATGTTTTTACCATTGGCAGTTGTTCTGATTGCCTTACAATTCTTGCCAGAGCAAATTCCAGCTCATTATGATATGAATAATCAAGTAACACGTTGGGGTAGCAAATACGAAACATTAATTTTCCCTGTTATTACAATTTTATTTGGCTATTTTATGCTTGGTATGGCTAAATTTTCTGCAAAACAAGAAGAAAATGGAAGCAATAACGAAAATGTATGTATTGTGGCAGGAATTGTATCTCTTGCACTTTTTAACGCTATGACAGGCTATTTTTTGTATGCTGATTTCAATTCGATTGAAAGTCTGTCTTCAATTGCACTTGATATTAACCAACTTTTATTTGGACTGCTTGGAGTTGCAATGATTATATTAGGTAACATTATGCCAAAACTACGAATGAACTCAGTTGTAGGATTGAGAACAGTATGGAGTATGAAAAATGAAACAACGTGGAAAAAGAGTCAACGCTTTGGTGGTATTTCATCTATTGTAGGAGGTTTTATAATAATCATAGCGTGCTTTTTAACGAAAGGTTTTTCTTGCTTCTGGTGGACAATGGGTATCGTAACACTTCTTTTAATTGTTGACACCTACTATACCTACACATTATCAAAAAAGTACTAATATTGTAATATGTGCTTATGGAAACCTTTTATATGTATATGAACACCCTGCAAGACGCAAAAATCTTGCAGGGTGTTTTCTTATGCTCTGATATATATGTAAGACCGCAAGGCAGGTTGCCCTGCGGTGTTGATTTCCTATGTCGTGATTATCTTTCCCTGTCTTGGGATTTCTTTCTCTGCTTCGGCTGAGAGTTCTGTTTACCATCTTCCTGAAGCTGTCTGAGCCTGTTACGCACACTTTGTCTTTCGGGCGGTCTGTGCTGTTTTTCAGCAGGTTTCTGTCCGTTCTTAACTGCCTGCTCCCATTCTGCAAGGTCTTGGTTATACTGTATCACAATAGCCTCTGCTTTGCGGTAAGTTTTCATAAATGCCTGTACATCAGGATAACCGTCATCTTTAAGAATATCGGGGATTTTATCCAGTTTTTCAGCAAGTTCGGTTTCGGTCTGCTGTATCTGTTTTTCCAGAGCCTTACGCTCCTTGCCTTTGAAGATACCCGTTGTTTCTGCAAGCTGCTGTCGCAGATTCGGAAGTGTGACTTCCTGTATCTTCTTGATTGCTTTCGCCTGTTTCTGTACCTTTATCATTAGGTTCTGCATTGTGCGGAACTCGTCCATATCCATATCAAGGACTGGCTTGGGCGGCATATCCTTTTCACGGATGATGGCTTGGAGAAATTCCTTTGCCTTGCCTACGATATTTCTGAACAGATTTGGAAGCCAACCGTTTTCACGGATGGACTGACCGACTTTGTCGTGGATTTCGGTCTGCTTGATTTCCAGTATCTTTGCTTCTTCAATGCCCGATACAAGAGCCAAATCCGCTGTCCTGTTCCATTCCTGCCTTGCGGCGTTGTCCGCTTCGATTTCGGCAGCCTTGGGGTTGTTCTTGCCTATCTTTTTTGTTGGGAGATACACGCTGTTCTTATCAAACACTTTCAGCCGCTGTTCAGGATCTGAAATGTGGGAATTGATAAGCTCCGTGTAAACCTCTTTTGCTTCTGCTATGAACGCTTCTGTTTTGAAACGCTCGTCTTTGGTTGTGAATAAGTGGCTTTCGTAAACTTCCCCCTTTTTGATAACGGTACAGCCTTTTCGGACTTGACCGTTCTCGTCTGTGATTTCTTTCTTGGTTCGTACCCTTTTTCCTGTTTCGTCATAAAATACGCTTCTGGTGGCAATCTTGATGTCCGGTTCGGGAAGCAGTTTCCTTTCGCTGAATATGAGGTGGATGTGGTAGTTGGTCTTGCGTTTGTTGTAGTGCAGAGCCGATACACATTCCACTCCGTACTGCTGTCGGAATTTATTCGTAAATTCTTCAAGCACTTGCTGTGGGTCAAAGGTGGTGTAAATCTCCGGCAGAGCAATGATTAGCTCCCTTGCTTCGATACACTTCCCTGTTGTTCCGCTTCGCTGGAACTCCTGCTGACTTTCCCTGGCAAGATTCTTCCAAAAGGTATTGTCGGCGGTACGATAGGTGGCGTAAAGGTTTTCCTGTTTGGCGTGGCTCGTGATATATGAGATTCTTCCCTTAACATTGGGCAGCTTCGACATCTGAATAAACGAATGTCTTGCCAACCTTTGCTCCTTTCTTCGCTGAGAATACCGTACTCATCACGCAACCGACTTGTCGGGTGCGGCTGTCACAGCTATCGGTGATTGGTGGGACAGCAATGGAAATTGCACCGCAATTTCCTCTGTATCATAACTGAGGTGGTGGTGTCCGAAGTTGTGATACAGGCTCCCCGCAGGGGCGAAATACCCAGAGTACAAATCGCAGATTTGTGCGAGGGGTGTATTTCGCTCTCAAACGCCGAGGGCTTTGGAGAACGGTTATTCCACTTTTCGTACATCGCTTGGATTGAGGAGATTCCTGCCCTGATTGACCGTCATAAAACGCTCCAACGTATCCCTGCGGATAATCGTCTTTCGTCCGACTTTCAGAACAGGCAGTTTGCCCCAGTCCACCAGTTTTCGCATTGTGTTCCTACCGATACCCGTACATTCTGCTGCTTCTTCGATAGTTAAACCCATTTTAATTGCTGTCATTACACATCTCTCCTTTCAGAATACTCATTTTGCAACTTTGCAATTATCATTATACTTATTTTGCCATCTCTTGTCAACTCATTTTACAACCTGTTAAAGATATTTTTTAACTTTTATCAGAAATATAGTTGCAAAATGGGTTTTAATGTGCTATACTTGTATTCGTCAGGAGGTGAAAACCTTGAAAAAAGAAATTACATTCACCGCAAAACAGGTCGGTGAACGAGTAAAAGAACGTCGAACAGAATTGAATCTCACAATGCCGGAGCTTGGCAAACGTATCGGAGTGAACAAGTCAACGATACAGAGATACGAAGCAGATGGCGTAGACCCAAAGAGAACAATGATTATCAATGGACTGGCAGAAGCACTGCTTACCACTCCTGAATGGCTCACAGGTCTTTCAGAGGATAAGGAATATGACAGCAAGACGCTCTGCGAAAAAGACTTGGAAGAACATATCAGAAAGTACATTGATACCGTGTCTACGGTTGTGAATGGAGAACCACACCAACAGCTCCTTACCACATTCCTCGGAAAGATGATTGATTTGTATTCCGTTCTCTGCCACCACTTCTCCGATGCTATGACAGAGGTTGACCGTGTTGCAGAAGATGAAGGACTGAAACAGTCACTTATGAGATATGCGATTGAGTCGGGAGCGATTAAGGAACGAGTTTACCATAAAGAGATGGAAGCACCGATTGAGGATATGAAACGATTCTTAGACGGAATTTTACATATCTACGATGAAGGTCGTACCGCTGTGAAGATGGGAGACCTTTTCGGGATAGTAGCGGAAGCCGAAGCAAGGCTTGCCGAAAAAGAATAATTCCGTGGCTCTTTGACAACAAAAAAGCCGATGAAACAATCGGCGGATGTGACACTATTTACTTTACGCACACCATACGTCACAGTTCCGATTGCCACGGATAGAAAGGGGACTATTTATCAATGGCAAAAGGATCTGTAAGAAAAAAGGGCAAGAAATGGTACTACCGCTTCTATGTAGAAGATGAAAGCGGAAAAATGGTACAGCGTGAGTTTGCAGGCACAGAAAGCAAATCGGAAACAGAAAGTCTGCTCCGCAAGGCAATGGAGGACTACGAAGCGAAGAAGTTCGTGGCAAAGCCTGAGAATACTACTGTGGGTATGCTGCTTGATATGTGGGTGGAGGAAGAACTGAAACCCGGCAATCTGAGCAACGGTACAGTGATGGCATATATGGGAACAGTGAACAGGATAAAGAAATATCCTATCGGAGACAGAAAGCTGAAAACGGTCACTGCGGAACATTTACAGGCATTTATGGATTTCCTTACTTTCGGAGGAGAAAACCCTGACGGGACAACAGCAAAGGCACTCAGCAAAGGGTATCTGAGACTGTTCTCAGCAGTATTGCAGGGGGCGTTCCGATTTGCGGTATTCCCAAAGAAACTGATTTCCTTTAACCCTATGCAGTATGTGGTATGGAGAGGAAAGAAAGAGGAATACGAACTGTTTGCAGACGAGGACGGCGAAGTTGACAATGCACCGACCATTGACCATCAGCAGTTTTTAATGTTGGAGGACTTTCTGAAAAAGAAAGATAATCCTGCATTGCTCCCGATGCAGATAGCCTACTACACAGGGCTTCGTATCGGAGAAGCGTGTGCATTGACTTGGCAGGACATCAACCTTGACGGACAACACCTCACAGTACGACGCAGTATGCGATACAATGGGCAAAGGCACAAGACAGAGATAGGTGCTACCAAACGCAAGAAAGTCCGCACCGTGGACTTCTGCGACACTCTGGCTGACATTCTCAGAAAGGCAAAGACGGAACAGCATAAGAACCGCTTCAAGTATGGCGAACTCTATCACCTCAACTACTACAAAGAGGTCAAAGAGAAAGACCGTACTTACTATGAAGTCTACAGCCTGCCGAGAACGGAGGAAGTACCTGACGGATACAAGGAAATATCCTTTGTCTGCCTGAGACCTGACGGAGCATACGAGTCACCGAGTACGGTTGGTGTTATGACGAGGTCGGCAAAAAAGAAGCTGGAAGGATTTGAAGATTTCCATTTTCATATGCTGAGACACACATTCACCAGCAATCTGCTCTCCAATGGTGCAGCACCAAAGGATGTGCAGGAACTGCTCGGACACGCTGACGTAAGTACCACAATGAACATTTACGCTCACTCTAAGAGGGAAGCGAAACGAACTTCCGCAAGACTGCTTGATAAGGTGGTCGGGGAAGCCTAAACAAAAAGTTTCCCTTGTTTCGGCTCATAAGGGCAAAAACAAGGGAAAATACATAAGGAACGAGTATTAAAATGCCGATTTTCCTTGAAAATACAAGGGTTTCGGAGGATTGATTAAATAAATTCAAATTTGTGGAGGTAAGGATGATCGTACCTGTAGATGAAACAAATCTTCTTCAAGCCGCAACCATCCATTCAATATCCTGGAAGGAATCGCATCGTGCATTTTGTTCTCCTGATTTCATAGAAACACACACGCCAGATCGGCAACGGGAGTATTTGAGAAACAAGATGAACAACGGAACAAAGCTCTATATGCTTGTAGAAGAAAAACCAATAGGGGTTGTTTCTGTAACAAAGGGTTTAATAGAGGATCTTTATATTCTTCCAGATATGCAAAACATGGGTTATGGAACGAAATTGTTACTACACGCAGTAGGCCAATGTACGGATACCCCTACGCTGTGGATTCTTGAGAATAATATAAATGCTGAGAGACTCTATCGTCGAATAGGCTTTAAGGAGACAGGGAGAAAGAACGCAATAACAAATAAACTTGATGAGATTGAGTTCGCATTGACATAAATTCCAGTTTAACGAACAGGAGATGATCGCATGAAAATCCTATATAAATTATCTTGGCTATGGGAAACGCTGGGCATTGCGCTTGTGGCTGCGGCTGTCTGCATGACTTGCGCCGCGCTGATCTGCAAGGCAGCGAAGAAGAAACTCAGCAAAAAGGTGTTGGCAGCCATAGGAGCAGCGGCATTTGTGGGCGCGATTCTGGCGGTCATTCTGATTGCACGGACGCCGATGCCGCTTTGATAGGACGGAGCGTTTGCAGGAAGCGTATGCGTTTGGGAAAAGAATTTACTAAACAAATCGGGATTTATGGAGGTATGAATATATGGCAGGTGCGTATTACAAACCTTGCAAGGAATTTGACATTTGCAATGAGCTGATTGAAAAATATTGGGAATCAAAACAATATGACAAATGCTTTGAAGGTCATTTGGTATTGGCAGAGCAGGACTATCCCCTTGCTGAATGTCAAATAGGCTATTTCTATTACGAGGGACTTGGTGTTGAAAAGGACTTGGAAAAAGCACTATATTGGACTCGCCGTGCCGCAGAGCATGGTGATAGAGATGGGCAATACAATTTGGCAGAGTTTTATGAAGATGCAATCGGAGTGGAACGAGATATCGAACAGGCTAAGCATTGGTATCGACTTGCTGCATTGCAAAACAATGATTTGGCAATCGAGAAATGCAAAGAACTTGGAATTGCATTGTAATTACGCATCGCAATATAATCAACAGTTCGTCAACTTCCGATTTGTCGGAGCAGCTTATGAATATTCGAGAAATCCACGAAAATAAAAAGCAATTCCTCCCGCTTCTGCTGTTGGCAGATGAGCAGGAGGACATGATCGACCGCTATCTGGAGCGGGGCACCATGTATGTGCTGGAGGACGGCGGCGTGAAAGCGGAATGCGTCGTCACCGACGAGGGCGGCGGGATTCTGGAGCTCAAGAATCTTGCCGTGGAGCCGGAGGCCCAGGGAAAGGGCTATGGCAAGGCGCTGATTGACTTTCTTGTGCGTCAATATGCTGGTTGCTATGCCCTTTTACAGGTGGGCACCGGCGACAGTCCGCTGACCGTGCCGTTTTATGAGAAGTGCGGCTTTGTCCGCTCGCACCGCATTCCCAATTTCTTCACCGACCACTATGACCACCCCATCTACGAGGCCGGAGTGCAGCTGGTGGACATGGTGTATTTGCAACGGAAGCTGTGCCACCCAGCCTGTAAGCCCCGCTGCCGGTGGTGCAGCCTGGCCAACCCCCTCTACGTCCGCTACCACGATGAGGAATGGGGTGTGCCGTGCCACGATGACCACGCCCTGTATGAGCTGCTGATTCTGGAATCCTTTCAGGCGGGACTGAGCTGGGAGACGGTGCTGAACAAGCGCCAGCGGTTCCGGGAGGTCTACGACGGCTTCGACTTGGACAAGGTCTGCGCTTACGGCGGGGAAAAAATCGCCCAGTTGCTCTCCGATGAAGGCATCATTCGCAACCGGCGGAAAATTCGAGCCAGCATTCAAAACAGCCGCATCTTCCGGGACATTCAGGAAGAATACGGCAGCTTTGACGCGTATATCTGGAGCTGGACGGAGGGCAAGATCCTCTACGAAAATGACCCCGCCATTACCACCAGCCCGCTGTCAGACGCCATTTCCAAGGACTTGAAAAAGCGCGGCATGACCTTCGTGGGCTCCACCATCATCTATGCCTATTTGCAGGCCATCGGCGTCATCAACGCCCACAGCGACGACTGCTGGCTGCATACGAGCTCGGTGTGAATCGGATGAAACAATGACAACTGCGGTATGGGCGCAAGCCTATGCCGCAGTTTTATTACTGCATTCTGTGTCTTCATTTTCTTTTGACAATGGCCTTTGCAATACACTATACCCTGATTCCGCCTAAAAATCGTCTCATGAATACCTTTGACCCGGTTCATATCGCTGTATCTATCCCTGTTTTCATGGTAAATTGCTGCGATTTCTTCCTTGGCTGCCTTGTGTTTGTCAGGCTTCTTCATCCGTTTCATACTGATTCTTGATTAAAAAATTTAATCAAGAATCCCG
>UQLR01000033.1 GCA_900541975.1 uncultured Oscillospiraceae bacterium | reverse complement strand
CGCGAGCTGGGTTCAGAACGTCGTGAGACAGTTCGGTCCCTATCTGTCGTGGGCGCAGGATATTTGAGGAGCTCTGTCCTTAGTACGAGAGGACCGGGATGGACGCACCGCTGGTGCACCAGTTGTCACGCCAGTGGCACAGCTGGGCAGCTATGTGCGGAACGGATAAACGCTGAAAGCATCTAAGCGTGAAGCCGGCTCCAAGATGAGATATCCCACCGAGTTAATCGGGTAAGACCCCTTGAAGACTACAAGGTTGATAGGCTGCGTGTGTAAGCGTCGTGAGGCGTTGAGCTTGGCAGTACTAATAGGTCGAGGGCTTGACCACAGGTTTCTTTGGTAATTGGTTTTTCCCTTTTTTCTGTTTATCCTTTATTCAGTTTTCAGTGTGCAGCTTTTTTTCTTTGCTGCATCTGCGGTTTTTCTTTTTTTTTTGCATATTTGCTTTTGGGCAGATATGCAGGCCTTCAGGGCAGAGAACAAAAAGTTCTCTGCCCTTTTTGTTTGATGTAGTCTTTTGAAAAAAGCAAAGTGTCTTTCAGAATTTACAAAAGCCCATTTCTGCTCTATTATAAAACAAGCTTCTTAATTTGACAGACATCCCCGTCCATTATGCGGTATGTGCAAGGCAATGGCTTAGTAATCTCCGGCGAAAGATTTGAGTGGATATACAGGCTGTCAAGCCCCGCGTCATGGGCGCCTTTTATATCTGTTGTACAGTCGTTGCCGATCATAATGCTCTCGGCCGGGTTCAGGCCGTAACGTTTCAATATAATGTGGTAAAAAGCTTTGTCTGGTTTCTTGGTGTATTCGTTAGAGGAAATAACAATCCCGTCAAACCGGTCTGCAATCTTTAAAAGCGTAAGTTCCGGCATGGTAAAGCAGCGCTGTGCGTTTGTAAGCAAATACTTTTTTTTGCCGGCATTGTTCAGTGCATCGAGCAGATCTAAAACGCCGTCGTATAGGCGGACATGGCTTGTAGATATGGCCCGGAAAAATTGTGCGGTATAATCAACAAGTTGCCGGTCAGCTACTACACCGCGGTTTTTATAGAGCGTGAAAAACACGTTTTCCAGCCGTACCTCTATATGGGTATATTGCGGATACGCCGCCTTGGTGGCTTGCGTTTCCGCCTGCACCTCCTTTTGATAAGCGTCTTTTAACGCCGGCGGCGTGTAATATGCACCATAAAATCCGTAAAGGGTACAAAGTTTTTCCCATAAATACCCGTTTTCTTCATCTGTACGAATATCAACAAGTGTGCCGTACAGATCAAACAAATAGTTTTTATACATAAAAACGGCTCCTTTCCGTGTCTTCTTTACCTTTGGGAGGAATATCTACAGAGTGCATTATAGCAAAAAAGAAAATGAAGGGCAATTGCTGACAAAAAAATCTTTTTATGGTACTATAGTAACAGTATTTTGGACGACCATAAGGGAGTGAACAGTATGACCGACCGAAAAAGAGCCGCGCTTGCGGTTGAGGCATTGAAAAAAGAATACCCCGACGCGATTTGTTCGCTTGTATATACGGACCCGCTACAGCTGCTGATTGCTACCCGTCTGGCGGCGCAATGTACAGATCTGCGGGTCAATATGGTAACGCCGGCTTTGTTTGACAGGTTTAAAACAGTTGCCGATTTTGCACAGGCCGATATAACCGAGGTTGAGGGATATATAAAAAGCTGTGGATTGTATAAAACCAAGGCAAAAGATATTGTAAACATGTGTGTAATGCTGCGCGACCGTTTTGGAGGGAAGGTACCGGATACAATAGAACAGCTTACGACGCTGCCAGGCGTGGGAAGAAAAACAGCAAACTTGATTATAGGGGATATTTTCAAAAAACCGGCGGTTGTAGTGGACACGCATTGTATTCGTATTACAGGGCGTCTTGGCTTTCATACGATAAAGGATGCGGCAAAGATTGAAAAAATATTGCGGGATATTTTACCGCCGGAAGAATCTAACGATTTTTGCCACCGTCTTGTATTGCACGGAAGGGCGGTTTGCGACGCCAGAAAACCAAAATGCGACGTCTGCTGCATGAAGGAATTTTGTAAAACGGCGCGCGGTGAAGCGTAAGCTCACCTACAAAGGTTAAAAAGGAGGAAGCGCATGTCTTTTCCAAAGGATAAAATTAGGAATTTCAGCATTATTGCGCATATAGATCACGGAAAGAGTACGCTGGCGGACCGTATTCTGGAGCAAACGCAATCGGTCGCGCTACGAGACATGGAGGACCAGCTGCTTGACAATATGGAACTTGAACGGGAGCGCGGCATTACCATAAAGGCGCATGCCGTTACGCTGTTATACAAGGCGGACGACGGTGAAGAATATATATTTAATTTGATTGATACGCCCGGCCACGTGGATTTTAATTATGAGGTATCACGTTCTCTTGCCGCATGCGAAGGCGCGGTACTGGTTGTGGACGCATCGCAGGGGATTGAAGCACAAACGCTTGCAAATACCTATCTTGCTGTAGACAGCGGGCTGGAAATTGTACCGGTTGTCAATAAGATAGACCTTCCCAGCGCCGACCCGCAGCGTGTGATTACAGAAATTGAAGATGTAATTGGAATTCCCGCCCAGGATGCACCGCAGGTGTCTGCCAAAGAAGGAACAAATATCCGCGCCGTGCTGGAGCAGGTAGTAAAGAACGTGCCTCCTCCGCAGGGAGATGCAAATGCACCGCTGAAGGCGTTAATTTTTGATTCGTATTATGACAGCTACAAGGGCGTTATTATTTATATCAGAGTTATGGACGGGACGGTCAAGCCCGGTGATGCGATTAAGCTGATGGCAACGGGATCTGTGTTTACCGTAGTGGAATGCGGTTTTTTGCGCGCAACAAGCCTGGAGCCAAGGCAGGAGCTGTCTGCTGGGGAGGTTGGCTATATTGCCGCCTCTATTAAGTCGGTGCGCGACGCACAAGTGGGTGATACCGTAACACTTGAAAGCAATCCGGCGGATGCGCCGCTGCCTGGGTACAGGGAGGTACAGTCCATGGTTTTCTGCGGGATCTACCCGGCAGACGGCGCGCGCTATGGGGATCTGCGCGACGCCTTGGAAAAACTGCGTTTAAACGATGCGTCGCTTTCATTTGAGCCGGAAACATCAGTTGCTCTGGGGTTTGGCTTCCGCTGCGGTTTTCTTGGCCTTTTGCATATGGAAATTATACAGGAGCGCCTGGAACGAGAATATAGCCTGGATCTGATTACAACGGCGCCCAGCGTTATTTACCGGATTACAAAAACAGATGGAACGGTAGAAATGATAGACAACCCCACCAATTATCCGGATCCTTCGGTAATCTTAAAAGCGGAAGAGCCGATGACCAACGCCCATATTTATGCGCCCAGCGAATATGTAGGGAATATTATGGAGCTTTGCCAGGACAGGCGCGGGACTTTTAAAGATATGACCTATATAGATGCAGATAGAGTAGACATTCATTATGCGCTGCCGCTGGCAGAAATTATTTATGATTTCTTCGATACATTGAAGTCGCGTACAAGGGGTTATGCCTCTTTTGATTATGAACTTGACGGCTATGTGGAATCCAAACTTGTAAAACTGGATATTATGCTCAACGGAGAAGTGGTGGACGCGCTTTCGTTTATTATCCACACGGATAAGGCATACGGAAGAGCCAGAAAGATGGCGGAGAAGCTCAAAGAGAAAATTCCAAGGCAGCTATTTGAGGTTCCCATTCAGGCATGTATAGGCGGAAAGATTATTGCAAGGGAAACGGTCAAGGCCATGCGCAAGGATGTGCTTGCGAAATGCTATGGCGGCGACATTACCAGAAAGAAAAAGCTGCTGGAAAAACAGAAGGAAGGCAAAAAGCGGATGCGGCAGCTGGGCAGTGTAGAGGTTCCGCAGGACGCGTTTATGGCGGTTTTAAAATTGGATACGGACTGAGAACTTTTTAGCTTACTGCAGGGATAAAAAAGGCTGCTGCGTATTTTCTACGCAGCAGCCTTTTTTTAATCCGGACAGAATCAATAATAATAAATTCCGGCCCTGTAAATACATTTGGCAGGGCCGGAATTTGAAATAAAGCGGTTTATACCTGTTTTGTATCAACTGTGGTTGTTGCAGGATCAGACAACATTTTTTTGCGTTTTCTTTTATAAACCTGCTCCACGGCGATAATCAAAACAAAAAGCGCAAGAGCGGCTGTACCCAGCAGAACACCGGGAATAAAGCCGTTGGGGGAATATTTGAAGGTAACCTGGTGCTCCCCCTGCGAAAGAGGAATTGCACACATGGCGTTTGCAATCGGCGTAATTTCCGTTTCTACGCCGTCTACGTATGCGGTCCATCCTTTTTCATAAGGAATCGAGGTATACATCAAACCATCCTTTTTAGCGGTAATGGTGCCGTCTACCTGTGTGGAGGTCAGGTTTGTAATTTCCAGCTTTTCGTCGTTGAGCAGTGCATAGCCTCTGTCAAAGACGTCCTGATTTAGTACGCAAACATAAATATCCGCACTACCGGAATACCCCGTTGTGGTGTTTGAAAAAAACGACACAATGTCACCCTTATTATACTTTCCGGCAGAGAAAATATAGGGACGTTTGATATTATACCAGTGCTGGCTGCCGTTTTGATCATTGCTGACCAGAACGTTTTCCGTATTGTCAATTTTTGCATACACATATAGTACGCCGTCTTCCGGCATTTCATAGTTCCATTTCAAAGAGCTGCTCTGCGCGGCGTCCTGCGGACGGTAGTTGTACTGCCCGTAAACACCCTCCTGGTCGTAATATACGTTTAGATTAGAATGCCCCACGTTTAGCACGCTTACCGGGGTAAAGAGCTCGTCGGTAATGCCTGTGGCTTTTTCAAACAGCTCCTGCTGCGCCTTGAAAGGATCGGTTTTATCGGGCAGGAAGGTCTGCAGATTTTTTTCCGTCATAAAACCAAGAGAAAGATAACGGTTGTTTTTATAGGTTTTCATGCCGTCTGTGTCGAACGCCTGCGACCAGTTGACCGTGTCTGCCAGATAGCTGTTTTTGGCAATGAGATATTTTAAATTTACAAACGCGTTGGTCAAAGGCGAGGTTTCCGCGTAATAGTAACGGTTGCCGGCATCCCAGCCAAGCAGGCCGATCCCTTCCAGAAAGTTTGTAACGTTTACATTAGCGGTGGAAGCAAATTGAGATACCCCGGTATAACCGTATAACGGCGGATCGTTCAGTGTATAGTATGCAGAAAATTCTACCCTGTAAAATTCTTCGTCGTCGGTTTCTTCCAGCGTGTCCAACGCAGACTGGACCTTATTAAACTGGTCCGGATAACCAGTGTGGTCTGTTACACGCACTTCGTTTACGCCAATCATTACGTTAAAACACATTTCTACCAAAATAACGCCGCAGACGATACCGGTAACGGCTTTTTTGTTAAAGAGTTTCCGTTCGTACAAAAACAGAACAAACAGGAAGATTACAGCAAGTACAATGCTGCCATATACGGCGGTATCGTCCTGCTGGCCGACAGCGGCGCACACAATGACAAACGTGGCGGCGATCGCCATGCCGCAAATATCTACCAGCGTAATGCCCTCCAACAGTGTAAAGGCACGGTATGCCATAACGACCAAAATAAACGAGATTAAAAAAGAATACCGATAAGGAATCATATTGGTAGAGTGGAACCCGTGCCAAATGAAATTAAGCACGTTGACGTTACAGCTGATCAGAAGGAACGCCAGCACGGAAACATGCAGAATTTTTTCGCGCAGCGAAATTTTCTTAGCCAGCAAAAATACAACTGCCAGCATAATGCATAAAAAGCCGCAGTAAATATTTGGCAGGCCTTCTTTTACATTAGGGGGAACAAAAGCGGCGAAGTTGCCGAAGAGGTCTACGAAAGAATTTTCAAATTTCCATGGGGAAGGGAACGCATTTTCCGCACTGTGGGTCAGCTGCAAATTCAAATAAGCCGGGAGTGTAACAAACGCGGTCAACGACAGGCTGATCGCCGAAAAGCCTGCAATGCTTAAAAGCTTTTTGAAAAAGGCCTTTAATGATAACTTGCTGCAAATACATACTCCAAAAAACACAATGGCCGTAAATATGCAAATAAAAAAGCCCATATAATAATTGGTCAGGACGGCCAGCGCCAGGGATATTACGTATAATTTGTATTTGCCTTCCCGCACCAGCGCCACAGTGCCAAGGACGACCAGTGGGAGCAGGGCAAAAGAATCAAACCAGATAATATTCCAGTAATAACCCATGGTGTATGCGCACAGCGCGTACAAAACAGAGAAAAACGGCAGTGTAATGTCGTTGCGTTTAAAAACGGATTTCAGGAAAATGGCACAAAACAGCCCGGAGCAGCCGATGCGAATTAATAAAAATACCGTGAGCGCTTCACGAAGAAAAGCTTGTGGGATAAACAGAGTAAAGAAGTTCAGCGGGCTTGCCAGATAATATGCCGACAGTGCGACAAAATTGGACCCCATACCCGTATCCCAGGAATAGAGCAGGGAAGAGCCTTCCTGCAGTTTTGCCTGAAAGTCCGATAAAAACGGATAATATTGTTGCCACAGGTCCGTTACCAGAATTTGCTTATCGCCAAACGGGTAAACGCCGTTTACAGCGTAGGCTGTTCCCAACAGCAAAAACGGCAGAAAAAACGATAATACAAGATAAAGCCTGGTATTAGACGGTTTGCCTGCGGTTTGAAGGGTTGCGGGCGCTGTGGTCGGCAGTTTTTTGACGGCCGGCTTTTTTTTCTTTTTTTTGCTCATGGTCTTTGTTTCATCCTCCCGATGCAAATATAAATACACCCCATTTTACCATTAATTTTCTATTGGGTAAACCGTTTACAGAAAAAAACCTGCTTTTTGCAGGTTTTATTTATAAATAATGGTTTTTCACCGTATAGCCCTTTTTTTTTCTTATGGGGTTTGTTATAATCTTATTACATGTACAAAAGCATCAAGAATTTTTATACGTACAAAGGAAATGGTGGTAGCATGAAAACGGTTGATATAGTTGTTCCCTGCTATAATGAGGAAGAAGGGCTTGAAGTTTTCCTGTTGGAAACTTCAAAGGTTGTGGACGAAATTTTTGGATATGCTTTTACGTTTATTTTGGTGGATGACGGAAGCCGCGACGCAACTTTTTCAAAGATGAAGCTGCTTGCAGAACAAAACCCGAATGTAAAATATCTTTCTTTTTCGCGCAATTTTGGGAAAGAAGCGGCTATGTATGCCGGACTGAAATATACAAGCGGGGATTATGTGATTGTAATGGATGCAGATTTGCAGCACCCGCCTAAAATGATCCCGGAAATGATTCGGGGCGTTGAAGAAGGCTATGACTGCTGTGCGGCCAGAAGGACCTCCCGGGAAGGTGAATCAAAAATCAGAAGTTTTTTTTCTAAAAATTTTTACAGGTTCAGCAATAAAATAACCGACGTAAAAATGCCGTACGGCGCTGTGGATTTTCGCATTATGTCCAGAAGAATGGTTGACGCGGTGCTGGAGCTTTCAGAAGTGCAGCGTTTTTCCAAGGGCATTTTCAGCTGGGTTGGCTATGAGACGAAATGGCTTCCTTATGAAAATATAGAGCGGGCGATTGGAAAAACAAAATGGAGCTTTTGGGGTCTGTTTAAATATGCCATTGACGGGATCACCGCGTTTTCTGTTGCACCCCTGCGTATTATTGCAGGCATGGGCATATTGATCTCTTTAATTGCGTTAATCTATATTATTATAACGCTTATTAAGACGCTTGTAACGGGGATAGATGTTCCTGGTTATGCAACAAGTATTTGTATTACACTGTTTATGGGCGGGATTATTGAATTTTCCGTCGGTATTTTGGGAGAATATATCGGGCGTATTTATATGGAAAGCAAGAAGCGGCCGATTTTTTTGCTGAAGAGTACCAATATAGAAAAAAAAGAAAACGGCCGCACCGAGGAATAACAGGAGAAAACGGGAATTATGCAGTTTTTGAAGACGTTTTTTGACAAAAAGTTTTTAAAATTTGTTCTGGTTGGAATTGTGAATACCCTGGTAGGATATGGAATTATGCTTGGGTATTATAATATAGCAACGTCACTTGGCTGGTTTGACAGCAATACCAACTATTGGGTAGGATCTGCCGCAAATTATGTGCTTACCAGTATTTTAAGTTACTTTTTGAACAAATATTTTACATTCCAGAACAAAGAAAGCAACAAAAAAACCGTGATACGGTTTATAATCAATATTGCCGTATGTTATCTGCTGGCATACGGGCTTGCAAAGCCTCTGGTGGATTGGATTGCACACAACTGGCTGGGCGGCGCTGTAACGGCTATAGCGCAATGGCTTGGAACAATGTCCTTTTTTGCAGGAAAAACAGCAGCGCAGCTGGTTAAAATGGTAACCGACAATATTTCTATGCTGGCGGGCTCTGTTTTCTTTGTTATGTTTAATTATATTGGGCAACGGTTTTTCGCGTTTAAAACAAAAGAAGACGGCGGGAGAAATCCGGAACAACAGGAAAAACAGGGGAGATAAAAGAAAAGAACCCGGCTCATAAAAAGAGCCGGGTTCTTTCTGACAGTTTTATTGTTTTACGATCAAAGTAAGCCTGCAAGTTCGTCAGGCTTGGTATCTTCTATGTCTTCTGGGCCTTGAACGGGAAAACGGTCAATACTGTGCGCAATGTATTTTTGTATAAGCAGCACATCGGCTGTGGTAATGGCGCCATCCCCGTTTACATCTCCATACTGTTCCTGTGCAGCAGAAAACTGTGCAACGCGTGCGATTCTTTTTTGCAGGGAAAGCGTGTCGGAGACCGTCACTGCGCCGTTGCCGTCCACATCGCCATACATGGTGGGGACAGGTTTTTCCTGCAGGGAAAGAATGGAGAGCAGCAGGTTGGAAAAGGCAAGGTCCACGTCTTCTGATGTGGAAAGGTCGTCATTATATACGGTCTGTGCCTGCAGGTATGCTTCTGAAAAATATGTATAGGAGTCTGTGGTGTAACGGGAGGGTTCCATATAAACCTCTGCCTTTTGCAAAAGGGTTCCCAAATCTTTCTTGGTTACCGTAATTGCTCCCGCTGCATTTATGTTCCTCCAAATAAAATGATGCCGGGTGCTGAAAACATCCAACATAACTATAGCGCATGTCCACCAGATCTACAAATAAAAAATTCGTAACCATTCAGACACCGGGGACGGAGCCGGCTGAAAGCGCATAAAAAGGAAAAAATATGCTTAATACCGCCTTTCAGGATTGTCTGTATTGCCACATATATAGGGGATGCTTACGTCATAAAATAAAGAAAGCTGTAACAAAATTTGAGAAGGTGGTTGTTTTTTTCCGCTTTCATACTTTTTGTATTTGCGCAGGTTGATTCGCAGGTAAGACGTGAGACTTTCCTGTGAAAGACCTGCCTTTTCCCGCAGTTCTTTCATTCTTGGGTACATAAAAATAACTCCTTTTTCATTTTTTGTACAAATTGCAGCAAAAACAAATGATATATTATTTTATAAAAAATGTTTATATTTGTCTATAGGAATACTGCATATAATTATATTAAATAATCTT
>UQLR01000032.1 GCA_900541975.1 uncultured Oscillospiraceae bacterium | reverse complement strand
ATCGTAACACTTTATAATACCAGTTAGGTGTTAAAGAATTGTAGGTATCAAAATTTCAATTTCCTTAATCAAGGCTGTGACCACATTTCTCTTTTCTTCGTCATTTATTATATTATAAACGCAGTCGAAATTCACCATGATTTTGTAAATATTCTCAAGAGTAATTGCCTGCTGCTTAATTGCATCTCGCCGAAGTCTGGCATCTTCGATTTTTTCCTCCAGCTCAACAATGACATCATATAGGGAATCTAACCGCAAGGTCATATCATGGAGCTTTCGTTCCCGATATTTTGCATCAGCAGGGAGACTGTCAATTTCCCGTTCCAATCTTGTTTTATTCAGATCAACTTCCTTCAGCTTTGCCTGATAGCCCTCCAGTTCTTTATCCACTGCTTTCGTGTCAATCTGAACGCCAATCCGTTTTTTAATGGCTTGGGCATATTCCTCATTCCTTACGATCTCACGAATTGCCTCAATGACCATCGGTTCAATATCGGTCTTTTTCAGCATCGCCTTATATTCACAATGCTTCCCCCGGACCATCCTATTCCGACTACATACATAATAGTAAATTTCTTTGTAAGTGCCATCTTTATTTGTCCATGCGTGTTTATTCGTATACATGGGACTTCCACAAACCGGGCATTTCAGCAGACCGGATAACAAATGAACTCGATCCCGCCCAATTTTTGACGGTTGCTTTACTCCGGTTCTAAGACGCTTGGCATGAGCCTTTTCCCATATCTCCTCACTAACGATTCCTTTATGCTGTCCTTCTGTCAGAATGTAATCGTCATTTCTTTTCATCTGGTAATCGTTTTTTGTGCCTTTGACTTTTTCCTTCGTTCTCCGTCCATAGGCAATTTTACCGCAATAAACCGGGTTATCCAATATCAGTTTAATAAAATGTCCTGTCCAATCCTCTAATGTGCCATTCTGCCTCGGAATTTTCCGTATACCTTGTAAGTTCAACTGATTCGCAATACCACCCAAACCGATTTCCGATGAAGTATATAATTCAAAAATCTTCCGTATTGCCACAGCCTCTGTTTCTTCAATCATCAGCTTGTTATCTTCCAGTGTATATCCGTAGGGAGCAAAGCCACCATTCCATCCACCTTGCCGTGCCTTTTCGCGCCGTCCGTTCATCGTCTGCTCGATAATATTCTCACGCTCAATCTCAGCCACAGCAGATAGTACAGAAATCAAAAGTTTTCCGCTTGTCTGAGAGGAATCAATCCCTTCTTCTATGCAAATCAGATTTACACCATAAGATTGAACCAACTCCAAAGAGTTAAGTATATCTGCTGCATTACGGCCAAACCGTGACAGCTTATACACTAAAATATAGTCAATGTCCAAGCCATCCTCAATATCTCTGAGCATTTTTTGAAAGGCAGGCCGTCCCTCAATAGATTTACCGGATTTACCGGCATCTTCATAAGTATCAACAATGATCATTTCCTCACGATCCGCAAATCGTGTCAGCATATTTTTTTGACCTTCCAGGCTGTATCCGTCCACTTGCATCTCTGTGCTGACCCTCGGATACAAAACACAGCGTTTTCCATATCGGTTCATAATTCATACCTCCAAAATTTACTTTTGGAAAATATCCTATGTAAAGCTGCGATTCTCACGCAGCTCCGTCAACCTCGCCCAGCACTCTCATACCATATTTCTCGATGATATGTGCCAGTGAAGTGATAAACGCTTCAAATTTTTGTTCCGCCAGAAGTTCTTCTGACCGGATTTCATCTGAAGGAATCAATGCGCTTTTATTCTGGATATTCTCCATTCAGAATCACCTCCGCAATTCCTAACGAAATTATAACTCTACTTGCACAGCCTGAAAATGATACGGCCTTTCGGCACTTTTATGTAATCCCCAGACTGCACAAGAGCGTCTTGTTTATGTTTTCCATGTCATCCTTGTTTAGATGACCAATATAGTTTTTTAACCTCGACTTGTCGATTGTTCTGATCTGTTCCAGCATAACAACAGATGGTTTCACCAAACCGCATCTGTCATTTAAGTGGTAATGCGTGGGGAACTTTCTGTTTTTTTTGCTTACACTGGTAATTGCTGCAATAATAATCGTAGGACTGAAACAATTTCCCACATTATTTTGAAGAATGAGTACAGGACGAGAGCCACTTTGTTCAGAGCCGATACCAGGGCTTAAATCAGCCGAATATATGTCACCTCGATGGAATTTTTCAAACATCACTCTCGCCTCCTTAATATCTTAATACTTAAATAGCCGCACCAGTCTGAAAGAAATCTTCGGATAAAAACCTGGTGCGGCTACTGTTATTCTGTTCGGATTACTCGTCATATTTGCCACGCCCCCTGACGATGGGAACACAACAGGTCTCCGCTGGCGCGGCTGTCATAACTCCGCAGCATCGTTCGTATCGTGTGCCGCAGGGTTCCCCCCAAGTCTTTGGCGGGCCGTGAGGAAGTATCTTTAAGCCCCCGCGCCCTCATCGCGCCGGATGTGCCACCATCCGGGTCACAGGGACGTTGATCGCTCCGAAACAGCTTGTCCATCACCTCCTGGCTGCTCCATCTTCGCGGCGTCCTGCACTCGCTCATGCGCGGGTTATGTACCTGTTCTGCCGTGTATTCAGTTGTCAAGCTGCATGAGAGAGATAGACCCTCTCACTTATTTCCCCGTTGGGAGAGTGGTTTTGGTCTATGCTTTTCCCATGTTTTCCAAAAAATTTTTTAATTTTTGGAGCAGCTTGACTTTACGCTGATGCAGAGCTGTTTTGGAAATTCCAAGCTCCATGCTGACAATCCGTTCTGACTTGTCCTCGAAATACAGTTTGTGGAGAATGATCCTCTCATCCGATGACAGATGTTGTAATAATTCCTCCAACCAAACGGACGAGACCGCCTGTTCCTCCACAGGCTGACCAGAAGCGGCAAACTGCTTGTCCTTTTCCAGCAGGCGCTCATAGGAATCCTCTCTGCTGGGCAGGAAAATTGCAGTGTCTTTCTGGAACTTTTCTGTTTTCAGATCATAGGAAAAGTATTCTTCTTTTCGCTCGTAGTGCTGATACACGCGGTAAACCTGTTCGCTTACCGGCACAGCCTGTCCATCTATGTAAAGATAATAATTCGTACTTTCTTCACGATTTTTACTCATAGCCGTTACCTCCAAGAGTTTGAAAAGTGGGTGGTTTTCAAACTCTCGGAAGGCGGCGAACGGCATCGTGGAAATACAAGAAAAACAAAACGGACACAGGCATGGGAATATCCCATGTCAGTGTCCGTTTTATCTTGTTGCTCTTTTTCTGCTACTGATAGTTCCTGTGCAGGCCATAAAAAACCGGCAGGGAAGAAACTGTTTTTTTCGGATTCTGGCGCAATTTCACGGCCAGATTTTTTTCGTTAAGAGGACCTGCCACGAGCAGGCAGGCCATTGTCTTTTTGCATTATCATCTCCTCCTAAGCAAAAAAGGCAACGCATAGTAGCTATAAAAAAGCCACTCTGCAATCATTCCGCATAATATTTGTAACTCGTAAAATATTATTATGTGAGGTGACGGAGAGTGGATAAAAAAGTACGACATATAGATTTTTCGTTTGGGACATCCTTGCGGAATGCCAGAGAAAAACGAAACTATAAGAGAGAACAGATTGCGGAGCGTGCAGAAATCAGTCCTCGTTTTTTAGCGGCCATAGAAAGCGGCAGGCGCAAGCCGAGCCTGGATGTTTTGATTCGCCTTGTCAATGCCATTGGCGCTTCTTTTGATGAAATCCTTGCGCCGCAGACGAACACAGACAGCGAAATTGTTGACCGGATCAGACGGTTGGTTCCACAATGCAGCCAGCGGGATCAGGAGCTGTTGCTTGCCCTGATTGATAAAATGTTGGATACCAAAGAAAATAACGCTAACAAATAATGCGGTCGGGTGTATTACCCGGCCGCATTGCTTTGTCCGTTGCTGTACAGGCCAGCTATTTTCCCTTTTGAGAGGAATAGTAATCCCGAAGTTTTTCAAAGGATTCCATACTGATGTTGTGTTCCATCCGGCAGGCATCAGTTTCCGCCGTCTTTGGGTCAACGCCTGCGGCGATGAGCCTGTCTCGGAAAAAGCAGTGCCGCTCGTAGATTTTTTCGGCAACCTCCCGGCCTATATCGGTCAGATAAAGAAAGTGATCTTCATCCATCGTCAGAAAGCCGCCGTCTTTTAGGGTGTTTACAGCATGGCACACGCTTGGTTTTGTAACCTCCATGTGCCTGGCAACATCCACGGAGCGTACCATGCCCATCTTCTTATGGAGGACAAGGATGGCCTCCAAGTAATCTTCGCCGGACGCATGAAGTTTCATCAGTACCTCCTTATTATGAGTTAGACGCTTAATCTCCAATTTGCAGAGGCTGTCTGCAAATCGACCAGTTTACGGTACAGTCCATTTTCTTTCATAAGTTTCTCGTGAGTTCCGTTTTCAACTACCATGCCATCCGACAACACAACGATGTTATCCGCAGCTTCAACCGTCCTCATTCTATGGGCAATAATAAGGACAGTCTTACCTTTGACCAGTCTGGAAATTGCGTTCTGAATTTCAGTTTCGTTGTCTACATCAAGAGAAGCGGTTGCTTCATCCAAGAGAATCACAGGGGCGTCTTTCAAAAGAGCGCGGGCAATAGAAAGACGCTGGCATTCTCCACCAGACAATGTAGAACCGTTTTCTCCAATCACCGTCTGATAGCCATCCGGCAATTTTGAAATGAATTCATCACACTGAGCCGCCTTTGCTGCGGCAATGACTTCCTCATCCGTAGCGTCTTTTTTACCAACACGGATGTTCTCCATGATGGTGTTATTGAAAAGTACGACATCCTGAAAAACGATAGAGAAATTTTTCATCAGCATGGTTGAATTGAGCGGAGCGATATCGGTTCCGCCCAAAAGGATTCTTCCTCCATCCAGGGGATAAAATTTGGCAGCCAGCTTTGCAACCGTACTTTTACCGCCACCAGACGGGCCGACCAATGCGGTAACCTGTCCCTGCTTTGCAGTAAATGAGACATCCCGCAGCACCGGCTTGTCCTTCTCATAAGAAAACCGGACATGATCGAAAGTAATATCGTATCCGTTTGTATGGATTTCTTTTTCGCCGGTTTCTTCCGGGTATTCTTCAATTTCTTTTAGACGGTTCACTTGAAGTTGTACGGAAAACAGTTCTGCCATATTTGCCATTGCCCCAGAAAGGGGATCGTACAAGCGAGAAGCCGCAATCAAAAACAGAATATAGGTAAAAAGGGTCGCATTGCCGTTTACCACAAGACTATTTCCGACAACGATTACTGTCGCCAACCCAAGCCGTAAAAACATCTGGCCGGTTGTCAGTAAGCTCGCTGTCGTCATTTCAGAAGAAATCTGTGCTTTTTCGGCAGCATCCATCTTTGCATCCAGTTTGCGGAGATAATCTTCCTCTTGATTGCAGGCTTTTATATCCTGTACGGTCTCCAGGCATTCCTGGATGCCTTCGGCAAGTTCCAGTCTGGCATTCATATGCTTTTTGCTTAGCTTTTCCTGCCATTTCCGTGACAGAAGTACAATCGCAAAGGAAATCGGAGCTACCCAGAGAAGGGCCAGGCCCATTTGCCAGTTGAAAATCAGCAGGCCCACACAAACAATACCTGTTGAGATAACCGCTCCAAAAAATTGCGGAACGGTATGGGAAAATGCGTGTTCAAAATTTGCACAGTCCCCCATAATTGTGCTTGTCAGATCAGCAATATCACGCTGGTGGAAAAAGGTCAGTGGAAGGGTTCGTAATTTTTCCGCAAGACTGATACGCCGCCTTGCACTTTCATCATAAGTTCCCAGATATGCTGCGGTGTACTGGCAATAGTGAAAGATAAAAACAACGGCTAAAATCACAATACCAATCACTGTATAAACAATGGCGCTGATCTCCGGCGCATTCATTCCCAAAATAGGCGCAAGAAGCTGGTTGAGAACGATTGCCAGAAGAATAACAGGAAACATCAGACTGATATTTGCCAGTACGGAATAAATAATTCCTTTCAGCAGATCCTTTGCACCCTGATTGCTTAACGCATACTTGTTTTTCAGTGCTTTAATCATGCTGCTCACCCTCCTTTCCGACTTTCCATGCAATCGAAGTTTGATAATCCTTCCACATAGAAGAATAAATGCCATTCAAAGCGACTAATTCTTCATGTGTACCTCTTTCAGCAATTTGTCCATCCTTAAATACCAGAATAAGGTCTGCGTCTTGTATTGTAGAAAGCCGGTGAGCTATCATCAAAACAGTTTTATTCTTGGTCAACCGCTCAAAGGCAAGTTGTATCTGATGTTCGTTCTCGGCGTCTGCAAATGCTGTGGCTTCATCGAGAACGATGATGGGAGCATCTTTTAAGATTGCCCTTGCCAACGCAATCCTCTGGTTTTCACCTCCTGAGAGATAAGTGCCTCCTGTTCCGACAAGCGTATCAAGCCCGTCCGGAAGCCGGTCAATAATATCTTTGCACTGTGCTTCATTGGCCGCTTTCAACACTTCTTCTCTGGTGGCGTCTGGACGGGCCGCCTTAATGTTGTTAAGTAAAGTATCTTTGAACAGGCGGGTATTCTGAAACACGAAAGCAACTCTTTTCATCAATTCCTGCTTTTCAATATTGCGTACGTCCACACCGCCAATCGTAACGGAGCCTGATTGGACATCATAAAAGCGGGGAATGAGACTTGCCGCCGTACTTTTGCCGCTGCCGGAAGCTCCGACAAGTGCAACTGTTTTTCCTGCCGGGACCTCAAAGCTGATATGGTTTAAGGCGTTTCCTTTGGCACCCGGATAGGCAAAAGACACATCCGAAAATACAATCGAAGCGTCTGCCGGGATCATGGGATGCTCCGGTTCCTTTAATGGCTGTTCCTGTAAAATTTCCTCCACTCGGCTGACTGCGCTTTTTGCGGCCATGAGCTGCTCACTGGCAAACATGATACGGTTCATCATAGTTGCACAGACCGGAGTAAACAGACTGTAAAACAGGAAATCCAGTACAACATTTTCATAAGCGGCCTGTCCGCTGACTCCAGATAAAATCAACATAGCGACCGGGATAAGTAAAACAAATGTGCCGTTCAGTGTGACTGTAAATCCGGTAAGAGGAATACGGCATTTCAAAGCATACCCGGAAGCAAATTTTTCATATTCTTCTATGGCTGCATGGAAATTTTTGAAGGAGTAAATTGTCTGCTGAAACACCTTTACTACAGGAATACCGCGAATGTATTCCACGGCCTCTTTATTCATAGTTTCCAGTGCAGTCATGTATTTACCCATAAACTGTGCATTGTCTCCACCCATCATCTGTTTCAGAAAGATGACACTGATCCCCATAGGGATCAGGCAGCAGATTCCTAACCGCCAGTCAAAAAGAAAAATCAACACAATAACAGCAACCGGCATAACAACCGCACCAGTCAAATCCGGCAGTTGATGAGCCAGGAATCCTTCTGTAAGTCCTGCGTTGTCATCAATGATTTTTCGCAGCCGTCCACTGGCGTTCTGGCTGAAATATCCCAGCGGAAGTGTCACAATATGATGAATTGCTGTTTTCCGCATATTGGTTGCTGTGCGGAATGCCGCCAGGTGGGTGCAGTTCAACGCGATGAAATAAATTAAAATACTTGCTGCTGCAAACACGACTGCCATCCACGCATAACGAGTACTTTCCGTTGCAAGAGATATATCCCCCGCAGCGAATGCCTGAATCAAATCACGGATAACAAGCCATATACAAACAAAGGGCAGCATAGACAAAATGGTACTAATCCCGGAGAGGATACAGCCTAAAACAGTCAGGACATGGTAGTTTCCTGCATATCCGAACATTCTGGACAGCTCTCCATTTTTTTGCTTCTCCATAAGCAAGGCTCCTTTCGCAGTAATAGGCGGGTTAGAATCTTCTAACCCGCCTATTATCATAAAAGTATTTTATGGTTTTTGCCACTCCATACAGGGCATATCTATCCATTCAGACACACAACTACTGACACATGAGGCAAGAATATAACCGAGGGAGGTTTCCTTGCAGGGGGAATGTTTCTGCATGACCTTCATCAACAAAATGAAGCACTCGATTACAAGTCATAGCAGCAAATTCATAATCATGGGTGATAATCAAAATGGTCTTTCCCTTTTGAGCCAGAGCCTTCAAATGCTCAGATATTCTCATCATATTTTTGAAATCAAGGCCGCTGGTAGGTTCGTCCAAAAGCAAAACAGGCGTATCTATCCAATCTGATACGGCAAGAGTAAGCCGTTGTTTCTGACCTCCAGACAGGGTAGCAGGATGCTTGTCTTTCCATTCAAAAAGTCCATATAATTTCAGCAGATCATCCCTTTGCTCCTGGGTACTTCCTTTACCGTTCAAGAGCAATTCTTCCTCCACACTGTCTCCAAACAGCTGGCAATCCGTATTCTGCATAACGAAATAGGCAAAATTCTTTCTTTTACCCTTGGAAATTTCTTGCCCATTGTATAAAACCTGCCCTGTCTTTTCTTTCTGTATCCCGCAAAGAATGTTAGACAACGTCGTTTTCCCAATTCCATTATGTCCTACGATCGCAATCAGATCACCAGCATACACCTGGAAAGATATGTCGTGAAAGACTGGATGTTTGCGGTAAGAAAAGGCCAGCTGCTTTACCTCTAATGTCACATTTTTATCTTCTCTGGGAGGAATATCTACCTCGATATGGCGCAAATCCGCGGCCCGGATTCCAATTTTCTGCCGTTTATTTTCTGACATGGAAAGCAGTTCTTCAGGACTCCATTCTTCTTTTATGCTTCCATTTTCCATGTAGAGGAAGCGATCTGCAAGGTCTGTAAGATAATAAAGCCTGTGTTCAGCAACAACGATGGTATGTCCCTCCGCCTTCAATTCGCGCATAAGATTTTTAAGTGCCTCAACGGAATACATATCCAGATTGGCCGAAGGTTCATCAAATACATAAATTTCTGGATCAACAGCATTGACGGAGGCCACCGCTATTTTCTGTTTTTCTCCGCTGGACATGGGATAAATCTCTTTCCCACGCAGCATATCTCCGTTAATACGCTTAATTGCATTGGAAACCCGCCCATCCAGTTCTTCATAGGAAACGCCATAATTTTCACACCCGAACGCAATTTCATCCTCTGTAATACTGGCAAAAAACTGGCTTTTGGGGTCTTGAAAGATTGAGCCTACTTTTTTCCCGATTTCATACAGAGGATATTCCGATATGCTACGTCCCAACAGGGTGACGCGCCCTTTCAGTGTTCCTTCATAAAATTGTTCAGCTAACCCGTTTATCAATCGTGTCAGAGTTGTCTTTCCGCAGCCACTTCCTCCAGTCAAGACAAGGAATTCTCCCTCTTTTACGTCGAGGTTGATATGCTGAATACTCTCTGTTTCAGCTCCCGGATATTCAAAAGATACATCTTCAAACTGGATAACGGATTGCTTTGCTTCATCATTTACCATTATGCTACCGTCCTTTCCAGCACAAAATAGAGTGCGGTTACACAAACAGCAATCGCGCACATAATCCAATCCCGCTTTTGAAATTCTATCTTTCTGCGGCAAGTATGTTTCCCTGGATTGGAAATCCCCCTGCTTTCAGCAGAAGCAGCAAGTTCTTCGGCTATTCTGGATGAACGGAAAATAACAGGTGTAACAATATACTCCATTGCGTCCAAAGGGTGTTTCCATGACAATAGCTTTCGCAGCCGAAGTGAGGCAAACACATCAGAAAACTCACTGCGTACTGTAGGAAAGAAGCGCAGCATAAAGGTTACGGGAAGCGCAATTCCGTCTGGAGCGTGGATTTTCTTAAAAACTGCCACAACTTCTCCTGGAGGCATACCGATCACAG
>UQLR01000031.1 GCA_900541975.1 uncultured Oscillospiraceae bacterium | reverse complement strand
AAATTGACGGACTGACACACTCTTTTGGTGAGAATGTGCTATACAAAAATGCAGGTTTTACACTGAATAAGGGGGAACATATTGGTATTGTCGGCCAGAACGGAACCGGCAAGAGTACCTTAATCAAGATCTGTACGGAACAGATCATACCAGACAACGGGCGTATTGTCTGGCAGCCAAATACCACGATTGGTTATTTAGACCAATATGCAGAAATCGACCATACACTAACAATGAAAGAGTTTCTTAAATCTGCTTTCACAAAGTTATTTGAAATGGAAGCACAGGCGTTGCAGCTATATGAAAAAGCGGCTGACGGTGATATGAAAAGCCTAGAACTGGCCGCCCGTTATCAGGAGCAGCTTGAAGCCCACGACTTTTATTCGATAGATACCGCCATTGAGCGCGTTGCCAATGGGTTAGGACTTCTTGCGATTGGCCTTGACCGTCCAATTACTGAAATGAGTGGCGGCCAGCGGGCAAAAGTAATTTTAGCAAAATTACTGCTGGAAAAGCCGGATGTTCTGTTGCTGGACGAGCCGACCAATTTTCTTGACAAAGACCATGTGACATGGCTGGCGGAATATTTATCTGCTTTGAAAAATGCCTTTTTAGTGGTTTCCCATGATTTCGATTTTTTGGATAAGATAGCGAACCGCATTTGTGATATAGACAATGACACGATTACAAAATACTACGGCACATATTCCGAATTTCTGCGGAAGAAAACCTTGCTGCGGGAAGATTATGTACGCCAATATGCGGCCCAGCAAAAGGAAATTAAAAAGACAGAGGAATTTATACGCAAGAATATAGCTGGCAGAAAAGCAAAAATGGCGAGGGGACGGCAAAAACAGCTTGACCGAATGGATAAAATGGAAGCCTTAGACCAAAAGGAAATGATTCCCCATTTCCATTTCCCTGTACTCCCTCTAACCAATACAGAACACCTGCTGGTGAAGCACCTGGCGGTTGGCTACCATTACCCCGTCTTATCCAATATTGAATTTAGCATGAAAGGAGGCCAGAAAGTTGTGATTACTGGGTTTAATGGGATTGGAAAATCGACGCTATTAAAGACCCTGATTGGGGAAATTCCATCTATGCAGGGAGATTTCAAATTTTCTGATCAGGTTACGATCGGATATTTTGAACAGGATTTAGAGTGGGAAGAACCTGAATTGACGCCCATTCAAATTGTTGCCAATGCTTATCCCAATATGGTGACAAAAGATGTCCGCAAGCACTTAGCGCGGTGCGGGATTTCCAGCAAACACGCTATGCAGGCCATCGGGACTTTAAGTGGCGGTGAACAAGCAAAGGTAAAAATGTGCTTGCTTACCTTAACTCCCTGTAATTTTCTAATTATGGACGAGCCTACAAACCATTTAGACATACAGGCAAAAGAGGCTTTAAAAACGGCCCTTTCAAATTTTGCTGGGACGGTATTGCTTGTATCGCATGAGGAAGCCTTTTATCAGGATTGGACGCAGCGGGTGATTAACATCGAGAAAAAATAGAAAATACATTTCAAACACCCCTATCCCACAATGAGAAAAATACATTACGGAAAGACTTTCGATCAGGCATAAATAAAGAAAGCGGGAGCCGCAAAAGTTCCCGCTAAATTGTTCTATATGGGATATGAGGCGCTGGTCGGCGGCAGACACTTTTTCGCGTTTCCTCATTTCCTTATTTGTATGAGCCAAAGGGGGTGCAAAAATGGGCTGCCAAGCGCCTACCATGCCGCCATACCAAAGGCAGGCCCACCTTGCTATAAGTGAAAACTCTTTTGTATTTTACTGCTTTATTCCCACTTAATTTTTCAATTTAAGGACAATTACCTTTTTGAACAGAAACATTGTCGCTCCAAAGTAGGTCAGGTAAATGGTACAGAATAGCAGAATTGTCACCAGACCATAAAACAACACAAGCCCTTCCTGCAAAAACGATTTTCCGAAAAGAAACTGTGTTCCCGCAATCAGAAAAACGGTAAGTATGATTGGGAAGAACAACGGGATAAAAAACACAGTGGATAGTTCCTTGCGTATTGGATATGTTCCAGTTTCAAAATCTCGTTCATATTGTTAGACCTCCTTCAATCATTCATAGCCTAATAGCGACACCCATTCAAAAGAGCCGATAACCACAAGGAATTAGACCTTGTGTGTTATCGGCTCTGCGGCTGTGCGTCTGGCGCTTTGATAACGGTTATATGGAATTGTTCGACATCAATTAGACACTCGCTTTTACATTTTGGACAAAAGAGAGGAAAATTTTTGAGAATAGTATCTTCTCTAACTTTGTCGCGTGTTTTATTCCCACAGATCGGACAGCGGATAAACTCTGTTTTCTCCATACCCATCATTTTCCATCCCGGTTTTTATCCTGTTTCTTTTTTTCCTCCCGATATTTGCGGATAATCTTGTTCCGAACCGGAATGCCGACACCGATCAAAAGGACTACTACTAAAATTGTGAAATCCATATTGCTCACCTTACATTTCTTTATTTTCCATTATCCGAATGGAGAACCAAATAGACACAGCGTACATCACAATAATGAGTACAATCGCAAGACCGATAAGCAGCACCGGGGAACTTACAATCATAGTCACAATGGGATTGTCAGCGGGCATCTTGGGCAGGAAAAACAAGGTTGCCAAAAATCCGGCCACGGGAATATACATGAACACACGGCCTTTGATGGCTCCGTATTTGTAATAGCCCGGAATTTGAAATACGGTATAAAGAGCAAACAGGAACAGGCCACCGATGGCTGCACTAATCATATCAAGTGTCCCAACATTTTCACCCATTGCCCGCAATACAATCGGCTGGGTGATAAGAGAAACCACCAGAGCAAGTGTGCCTAATGCAAGGACAAAGAGATACCTGCCCGTCACCATTTCACTTTTCTTGATGGGCAAAATTCCGTACAAACGCTCCATGCTGTTTTTCTCTGTTACGGAGAAGGCATAGCCTGTGGTCATGGCGATAAAGCACATGGCAAAGGAAACACCTGTCAGGATTGAACGGTTGATTGCCGCAAAAGCAATAGGAAGAAGCATGGTAAACCCAATCATTTTGATATATGGCTTTACCAGCGAGAAGTCTAATTTCGTTGCTTTCAATATGTTACTCATAATCGTCACCTTTCTTGCTTGTGAATACAACAATTTCATCAATGGTAGCCGGTTCAATACTCAAAGCGGAAAAAGCGCCGGTATCTTCGGTTTTAAGCAATGCTTCAAAGCCCGTGGGAAATGTGCGGATACCAACTGCCTTTTCTTTCAGATCAGTAGACAGTTCATATGTTCCGCCCTTGACAATACGGAACATATCGACAAATTCATCTTTGCCGCCGCTGAAAAACAGTTCCCCATAACTAATATAAGTGATATAGTCAGCAGCGCGTTCCAGATCGCCGGTAATATGGGTAGAGAACAAAACGCTGTGTTCCCCATCCTCGATATATTCCGAGAGGATTTGAAGCAATTCATCTCTGGAAACTGGGTCAAGGCCGCTGGTGGGCTCATCCAGAATCAGTAGCTTTGCGTCATAAGAGAACGCACAGGCCAGCATCAACTTCATTTGCATTCCCTTTGAAAGTTCCTTTACTTTCTTGGTGGGAGCAATATGGAACTTCCGCAGCATTTGAGCAAATTGCTCCGGGTTCCAATTAGGATAGAAAACGGAGATGGTTTTTTCCACCTGCGTTACCTGCCAATCATCGCTGAAATAGTTTGTATCAAATACTACGCCAAGCTCTGCTTTTGCTTTTTGTTCGTCAGCGATATTATCCAGCCCCATGATCTTGATTTCGCCGTCATTGCGCCCCAGCATATTCAGAATGAGCTTGATGGTAGTTGTTTTGCCGGAGCCGTTTGGCCCGATCAACCCCATGATATAGCCTTTGGGGAGCGTAAAAGAAATGTTATGAAGCTGAAAACTGTCGAAAGATTTTGACAGATTTTTTACTTCCAAATAATTAGTCATTTGTATTCGCCTCCAATAAAATATCTAAAAGATGATGTAGTTCCTCGTTAGATAGGTTAGCAATTTTTGCTGCTTTTATAGCTTCTGTTAAGCTATTTTCCACTTTGCAGATTAGTTGCTCCTTCATAAGTTCGGAACCGCTGCCAAGTACAAAACAACCGCGGCCCTGAACATTCTTAACAAACCCTTCTTGTTCCAGTTCTGTATAGGCTCTTGTAACTGTCAGAACACTGATTTTCAAGTCCTTCGCCAGTGTTCGGAGGGATGGCAATGCTTCTTCCTCTTTCAGTTCGCCAGACAAGATAGCGGCTTTGACCTGCTGCTTAATTTGCTCGTAAATGGGTATGCCCGATACATTTGAAATAATTAACTTCAATCCATCCTCACCCTCCTGTTTTAACTGTTATGCTTATGTGCATAACAGTATAACACATATGGCGGCTGGAATCAATATGTTAAAAAAGTTTACAAAATTGCAGGAAAAAGAAAAATTGAGACTTTTAGAGCTTGCTTTTCCACTCATGATATGTAAGCTGTCACTCACAGAAATAAAACATATCTTTGAGGAGGACGCAACCATGCTGCAAATATCTGAAATCGTAAAGAAAGCCGAGGAAATGTTCGACCTGTTGGGCGAGCATTTTTATGGCAATGAATTGACTCGCCCTGCGACCACCGTATCCCCGGACGGAGGGCGCGGGGCTTATGGCTGGTGCAGTATCAACGAGATATGGAACGCCAGCGGAGAGAAATATCGGGAAATCACTCTCTGTGCCGAGTACCTTGACCGGCCCATCTTCGAGCTGGCAGCCACGCTTCTGCATGAGATGGCGCATCTCTACAATCTGGTTCATGGCATCCAAGACGTAAGCAACAACGGCTACTACCACAACCAGAAATTTAAGGCCACCGCTGAGGCCCACGGCCTGCATATCGAGAAGCACGCCAAGTATGGCTGGACGGTAACAACGCTGGCCCCGGAGACTGAGGCATGGATCAGAAAAACTTTGGGCGAGGACAAGATCAACGCCAGCCGCCTGCCGGTGGAAGGCACCACTAAGGGCGGGAGCAAAAAATCCAAGAACCGCAGTATCCAATATGTATGCCCTTGCAGCGGCACCATCATCCGGGCAACGCGGGAGGTCAATGTAATCTGCGGGGATTGCGGGGAACCTTTCGAGCGGGCATAAAACAAAAGAAAGCAGGAGCTACAAAGGTTCCCGCTAAATTATTCTATATGGGATATGAAGCCGATAGCTGGCAGTGGATACTTTTTCGCGTTTCCTCATTTCCTTATTCATAAAGGCCGGAGGGGGTGTAAAAATGGGTTGCCGAGCCTCTATAATGCCGCCATACCAAAGACAGGCCCGCCGGTGGGCTGTATTGCCAAGACCTCGGAAAACTGAAAAAGCCCGGAAAGGCCCATATTATCAGGCTTTCCGGGCATAGATACAAAAACAGCCCTCCAAATCGGAAGGCTGTTTTTGTAGTAAAGTTTGTCCCTTAATAAGGGGTTACGCTACAAAAAAGATACCGGCAAGTGACCGTAGCACCAGCCCGCAAAAAGTTGGTAGCAAGCCAAAGCGTTGTGAGTGCGTTTACAAGCGAACAGCGCAGGCGCAGCGTGACTTTTTGCGGAAAAGGAGGAACAGTGAAGCGGGTGACGGATTTTTTATGAAATAAAAAATCGGAACGAGCGTAACTCGTTCCGACGTGGTGCACCTGACAGGACTTGAACCTGCACACCTTTCGGCAATAGAACCTAAATCTATCGTGTCTGCCAATTCCACCACAGGTGCATATTTCATAGGAACGCCGTCAGGGAAAATAAACCGGAAAAGTTGGCTGGATGTATGCAATCAGAGGAAACGTTTGTCCGGCATTTTTCTACCCTGTAATTTGGCGTTTTTATGTCTGCAAATCGTTTGTATATTATATAATAAACACAAAAGAAAAGCAAGGCTTGTTTTTGAGACGAAAAACCAAGACAATAGTAAAGGGATCAATTGACAAGCGTTTCTTGTATACATTATAATTTTTAAGAAATCACGGCCAACAGAAAGGGCGGAAGGTGTATGCCGGTTAAAATAGCGGCGCTGGACCTTGACGGGACCACGCTTGACAATCGCGCGCAGCTTTCAGAGCAGAATAAGCAGGCAATTATACAGGCGGCAAAAAAGGGAGCGCTCGTGATTCCGTGTACGGGAAGAACCAATGCGGAAATGCCGCGGGAGCTGATGGAGCTCCCACAGGTGCGCTACTGCATCATGGCCAATGGGGCAAAAGTTTTGCGTATGGAAGATCAGAAGCTGCTTTTTTCAGATTGTCTGGACAGAAAAACGGCGGAACAGGCTATTTCTTTTGCATCGCGGTATCGGTGCATGTGCGAACTTTACATGGACGGACATGTTTTTGTCGAACAGCACAAGCTGGAAGATTCCACCGCCTACGGTGTGACGCCCCGGATCAGGGAACTGGTAGAAAACACCCGCACAGGCGTGCGGCAGCTTCAGGTTTTTTTTGCCCGGCACAGGGCGCCGGTGGAAAAAATCAATGTATTTTTTGGCGATTTGGAGCATAGGCGGCAGTTTTTAAACGACGTACAGGTATTTGGAAATACCGTAGAAATTACCGGTTCGATGGAAACCAATGCAGAAATCAACAACAAAACGGCGACAAAGGGCCGGGCGTTGCAAAGCTTGGCGCAGATGCTTGGCGTAAAGAGGCAGGAGGTGCTTGCAATTGGCGACAGCGGTAACGATTTGTCTATGCTTTCCTATGCGGGGATCCCGCTTGCGGTGGCAAATGCATCTTCCAAAGCAAAACTGGCCGCTGTGGAAATTTTGCCGCCGAACGATCAAAATGCTGTGGCTTATGCGTTAAAGAAATATATCCTGTCTTTGTAAAGGAAAATAGGAGGGAGTGCGGGCATGGAAAATATGCTGAAAAAGCTGCAGGAAATTATAGACCAAAGTCAAAACGTCGTATTTTTTGGAGGTGCCGGCGTCAGTACAGAATCAGGAATACCCGATTTTCGCAGTGCAGATGGCTTATATAACCAAAAATATGAAGCGCCGCCGGAAATTATTTTAAGCCATACCTTTTTTATGCAGCACACGGAAGCCTTTTTTCGTTTTTACAGGGATAAAATGCTTTGCCTGCAGGCAAAGCCCAATGCGGCGCACAAAAAGCTTGCAGAAATGGAAAAAGCGGGCAAGCTGCTTGCGGTGGTCACACAAAATATAGACGGCCTGCATCAACGTGGCGGGTCAAAAACCGTGTACGAGCTGCATGGGAGCATCTACAGAAATTACTGCATGCAGTGTAAAAAGGCATTTGGCGTGCAATATATTTTGCAGTCGGAAAAAGTTCCAAAATGTGATCAATGTGGCGGTGTGATAAAGCCGGACGTTGTACTGTATGAAGAAGGGCTCGATGAGCAAACGGTACAAAATGCGGTTTCAGTCATTGCACGGGCCGACTGCCTGATCATTGCAGGGACAAGCCTTACGGTTTACCCGGCTGCCGGTATGGTTCGCTGTTTTGGCGGCCGGCATTTGGTGTTGATCAACCGAGATCAGACGGCGATGGATGCCAGCGCAGATCTGGTGATCCATGAAAAAGTAGGGCGGGTGCTTGGTCAGCTGATATTGTAAACGGTATGTGAACAACCCAAGACGGCAATTGACAGAAAAAGTAAAAATAGCTATACTTTATAGCAGAAGTTCCGCCCGCGTCAACGGGCGGTTTTCCACGTTATTGTTTTAAAAGATGCTTTATAAAGGAAAGGACGATTACATATGAGAAAGAAAAGCTTTAAAGCGGAATCCAAAAGGTTGCTTGACCTTATGATTCATTCAATTTACACGCATAAAGAAATTTTTCTGCGTGAGATTATTTCAAACGCAAGCGATGCTTTGGATAAATTGCATTTTGTATCGCTAACGGATGAAAATGCAAGAAAGTATGCTGAAAATCTTGCAATTGAAATTACGGCAGACAAGGAAAAACGCATATTGCAGGTGTCTGACAACGGGATTGGCATGACTGATAAAGAATTGGAAGAAAACCTGGGTACGATTGCAAAAAGCGGATCTTTCCAATTTAAAAATGATTTAGACGAAAAAGACAAAGCCGATATTATCGGGCAGTTTGGGGTAGGGTTTTATTCCGCTTTTATGGTATCTGACGATGTAACAGTTCGAACAAAGCGGTACGACAGCGACACCGCTTACTGCTGGAGCTCAAACGGTGCAGACGGCTATACAATTGAAGAATGCAAGAAGGATACGCCGGGAACCGACGTTATTATGCATATAAAAGAAGATGCAGAAGACGAGCATTACAGCGAATATCTGGAAAACTACCGCCTGCGTGAGCTGGTGAAAACATATTCCGATTATATCCGCTATCCGATCATTATGGATGTGGAAACATCGAAGAATACGGCAAAAGAGGGCGAAGAACCCAAGTATGAAACTGTTGTGCAGCGGCAAACTGTCAACAGCATGGTGCCCATTTGGCAGCGCAGTAAAAAAGAAGTATCCGATCAGGCTTGTGCAGACTATTATATGGAGCACTTTATGGATAGGGAACCGCCGCTTTCGACCATACGCATCAGCGCAGAGGGACTAGTATCGTACAAAGCTATGCTTTTTATACCGTCCGTGCTGCCGTATGGTTACTATACAAAAGAGTTTGAAAAGGGATTGCAGTTGTATTCCAGCGGTGTATTGATTATGGACAAATGCGCGCAGCTTTTGCCCGACTATTTTGCCTTTGTCAAGGGTGTAGTGGATTCTCCGGATTTATCGCTGAATATTTCAAGAGAGCTTTTGCAGCACGACAGGCAGCTTTCTGTAATTGCAAAAAATATAGAGAAAAAGATAAAAGCAGAGCTTGTAAAACTGATGGAAAGTGATTTTGAAAAATATCAAAGCTTTTGGAAGCATTTTGGAAGGCACATTAAATACGGTGTTGTCAGTGATTTCGGCATGCATAAAGAGATTCTGCAGGATCTGTTGATTTTTCACAGCTCTGCGGTAAACGGCTATACAACGCTTAAGGATTATGTTTCCAGAATGAAAGAGGACCAGAAGTTTATTTATTACGCCTGCGGCGAAAGTATACAGCAGATTGCATTGCTTCCACAAACGGAGCTTTGCAGGGATAAGGGATATGAAATGCTGTACCTGCCTGAGGATGTGGACGAGTTTGCTGTGCAGGCACTGATGCAATTTGAGGAAAAACCCTTTAAATCTGTAACAGCGGACGACGCGCAGCTGCAAAGCGAAGAAGAAAAGAAAGAGACGGAAAAGCAGCAGGAAGAAAACAAAGAACTGCTGGCCTTTGTCAAAGAAGCGCTGGGCGAAAAAATTGCAAAAGCGGTTATTTCAGATAAATTAAAGAGCCACCCGGTTTGTATGACAGCAGAAGGGCCGGTTACGATAGAAACAGAAAAATATTTTGCGTCTGTGCCGGGCGATGAGATGAAACCAAAAGCGGTAAAAGTGCTGGAGCTAAACGCTTCCCATAAGGCATTTGCAGCTTTGAAGGACGCATATAAGATCGATAAGGAAAAGGCACGTAATTACGCACAGCTGCTTTATAATCAGGCGCTTTTGATTGCCGGTCTTCCAATAGAGGATCCGGTTGCTTATTGTGACCTCGTTTGTGCGCTTATGTAAAAGGCTTTTGCGGATAGGGGCAGGGTCTCCCAAATTGCCAGGTGAGTCGGAAAAATTGCTTCCCCTTTATGGCAACCTGTGTTATAATATATAATCAAGCAGGCAATTAGACGAAAGGAAGTAAAGAATGAACGGGATCGAAAAATTTTTTACAGAACAATGGATCTACATGCTCGCAGCGGTGCTTTTGGTTGCGGCGACCTTTTTCGTTAAGAAAAAATTTCCCCAAAAGTATAAAGCTTTTTGTATAGGCGGGCTTGCCGTAACATCAGTTTTATTGATATTGCTGGCTCTCGTTTTCCAACAACCAGACCTCTTTTTACTGGTTCCTATTTTCTTCTTTTGCTGTGAGATGTTCGGGTATGAGATTACAGGAAAGATTGTTGCAGTTTTCTTTGTGGATTACATATGTATCTGTTTGCTGAATCTTGCTATCATCAATGGCTGGATTAATCAGGTCTTCAATACGCTGATCTTTTTTATTTTGCAGATTGCAGCGGCCGTTTGCGCAGGGCTGATTATGGACCGGCATTTAAGGAGGCTCAAAAAAAGCAGGAAAGAACAGCCGGAAGAAAAAGAACAGAAAGTACAAAACGAGGATGAAGCTTTGGACAGCCATGTGGAAGATGTATTTAATCGCGTTGCCGGCAACGATGCTTTTATGGAAAAATACAAGGATACACAGCAAAGCTCGGAGGACGATAGATAAAAACGGGTGCGGAGCATGAAAATGCTCCGCATTTTTGTGTTTTGTAGCCTGTTTTGTCTGCAAGTTTACAGAAGAGATAAATAAAGAATTTAGAATTTGGCTGCTGTTGTTCCAGTTCCAATGGCCGGTGCGTTTTTTGTTTAAATTTTCTACATCAAACTGTATATTTTTCTGCCGATAAGGCAAAAATATTTTTACAAAGTTTGAATGCAGGAGGTTTATTCCATGAACAGCAATCCCGATTTCAATAATGACCACACTGAAGAGTATGACGAAGGGAACCTGGAAAAATATACGGCAAAAGAGAAAAATGGAAAAAAGAAAAAGTACAGCAAGGGATTTTATATTGCGCTTTCCTTTTGCCTTTTGGCAATGGCAGCGGCAGCATGGACTACTTACAGCAGTGTGGAAGACTATATGCAGCCAGATCCTCTGGGAGAATATACAACCGAAGCCACACAGGCAGAAAAGCAGGCGGGCGCCAATGTGAGCGGCGTAACAGTTCCGCAGTCCACAGACCCAACCGTGCCGGCTATAGCACAGCAGGCTCCCACTGAAAGCCCAACATTAAACACACAGCCCACAGAAGATACAACCGCGCCAACCGAGCAGGCGACGGCCGCGAAAAACAAAGTTTACCCTGTAGGACAGGAAATTACAAAGGATTACAGCGGCGACACACCGGTTTATTCCAAAACCCTCAAAGACTGGCGCTTGCATAGAGGAACAGATTATGCAGCCTCCGTTGGCGATACGGTCAATGCAATAGACGACGGTACCGTGCTGGAAATCAAGAAGGACAGTCTGCTTGGCACCACTGTAACTGTGGAGCATAACAGCGGCTTTACGGCATATTACTGCGGTGTAGAGCCTGGCGAAAATATTACGGAAGGCGCACACGTTTGCGTAGGCGATGTTTTAGGGACGGTAGCAGAAATTCCCGGAGAATCAAAGGACGAACCACATTTGCATCTTGAAATAAAAATCGACGGAAAAACAGTCAATCCTTCAGAAGTTTTGAATAATGCCACAGGCGACTGAATACAATAAGCATATACCCTTTTACAAAACAAAAAACATGCCCCCGCCAACGTTACAGGGGCAGTGAATTGTCAAACTAAGTGCAACAGGAATTGAGCTCAAGTTCCCATAATTCCT
>UQLR01000030.1 GCA_900541975.1 uncultured Oscillospiraceae bacterium | reverse complement strand
AGCACAGCCGGGGTGGCTTTTATTTTATATGTATATCCGGAAAACCAACGCCAAAACCCGTCCCCATTGTAATGCATACTGCGTTCTTGTAATCTGCAAAATAAAGCGCTACCGCTGTACCGTCGTGCACAAGCGTTACCTTCACTTTATGTTTAAGCCTGCCCGAAAGTTCTTCAGAAAGGCATTCCGCATAATTTGAGCAAAGTATAGACAGCTTTGCATAACCGCCGCGGCGGTCGTTTAACCGTCCGCCGACCGTATAGCTTGCAATGCTTATAATAATTTCGTCCCCTACCTCCCCATACTGCCGGGCTTCCCAGTAAGTATTCAATATAATTTTCAGTAAATATTTATGCAGACATTTTGCTTCCTGCATTCTCTCCTGCGGATTGTGCGCATCGCAGGACATGTACTTTGATTCAAAGGAGGGAAGTGTTGTAATGCCAATGAAATCCCCGTTTGATTTCCTGACGATGCTGCGCTTGATATTGGTTTGCCCAAAATCAAAAACCGTGCTGATTCCTTCCGGTTTTTGAATCAGGGACGCACAGCCCATTACGCCCACAAATGAAGCATTGTCAAACAAAACCCAGTTATACGGTTTAATGTGCGCCATTTTAAAAAGCGTGTTTGCATAATGTTTTAAACGCCTGCCCAAAAGTCCGTTTGCCAGGCCACCCACCAAAATAACCGTTTCCAAGCCGGCCCAATAATTCCAGTGGGCGTCATTCCAGTCAGGGCGTGCACGCCGGTTTTCTTTTTCCCCCTTTTTTAATGTCAGAAAAATCATCCCCAACCGGTAACCAAATTTTTTGACCAACGCATCTGCCGCTGCAGCAATCTCCTTTCGGCTGTCGGTCAGGCGCTGCTCCAATACCAGCGGGAGCTGGCGCTGCGGCGTGTTTGCAAGATCGATCCCTAAGCGGTAAGCATTTTCCTTCATCTCGCGGATCAGAACAGGCGTACTGAAAACCTGGTCGGCTGTTTTTCCCTGCAAGCCGTCCTCTATCCCCTGCACCGGTAATTTTGCCAAAACCAGCTTGTTCAACGAACAGTTTTCCGCAAGGTATTGCCCATCTTTTTCATCTATATGGATAAACGGATTTTTCATTTTCCTTCACATCCTATCCAAAAGGTTGGTTCTCTTCATTTTTCCGGACAGACATAACCGTACTGAGCATAACAGTGACGCATACAATGCTTGTTGCAATTGTTAAAACACAAACGGCTTTTGCAAAAATACTTGCAGGAACAATATCGCCAAACCCAACAGTTGCAAACGTCACACACGTATAGTAAAACATATCAAAATAAGAATACGTTCCCATACCGGTAAACGCATCTGCACGGTGCAGCCAACCTGTATAGGAAAGCCCCGCCAAAATAACTAAAAACAACAAAATAATTAAAATGGTGGATTTCCAAAGATTTTTAAACGTAAGCGTTCTGTTTTTTCCCCAGCCTCTTTTAAAAGCAAAAGCAGCAGCATAAATGTTAAAAAATAACAAAACAGTAAATTATATATCGCTAAAACAAATGAAGCCGTCCGTTCCATATGAAAATGGAATGAAAGGTTCAAAAAAAAGAAAAGCAGCATAACAATATTTACAGAGAACAACGTGCTCATTCTGGCGTTTTCTATAGCCAGCAGTTTCCTGATCAAATAGGCCAGAAACCAAACCAATTCATTAAAAAAGGCAGCCGTTAACGCAGCACAGGGCAAGCACAGAAACGCTGCTGTTACTATCCCCCATTGCATATACAGCCACAGAAAAAAGGCAACGGTAAAAACCAGAAAAAGAAAAAACAAAAGCAGCTTATGCACGCTAAACTTTCCCTGGACAGATCTGCGCACCTGCCGGTAGGGCATATGCATCAGCGCACGTAATTTTCCGCTGTTTTCCGCCAGCTACAAACTGTTTTTCTTGACACGCCAGAACAAAAGCACGGTTATGAATGACAACACAGCGCCAATAATTAAAAGTATATCGCCTTTAAGTAAACCAAAAAGCATGTTTTTCCCCTCATCTGTAATCAGCGCCAGGGTGATTCTATTTTTCATACGGAACACTAATTTTTTTAACAGGCGTATAAAACAAATATTGCATGGTTTTCAGGGCCGTCAATCCGAGCCGCTGAAAATAAGCGCCCGCAACCTGCAATAAACCATACAGATTCTCTAAATACAAATTGCTCTTTTTTTGTTTGTTCATTATAACATTTTTAAAGGTTTTTGAAAATAGTTTTCTAAAATTTTATGCATATTAAACATATAAAACGCACAAAATGCTGTCTTTGCACTTTTGTTTTAAAGCACGCCTTACCTGCTACCAGAAAAAACGTATTTTGCGAAAAACCGGCATCATAATTCCTACAGCAATACCCGTAACCGCTCCTGCCGCAAGGGAAGCCAGTAAAAGAACCGGATAATAAATAAAAACAGAAGAATCCGTAAGGAGCGCAGCAATGCCAATCTGTGCTGTATTATGCATAACTGCACAACTGATCCCAATTCCTACATAACCAAAACAGTTGCTTTTCACGCAAACAAACAGATAAAATACCAGTGTGCTGAGCACGCCGCCTGCCAGACTCATAATAAAAGCGATGCCGCCCCTGGTAAGCCCTGCAAAAATTGCTTTAAACAGCGCTGCGGTAAGCCCGGACGCCAACCCGAGATTTTGGGTCGCAAACATAGTTGCTATATTGGAAAGCCCCAGCTTGACCCCCGGTAAAGGTATGGGGAAATCCGGAAGCATGGATTCCAGTGCAGCCAGTATGACGGCCACGGCGCTAAACAGTGCCGTCTGCGTAAGCCATAAAAACTTCGGCATCATTTTGGCTGTATATTTTTGTTCCATTTTTTCACCCCGTTATTGCGTCAGGTGTATTCTCTGTACCTTCCACGCTTTGCAGTTCAAGCGTAACCCGCGCAGGTAAACAGATTGCCATTTGTCCGGCCCTGGTAAGCTTACCGGTATTGACGCAGATTTTGTCCCTGCATTCGGAGCTTTTTACACAGGCGCCGTCGCTTTCAAACAAAATGATAAGCGGTATATCACCCTTTACAGGAAAAAGGTAAGGCGACTGCACGGTTTGCAGTTCCACCTCTTTTATAATTTTTCCATCCTGCCGGACTACCGCTTTTAAGTCGCCGGATTCCCGAAAAAACATTGCCAGCATGCAAACGGCGGCAACCGCAAAAACCGCCAATGCTACCAGTGCATCCAGCGGCTTAAAAACAGAAATCTTTTTTTCTTTGTATGCACGTTTCATCGCAAATACACCTTCCACAGCGCATTTATGCCCGACACGCATAATGATGCTATGCTGCCTCTTTATACTTTGAACGGAAAACGACGGACGGGTATACCCGTCCGTCGATAATCATGATCTTTCAGCCCCAGGGGTCAATATCCGGTATGGATTCCGGCGGATCAGAAATGCCGGGATCGTATATACTTCCTACCTCAGGGTCATTAGGGTCAAGCATGATCCGTTCAAATGTAAAAAGGATTTTCTCAACCTCTGGTTCCATATACTTTTTTTTCATGTTCAGAACCTCCCATCTGTCTTTGATGAAAATTCCCATCTATAAGAATACTTTAAACGAATCAATTTAAAATTCCTGGAATATTTACCGGCGAACCGACTTCAACATTGCTGTATACTTTCTGAATGGTGCCGTCTTCGTCCTTGTATTCCACATAAGCGCGTAAATAATACCTGGTTGTGCTCACCGCGCCGCTTTCGTCATAGATATTGGCCCGGATCAGCACATTGCCGCGGTTATCCTTGTTTAGGCTTGCGGTAATATCCACAGGTGCAGACCAATCCTGCTCAGTGGGCGCCTGGCTGCCGTCTATAATTGCTCTTTGTACGTACAGCTTTGCATTAGATTGCGCCATTGGATTAATTAGGCGTGTAGAATATACAATTTTTACTTTATCTACAGAGTTTTCCACATAGGTTTCATAAATAACCTGATCAATAGACGCTCCCGGCATTTGCGTATGCAACGTTGTATTATCGCTGTATACAGGCATAAGCACCGTATCCTGCGTTATAATTGTAGTAAACTTCTCCCTGTAGGAAACCATCTGCCGGGAATGAACGTCGTACCAGCCAGAGAAAGTACACGTTTCACCGCTCGCATCGGTAGACTCCCTGGGTGCTTCAACTGTTATGCCGTAAAGATATTCCACCTGTGTAGAGGTTTTGTTCGGATCTGTATACTGAACATAGGGAATCGAAGTTTCATCCTCTACTTCAATTGGCTTCGAACTGATATTTTTAATTTCAGGCGTACTGTTAAGCGTACCCACCGATACTTCCACACCGCCGGCTTCTTCCAGCGCATTGACAAGCGTTACCGAATATTGCCTGGTTTCTACCTTTTGCGGAATAATATTGACCGTGTTGCTTTCCCTGAATTTGAGCTGGTCTGCTGTAGGTGCGGGCCAGAAATATTCATTTACGCGGCTGTCCACTCTTGGGAATATTTTTGTAAGGTCTGCAGAAACATATACCTCAAGCGGTTTTACAACCGTATCGACGCTTTGCAGCTGTTCGTGCGTCAATACATCGCCGTCTTGATAGAAACGCTCTGTTTCCACCGGGTACTCGAATGTAGCCACATACTTAAGATTATACCACCCGTGAACAGAATCTGCAATGCCAATTGATGAATGGTAATCGTTATAGCTTGTTATATAATATACCTTATTATTTCGTATACCGTCTGCCACATTGAGCAACGCTGTCGCCCGCTTTGTTTCGGTGGCCGGATCTACGCCATCCTCATAGAAACGGATCGTTGCAATATTGCTGTGATAGCTCACCCTGAAAATATAACCGTCAATATCATAGCTGATTCCGTTAACCATTGTGACCGGCTCAATGTCAACCGGTTTTCCATCGCCGATAACAGAAGCATCTTCCACGCCGGCAGCGTTGAAGGCTTGCCATCTGAGCCCCTCTACCGTCCATGGATCCTCCTCGCTTGCCAGCATATCCTTTGTCAATATAAAGTAAGAGGTGTATGTATCTGCACCTGTTCTTACCCTGAAGCGAGCCGTAAAGTTCACTCTGTCTGTGCTGACCGGCGTATATACATATGTATATTGTTCATTACCAAGCGTGTCAAACGGTTCCTGTACAAGCGTTTGGCCTCTGAACCAGCCTTCAAAGCGATACGCCTTTTTCTGTTCTTCTGTCTGCGTTGCTGCCGCCTGCACGGAGATATTCAGCGGATCTGCAATTGTTTCATCCGGGAAAGCATACTGCAGTGTGTAGTAACCGTCGGAATAATGGCCAATACCCGAGCGCACAAGGACGTCGTCGTTATAATGGATATTGGCAGAGAAAGAATTGAGCGAACCGCCCGTTGTAACATTGTACACGGTAGTACTATGTCTGTATGCAATAATGTCGGCTCTGTTTTCAGATATACTCAGCGCCGGTACCCTGCTGGGCAGATCAATCCAGATTTCGCTTGTATCAAGCGCTGTCGCAGCCGGTACAATCCCGCCCGTTGCAATATCGCCGTTTTCATCAAGCGTTGCACCATACGTTACGCCATCTATGGTTACCGCATACTTGGCTATAATCTCGTTTTGCAGGGTTTCTGTATCTACCGTATACGGCACGGCAAACGTAACACTGTAAACGGTACTTTGGTCAATGGTTCTATATGCTTCGATTGAATTGGGAATATAACTGTAAAGACCGCTGTCGGTTGATGTTCTGTTAATTACAATTGCATTTGCCGTACTGGTATGCGCATCCACATAGAATGTAACGTTCTTTGTCTGCACATTCTGATAGAAGTAGTCGGTCATCATCTGGATATACGCACGGTATCTGTAAGCGGTATCCGCCGCGCTGTCCGCCTGATTGATTCTTGCATACTGACTGGCCTGGAAGTATGGGTAAATAATATGCCCATTTTTAAAGTCTTCTGCAAAGTGGAATTCATTTTCTGCAATAATCTCTCCATCTGAGTTTTTAATGCCACCGGTCCAGTTTTTAATATCAATAGACTGCATATACTGGTAACCAAACATTCCGCCGGAGCGGTCAACAAACATAAAGCCCTGCGTATTTGCGTCTGGATTTGCAGAAGGAACGTTCGCGTTGGCCCAGGCTTCTAAAGACCCTTCCGGAAGCTCCAGATAATAAATATCTCTTCCCTCTGTATTTTCCAGCCTTTGCATCTGTACAACCGTTTGCTCTGTGCCTGTATCAAAGCCGCCCCATGTATAGAGCCATACTTCTTTCCACTTGGTAACAGAATTGTCAAAGAACAGATATTTTACTTTGCTCTGGTCCGCCGTACTGATATATTCAGGATCTGTAAAGTCTGTATCTTCCGGGTAGTACGTTCTGTAGTCCGTGTCAAAATCTATAGACCCACTGCCCGCTGTGTTTGTATTGTAAGAGCCCCACACATTACCGATTGTAGACATGGTATAGATATAGCCTGCATGCATAGGTGCAGATTCTGTTACAACTGCCTGCGTTGAGCCATTTTCCATGTCGCCGCCAAACGTCATGGTTCCCTGCAGCTCCTGCTCCGTTACATAACCTACAAATACATATTTTCTTTCTGCGTTTTCATCTTCCGGGTCAAGAACCATGGATACTTTTCTTCCGGTAGAAGTGGTTAATGTAACGGTTTCATCTGTATTGACAAACGGGTTGTTTGCATCCAATCCTGACCAAGACGGGTCAAAATAGATTTTGTGCGTATCTTCCCTTGTTACAGTAATATCCTGGATAATTTCCAGCGGATTATCCTTTGTGCCGGGCGAACCGTCGTTTGGTGTTTCCGGATCAATCGAATAAGCAACCACCCGCACTTTATAATTCTTAACGGCTACCTCCTGCTGCGGCGCTGTGACAGTAATGCTTGCCTGGTAACTGTTTGTTGTGTCCGTCGTACCTACAAGCGCTTCCGATTCGAGATCGCCGTTTTCATCCAGATACTGCATATAAAAATCAAAATGCAGCTTATTGGTACCGCCGGAGGCGCGTGCAACCAGGTTAAGCGTTTCCATATGCCTGGCCGTCGTATCGCCTATATAGCTTAAATCCGTCGGCGCTGTTGTGGAGGGTTCTCCCACGTGAACAGCCATTCTGTCTGTAGCCGGCGTCCCGTCAGAGTTTTTCCCGGTGATGGTGAACACATATTCACCGTCAGCATTTGGGCCTTCCGGTGCAGTCCAGGTATATACAAGCTTGTTGTTGTCGTCGGTGTCATAAGTAAAATCAGAAATATTTACCGTCTCTCCTCCGTCCTTGACATAGGAAAGCGTATATTCCATGTGCGCCGTTGCATCGTCATTGTCGCTGTTTGCACGGTCAATACCGTAAATTTGGACGGATTCCCCACGCATAATATCATAATCTGTTGCCGCTACGCCCGCTCCCAATGGAACCTGGATTTCCGCGGGAACTTCTGCCTTATCCATAATGGTAACCAGTCCATTGACGGAAGCAGGATTTCCACCTGTATACGTTAGATTATCTCCATACCGTAAATTTTGTGATGGCGGTGCACTCAATACACTTACGCCAGAAGCGTCGGCGCCTGTGCTGTTTTTACTAAATTGGACGCGCAAATCTGTAACGCCCTGCAATGCAGAATCTGGGTTATCTTTTAAATACTTTGTAAAATCAAAGTACCACAAATATCCCTTATCTTCTTCCAGATTCGTACGTTCCATAGGCAGCCAGCCGGTGCCCTGCAACGGATTTGCAGCGTTATAGATCTGGAAGTAAGGAGTTAGTGTTTTGCCCACATAGCCCTGGTACCTGTCTTCCAGCCATAAGATGCTATTGGTCTGCGCCACGTTGACATCAACCGTAGTTGTGCCCATTTCTGTTTTGAACGTACCCCTGGAATAAATGCGCGTCAAGACAAGCGCATTATCACCGTCATACACCTGAACAATTTTAGATTGTCCCGCTCTGAGATTGGCTATGCGGATCTCATTTTCCGTATCGTTTACAAAACGGTTTAAATACGACACGCTGCCGTCATTTTCGATGACTCTGTACCCGCCCTGGGTCAGGTTTCTGCCAATAACCGTGACAGCAAGGTAATCGCCTGAGAAAACCTGTGATTTCGTCATGGAGGTAACACTTGCCTGGGGTGTTGTAACGGCTATTGTTACCACGTTCGGATACGTAATGCGGTAATGTCCGTCCGTTACAACAGCGCTGATTTTATAGCTTTTCCCAACAACAAAATCAAAGTCAGAAGGGTCATTTGGCGTATTAGTCAAAAGCAAATCTGCCGTTACAGTTGCAGAGGAAGCATCTTCCGTGCTTGCAACCATATGGTCGCCAATATAATATTCCACTTTTACAGGCGTCTGATAAGAAGCATACCGGCTTGAAAGCACATTTTTAAACGTAATGGTTTCATTCAACGCGGCAGTGGCCTGGTCGGTTTCCTCAACAGGCGCGCCTGCAACTGCAGAAATTTTAAAATCTGTGATGGTCGTGGCATTGCACTGTGAAGTAACGTTTACGGGCTCACCGTATACATAATACAGTCCGCCTTCCTGCGCCTGGAAATAAGCCGGGCTATCCTGGTCTGGCGCTTCGTAATCGGTATTGCCGTTACCAATTGTAAACCATTGCTCTGCAGGAAGCACCGCCTTGTAAACAACGATCGTGCCGTTGTACACGCCGTTATTCGGTCTGGCTGTTGCAATGGACGTGGCCGCAAAGCCTGTACCGTAAACAGAAATCTCTCCGCCTGCAGGAGAAATTTTTGTGACCCAGCCATCTGCGTCTGTTACATCGTCGATAATCTCCGGCGTGTAAACGTCGCCTTCTTTTGTATAAAGCCTAACATCGTCAACGTCCCAGGTCGCGGCCGGTGCGCCAAAGAACACGGTTACCAGATCACCTGTATTTTTGACTGAAAACTTATAGGTCTTTGTGCTTGTCTGTAAAATTCCTGCCGACTCATACTGGGCTACAGCCGTAAGCTCATACGTATTGCCCGCTGTACACTTGTCGTGAATGTTAAACGTAAGCGTGCTGTCGTCTGCATCTTCGTCTGTTATCACAGCTGCTTGGCCATTGTTTTCCTTTAAAGTATAGCTGTATACAACATCCTGCGGAACAGGCACAGGCTGTGTAACAGATGCCGACGCTGTAAAAGTAAAGTTTCCTTTCGTATCATCTTCCGCCGGGAAATTCTGGAGGTCGTAAATCCCTTCTGCCAAAATATCTACCGGTTCATCGTCCAGCGTAGCCTTCAGGTCTGTTCCAGAAAGCGCGTTGGCCTGTACGTTTACCAAATATTTAATTGGCAGCGTATATCGATAAGTACGTATGCCGTCGGTAGCCTCGGCTTCTACCGAAAGCGTATAGTTCCCCGCCTGCGGAACATAGTTTGTATTGTCCTCCAATGTCTGCTCTGCTCCGCTGTCCGGCGTCAGCGTATAGATATAAGACACGGTTGCATCTGCACCGCGTATCGTTGCTTCCACACCAGAAGCCACTACAGAATAGGCACCGTTGTTTGCATAAACGCTGTTTGTCCTCTGTATTTTTTCGTCTGCAACTTCTTCAGTTGTCTTTTCAACGGCAATGCTGTCTTTCAAAATTTCCAGCGCGGCGTCTGCATTGTTCCATACAACAGAAGACTGTGCAGTTTTTGCAACCGGGTCGCTGTCCTTTGTGGTTCCTTCTGCGCCTTCAGAAGGGGTTGCAAATGCACGAACATAGAAATTATGCTCGCTCTCTGGTTCAAACGTATTGGGCAGAATTGTATAGCTGACGTTTGATCCCACTATGCCGGTCGTTGTATGCAGCAGATCGTCTCCATCATAAAATTGATACGTATAAGTCGCGCCTGCAAGATCGTCAAAGCTTTCGGCAGAAACCTGCGTTTCTGTGGAAAGCCAATAGGTCGCGCCAGAAGCCAACGCAGTAATAACCAGACTGTCGTCAGCATAATACACTTCCTGATTAAGCTCAACCTGAACCGTTGCCGGTGCGGAATACACAAAGGAAGCAAGTTCGTCGGTCATCCATGTGGCGCGCGTCTGCAACCAGTTTTTCATATAGGCCGTCATGCCCTCATAGGTTTCCGCATAGCCTTCCGGGCTTGCATCCGGAATCCATGTAAAGCCGTTTCCATATGTGGGAACAGGCCATTTCAAATAGTTCATTTCAGCAGAGGCGGACAGATTGTCGTCATAAGACACTATACTCATCAGTCTGCCATTCTCCCCGGTTGCCTGTCCGGCGTTGAGAATAATATTATTGATTGCCGGCATAAATTCCTTTGCCCATGCATTTTTCACAATATCTTCATACGTTTTTCCGTCTACCGTACCGGAAAGATTAAACGCCTGTGCAAGCGCATTGATATAACTGGTACCGCTGATCTTTACATTCTTTGTAAACCAGCCCGTTTTATCTGCCGTTTGCAAGCCTTCTCTTGCCGTGCTTGTCAAATTGCCCAGCGCACAGTCAAAATCCCACACGGGCGCAGCATAGAATATGTCTTCCTGCGCGCTATACGTAAAGTATGTACTGCGCAGGCCGCCGTCAATATTTCTGCCCAGTTCGTTGATCAGATACGCCTTTGCAAGGGAATCCAAATCTACAACCGCCGCCAGCTGCTCCAGTGTACCGCCATTATACAGTGCATTTTCCAGTTCCCTGAATTTTTGCTGCATAAACGAAAGCTGCCCGGCAGAAATCAAGGCATCCTCTGAAAGATCGGGGCCTTTTAAAATTGCCCGGTTAATTTCGCTGGATATCACAACGTCTTCCGGATCAGGCGTCTGGTTGTCCAGATTATCCAGTTCTAAAATAAAGTTAAAATCGCTTGTAACTCCCTCTGCATTATCCGGAAGGTTTACCACATGCTCTTCACCAAGCTCAATCTTCTGGCTCATCTGGTAAGAGCCCTGGTATATGCCATTGACATAGAAATCCACAAAACGGGAATCCGGCGCATAAGGCATGCCCACTTCGTTAGACAGGTCGTACAGGATTCTATTGCGCATCAGGGTAGCGTCCTGATAATTTGCAAGAAGTGAAAATTTTGTGTCGGTCAGGCCATCTACCGTTACGGCGTCTGAAAAGGTTACGTTAAACGGTTTTTTGGGCTGCTCCCATGTTGTATTGCCTCTGCCCTTGATCTTTTTAACGTCTTCGTTTATAACCGTCGTACCCGAGGCAATGGCCGCCGTACCCTTTGCGGACAATTCTTTTGATTGAGACAGATACCCAATCAGATCCTCATACTCCGTGCTGTTAATATACAGCGCGCCCTCCGCGTTGGAACGCATAACGGTAACGGATGTAAGCCCGTCTGCGCCGCTGATTGCAAGCGGTGTACCCGCTGTATAGGAAACCGTTCCCTTTTGGCCGGGCGCAATAGAGGTTCCGTTAATTGTAACGTCTGTCCCAAAAGTGTTGAATATTTCAATTTGCGTATCGCTGGCCGTGGGCGGCAGGAAGAAATAATTTCTGCCGCTTATATTTTCAACCTTGGACCAGCCGTCTTTGTCTGTATCGTTGCCAACCACCGCGTGCACATACAGAGAATTGGGTTTTGCAAATGCGATGTCATAGGTAATCCCCTCCAGCAGATAGCGGCCCGTATCGTCGGTCAGGAAAATGATTGTCAGCTTTCCTGATTCCGCCGCGGTAATTTGGAAATCCCCGCTCCCGCTTGTGCCGATCGCACATTCTACTCCGCCGGCGTTGGGCGTTGCGTTCCAATTATGGTTTTCCCAACTGCTCTCAGTCTTTGTAATTTTATAAATATACTGTGTTCCCTGGGACGCAGTCAGATCGTAATAATAATATTTGTTCTGCTGGTCCCACTGCATGGGAACCGTGGTAATATTATCATCGCCGGTATGATAACGCAGATACAATTCCTTTAAAAAGCTCGCATATAGCTTTACATTGTCTTCACCAGCCTGTAAGGTGCAGGTTGCTTGGTCGGAAACAAGGTCTGTAAGCGCCGCGTCGCTGTACCAACCCTTAAACTGGTACTCTGCATTTGCCGTTGCCGTAAAGGTAACTTCCTCGCCGGGCAATACACTGGCATCGGATACCTGTACCGTACCGCCTTTTGTGCTTTCTTCCCCTTCCGTATACGCAACCGCTTCCATTGTGCGGATGGTAGGATCCGGCAATACATATTGGTCAGAAACAGCTGTTACGCCTTCGTAAGTAATTTCAGCCGTAATGGGATGCTCCCCGGCAGATGTAATTTGGGGGAACGTAAGCGCAGCAGAAAACGCCCCGTCTGAAGCCTGCGCCGCAAGCTCTTCCTGTGTATAGGTTTTCTGCGCAATCTGCGTTTCCCCGTCTTTTACCGTCACTACCGCGCTGCCATACCCTGTGTACGGAAAAATGCCCACAAAGGCAACGCCAATTTCGCTTGTTGATTCGTCTTTTTTCTCAATTGTGGAAATTGTGGCGGTTACATTAACGCACTTTGTATAGAACACAATCGATACCGCGCCGGATGTTTCGCCGTCTGTAACGGTCCTTGCATACAGATAACGATGCGTTGCGGCAATCGTATTGTCGCCAGATGTACTGTTGAATACCAGAGACGGGTCTTTTACATATTCTGTC
>UQLR01000029.1 GCA_900541975.1 uncultured Oscillospiraceae bacterium | reverse complement strand
TATGTAATGTTTTAAAGTTTTTATACTTTTCTATTTTGTTTTGTTCATTTAATCCGGAAAACGACAGTGCGCTTTATTTACGAAAGTATACACTGCTGAGCAAATAAAATTTATATATTTTCAAAAGAGACAGACAGGGATATCCGGTCCTTTATTAAGGACCGGATATTTTTTGTTTAAAAGCAATTGTTTAAAAAAGACAAGGGGGAAACAAGTAAAAAACTGTAAAAAATTTTTTGTCTTTTGGGAGAAGTCACAAAAAAATGAATATCAATTTGTCCATGCGGTAAATTGACAGGCAGATTAATTTTGCAGTATTTTTAGGGCGAAGGGAGCTTACAGAAAAGTGGATCCCCCAAAATTGTCCCTATATGGCTGCCTGTAGGCTCTTTTTGCAGGTTGGTGTGCAGAACGGTCGAGTAAAGGAAAGGGGTTTGGTTATGAGTTGTTTACCGGAAAAAATGAAGGCGATTGTCGCGTATGCGCCGGGGGATTATCGGTTTGAGTGGGTGGATACCCCACGCGCAGGTGAAGGCGAAATGATTTTAAAGGTAGAGGCCTGTGGGATTTGCGCTGGCGATACAAAAGCGTTTAAAGGCGCGCCTAGTTTTTGGGGAGGGGACGGAAATCCACCGTATATTAAAGCGCCAATGATCCCGGGGCATGAATTTGTCGGCCGGGTGGTGGAGATTGGAGCAAACGTAAAGGGCGGGTGGAAAATAGGTGACCGGATTTGTCCAGAACAGATTGTTCCATGTGGAGAGTGTATGTTCTGCAAGACAGGGCGCCACTGGATGTGCGAGAAGCATGATCTTTACGGTTTTCAGAATAATGTAAATGGCGGTATGGCAGAATATGTGCGCCTGACAAAGGAATCCCTGAATTATTTGGTGCCGGATTCCTTGCCGATTGAAAAAGCTGTACTGATTGAGCCTTATGGATGTTCTTACCACTGCGTCCAACGCGCGGGAATTGGCGTTACAGATGTTGTGGTACTGTCTGGCGTGGGTACGCTGGGACTTGGTATGGTAGGGGCAATCCGCCAGCATAACCCAAAGCGCTTGGTGGTACTTGATATGAAGGATGAACGGCTTGAAAAGGCAAAAGCGTTTGGTGCAGATGTTGTCATGAATCCTGGGGAAATGGATGTTATAAAGGCGATTAAGGAAATGACAAACGGCTATGGGTGCGATATTTATATTGAAGCAACCGGACATCCTTCCAGTGTACAGCAGGGTCTGGAGGCGATACGGAAAATGGGGACATTTGTTGAGTTTAGCGTTTTTGGAGATCTGGTAAAAGTGGATTGGAGCATTATCAGTGACCGCAAGGAATTGAATCTGCTTGGGTCGCATTTAAGTCCGTTTTGTTATGATACGGTCATTGAATGGATTGAAAACGGTAAGCTTCCGACACAAGGCGTTGTAACGCATAAATTTCCTTTGGAAAAATGGGAAGAAGGGTTTCATTTGGCTACAACGGGCGAATGTGGAGCGCTAAAAGTAATTTTGACGCCGGAAATGCAGGTAAAATAAGAGAGGAGGCGTTTATATGCAACGGATCTTTAATGACCCGGACCATATTGTAGATGAAATGCTTAAGGGTTTTGTCAAGGTACACCGGGATATTGTTGAGGCGGCAGAAAACCCGCGGGTAATTAAGGCGAAGAAGGCGCCGCAAGGGCGCGTTGGCATCGTAACAGGAGGCGGATCTGGCCATAAGCCCGCGTTTGTAGGGTATGTTGGAGAAAATATGTGTGATGCGGTTGCAGTTGGAGAAATTTTTTCTTCTCCAACGGCTGCGGCGTTTTTAGATGCGTTCCGCGCAGCAAATGGGGGAAAAGGCGTGGCGTGTTTGTATGGAAATTATTCCGGAGATAATATGAATGTAAAAATGGCGGTAAAAATGGCAAAAAAAGCCGGAATTGAGGTAAAGACCGTCGTTGCAAACGACGATGTAGCCTCTGCCCCGAAAGAGCAAAGAGAAAAGCGCCGCGGTGTTGCCGGAGAAATTTTAATGTGGAAGGCGGCAGGTGCGAAAGCTGCGCAGGGCGCTTGTCTGGAAGAAGTAATTGCCACCGCCCAAAAGGCGATTGACAGCACAAGAAGCGTTGGAATTGGTCTAACACCGTGTACGCTGCCTGCGGTGGGTCACCCCAATTTTGAAATTAAAGAGGGAACTATGGAGGTTGGCATTGGCCACCATGGGGAGCCGGGCGTAGAGGTTTGCGCATTGGAAAGCGCGGTGCAAATGGCAAAGCGCATGGTGAGCATGGTTGTTCCGGATTATCCTTTTCGGGCGGGGGACGAAGTGGTTGTTTTGGTTTCCGGCCTGGGTGCTACACCACTGATGGAGCTTTATGTGCTGTATGACGAAATAGACCACCTGCTTACAAAAGAAGGAATTCAAATACACCGGGCATATGTAGGCAACTATTTTACGTCGCTGGAAATGATGGGAGCTACGCTTACGGTTATGAAGCTGGACCAGGAGCTTAAAGAGCTGATAGACGCTCCCTGCAACAGCATGGGTTTCAGGCAGATATAGGGGGCTGGGAATATGGAAGTTTTTTATAATGCGTCAGGAAAGCCTATTCTTTTAAAAATGGTCAAAGCGATTCAGGAAAATAAGGCGTATCTTGGAGAAGTGGACGGCCTGATTGGAGACGGCGACCACGGAATGAATATGAACAAGGGATTTACCATGTTTGGGGACCGTATTGCAGAAAAGGAAATTTCTTTTACAGAAGGCTTGGACGAGCTTGGAACGCTTCTGTTTTCAGAAATAGGGGGTTCTATGGGGCCAATTTACGGGACAGTCTTTATGGATATGGCGGAAGCCGGAGAGGGGATTGAACAAATTGGGGCACAGCAGCTACACAAAATGCTTAGTGCAGGGATGGAAGGCCTGTTTCAAATTGTAGACGCGCGTATGGGCGACAAAACGCTGGTGGATACGCTTTCCCCCGCAAAAGATGCGCTGGAAAATGGAATAAAAGAGGGAAAGAAGTTCTGCACCGTTTTGGAAGATATGAAGGCTGCTGCAGCGGCAGGGCGTGATGCAACCAGGGATATGGTTGCGAAATATGGAAGGTCAAGCCGACTTGGAGAGCGTTCGCGCGGCGTTTTGGATGCAGGCGCGACGTCTTGCTGCATTATTTTGACCGCTATGGCAGATGGAATCCTGGAATTGTTATAGGATCTGAAAGGGGTGGGAAAATGAGAAAGTTTGTAATTGGTTGTGATAATGCAGCGGTAGAGCTTAAGGAAATATTGAAGGATTTTCTTTTGAAAAACGGAGCGGAGGTAGAGGATGTAGGGTGTAGCGATAGCAAGGATCCAACCAATTATCCCACAATTGCTGAAAGAGCCTGTCGCATCATTGCAGACAGCGGCTTTGAAAAACGCGGCGTTCTAGTATGTGGAACGGGCGTTGGTATGTGTATTGCCGCAAACAAATGTAAAGGGATTCGTGCGGCTGTAGGGCATGACAGTTTTTCTGCGCAACGGTCTATCCTGAGCAATAATGGAAATGTTCTCTGCTTTGGGGCGCGTGTAATTGGGCCTGAGCTTGCAAAAACCATTTTGGGAGAGTGGATAAGCCTGGAATACGTCGACGGCCCTTCCACGCCAAAGGTACAGGAAATCCTTGCAATGGAAGCAAGATACATGTGCTAAGTGCAAAAGGCGGAAAAAATTTTGACGGTTTAAAATGATGTGCGTACAAAAGCTGGCGCAGACTTATGTCTGCGCCAGCTTTGCTGTATTCATTTGTGTGAAGTTAACGGAAATACATTTTTTCTTATCTTTTGGCAGGCAGCTGTACACAGATTACACAAAAGGAGGTTTTTTGCTAAATTTAAAGCTGCGTTATGCCCTTTTTCCAAAAAGTTATAAAATAGGAAACGGCGTTGCGACAAAATCTTTTTGAGGCTTGTCCTATAATCATTTATACTACATAAACAGAAGGTGAAGCGTATGAAGTCGGGTCGTACCGCTGCTGCAAGGGGATTTTTTGTCGATACCATGTCTTCAAAAACCGTACGCAGTTTTGCTATACAGGCCGTCTATTTTTTTGCCGGAATACTGGTTTCCGGCGGCGCGGTGTTTGGAAGCTATGCGCCGTTTGGCGCGTCTATGACGGCGGCAGTGCCGTTTAAAAATTTACTTTCATCTATTGCGGGCGTGTCGCTGGGATATATTCTGTTTACACCGGGCGGCAGCTTCCGTTATGTTGCCACTATACTGGCCATTGGCGCTATACGCTGGACGCTCAGTGACTTGAAAAAGATCAACGCAAGCCGATTTTTTTCCCCGGTGGTCGCGTTTATTCCCATGCTTGCAACAGGGCTTGTCCTTGCAGCAGTTGGGGACTTTGCCGGAAGCCTTGTGGCCATGTGCATAATTGAAGCGCTGCTGGCTGCGGTGGGTGGATATTTTTTCAACAGAAGTATTGCGTTGTCTGCCGGTACGCGTGGAATTACAACCTTTAACCAGCAGGAGATAGCATGTATTGTTATGACGGCGTGCATTTTGTTGCTTGCCTTTTCGGGCATATCGGTAGCGGGAATATCGTTGGGGCGGGTGCTGGCCGTACTTGCAATTTTATTCTGCGCACGTTATGGCGCTGTGGCCGGCGGATGCATATCTGGCGTTGCAACAGGCGTTATTTTCAGTATGGCAGACAATTCGCTGAGCTTTGTTGCGGGCTCTTATGCTTTTGGTGGTTTAATGGCGGGATTATTTGCTCCTACGGGAAAGATTGGGACAATTCTTGCTTTTTTGGCGTGTAATACAGTTATGGCCTTTCAGTCTGAAAGCACCAGCCTGATTTTGACGTCTGTTTATGAAACGCTGATTGCGTCGTTTATATTTTTTGTGCTTCCAAAGGATCTGGGCAACCAGCTTTCGTCTGTGTTTTCACCGCCTGTCGATAAGGCGCGCGCAGAAGGACTGCGCAGGAGTGTTATTATGCGGTTGGATTTTGCAGCAAAGGCATTAAGCGATGTTTCTGCTGCGGTGGACAATGTGGCAAAAAAAATGAAGGAAATTTTTTCAAGCGACGTTTCCTCTATTTATGCAAAAGCAACGGAAGAAACCTGTTCCCACTGTGGACTGCGCGTGTATTGCTGGGAAAAGCAAAGGGAAGCAAGTTTAAATGATTTTAACAGCCTGACAGAACTGCTTCGAAAAAAGGGAAGCATTGAAGAAAAGGATTTTTCTGCGCGTTTTGCAAAAAAATGCTGCAAAGCAAAGGAAATGGCAGCGGCCATTAACAAAAATTACGACGCCTATACGGCTTGCCTGTCGGCAGAGCGCAGGGTGGGGGAGATCCGCTCCGTGGTAGCGGGGCAATTTTCCGGGCTCAGCGAAATATTAGAGGAAATGGTGGAGGAATTTGAAAACTATGAACGGTTTGACATGGCGGCGGCGGAGCGTGTAAGCACGGCAGTGAAGCTGTTTGGTATTACACCGATCGACGTAAGCTGCCGGATCGACCGGTTTGGCAGAATGACGGTTGAAATAGAGACAGTAGATACAAACCGCAACCATATTAAAAAGCCGCAGTTGCTCAAAGAAATTTCAAAGGCCTGCGGCCGCAGACTGGACACGCCGTGTTTAAGCCTTGCACCAAACCGGTGCAGAATGCAGATGAGCGAGCGCCCTTGCTTTGACACCCAGATTGGGAGCGCCCAGCACATAAGCGGAAACGGCCAGCTGTGTGGCGACAGTTATAATTACTTTAATGACGGTATGGGCAGGCTGGTTGCCGTAATTAGCGACGGAATGGGAACCGGAGGAAGAGCAGCGGTAGACGGAAGCATGGCCGAAAGCATTATGACAAGGCTTACAAAGGCGGGGCTTGGTTTTGACTGCGCGCTGCGGGTGGTCAATTCTGCATTGATGGTAAAATCAGGGGATGAATCGCTTGCAACGCTGGATGTTGCATGCATTGATTTGTTCACCGGGCATACGGAAATTATGAAGGCCGGCGCGCCGTTGTCCATTATAAAAAAGAACGGAAAAACATATCGCTGCAATGGAGCATCGCTTCCGGCGGGAATTTTAACCGATATCCGGTTTTCGCACGACAGTGCAAAGCTGGGGTTAAACGACTGGCTGTGCATGGTGTCTGACGGAGCGGTTGCAACCGGCGATGTGTGGTTGGAGAGTTTGATACAGGACTGGAAGGAAGGCAGTGCACAGGAGCTTGCGAAAGCGATTGTAACAGAGGCAAGAAACAGGCGCACAGATGGCTACGACGACGATATTACGGCGGTTGCGATTCGATTAATGCGCAATTAAAAAAGAGGTGCAGATATGCACCTCTTTTAATCAAACAAACCGGGCTGATCTCTTGTAATCATTGTAAACGCTTTGTTCAGGTTTTGAATAGCTACCGTTTTATGAACACCTCCATTTTCCCCGTCCAGCGTCCAACCGACCGCTTCTTCACTTTCAAAACGAACCGACGCGGCTTTGAATATGGTGCAATACGGGGAAGAAGGGTTGCGCCGCATAAAGTCAGAGATAATATTTTGCAGCTCCATTGCGTTGTTGGGGTTTTTGACCAATATAACTTCAAATAGACCATCGTTTAGTTTTGCGCCAAGCTGTCCCTTACTTTTAAAACCTCCGACGGAACGCGTGTTGGAAACCATACCTAAAATAAATTCACCTTCTATCTGCGTTTGCCCGGAGGTAACACGCAAATGCGTGCTGCGTATTCCCGGCAGGCGCTTGATACCTTCCAGCAAATAGGCCGCGTGGCCAAAAATATTTTTAAATTTTTGCGGCGTGTTGTAAGATACCTGTGTAAACGCACCAAATGCCGCAATATAGACAAAATAATTATCATTAAAGCGCCCGGCGTCGCATAAAAACGGACGGCCCTCCAGAATATTCATTGCCGCCTTGGACATGTTTTTGGGGATATGCAGCGTAGCGGCATAGTCGTTTGTGCAGCCAGCGGGGATATAACCAAGCGGCGTCCTCTGTGAAGGAGGAAGGGAAAGCAGGCCCTTTACGCTTTCATTGAGTGTGCCGTCGCCGCCGCAAACCACCAGTGTGTCGTACGCAGAGGCCTTTTCCCGGACGGTTTCCAGCGCGTCCAGCGGCTTTTGCGTTGGTCGGACGGTTACGTCGTAGCCGCCCTTTACGAAGGCGTCGATAATAGATGATAAATGGTTTTTAATCCGTGCTTTTCCGGAAAACGGATTATAAATAAACAGCATCTTTTGGTTCATAGCAAAACCTCTTTGAATAAAAGAGTTTTATTTCCTGGCGGCGGGCGCGCACATTTTATGCGGAAGCTGCGGTAAAACTTCTTTACATGGAATATATTTGCCGGAAATAAAGTGTGCGACAGATTTGGTAGCGCAGGCGATATTGGTAAAAAGGCCGCTGAAGTTTTTTAGTTCGATATGCGTTTTTAAAATATTGGCGCCATTTGCAAAAAACATGGCAAACGCAAGCCGCCAGTGACTGACCCTGTATTCTTTATAATTGCCATTTTTTTCAAAAAAGTTCCGTAAAACACCCAAGGATAAAACATAATCGTTGAGTTTTTCAAAATTCAGTCCGGAAACGATGCTGTTTTGTCTTTTTGTATAATAGTACAGGCAATGGTCTATAACCACAACCCTGTTTGCATAATATAAAAGTCGCGCTGTGGTGGCGATGTCTTCAAAATACATTTCGGGAAAAAGAATTTCACCTTCTTCCCCCTGGTAAAACAATGACCTGTGCCAGAGTTTATTCCAAAGGTAGGAACGGCCGCGAAAGTCTGCAATGGTCAGTTTGACAATCTTTTTCGCAGCGTGTACCCCTTCTATGGGTTTTCTTATCATAATTGTATGGTGCGTGCCGCGCTGCTGGTTATACAAGGCATAATTACAGCAGGAAACATCTGCATTGTGTTCTTTTGCAGCGTAATACAGCCTTTTCAGATAATTGGGATCAATATAGTCGTCGCTATCTACAAAGGCTATGTACTCGCCGCGCGCTTGTTTTATGCCGGTGTTACGCGCATGTGAAACTCCCTTTATTTTGTTTTTTACAAGATGAAACTTGTAAAACGAAGAGGCAAAATCCTGCGCGATCAGCAGGCTTTTGTCGGTTGACCCGTCGTCGATCATAATGACCTCAAAATCACGGAAGGTTTGACATGCAATAGAAGCAAGACACCGGTACAAATAGTTATCCACATTATAAATGGGTACAATTACACTAATCTGTGGTTTATCGTTCACTGTATACAGCATTCCTTTTTCTGTTTATTCTAAGACCTTTAAGACGGCAGATAAAATAGAAGGATATGGCTTAAGAGTCTGTCTCTTCACGGGTTAAGCTTTCGTCCTGTTCCTGTATTACGCCCTCTTCCAGGTCTTTTTCATGTTCTTTTTTGTCCTTTGTAAAGTAGGAAAACGGCAGAGACAGCAAAATAGTACCATAATAGGTAATGATTCTCCAGACAAGAATTGCAGATTTAATGGTTTCCGCTGTAAAAAACATACCAAAGAAAGCAGAGAATCCCAATTCTGCCGCACCGGATGCACCGGGCAGCGGCATAAGGCTGGAGGTTACATTTACAAATGCCTGAGAGCAAATCATATCAAGAGGAGACGCCTCGTTTAAGCCAAACGCACGATAAATAAAATATGGAACAGATAAGATTGCCGTAAGCTGCAGAATAACCAGAAGAAAAGAAGAAAGCATCAGGCGGGATTCTTTCAATAATTCCTTATTGCTTTGGTGGAACATATGGATCTGGTGTTCCAGAGAAGCAATTTTCTGGTCTGCTTTTTTATATTTGAATTTTTTAAACAGCTTGGCAAGAAGGCCGACAAATTTAGCCGATAAAGAACGATTGAAACAAATGACGATCAAAGCAGAGGTTACAATGAGCTGGGAAGCAAAGCCAATTAGAACAAAAATCCACATACCCGGCATGTCCAAATTTCCGATAAAAAAATCAAACCGTAAGACAATGGCCAGAATACTATATGCCGTAGACGTCAGTTGGTAAACAATAAATTTCTGCATCATGGTGGAGGTTCCATAGCCGGCGTTGATCCCCATCTTGGTCATTAAATAAACCTGCATGGGCTGTCCGCCGGTGGAAGAAGGCGTAATCGCGCTGAAAAACTGCCCGACAAGACAGACCTTTACGGCGTCCCAGAGAGAAAAGTGTTTATAACGCAAATAGATAAAATTATAGGTAATAAACGTATCCATCAACAGATTAAAAAGCTGCGCGAAAACAGCCATGGAAATCCAGAACAGACTAATAGACTGTGAAGAACGCAGTAAATCCATAAGCCCGTTTTCTGACAGAAAAAAATAAGCGACAAGGCAGATGGAGAATACAATAACAAATATATTGATAATAAGTCTGCCGCTTATTTTGCGGCGCTTCTTTACGCTACTGGACAAAGCAAAGCCTCCCTGCAGACTGCCGCCTGCGCAGAATAGAATAATATGGGCCTTTCCAAGTTTTACACACAGATGATATAATTATAACATTTGTTTTAAAAAAAGCAAGAAATATAACATCAACACAATGTTTTATAACAGAAATATATCCGGCACAGCCGACAAGTATGCAATTAGAGATCAAAAACCGTACCAATTAAAACGGGAATATTGCTTTCGTTGTCCACAAGCATATATAGAAACGGGCGATCGAGCACAACGCTGTCCTCCATTGGGAAGCCCTTGTCCGATGTAACCTCTGTAACAGTGGCAGAGCCCGCTTGAACGCCCTGCGGGCCTATATGGATAGAAGTTTTATGCGTCAAATCATGCATCCATACGCTTTCAGATGTCATTTTGCTGAAATCTGCACTTTTTGAAAAAAGGGAAGACAGGCCCATGGTTTCCATGAGAGGGGCCAGATCTTGCGTATAGGAGCAGGAAAAGACGGGCAGATAAGCCTGTGTGAATTCTGTGGCGGAAGCGCTGGATGCCAGATGGGACAATTCTTCCCCGGTAAGGGTTGCAAGGTATTCCTCCAGTGAAAGGTCTTCGTTTGGGAGAATAGCGATAAAACGAAGTGGAAGTGTGTCCAGATTTTTCATGAAGCCGGTGGCATTGTCCGTTTGAATATACCGTTCGGAAGAGCGCATAAACTGTACAGTTTTATTCCCGCTGTCTGCAGTAAAGGTTCCCTGCTGTATGTCGTTTTCCGTATAGGCTGCCACCCATGGCGCGTTCAATGAAAGGGCGCTGACCAGGGACAGGGAAGTTTGGGAATCTATACTGTTCAATACAGACGAAATAGCACCGTTTGTCTGTTGCTTTGTCCATTCGTTTATTTTATGGAGGGTTTGCGCGTCTGAAAAATCTTCTGAAAATACGCCGGTATTATAGTAATTTGCGTTTTTTTGCAAAAAAGTACGCTTAATATCTATATTGTCCCGCACCCACATGGAATTGGCCAGCGATAGGGAGGCTGTGTCGCTGTTAAAGGCTGTCAGACGCTGCAGAAGGTAATCGGAGCAGGCGTTAATATTGTTTAAAGAGACAACGCCATCCCCCAGAACCTTTCTGCATTGTTTAAGAGAATCCCCGTCTGTACCGTTTGCAGCCATAGCAAGCAACAGGTATGTGGAAACCGGCGACAAAAGCGTATTTTCCGCCTGGCCGGCTTCCTGAATTAAAGATGCGGAAAAATCCGCAAGCGTCTGTGCGTATTTTTCATAACTTTCAGGCGCCTGTACCTGCTGTGTAAAGTCATACGCAGCTGCGCTTTCCCCGCGCTGCACGCCTGCCATCAGGTTTTCGCTTGCCGGGATCAGTTCTGTTTCCTCACCGGTACAACCAGGTACAGTAAGAAAAAGCAGAAAAACAAGGGCAAGGGATGTAATCAGACAAAGCAGACGTTTCGTTTTTTTCAATTGTAGCATGCGGTTATCTCCTATCTTGATTGTGTTAACTGTTGAATCAGCTTATAGATATTGCCTGCAGACTGTTCTTTGAAAAAAGCACGGCAGGCTGTTTTCATGGATTCGAGCTTTTCCGGATGTAAAAGCAGGTCCTCTACGGCAGCCCGGCATTCTCTGCCCTTTGGAAGCCTGATTGCCATATTATGGCGCAACAGAAAATCAGCGTTTTCTTCCTCCTGCCCCGGAAAGGCTTTGAAAATTGCCATGGGAAGAGAGGACGCAAGCGATTCTGAAACCGTAAGGCCGCCGGGTTTTGTAATAATCAGGTCGGCAATACTCATATATTTATTAACATCACTGACAAAATACAAAAGTTTTGTGGGCTTTGCCTTGCCGGACGCTCTATATAGCTTTTGGATTAAGGCGCTTTCCAGCAGTTCTTCCTTTATTTCCGCTTTCGTTTCTCTGAATTTCTCTTTAAGATGGCCGGTTTTTTCTTTAAGCTGGGAAGAAAGTTCGGAAACCCTGCGGCTTTTTGTACCAGGCTCTGCCGGGGCGTCTGCGTCAAACGGCATTTTTGCATCCTTGCTCTTTTGCCGTTTTACAGAAGTCTCTTCTTCGGCAGATTTGTTTAAAAGCTTTTCAAAGGCGTCGTAAAGTTTTGGGTTTTTGCCTGTAATGACAATAATTTGAAAATCCAAATCTATTTCTGCAATGTTCTGATAAATTTTTAAAATATCGGTCACGCCGAAACTGCCTGCCATAATCAGTATGGTAGGTTTTTGCGGGTCGAGGCGCATTTGCCGCATTAGCTCAACCCTGTCATATTTTTCATAAAACGATGGATCGATCGGAATCCCCAGCGAGTGGATCTTTTCACGCGGAACGCCGAAGGCTTCGACCGCATCGACCATTTCTTCGCTCGAAACAATATAACTGTCCACTTTTTCGTTGATATAGGTTTTGTGGGGGGCAAAATCTGTAATAATGCAAATGAGCGGTGCTTTTACATGATAATCCTTTTTTAAATTGGATGCCATTTCCGCTGCAAAAGCATGCACAGTGACGATCACATCGGGTGTAAAATCTAAAATCAGCGGGTACAGCTTTTTTGTAAGCTGCCCGGTTACTTTTGTTACCATGCTGTTAAGGGGGGTATCTCTGTTAGCGGTATTATAGACGCTTCCATATAATTTCGGTGTTTTGGTGGCAAGGAAAACGTAGCCCTCGGAAACTGTTTTATTGAGTATGGGGCTTACATATTCCAGCGTGTCTACAATTTTGACCACCGCGTTTTTGTCGTGCTGGGTGATGTACGCTTTCAAAGCCGCAGAAGCGCGCATGTGCCCTCCGCCTGTGGATGCGGATAAGACCAGAATTTTCATACTATCAGCCGTCCTTTATTGTTTATCGGTCTATAAATTTTTGTATGAAACGGCGTTTTTTTGTAGACTGCCGTACTTATCATTATAACAAAAAAATTTACATTTTCAATAAGGAAAAAAGAGGGGATATACGTCTATACCAGTTCCTGTATGGAGTATGCTGCGCGAGAACAACAAATAGGGGTTTTCCAAAAAAACGGAAGTAAAGCTCGGCAAGTTTGTTAATATTTACATTGTAAGGAAAACAGATAAAGCTTTACTTTTTGAAACCATGTGGTGTATTATATAAAGGAATACAGCGGTTTAATGCTTGCGTGCCCTATTTGGAAGGAGAAAGTATTGTGAGCGACGAAAAAAAGGAAAAAAATTTAACGGAGCGTACACAGGAAAACCAGCCTGTACAGCATAACGACGCAGATATTGAGCAAATCTTAAACGAGGTGCGTCAAAAGCAAAATTATGAACCGAAAACGCAGCGTACAGCTGCAACCCAAGAGAATGCAGGGCAGGTTTCTGAACAGAAAAGGGAACCGATGGAGCAGGTGCAAAATGAGCCTGAACAGGAAAGCGCCCAGACACAGCCGGCACCGCCGCAGACAGAAAAAAGCGGGGATGCAGAGCGGAAGCCGGAACAGGGGCAGGCACCCAAATTTGAAACGTTTGAGGATATCAGCAGTTTCAGCCGCCCGGGCGCGCAGTATGGGGATTCTTTTGCAAAGTGGAATAAGGCCGGTACGAAGCCAAGGAAAAAGGGAAAGCTTTTTGTTCTGGGGATTGCCAGCTGTATTATTTTGCTGTCGGCGGCGTTTTTTGGCGTGCTTTTGCTAAATCCGGATGTTATCCCCAGCATTGCGCCGGTTACGGAAGCCAAAGGAGCAGAGCCGGCTGCAAAAGAAACTGTTTTTGCAAAAGGGGTGTCCATTGGCGGGATTGACGTCAGCGGAAAAACAATAAAGGAAGCCACCGCGCTGATTGTGGTGAAAGATAAGGAGGTTGCCCCTGCATTTTCCGTGGACGTTATCAGCAACGATAAAGTGCTGACCTTTAATCAGGAAGATTTTTCTTATACCTATAACACCGAAGCGGTGATAGAGCAGGCTTACCAGTACAGCAAAGATGTTGCAAAAGCCATTGAGGAAGGAAGCCTGAACCGGCTTTCCCTGCCGGAGGGGGACAACGTTACCATTGACGAGCAGGCCGGCACGATTGACTTTTCCATATCCTGCCAGATTACCGGCGCATCTGTGGAAAAGGTGGTGGAAAGGGCAGCCGGAGAGATTGATATTGCCGCGGTAGAGCCGCACGTGTCAAAATTTGACCCGAACGCGCAGGAGGGCAAACGGTTTACATATGCAGAAGGTAAAAATGGTACGGCGCTGGACAGGGAAAAGCTGAATCAGGATTTTATGATTTTATTTGCAAAAGGCCCTTCAAGCGGGGAGCTTCAGGCGCAGACGACCGTAACCAAACCGGAGCATACAATGGACGAGGTCAAGAAAGCGACGGTGCTTCTTGCAAAGTTCAGTACCGTTTCCACCAATACTTATAATGCTAACCATAATATGAAAACGGCATTTAATTCTATTAACGGGAAAATTGTAGAGCCCGGCGGGATTTTTTCGTTTAACGAGTGTACCGGCGACAGCAATTTGGCGTCTAACGGCTATCTTCCTGCCAGCGTGATTGCGAACGGACAGTATGAGCTGGGATACGGCGGCGGCATATGCCAGGCCGCTACAACAATATATAACGCGGGAATCCGGGCGAATATGGGGATTGAAGAAAGATACCCGCATTTATGGTGCTCCCCATATGTATATGGCGGGCTGGATGCGACAATTGACTACGGAAACCTGGATTTAAAGCTGAAGAACAATACGGAATTTCAGATGTTTTTCAGAACATATATGGACGGCGTTACGTTATACTGCGAAATTTATGGCTGGCAGTCGCCCGAATTTGACGAGGTCAGGACCGAGTCTGAATGTACATGGGTTGAATCAGAAGAATATGGCTATAGAGCGGAGCGCGTGTTTTATCTTAACGGAAAGGAAGTAAAAAGAGAAGATCTTCCAGATTCTGTTTACAGCCTGTCCCAGGGACATTACGTTGTAGAAGGGGATCCGGGTAATGTATCGACAAAGATTGACCGTTCTGCGAGCAGTTCAAAGGCGGAAAGCACAAGGCCTGCAAATGAATAAGCAAAATATTGGAACAAAAAGATAAAAGCAGGCTGTTTTTCAAGATTAAAACAGGGTGAGCCTTTTAGGCTTATCCTGTTTTTTTTGTATTTTTTTTGTTTTGTGCTTTATACTAAAAAAGAAAACTGTAAAACCGAAAGAAGAGTTTTTGTCGGAAATGGAAAGGATGAAACGTACAATATGGCACAGCGCAAGGGGAAATATACAATTATTACGGAAAACAAGCCCGTGCTGGCTGGCTGGGCTGCCGTTGCAGGAAAAAAGGAAGCGGAGGGGCCGCTGAAGGATAGTTTTGACAAAATTTTTTATGACACAATGGCTGGTGAAGATACTTGGGAAAAGGCCGAAAGCAAGCTGCAAAAAGAGGCGGTAAGCCTTGCGCTTGAAAAGGCAAAGGTAAAAGCAGAGGAAATAGACGCTATTTTTGCAGGGGACCTTCTCAACCAGTGTATTTCCTCCAGTTTTGGGCTGCGCAATTTTAATATCCCTTTTCTGGGGCAGTATGGCGCATGCTCGACAATGGCGCAGACCCTGCTGCTTTCTGCTTTATTTGTAGATACGGGCATTGCGCACAGATGTGCGGCGGTAACGTCTTCTCATTTCTGTTCGGCGGAAAGGCAGTTCCGCTTTCCGCTGGAATACGGCGGCCAGCGCACTCCCACGGCACAATGGACCGTTACAGGCGCAGGCTGCGCTATTGTAGCAAACCAGGGGCAGGGACCGCATATTGAAGCGGTGACAATTGGAAAAATTGTAGATCTTGGTATTAAAGACGCCAATAATATGGGTGCGGCAATGGCGCCCGCGGCAACGGAGGTAATACACAATTATTTGACGGATACGCAAAAAAAGCCCAGCGATTTTGATCTGATTATCACCGGAGATCTTGGGACAGTTGGGTCTAAGCTGTTGTGCACGCTGTTGTCTGAAGAATATCATATGGACATTCGCAGCAGGCATACGGACTGCGGCGTGCTGATTTACGACACAAAAGAACAGGATGTGCATGCAGGCGGTTCCGGTTGCGGCTGCAGCGGCAGTGTTTTGTGTTCTTATATTTTGAACAATATGCAAAAGCAAAATGCGCATGATATTTTGTTTATAGCCACAGGTGCGCTTATGTCGCCAACCTCTTCCCAGCAGGGAGAGACAATCCCGGGGATTGCGCATTTAATTCATATCCAAGCGTAAAGGAAAAAATCTTTGTAGAAAAAGGATAAGGAATTATCCTGACAGGAAGTTATTTTCTATTTATTTATCTGTCCATACGCGCAAAAGTATGGTATAATACTCTTTAGAATCTGTAGTAAGGAGTATGTATATGCTTGAGCGTGTACAATATTTTGACGATATTGTTCTTAGCCGGATTGGGAAGCTCCATAACCCGCGAAGAAATAAACTGATGGTTTTTGTGACGAGGCTGGGGGATAAAGGGCTGGTATGGTTTGCCATGTGCGTACCGTTTTTAATTTATAAGCCCTGGCGGTTGATTGGCGCGAATATTTTAGTAGGGCTTGTAATTGCACATTTGGCGGGCGAAATATTGATTAAACACCTTGTGTGCAGGGTCCGCCCGTGCCACAAGCTGGACGACCATGAGCTTGTGATCAAGCGGCCGCGGTATTATTCGTTTCCGTCCGGACATACGACGGCGTCTTTTTCTGTTGTGGCCGTTACGGCGCTGCAATGCTGGCCGGTTGCGATCCCGGTGTTTATTCTTGCAGGTCTGATAGGTTTTTCCAGGCTATATTTGCGCGTACATTATTTAACAGACGTTGTGGCCGGTGCGCTGCTCGGCCTTTTGTGCGGTTTTTTGTCTGTAGAGTTGTTCCGTGCAATGTTATAAATGGACAGATTGTAAAAAACTGAACGCGACAGGGGCGGGCCGCTTTTAAAAGCGA
>UQLR01000028.1 GCA_900541975.1 uncultured Oscillospiraceae bacterium | reverse complement strand
AGCCGGCAACCCGGACAGCGACCCGGCATGGCGGGGCGATTTCCAGGGCCTGATCGACAAGCTCGACTATATTAAGGCGCTGGGCTTTTCGGCAATCTGGATTACGCCGGTTGTAACAAACGGAAGCGGCTATGATTACCATGGCTACCATGCGTTTGATTTCAGTACGGTAGATGTGCGCTATGAAAGCGAAGGCGCAACCTATCAAGATCTGATTGACGCTGCGCATGACAAGGATATGAAAATCATACAGGATGTTGTATGGCAGCATACGGGCAATTTTGGCGAGGCAAGCTTCGCGCACCTGTTTGATAAGGTGTACGACGATATACAGGATCTTGCGAGCATAGAAGATTCTATGATTCCAAATGAAACGCTGCTCGATGCATATGGCCTGAGCTCAGCAGAGGAATATTACAGCCAGGCGCCCGGCGTACAGTACGACCAGAGACTGAACCTGATGAAACAGCTTTCTACAGCTTCGCAAAATGATACGGGTAATCCCTTAAACGATGTAGGGAATATGGACAAGGTTTCTACCAGTGATGTTTATAACCCGCAGAACCACTATCATAATGGATATTGGCAGAGCCTCAACTGGGACGACTGGACCTGTAAGTATTGTCAGATTGCAGGCGACTGTGTGGATTTAAACACAGAAAACCCCGACGTCGCTGAAAAACTGGTGGACATTTACGGCGATTATATTAATATGGGTGTAGATGGCTTCCGCGTAGATACGCTGCGCCATATTTCACGTCTTTCCATGAACACCATGTTTGCTGACCAGCTCAATGCAATCGGCGGTGATAATTTCTATATGTACGGCGAAGTTTGCACACGCTACAATGATGTTTGGTACCGTGGGCATGCCAGTGAATCTTCCCCGTTCTACACATGGGATGAACCGGACAGCAAATACATGGATCAGTGGAACTGGACCAATACGCCGGAAAACGTAAGCGAAAATATGGATCTTACGCTGCAACACTGGCTGGAGTATGACGATCCCAATGAGCAGCCCAGCAGCGACAATGCTTTCCTTAGGGGCAATGAATACCATGAGCCTGATTACAGCCAGGCGTCCGGTATGGGTGTTATCGATTTCCAGATGCATTGGAACTTCAATACAGCGCAGGGAGCGTTCGGCGTAGCAAAATCGGGTGACTCTACATACAACGATGCCACCTGGAACGTAGTATATGTGGACTCTCACGACTATTCCCCCAATAATGGGCAGGCAAACCGTTTTGCTGGTGGTACGGCTACCTGGGCGGAAAACCTGTGCCTGATGTTTACTTTCCGCGGTATTCCCTGCCTGTTCTACGGCAGCGAAATTGAATTCCAGAAAGGCCAGGTTATAGACGTTGGCCCCAACGCGCCGCTTTCCACAACGGGCCGCGCTTACTTTGGCGACCATCTGGAAGGAACGGTCACAGCGACCGATTTCAGCGAATATACAGCCAGCGGAGAAGTGGAAGAAACCCTCAATTATCCGCTTGCAAAGCACATTCAAAGACTCAACCAGATCCGCCGTGCAATCCCGGCGCTGCAGAAGGGCCAGTATTCTACCGAGAATGTGTCGGGAGATATGGCATACAAGCGCCGTTACACGGACGATACGGTCGACAGCTTTGTATGCGTATCGGTTACCAATGCCGCAACGTTTACAAATATTCCCAACGGAACATATATTGACGCCGTTACGGGCGATGTTAAAAACGTAACGAACGGCACGCTTTCCATCGCGGCTTCCGGTAAGGGCAACATGCGCGTGTATGTGCTCAGCTCCGGCGGGTTTGACGGAATCAGCGGAAAAATTGGTACGGATGGTACATATTTGAAATAATGCAATGTTTTTATCTTCTGATAAAAACAGAAAGCGGGACAGGCAAACGACCTGTCCCGCTTTTGTCATATAAAAGAGAAAAAGAAAATGGTTTGTTAAAAGAATGCAAAAAGATGGAATATTTACTTTTATGCGTCCATATGTTATGATAACTTAATAAGCGTTGTGTCGCGTTATATATGGGAGGTTGAAGCTATGGAGAGTCTGGTGGAATTTAAAAACGTGTATAAACGCTATAAGATGGGAGAGGTTGTAATTACTGCTGTGGATGGCATTTCGTTTCATATTGAACAGGGTGAATTTGCCGTAGTTGTCGGTTCCAGCGGGGCCGGAAAAACAACGGTTTTAAATATTTTGGGCGGTATGGATAAATGCAGCGAAGGGGAAATTTTTGTAGCGGGCAGGGAAATCAGCGCGCTGAAGGAAAAAGAGCTTGCTTCCTACCGGCGGTATGATATTGGCTTTGTTTTTCAGTTTTATAATTTGGTTCCAAACCTGACGGCTAAAGAAAATGTGGAGCTTGCAACACAAATTTGTAAAAACCCTTTAGATGCACAGGCTGTTTTGGAAAGCGTAGGACTTTCAGGCCGTATGGACAATTTTCCCGCGCAGCTTTCAGGGGGAGAACAGCAGCGCGTATCTATTGCAAGGGCGCTGGCCAAGCGTCCAAAGCTTCTTTTGTGCGACGAACCAACCGGCGCTTTGGATTATAATACAGGCAAGTCCATTTTAAAGCTTTTGCAGGCCACTTGTCAGAAAGAGGGTATGACAGTTGTGCTGATTACGCACAACCAGGCGATTACACCTATGGCAGACCGCGTGATCCGCATGAAAAGCGGAAAGGTGGTCAGCAATGTTTTAAACGAAGAACCTCTTCCGGTAGAAGAAATTGAATGGTAATCCCAAAACGGGAAGGCATATAAATAGGTTTAATGCCTGTAAAGTATGCAGAAAGAATGCCAAAGACGCGGAAATGAAGGCAGTATCCGCATGTCTAGTTATCATACATGAAAACAACTTTTTATGGTTATAAAATAATACTTCTCTGTTTAGAAATAGGATCAGGCTACTTAAAATGAAAAGAAAACCAGACAAAATGATGGAATGCATGCCGGCAATAACCAATGATAAAGAGGGAGAAAGCGGTAGTCATTTAAGGCAAAAAGCGGCAGGAAAGGAGGAAACCCATGACAAAATCTTTGCGAAAAAATACCATTCGGGAAATTACTCAGACAAAGGCACGTTTTCTTTCCATCCTGGCTATTATAGGATTAGGCGTGGGTTTTTTTGTTGGTGTAAAAGCAACCAGTCCTGCCATGGTGCAGACGGCGCGTACATATTATGCACAGCAAAACCTAATGGATTTTCGTCTGGTTTCTACAGTGGGATTTGACGAAGAAGACCGCAAGGCGGTAGAAAAACAACGCGGAATTGTACAGGCGCAGCTTGCCTATACGGCAGATGTGATTGTCAGCACAGAGGGCGCCGGAAACGTGGTTCGTCTGATGTCTCTCCCGCAGGAAAGCGGTAGCGTCCAGCCGGTAAACGATCCGGTCTTACTGGAAGGAAGGTTGCCGGAAAAGTCGGGAGAAATTGTAATTGAAAAAAGCTCCTATGAGGGAGCTTTTAAAATTGGCGATACCATCTGTATTGAAGAACAAATGGGCGATACCAGTGCTTCCGATGTGCTGCATACGTTGCAATATACGGTAGTGGGAATTGTGCAGTCGCCTGTATATATATCGTTTGAGCGCGGCACCACTACAATTGGAAACGGCAAAGTGTCGCAGTATATGATGATTTTGCCGCAGGATTTTAAATATGAGCGTTACACAGACATTTATGCGGTGACGGAATATTCAAAGCAGGGCGGTTCTCCGTTTGACGGGGCTTACCAGGAGGTTGTGAACAGCAGCAAAAAAGCATTGGAGGAGCTGGGAAAGGACCGCATAGAAATTTTTGACCAGGAGAATATAGCGCCCGCGCGCCAGGAGCTTGCAGACGGGATAGAAACCTATGAAAAGGAAAAAGAAAATGCGCGGCGGCAGCTTGAAAAAGCAGAACGGGAGCTTACAGACGCGCAGGAAAAATACGACGACGGAATCGCACAGGCGGAAAAGGAATTGGAGGATGCGCAGGAGGAGTTGGAGCAGGGGCAGGAAAGCCTGCCCGGCGCTATAACAGAATTTTACGAGCAGATGCAGCAGGGGCAAGAGCAGATTCTGGCATTAGAACAGGAACTTGAAAAAGCACAGCTGCAGTATGAACAGGGAAAAAGGGAATATGATGAGCAAATTGCCGCTGCACAGCAGCAACTTGAGCAGGCGCAGGAAGAGTATGAAAAAGCTTATGAGGAATTTTACACCTATACAAAGCCACAGACGCTTGATAAGCTGGAAATTACGCAGGGGCTTTTAAATGAAGTTTCAAAAAACATTATATACCTGGAGGAACAGCTGCAGAATGCAACAGGCGAACAGGCCGAACAGCTCAAGGAAAGCCTGAAAAAAGCAAAGGAACTGATTGCGGCCTACCAGCGCGAAATTGATTACGGCCGACAGCAGCTTGCAGATGGAGAGCAGCAGCTACTTGATGCAAAAAGGGAGATAGACGCCGGAAAAGATACGCTTGCACAGCAGAAAGAGCAAGGCGCCCGGGAACTGGCCCTGGCCAAACAGCAGATTGATGCAGGGCTGGCGCAGCTGGAAAACGCAAAAAATGCCTTGTCTGCGGCAGAGAACGACGGTAAACAACAGCTTGCAGACGCGCAGCAGCAGCTGACAGACGGCAAGACGCAACTGGAAGCCGGCAGGCAGGAACTTGAAAAACAAAAGGAGTCTGGCCTTGCACAACTGGAAACCGGAAAGCAGGAGCTTGAAGAAGCGCGGGAGAAAGCGCAGCGGGAGCTTGCAAAAGCAGAACAAAAATTAAACGACGCGCAGGAAGAACTGGAGGCATACAACAATATACAGTGGTATGTGTTTACAAGGGATGACAATCCGGGGTATGCAACGTTTTTGGAGGATACAAACAGAATTGATGCGGTAGCAGCCGTTTTTCCATTGTTTTTCCTCCTGGTTGCGGCGCTTGTATGCCTGACGACGATGACGCGCCTGGTAGAAGAGCGCAGAACAGAGATCGGCACGCTCAAAGCGCTGGGGTATGCTTCTGAGAGCATCGCCGCCAAATATATTATTTATGCAACGCTTGCAGGGCTTGCAGGATGCCTTGTCGGCATAACATTAGGGCTTGTAATTTTACCAAACGTTATTTTTAACGCCTATTGTATGATGTACGCTTTGATGCCGCTGGTTTTTGTTATGCCATGGGGCTATATGGCAATCGGCATAGCGGCGGCGCTGGTTTGTACAACAACAGTGGCGTTTGTGACCTGCCGCAGGGAACTGCGAATAAAGCCGGCAGCCCTGATGCGACCTAAAGCACCCAAAGCGGGTAAGCGTATTTTGCTGGAACGAATCCCGTTTTTATGGAATAAAATGGGCTTTACCTCGAAGGTAACGGCAAGAAATTTACTGCGATATAAAGCACGTTTTCTCATGACCGTGCTGGGTGTTGCAGGTTGCACGGCATTGATTGTGGCTGCGTTTGCCCTTAAGGATTCCATAGGAGTTATTGTAGATAAGCAATTTACAGACATTCACAAATATGACACGATCCTTGTTACAAAAACAGCCGGCACTTTAGAACAGACACAGATGCTGTATAATGATGTAATTGCCGACAGCCGTGTCGAAAATGCGATCCGTGTTAACCAGACAGCTGTTAAAGCTTCCTCTTCCAATGCAAAGGATACGGTGGATGAGGTTTACATAATGGTTCCGCAAAATGCCGGTGATATGAAAACGATGATTGACCTGCATGAGCGAGAAAGCCAAACCCCCATTGTGCTTTCCGACGAGGGCGCAGTGGTGACGGAAAAACTGGCGTCTACCTTACATTTGCAAGTGGGGGATGAGATCATCTTTTCCAACGAAGACAACCATACATATAGCGTGCCGATAACGGGAATTTGTGAAAATTATATATATGGGTATATTTTTCTTTCACCGCAGGTTTATGAGAAAACATGTGAAGAAGAGCCAACCTTCAATATGATTTTAGCTGTAACAAACAGCAGCGATGAAAGTGTGCAGGAAGATTTTGCACAGGATATGCTCAGCCGTGACGATGTAGCGGCCGTTTCATTTACAAGCGCAGGGGTTAATAACTTTAAAGATATGATAGAAAGCTTGAATATGATTGTCTCTGTTATGATCATTTGTGCCGGTGCGCTGGCCTTTGTGGTGCTTTATAACCTGACCAATATTAATATTGCGGAGCGCGTCAGAGAAATTGCGACGATTAAGGTGCTCGGGTTTTATAATAAAGAAGTCAGCGCCTACGTATACCGCGAAAATATTGTTCTTACGCTGGTCGGCATTCTAGTTGGACTGCTTTTGGGGGTTGTATTGTCAGGCTTTATTATACAAACGGTGGAAATAGATAAGGTCATGTTTGGCAGAGAGATTTATCCTGCTACTTTCTTATGGGCCACAGGCCTTACAGCGCTGTTTTCTTTGCTGGTAAACTGGCTGATGTATTATAAGATGAAGGCTGTGAGCATGGTGGAATCTTTAAAATCTATTGAATAAGCAGTCCTGTGAGCCCCGTACAGACCATGGGATATACTCTTGCAAGCTGTGTGTTTTTTATGTAAAAACGAATCTTTTCAATGAAAAAACAGGCGTACCAGTTGGTACGCCTGTTTTAATCTTAAACAGCGCGCTGCCTTTTGCCTATTGCGGTTCTACAAATGGCACGCCCAGATATTCTGTTACAGACAAAGCAAGGTTTCTTGCAATCAACCCAATGTTGTCGCGGATCCACTGTGCATCTTGTGGATTGTCATGGTAGGCAATTTCTATCAGTACGGCGGGCGCTTTTGTCATACGCAATTCTGCAAGGCTTGTGCTGCCCACAGTTTTTACACGTGCAGGGTCGGGATAAATTGCTTTAAAGTTGTTGGCAATAATATCTGCAGCGGCCCGCCCGCGTTGGCTGTTTGTATAATAATATACGTCCGTGCCCTGAATTTGGCCTGACAGATTGGGCGGTGCGGCGTTGGAATGCAGAGCCAGATGCAGATCGTAATTTCCGGCGTTTGATAAATTGATAGCCTGGCGCAGACTTTCGTTTGGATTGTTACGCCCCACTGTGATGCCGCTTGCAACCAGATAGGGGATCATTTCGTCGGCCACCAGGTTCATATAATATTCTTCGTTTCCACCGTCCACATATGGGTTAAATTCCTGTGTGGACGGGCTAATAAATACAGACGGCATTGGCAATCATCTCCTGTTATTTCTTAAGCCATTATATGCGAAAAACATGGCCTTATGACACAATTGCAACGCTTTTGCAAAGCTGTTATGTAAATTTTGCAAAAAAGGCTTCGGTTGTCATTTGATTGCCCCGCAGATAACGGCCAAGACCGTAAAGGCATTTTTTGTCTCCTTTTGTTAAGCTGTTTACTCTTTCTTCGCAAGTGAGCGTTGCTTTAAAGCCAAGTTCCTTTATTACATCCAAAGAAGCGTTGCTGATCACGCCAAAGGGATAGGTAAATGTGTTGGGTGTGACAGAAAGCTCATCCTGAAAACGTTCTTGCGCTTTTTTTAAATCTGCGGCAAGTATTTCTTTGTATTCTGCTTCGCTTTCTCCGGCTTTTTGTTTTGCGCCGAGCCGCGCGCCGGATCTTTTATGCAGGTTGTAAGAATGATTTTGCAGCTCCACATAGCCGGAAAGCGCCATTTCCTCCAAATTTTCCCAAGTGGCGTTGGAATAGTAGGCAGATACATCTATGGTTTTGCTATATTGGTCGGTATATATGCCAATGGGGGATAAAACCATTTTACAATTGTATTTTTTCAACAATGGAAAAGCATACAGGTAATTGTTGTAATAACCGTCGTCAAAGGTGATCATGATCGGTTTTTCAGGCAAATCCTTTCCTTTGTAAACGTAATCAATCAGGTCCGCCATCACAACGGTATGAAATCCGTGCTCCGTTATGTATTTTAAATCTGTCTCAAAGGTGTTGGGGTCAATTACATATTCTCCTTGTAAAGCCGGGTCTTTTAGTATGGCATGGTACATAATGATAGGGACGTTTATGCGTTCTTTGCCCGGCTGCGCGCTGGCGGTAACAGCGGGATCGTTGCCGGAAACCATGAACATACCGCCCAAAATGACCAAAGCCAGGCACAAAACGCACACCATACCCTTCCGGATGTGCAGGTTTAAATACATTGTTGACATCTCCATATTTAGTACTAAGATCAATTCTTAAAAGGCAAAGGGACAATTCGAAATACGGTTTAGCTTTCATAAGTAATAAAAAAGATAGGAAACGGCATACTTGCGTGTTATAATTTTAATTGTACAGGCATGGATAAATCGGGATTTGTGAGGTGGTTATAAAAATGGTGGCATTCTTACGCTTAAGAAATATCTAAGTGCATAAGGCTATGTTAAATAGTTTTATGCAGAACCAGAGATTTAAAACTGTTTAATAAAGGAGAACTAAAATGACATTTCAGGGCAATGTGCTTAAAGAATATTTAAAAAATGTATATATAAAGTAGAACAACATTTTCAATGGTGCTAGAAGTACTTGTGTGGCAGAAACTTTCTGCCACACAACTTCCAATTTGCTAAAGGGTTTGGGATATTCCAAACAAGCGAAAATGCAGTATATTTTACAAAAAGGGGACTCTTTTCCCGTGCTTGCTACGCTACGGAACTTTTTACATCCATTATTGCAACTTTGATTGTCCGGGACATTTCGTTGGGTGCGGCGGGATTTCCTTTGCTTTTTTTAATTGCCCACACTTTGTATGGAAACGGTTTTAGAGAAAGGAATGGAGTATTTTATAAAAAATTTTATGAGTTAAAGGGCAATTGTAAAGAAATGCCTTGCCCTATCAGCATTCATGCCTGTAAAGCCTTTGTTTGTATGGCCTATTAAACCCTACTGCGTAACATAATGGCGTGAACCAACATGCTTTTATTCTGCCCTTATAGGTGTGGCAACGTCGCCCTATTTAAGATACTTCAAGCATTTTCTATAAACACTTACAAAGACTTATAAGACGGCTTTCACCTATATAACCAATAAAAAATAAAAAACATAAAAATTTACTCTTTACATTTTTATGGGGATGTGATATGGTATATACATAAACAAGAATTATTACTATTTTTAAAGGGCAAACGGTATGAGAAGACAAAACTTCAGCAAAAAAAGGGAAGCAATTCTTCAGTCCATCTGTTCTACAGCAATTCACCCCACTGCAGAATGGGTCTATAATGATTTAAAGCCGCGCTATCCTGATCTGAGCCTTGGAACGGTTTACCGGAATATCGCTCTGTTCAAAGAACAGGGTGTGGTTGCTTCTGTAGGTACGGTAGGCGGCCAGGAGCGTATTGACGGTAATACAAAACCGCATGCGCATTTTATCTGTACAGACTGTGGCGCAGTGCTGGATATTCATGAAATGGAAGATAACAAATTACTTGATTATTCCGTTATGGATACGTACGGCCTTAAGGTGGAGTATCATAATCTGTGCTTTTATGGCAAGTGTACGGCCTGTCAGAAGAAAGATGAGGAAAAAGACGCCTGACCGTCCGTTTTTCGGACTAAAATATTTATTTTAATAAGTGGAGGAAAAAATATGAAGAAATTTGTATGTTCAGTATGTGGTTATGTACATGAAGGCAACGAGGCGCCGGACGTATGTCCCTTATGCAAAGCGCCGAAGGAGAAGTTTAAAGAGGTTGTGGAAGACGCAGGTTTTGCAACCGTGCACGAGGTTGGGGTCGCAAAGGGTGTGGACCAGGAAATTTACGACGGACTGGTAGCGAACTTTAACGGAGAATGCAGCGAAGTGGGCATGTACCTTGCAATGGCAAGAGTAGCCGACAGAGAAGGCTATCCTGAAATTTCCGCCGCTTTTACAAAATATGCGTTTGAGGAAGCGGAGCATGCCGCAAAGTTTGCTGAGCTTTTGGGCGAAGTGGTGACAGACAGCACAAAGAAAAATTTGGAAATGCGTGTAGAGGCTGAAACAGGCGCCTGTGCAGGTAAGTTTGAGATTGCAAAGAAGGCAAAAGCGCTTAATCTGGATGCCATCCACGATACCGTTCATGAAATGGCCAAGGACGAGGCCCGTCATGGAGCTGGCTTTAAGGGATTGCTGGAACGTTATTTTGGTAAGTAAACCAGGTGTTTTTTCCTTTATAAGCCCTTCCCTTTTCGGTTGAATTATACGCTTGACAACGAAAGTTGCGTTGCAATATTATAATAACATAAATAAGAGATAAGAACACATATGTGAAAAGAGAGGGAGCGTATGCTCATTTTATTTGTACTGCTGGCTGTAATTGTTATAGCCGCTGTTGCATACGCCAAAGCAGCAGATCATGGTTATACAATAGGAAAAGGCCTTTTTAACAGCAGCGGCAGTTGTATGGACGAAAAGGAAGCGGACATTTGTGAGCATGAATATTGGAACAAAAATAAACTGAAATAAAGCAAGAACTGTATTTACAGCAAAAGACCCGGTGCAAAGTACTATGCACTGGGTCTTATTTTTTTCATTTTATTTTTACTGATAAAGCTGCATATCCTCGGCAGAATCAATTAGCGTATAATCATCACCCATAAATGTTTTCAAGCCGTCTTTGTCCGATGCTACGTCGTTGGCAGAGACAAGCATGTATTCCGTTTTATCCGCTGTAGAGGCATAGTAATTGGGTACATGTACAGGTTTTTAGAATTATACATATGGGGAATATAATATCCATTTGCCGTTATGGAAGCGTCTTTTGGGATTGTCGCAATCAGTTCGTTATATGCCTGCACGGTGCTTTGCACAGTGCTGTTGTAAGAAATTAAATTTTGCATACGTGGGGGAAAAACAGGAAAAAAGACATAACCACGCATAAGGCGCACGAAAGCAGTACGGTAAACTGTTTTTTCTGTACGCATCTCTTTAACAGCCAGGAGCGCTATATAAATCAAAAGTGCTGCAACACCAAAGGGGTACTGGTAGTTGATATCGTACTGGTACTGCCAATTGGACATCAGGTCTACCACCAGCATAGGGATTAACAGCAGGAAAACAGATTTTTTCTGCCCCATAAGCGGAGTAAAGGCAAGCGGAAGGAACGGCAAAAACGCCGGCAGCAACAAAAACAGTCTGCAGAACAAGCGGTGTTTCAGGCCTGGGTACAATCATATAAAACGGGAGCAGAATATAATAAAACGGGGAAAAATGCACACCAAAATGCGACATAAGAATGTTTCGTTCCACCGTTGTGTCCGGCAGCCCGGTTGTGCGCATGTTTTCAAACATCTGTGTAAAAATGCCAAAGTCAAAATTATGCGCGGTATAAGACTGGTAGCGCGCAATACATGCGTACGTTGTACGCTCCTTCATTTTTGTTTCTCATGCTCTGCCTGCACCTATTATACAAAAAATACCGGAAAATGCAACGGAACAGGGCGGCCAAACCATTTCCTGCCAGGCAATGCGAACGCTTTTCTATGTTAAAGAAAACAAAAAACTTTACGAAACGATTTTGCTATGGTACAATAAAACGGTAAAATGTTATATAAAGAAGGAGAGGATGCTCAATGGATTGTATATTTTGTAAATTGGTCGACGGATCGGTTTCCACAAAAAAAATATATGAGGACGAGCAAATTTTGGCGTTTGAGGATCTTTCGCCGCAGGCACCAGTACATGTATTGGTGATCCCCAAGGCGCATATTTCAAATACCAATGCGCTGAATGAAGAAAATAGTGCGGTGGTTGCGCATATTTTTGCAACTATCCCCAAAATTGCGCAGAAAATGGATTTGTCAAATGGATATCGCGTTGTAAACAATTGCGGCCCGGACGGTGGACAAACGGTGTTTCACCTGCATTTTCATATTTTGGGTGGGAAAAAACTGAATACGACGATGGCGTAATATCTGATAAAGAACAAATAAAAGGGAAGAGGAAAACATGCAGGAATATGAAATAACCATTGCAGGCTGCCGGCGTAAGCTGCCGGTTTGTTCTGTCAATAAAGACCTGTCTATCGCTGCGTTTATTATGTTTGGCGATGTGGAAATTACGGAAGAGTGCGCAAAGGCGCTTTTACAGAAATGTTCTGCGCATGATGTAATTTTGACGGCGGAGGCAAAGGCAATTCCGCTTTGCTATGAAATGGCAAGGATTGGCTGCCGAGATTATGTAGTAGCAAGAAAAACGGTGAAAGTATATATGCACAATCCGATCAGCGTTCAGGTCCGATCCATTACAACACAGCGTGAACAGTCGCTTTTTCTGGCGGAAGATAAAGCCAGGCGCTTACGCGGGCGCCGCGTTTTGATCGTGGATGATGTAATCAGCACAGGAAATTCCCTGCATGCACTGGAAGAGCTGGTCCGGCAGGCAGGTGGAGCCGTCGTTGGAAAGGCGGCTGTGTTGGCGGAAGGTGATGCTGCAAAACGGGACGATATTATTTATCTGGCGCCTTTGCCGCTGTTTATGCAGGGTGCAGCGGATTAAAGATGGAATGTTTATGGGGAATTCCCATGCTGTTTGAATTACAGGTATGGGAACTTCCCTGTTTTTGCATAGAGGGGGAAAGGCATGAAACGGCCGTTGGCTACCATAGGATTATCGTATCTGTTTGCATTGGTTGTAGCCTTTGCCTGTGGGGAGAAGCAGTCTTTTTATCTGGCGCTTGCACTTTTGCCTGCTTTTGTGGTTTCTCTGTTTGTCAGGCCCCTGCGCAGGCAAAAGGCCGTGCCGGCAGCGCTTTTGTCTGCCTGCGTTGCGTTTGCAGCGTTTTTTGCGGCCAATACGGCCATTGCCAAACCTGTAAAAGTTTTAGAAGGGCAGACCGCTTTTGTCACGGGGACCATAGCTGATCTTCCATATGAGCAGTACGGAAGATATTATTATACAATAGAAACAACACAAATTGCATATGAAGGCGCCCCGCAGCAGATTCGTTTTATGTTATCGCTGAATTCTCCCATAGAGGCGGATTTTTTTGACAGCATTTCCTGCCATGTGCGCTTCCGACAGGTGTATGAGCCGGCGCAGGACTATTATGCGGCAAAGGGAATGTTTGTGTCGGGCAGTGCGCAGGAGGGGGATGTCCAGGTTACGGGAAACCCGGACAAGCCTCTGTATTGCTACGCGCTTTACGCAAGGCAGGCAATCTCGCAGGCAGTACGCGATATTATGCCTGTACAGCAGGCCTCCCTTACCAATGCGCTGCTGCTTGGTGATAAGCAAGGGTTGAATCGGGATGTAAAAACACAGTTCAATATAACCGGCGCCGGTCATCTGATTGTGGTTTCGGGATTGCATATGTCGGTTATTGCAAATTTTCTCTATATGTTTTTTTACAAATTGTTTAGGCGCGGCCGCCCGGCATGTATGGCTTCAATTTCCGGAATTTTTGTTTTTATGGCAGTCACCGGATTTACGCCGTCTGTGATGCGCGCCGGTATTATGCTGGTTATCTATATGGCCGGCAGGCTATTCCACAAGCAGGCGGATTCTCTGAATTCGCTAGGGCTTGCAGCGCTTCTGCTTACCGTTTTCAACCCACTTGCGGCGGGGGACGTCGGCATGCTGCTTTCTTTTGGGGCGACGCTGGGGATCATTTTGCTTTATCCGCCGGCGGAAAGATGGCTGGATGCAAAGCTTAAACATTTGAAGTTTGGCGCTGTACCGTTGCGTTTTGTTGGAACAACGCTGCTTGTGTCTTTATGTGCAACAGTTATGACCATGCCGATTATGTTGTTCAGCTTCGGTACGTTTTCTTTGTACTTTCTGCCGGCGAATCTGCTGCTGGTATGGGCGGCGCAGCTGGTGCTGATATTGGCGTTGCCTATGGCACTTTTGCCTTTTTGCGGGATATTTTCGTTTTTGGCATATCCGTTTGCGTTTGTGATAACGGCTCTGTGCAGCTATATGCTTTTTGTTTCGGAGCTTTTAGCGGGCCTGCCGTATGCGCAGGTCAATATAGATAAGCCTTACATATGGTTATGGATGAGCGCAACCCTGATTATGGTGGCAATTGCAGTGCTTGGCAACCGGGGCTGGAAGCCTGTAAGGGCAACGGCGCTGCTGTCGCTTGCAGTTTTGTTGTGCGGTATTTTGACAGATACGCTGTTTCACATGCATACGGTTACGCTGAAAATCCAGGATACGGGAGACGGAACCAGTGTCGTTTTAGAGAATACGTCGTCACGCGCGGTTTTATCCTGTGGAGGCAGCCCGGATCAGGAGGCGCTTTTGCAGTATCTGGAGGATAACCCCAAACCTGTTGATCTTTTGCTTGTTACAACCGGAAAGCGCAGTACGCGTTATGCAAAAGAACTGGCGGAGCAATTTGACGTGCAGAATATTTTACTGTATGATACAGAGGGAAACGAAGAGCTGGAAAAAGCGCTGGCAGAAAGTGAAAATGAGGTTATACGCTTCCAGGGGCAGCGTCAGGTCCAGCTTTGGGAAAATATAAAAATAGAATTGCTGCCCAAAAACGGCTGCGTGTGGGTTTATTTGCAAACGCGGGATCAGGACGTGCTGCTTTGCCCGGACGGAGGCCGTTTACAGGACGTGCCTGCTGCGTGGCGTAATGCGGATTTGTGCATACTGTCTGTTTTACCTGAGGATTATTATCTTTTACGCAGCGGCAGCCTGGTTATTTCCAATACCGTTGAAAAATCCACAGCACAGGCGTATATGGCTGCACCGTATATTCAATATATTGCTGCTACGCCGAACAGCGGGGTGGAAATTATGCTTGCAAGGTGAGCAGGGGGAAAGGGGTGAAAATCCATGGCGAAGCTTTCGGAAACAGAACTCAGGAAAAGCATAAAAGAGCAGAATATGGAAAGCATTTATTATCTGTACGGCAATGAAAAGCTGCTGGTGCGCCATTACACCAACAAGCTAACCGAAAAAATAGCAGGAAAATCCCCGTCGGAATTTTCCTTTCATGTATTCAGCGGTGCAGACGATATAGACCAGATTGCCATAGCGGCAAATGTTTTACCGTTTATGGGCGGAAAAAATTATGTAAACATAAAAGATCTGGACGCTTGCAGACTTTCGGATACTGCCTTTGCAAAGTTGCTGGAGATGCTGGCAAACCTGCCGGACACAACGTCTGTTGTAATCAGCGCGTTGACGATTATGCCGGATATGTCTAAAACCAAAAATAAAAAGCTGGTTGCAGAGATTGCGCGTCTTGGCGTTGTGGCAGAGCTAAACAAAATAGGCCAGGCTGCGCTGGAAAAGCAGTTGGCGTCCTGGGCACGCAAGCAGGGAGCAACGCTTACAGAAGCAGAAGCGCAAAGGCTTATCCGTTATTGCGGCACGGATCTTTCCACGCTGCAAAACGAGTTGGAAAAGTTGTGCGCCTATGCGTACGGCAGAGAGATTACACAAGAAGATATAGAAAAAACAGTTGTGAAAAATTTGGAAGCCCGCGTGTTTGACCTTTCTAAATTCGTTTTAACAGGCCAATACGACAAGGCCTTTGGACAGTTGGATATGCTTTTTTATCAGAAAGAAGAGCCGGTTAGTATTTTGGCGGTGCTTGCCAGCGCATATGTGGATATGTACAGAGTGCGTGTGGCTATTGAAAACGGGAAAAAGACTGCCGATATAGCAGCGTGTTTTGACTATAAACGCAAAGAGTTTCGACTGACAAACGCACAGCGTTATGCAAAGGGCTTGCCGACTGCAGCGCTCAGGGAAAGCCTGGCCGCGTTGATTGAAGTGGACGAAAAGATGAAAAGCACACCTTGTGATAAGCAGGTGCTTTTGCAGGAGCTGATTGTAAAGCTTATGCTGCTTGCAAAGAAGGAGTATGACGTTGGTTAAAATTAAACAGGCGATTATTGTAGAAGGACGGTATGACAAAATCAGGCTGCAGTCCATTGTAGACGCCCCAATTATTGAAACAAACGGATTTCGGATTTTTAAAGATAAGGAAAAAGTGCATTTAATTCGCTGCCTTGCGGAAAAAAGAGGCATTTTGATTCTAACCGACAGCGATGGAGCGGGTTTTGTTATACGCAATTATTTAAAAGGGATTGTACCGGAAGAAAGTATCACCCACGCATATGTGCCGGCAGTGCGGGGAAAAGAAAAACGAAAGGCAACAGCTTCCAAAGAGGGCCTTTTGGGCGTAGAGGGGTTTGGTAAGGCGCATATTATACAGGCGCTTAAAAACAGCGGCGCTGTCTTTCTGGGCGAAGAAAGTTTGCAAAATGCACACTGCCCTATAACAAAAGCAGACCTGTTTGCATTGGGTTTGGCTGGAGGAAAAAACAGCGTGCAAAAGCGGAAGGCGTTGCTGCAAAAATTGCAGCTGCCTGCATATCTGTCTGTAAACGCAATACTGGAATATATCAACTGTCTATATACAAAAGAGGCGTTCACTTCGCTTTTAAAGGAGCTAAATTTATAAAATTTGTTTATTTGGTATTTTTTCCCTTGACTTTTTTCTTTTTTTAAGTATAATAAAATCATA
>UQLR01000027.1 GCA_900541975.1 uncultured Oscillospiraceae bacterium | reverse complement strand
TTTAAGCCGCAGGAGGCGCCCTTTTTATATGTACCTGGCTGCTAATAGTCAATTTTATCCAGAATATCGGTCAGATATGCGAGCACCACACCGTAGTTAGACATGGGCACGCCCTGTTCTTTTGCCTGTTGTACGCGCGACAGAACGTATTTTCGGTTGAACATGCAGGCGCCGCACTGGATCACAAGCGCGTAGCTGCGCAGATCATCGGGAAAATCAGCGCCGTTTACATGATCAATCTGCAAATTTTGACCAAAACGCGCCCGAAGCAGGCGTGGCAGCTTTTCACGGCCTATGTCTTCTTTGAGCGGTACATGTGTACAGGCTTCCGCAATCAGAATTTTGGAGTGCGCACACAGCGTTTCAAACGCCTTTGTACTTTTTACAAAATAGTCAATATCACCCTTGTACTGTGCAAACAGGGTAGAAAAAGAGGTAAGCTTGCTTTCCTTTGGCTTTTGTTCATATACCGTTCTGAACACCTGTGAATCTGTAATAATCAGCTTTGGCGGCTTTACAAGACTCTGGAGCGCCTGCGACAGTTTGTCCGTGGTTACGCTCAGCACCAGGCATTTTTTGTCCAAAAGCTCGCGCAGAGTCTGCACCTGCGGCAAAATTAACCTGCCGCGCGGCGCCTGAATGTCCTGCGGCATACATAGTACAACGATATCTCCGTCCTGCACTAAGTCGTTTGTAATGCTCCGTTGTCCAAAATCGTCCGGCAGGGCGTTTATCAGCGCTTGTCGCACCAGTGCAATTCCTTGCCCCGTTTTTGCGCTTACAAGCAGCGGCCTTGTACCGCAAAGGCGTTCTATGGCGTCCAGTATTATTTGGTTATCGGAGAGAACGTCCAGTTTGTTTAAAACAGTAACGACAGGGATATTTTGCTGTTTAAGCATTTGCAGCCATCTGCGCTCGGTCTGGTCTGGCATGGCGGCAAAGAGCATAATGGCAATGTCTGTTTTCGCCATGGCTTTTTTTGTCTGTTCAATGCGCATATTTCCGAGGCTGCCCGTATCGTCAAAGCCGGCGGTATCTATAAATGTACACGGGCCTATACCGTGGATTTCCATGGACTTGTACACCGGGTCGGTGGTTGTACCGGCAACATCTGACACAAGCGATACCTTTTGGCCGGTCAGGGCGTTTACAAGTGAAGATTTTCCCGTGTTGCGTTTGCCAAACAGACCAATATGCAGGCGACTGGCCCTGGGGGTCTCATTGAGCGTCATGGTATGCATCTCCTTTGCCTTTTTCGTTTTCCTTTTCCGCCTGATTGCAATGCGCCGATTGCAATTAAAAACGAAAGTCGCGTTTTCCGTTATGCAGCTGGTGCAGATATTCCTTTGCAATTTGACGCACCCTGACATTGGGGATTTTTTCGACCTCTCGCCGGATAACCTGCTCGCCCCTTTGCCTGGTTTGCTCGCTTGCGTAATCTTCCAGATATTCCTTTAAGGTCATTAAGGCGTTGGGCTGGCAGCAGTTTGCAATTTGCCCGGATTTGACAAGGCGCATAAAGCGGTCGCCCGTTCTGCCTTCGCGGTAACAGGCGGTGCAGAAGCTGGGAATATACCCCAGTGTTAAAAGCCAGTTCACAACCTGGTCGAGCGTGCGCCTGTCGCTGATGTCGAACTGGGCGGAGTTTTCCTCCTCAGGTTCTGGCTCGCAGTAACCGCCCACGCTTGTACGCGAGGCGCCGCTGATCTGTGAAATACCCAGATCCAGTACGCGTTCCCGGCTTCTCTGGGATTCTCTGGTGGAAATAATCATACCCGTATAAGGAACGGCAATGCGGATAACAGCGACAATTTTTGCAAAAATATCGTCTGAAATGGCGTTTTTAAAGTTTTCAGGATCAATATCGTCCGCCGGGCAGATACGTGGTACGCTGATTGTATGCGGCCCTACGCCAAACATGGCCTCCAGATGTTCTGCGTGCATTAAAAGCCCTGTGAAATCATAACGGTACATGTTCAGCCCAAACAGCACGCCGCAGCCTACGTCGTCAATACCGCCCTGCATGGCGCGGTCCATGGCCTCTGTGTGGTAGGCATAATTATGCTTGGGGCCTGTTGGATGCAACGCTTCATAATTTTCCTTGTGGTAGGTTTCCTGAAACAAAATGTATGTACCAATTCCCGCGTTTTTCAGTTTTCTGTAATTTTCCACCGTAGTGGCGGCAATGTTTACGTTTACACGGCGAATCGCACCGTTTTTATGCCGAATTGAATAAATGGTGTCTATACTTTCCAGCACATATTCCAGCGGGTTATTAACAGGATCTTCCCCCGTTTCGAGCGCCAGGCGCTTATGCCCCATGTCTTGCAGCGCGATTACCTCGCGGCGAATTTCCTCCTGCGTGAGCTTTTTACGGCAGATATGCCTGTTCTGGTGATGATAGGGACAATATACGCAGCCGTTTACACAGTAATTGGACAGATACAGCGGTGCAAACATGACTATACGCTTGCCGTAAAAGCGTTCCTTAATTTTTTTGGCAAGTTTCAGAATTTTTTCATTTTGTTCAGGCAGGTTACATTCCAGCAAAACGGCGGCTTCTCTGTGGGTAAGACCTTTGCAGTCTTCTGCGCGCCGGATCAGGCTTTCAATCAATTGTAAATTCTGTTTATTTTTCTCTGCGTAGTCAAGCGTATCCAAAATTTCCTGATGGTCTATAAATTCTTCTGCTTTCTCAGATTTTGGGTTATACATGAGCGGACGTTCCTTTCTGTCAAAGTTATTCTATAAGTATATATAAGTGAATTTATACTATTTGTATAATACATGCAATTTATGTCGGTTCAAAATCACCACGATCCACTACGACGGTGTACCCGATCCCGGCAAGCTGCTTTTTCAGCAGGGCAAGGCCTTCAGCAGCTTCCTCGTCCGCGCTGATTTTGTTGTCGTACAGCTCATATTGCGCGCGGCGATATATGGGGGATAAGTTTGGCATCACAACGTTTGCGCCTGCCAAAATTCCTTTGCATCTTCCGCTTTTCTCTGCCGTACCAAGCGCTGTGGTTGCCGGAAGCAGGGCGTTTGGCAACATCAAACGCAAAAGGGCAATCAAAAAAAGACAAAGCTGCACGCTGCCCTGCGGCTTGTTTGCAAAAGGCGTTTGCGTGTGTGGGATGAACGGCCCAATCCCTACCATTTGGGGCGACAGTTTTTGAATAAACAGTAAATCCTGTATGAGCGTGGCATTTGTCTGGTATGGGGAACCAACCATAAAGCCGGTCCCTGTTTGGTAACCGATTTCCTTTAAATCAAACAGGCAGGATATACGTTTTGTAAGCGACAAATTTTTTGGATGAAGCCTGCTATAATGCAAAGGGTCAGCAGTTTCATGCCGCAGCAGGTAGCGGTCTGCGCCGCTTTCATATAGCCTTTGATAGCTTTCCCGGGTGCGTTCACCTAATGAGAGTGTCACAGCGCAGTCGGAATACATTGCTTTGATTGCACTGACGATCTCACAAAGCGTATCGTCGGTATAATAGGGATCTTCGCCGCCCTGCAGGACAAATGTGCGGAAGCCAAGCGCGTACCCCTGCCGGCAGCAGGACAAAATTTCTTCTTTTGACAGCCTGTAGCGCTGCACATGGCGGTTGCCTGCGCGGATGCCGCAGTAATAACAGTTGTTTTGGCAATAGTTTGATATCTCTATCAAACCGCGTATGTAAATTTTATTGCCAAAATGCATGTTTGATACAGCGCGCGCGCATGAAAAAAGAAATTCGCACAGCTTTGCATCCTGATAATGCGCAAGCAGCAGATGAAATTCATCCGCTGTAAGTATATGTTGTTTATAAAGCTTGTCAACCAGAGCCTGCATTTATCTGCACCGCCTTATTTTTTGGAATATACCGTTTTGGTGGTAATGCCGGGCAGCATACCCAGTTTGCCGGACAGTGCACTGATGATATCGCCGGGTGCGTCGACCACGACGCTTATAACGTTTACATTTTTTTGTCGGTAGGGAATACCCATTCTGCCTACAATATAATCCCCAAAGTCAGAAAGCAGCCGGTTCATTTGTTCCGTGGACTGTTTGTCTTCGACCAGTATGCCGATTAGGGCAATTCTTGTGTCCATAGGACAGCCTCCTTTCCCCCAAAAAAATTCCCGTGCCCAAAAAGGCACGGGATAAAGCGTCGGCAACACGCATTGCATACGGAAACCTGCCCTTTGCAAGAAAAGAAGGCGGGTCCATGCAAAGCCGTCTAATAAATTGCGTGCCTTCTTACTTGGGACAAACCCTTGTAATCAGTACGTGTTTTTTATTATTATATACTTTTTTTCTGCGTTTTTCAATAGGTATAACTGCCGGACATGTAAAAGTATTGCTCTGTAGAACAAAGAAAATTAGAGAATCTAACGGTTCTGTGGAACCCCACGGGCCGGCGCATAAAGAAAAACGGTCTTTCATATGATAAATAAAAGAAAAATTATGGAAAGGGGATGTTGCATATGCGCAAAAAATGGATATGGACGCTGCCGGTGCTTTTTGCGCTGATTTCCCTGTGTGCCTGTACGAGGACCGTGGTGGAAAGCGCGCAGGATGAGCTTAAGGCAAATACCTGGAGCGGAAAAGGCGAATATATGTCGACGGTTGCTTTAAGCTTTGACGGAGATAAAGCGTCCCTTGCAGTAAAGGCCGGCGGCGGTGCTGAAACAAAAATAGCGGGAAACTGCATTGTCAGCAGTGACAATATTACATTGACAGACGAAAAACTCAATGAAAGTTTTACCTTTGGATACAACCTGCTGGGAGACCAGATTGAGCTGACGCTCAACAAAAAAACCATCACGTTGCAAAAGGTCAAATAGTTTTATTTTTCGTTGACAATACTTCAGTCGCGCATTTCGTCCACGCCATACTCAGACGGTTTTGCAACCCGCGTGTCTATATCCATTACAAAATGTTCCGCTCCGGAAAGCGTAATATTTCTTGGGCCTACCAGCATGCGTTCCTCCATAAGCGCTTCGGTTACTATGGGTTTGCTGCGCTGGTCGGGTGAATGCTTGGGCTGCTTATAAAAAGCCTTTTGTTCCTCATGGCCTTTTTCCGGCGCGCTTTGCTTTTCCTGCTTCATGTTACTGCCTCCAATTCTTCTATGATGGGTTCATGTTTATTTTACGCCGGGTAAAAGCCGGCATGCAAGGAAAAGGCAGGAAAAACAAAACAGGATTCATTTTTTGTGCTGGACCGTATGTTCAGCCTGAAAAATATAAATTCTCTGTCAAAAATAAAAGCACATTAAAAGCAAAGCTGCTTTTAATGTGCTTTTTACATGGTGGACGCTAACGGACTTGAACCGCTGACCCTTCGCACGTCAAGCGAATGCTCTACCAGCTGAGCTAAGCGTCCGGAAAGATTGCTGTTCTATTATATCCAAAGGTTCAAAAAAAAGCAAGCCCTTTTTAAAAAAAGAATCATTTATAAAGGATAAAAATAAGGCGTTTTAGTTGCCCGAACAACCCTTATGTGCTATAATCTTAAGTTAGTATTATGCAGGCGCATTTTTAAAGGGGGTTGCAGGGTTTGGTTGTTTTAGGGATAGATCCTGGTTATGCAATCGTCGGTTGGGGTGTGGTGGATTTTCGCAACAACAGGCATACACCGCTTGCCTTTGGCGCGATTACCACACAGGCGCAGCAACCGTTTGGAGTGCGTCTGCAAAGCATTTATGACCGGCTTATGCAGGTGATGGATGCTTGTCATCCTGATTTTATGGCGATTGAGAAGCTTTATTTTCAAAACAATCAAAAAACAGCGATCAATGTAGCGCAGGCGAGAGGCGTAATTTTATTAGCGGCGCAAAAAAACGGCGTAGAAGTTTTTGAATATACGCCGCTGCAGGTAAAAACGGCAGTGACGGGCTATGGCCAGGCGAAAAAAGTGCAGGTTATGGAAATGACGCGGCGCCTGCTGCATTTGCAGCAGGTCCCAAAACCGGACGACACGGCAGACGCGCTTGCAATTGCCATTTGCCATACGCAGGCTTCAGGAACGCGCCTGCGGGAGATGCTGTATAAAAGGGGACGGAATCAATAATGTTTTACAGCTTACGGGGCGTTTTGTCCCATGCAGAAGCGGGGTTTATCGTAATAGAATGTGCAGGCGTGGGCTATAAATGCCTGACTACGCTAAATACACAGAGGAATCTTCCAAAGCTTCACCAGGAAGCGTTGGTCTATACGCATTTAAACGTGCGGGAAGATGCTGTTGAGCTGTTTGGTTTTGCAACGCTGCAGGAACTTAACTGCTTTAAACTTTTGACAGCGGTAAGCGGTGTAGGCCCCAAGGCAGGGCTTGCAATTTTGTCGGAACTTTCTCCGGAGCAGGTAGCCATGTGTATTGCCGCAAATGACAGTAAAACGATCACCAGAGCGCAAGGGGTTGGTCCAAAGCTTGCACAGCGGATCGTTTTGGAGCTAAAAGATAAAGTAAGCGGGTTTACGGCCAATTTAGCATCCATTCAGCCCGAAACGGCGCAGCCTTTTGCCCAGGACAACATACAAAAGGCGGTGGAGGCGCTTTCGGTGCTTGGATATGGCAGTGCAGATGTAATGCCTGTGCTTTCCGGGCTTGATTTTACATTGAGCGTGGAGCAGATGATTGCGGCTGTTTTAAAGGAAATGGGAAAAGGCTGAAAGGATAAAGATACATGGATAATACATTTGATTTTGAAAACAGAATTGTAAGCGCCGCTGAAATTCCGGACGATGTTGTGTCAGAAGATAATCCGCTGCGTCCGCGTTCACTAGAGGAATATATCGGGCAGGAAAAGGTTAAGGAAAACCTTTCTGTGTTTATAGAGGCGGCAAAGCAGCGGAAAGAAACGCTCGACCATGTTTTGCTTTACGGACCGCCAGGGCTTGGCAAAACGACGCTTGCAGGTATTATAGCAAATGAACTGCAGGTTAATTTGCGCATTACCTCTGGCCCGGCGATCGAAAAGCCCGGCGACCTGGCCGCACTGCTTACTAATTTAAATCCGGGAGATGTTTTGTTTATTGATGAAATCCACCGTCTTTCAAGAGCTGTGGAGGAAATTTTATATCCTTCCATGGAAGATTATGCAATTGATATTATTACAGGAAAAGGGCAAATGGCAGCTTCCTATCATTTGCCGCTGCCGCATTTTACACTGGTAGGCGCAACCACAAGAGCGGGCCAGCTGACAGCGCCGCTGCGCGACCGGTTCGGCGTTGTTCTCAGGCTGGAGCCGTATACTTCGCAGGAGCTTGCAAAAATCATAAAGCGCAGCGCATCTATTTTGGAAATACCCATTGACGACGGCGGCGCGCTGGAGATTGCCTCCCGCTCCAGGGGAACGCCCAGAATTGCAAACCGCCTGTTAAAGCGTGTGCGCGATTTTGCGCAGGTTATGAGCAATGGAGTAATTACGGCAGATACGGCCGGCGTTGCACTGGATAAACTGGAGGTAGACCGCCTGGGGCTGGATTCTAACGACAGGCGCATGCTTACGGCTATGATTAAATATTATAAAGGAGGCCCCGTGGGGCTGGAAACGCTGGCGGCGGCAATTGGAGAAGAGGCTGTTACCATTGAGGACGTATATGAGCCGTATCTGATGCAGATCGGTTTTTTAAACAGAACACCCAGAGGGCGGTGTGTTACGCTGGAAGCCTGCAGGCATTTGGGGCTTGAAATGCCAAACGCACCATCCTCCGGGCAGCCCGTACTGTTTACAGACGAATCATCTGGGCTTGTGTGACAAAAATTATTTTTCGGAGGTATCGTGTTTATGGGAAGACTTTTTGGAACAGACGGCGCAAGAGGCGTTGCCAATACAGAGCTGACCTGTGAGATGGCTATGAATATTGGCAGAGCGGCTGCCATGGTGCTGATTAACGAGGAAGTGGAGCATCCTACCGTTTTGATTGGGAAGGACACACGCTTAAGTTCCGACATGATAGAGGGCGCGTTGATCGCAGGTCTTTGTTCTGTGGGCGCGAACGTGCTGTGCCTGGGGGTTGTCCCCACGCCGGCAGTGGCTTATTTAATCGGTAGGTATAAGGCGGACGCGGGGATTATGATTTCTGCTTCGCACAATCCGTTCGAGTTTAACGGGATCAAAATTTTCAGCATGGATGGCTATAAACTGCCGGACGGGCTGGAAGAAGAAATTGAATCGATTGTATTGGATCATAAAATACCTTACCCAAATCTGCAGGGCGCTATGCTTGGGCATGTGCGCCATGCGGAAAACGCTGTGCAGGATTATGTCGACCATGTAATCGAGTCCGTACCGAATGATCTGCAAGGGATGCGAATTGCGGTTGATTGTTCAAACGGGTCCGCTTCCCGTACAGCAAGAAAGCTTTTTGAAGGGCTGGGGGCCGACTGCCACTTTTTATTTGATAAACCCGACGGCATCAATATTAATGAGGATTGCGGTTCTACACATATGGAAAACCTGATGAAATACGTGCGGGAACACCAGATGGATGCAGGAATTGCATTTGACGGAGACGCCGACCGCTGCCTTGCGGTAGATGAAAATGGAAATCTGGTAGACGGCGACTATGTGATTGCAATTTGTGCGGCGGATATGAAATCCAGAGGCCTGCTCAAAAAAGATACGGTGGTCGGTACGGTAATGACAAACATGGGGTTTAACCGTTTTTGTGAAAATGTAGGAATGAATTTTGTGTCTACCCAGGTAGGCGACCGCTATGTGCTGGAAACCATGGTGCGCGAAGGTTATAATATTGGCGGAGAACAGTCCGGACATGTAATTTTTCTGGACCACTCTACTACAGGGGACGGGCAGCTTACAGCGGCGCAACTTTTAAGCCTTCTTTGCCGCAGAAAGGCAAAGCTTTCAAGCATTGCTACATTGATGGAACGGTATCCGCAGGTGATGCTCAATGTTAAGGTCAGCGCAGAGGGAAAGCGCCGTTTTTATACAGACAAGGAAATACGCGAAGAAATTGACCGCGTAAAGGAATGCCTGGGCGGCAGAGGAAGAATTTTGGTGCGCCTTTCGGGAACGGAACCGCTTGTCCGTGTTATGGTTGAAGGAGAAGATTCCGGCGAGATCACGCGTTTTGCAACCCAGACGGCAGAGCTGATCCGGGAAAGGCTTTCCTGAAGGCTTCCGGAATAAAAGCAGGTAGCGGAGGAATGATATGCGCATTGCTAACTGGAAAGACTATGAGCTGATAGACGCCGCCTGTGGCGAGCGGCTGGAGCGTTGGGGAGATGTTATCCTTATACGGCCCGACCCGCAGATTATATGGGAAACAAAGCGTGAAAGCCCGCTTTGGCAACGCGCCCACGCAAGGTATATACGGTCTGCCAGCGGCGGCGGACATTGGCAGATATATAAGGAACACCCAAACCTGTGGGAGCTGCACTATAAGGCGTTGTCCTTTCAGATAAGGCCTATGGGGTTTAAACATACCGGCATTTTTCCGGAACAGGCGGTCAATTGGGATTTTGTTTCCGATAAAATACGGCAAAGTAAAAAGCAGATGAACATATTAAATCTGTTTGCCTATACGGGCGGCGCAACACTGGCCTGCCTGCATGCAGGCGCAAAAGTTTGCCATGTGGACGCTTCAAAGGGTATGGTACAGTGGGCAAAGGAAAACGCAGTGCTGTCCCATCTGCAAGACCGGCCGGTCAGATGGCTTGTAGATGACTGTATAAAATTTGTACAAAAAGAAAAGCGCAGGGGCAGGCAGTATGACGGTATTATCATGGATCCGCCCTCCTATGGAAGAGGGCCCGGCGGAGAAATCTGGAAGCTGGAGGAACAATTGTATAGCCTGTGCGGCCTGTGTTCTTCTGTGTTATCGCCCAATGCAAAGTTTTTTATTTTAAATTCGTATACAACGGGGCTTTCGCCCGCCGTTATGCAATATCTTTTGGGGGTAACGCTCCAAAAACGCTTTGGCGGCAGTGTCAGCTCCGATGAAATAGGGCTGCCAGTGACGCAGACAGGGCTTGTTTTGCCCTGTGGATCAACTGCTATTTGGCAGGTATAAGCGGGAAAAGGAAAAGCAATGGATAATTTTATTCAGGTACAACACCTTTCATTTCAATATATTCCAGAGGACGAAGAAGCAGGCGCGCCGGTAGACGTATTAAAGAATATTTCTCTGAACGTCCGCCGGGGAGAATTTGTCGCGCTTTTGGGACATAACGGTTCGGGCAAGTCTACTATGGCCAAACAATTTAACGCCATGCTTTTGCCCACAGAGGGTAAGGTGCTGGTAGATGGTATGGACACGGCAGACGACGCGTGCAAGTATGAAATACGCCGTAAAGTTGGGCTTGTGCTGCAAAACCCGGATAACCAGCTTGTAGCCAGCATTGTGGAAGAGGATGTGGCCTTTGGACCGGAAAATCTGGGCGTTTGCCCAAAAGAGATCCGCCAGAGGGTAGACGATGCGCTGAGAACGGTTGGCATGTACGAATACCGTACACATGCGCCGCATAAACTTTCCGGTGGCCAGAAGCAGCGTGTGGCGATAGCGGGGATCCTGGCAATGCAGCCGAGCTGCCTGGTGCTGGATGAGCCAACCGCCATGCTGGACCCCATGGGCCGCAGGGAGGTTCTGCAGACAGTACAAAAGCTCAACCGAGAAAAAGGGATTACCGTTGTTTTAATCACACATTATATGGACGAAGCCGCGCTGGCGGACAGGGTGGTCGTTATGGACAGCGGAAAAATTCTGACGCAGGGCGCGCCACGCGAGGTGTTTTCACAGGTAGAGCTGCTCAAACGGCATAAACTTGACGTGCCGCAGGCTACGGAACTGATTTACAGACTGCGTGCAAGCGGCTATCCGATAGAGAATATGGCGCTTGATACACAAGAATGTATTCAAATACTTTTAAAGGTTTTGGCAACATAAAATGCGAAAGCCCTGTTTTAGAGAGGACCAGGAGTTATGTACGTGTTAGAAACGGAAAATCTTTCCTATACCTACGGCTTAAATACGCCGTTTGAAAAAACGGCTGTAAAAGATGTATCCATCAGGGTGCAAAAAGGAGAGATGATTGGAATTATTGGACATACGGGCTCCGGTAAGTCAACGTTAATCCAGATGTTTAACGGCCTGATACGTCCGGAAGGCGGCAGGGTGCTTTTAAACGGCAGAGACATATGGGAAGACCCTAAAAAAATTCGCACTGTGCGCTTTCAGGCGGGGTTGGTGTTTCAGTACCCGGAATATCAGTTGTTTGAAGAAACGGTCGAAAAGGACATTGCGTTTGGACCGCGCAATATGGGGCTTTCAGATGAAGAAATTCAGGAAAAGGTCACAAAAGCGGCCCGTTTTACCGGGCTGAAGCCGGAACTTTTGGGGAAATCTCCTTTTGAGCTTTCCGGTGGAGAAAAACGCAGGGCGGCCATCGCAGGGGTGATTGCCATGGACCCGGATATACTGATTTTGGATGAACCGACGGCAGGACTGGACCCCAGCGGCAGAGAGGTGCTTTTGGCGCAGATTACAGAATATCATAAACAGCGCGGCAATACGGTGTTTTTGGTATCTCACAGTATGGAAGACATTGCAAAAACAGCAGACCGCGTTCTCGTTATGCATCAGGGCGAGGCTGTTATGTTTGATAAGACCAAGGCCGTTTTTTCACGGGAGAAAGAACTGGAAAAAATGGGCTTGCAGGTACCGCAGATAACAAAAATCATGTCAGCGCTGCGCCGGGAAGGCTATGCCGTTTCCGACGCGGTTCTTACAGTGGAACAGGCAATTGGAGAAATACTGGCTTTGCAAAAACACCGCAATCTGTAAAAGCGTTATTTTATAAAGAAAGGAAGTGGTGACTTGGTAAGGGATATTACATTGGGACAATATCTGCCGGGAAGATCAGCCATACATCGGCTGGATCCGCGCATGAAAATCCTTTTGCTGCTTGCGTTTATCGTTTTTATATTTATTACAAACAATTATTACGCGCTTGCCGTTACCACCCTGTCTGTGCTCAGTATGATGCTCCTGACGAGAATACCAGTTAAAATGTATTTGAAAAGCATGAAAATGATTTTGTTTATCGTGCTTTTTACAGCGGTGCTCAACCTGTTTTACGGCAGAGGGGAACCGCTTGTCCAGCTTGGTTTTTTAAAGGTCACGCAGGCCGGTATTAATAATGCGGTATTTGTTGCAGTCAGAATTGCTTCCCTGATTATTGTAAGTTCTATGCTTACGTTTACAACCTCCCCAACAGATCTGACAGACGCGCTGGAGCGTTTGATGAAGCCGCTGAAATTTTTTCATGTAAAGGTACATGAAATTGCAATGATGATGACAATTGCCCTGCGTTTTGTTCCAACGCTGCTGGAAGAGACGGATAAGATTATGAGTGCACAAAAGGCAAGAGGGGCCGATATGGAAAGCGGTAATTTAATCCAGCGGATTAAGGCACTGGTTCCGGTGCTGGTTCCGCTGTTTGTATCTGCATTCCGGCGCGCCTACGAGCTGGCAACAGCGATGGAATGCAGATGCTACAGGGGCGGCGATGGAAGAACCAGAATGAAAAGCTTGCATTTTTCAAAAACGGACGTATGCGCAGTGTGTATATGCGCGCTTATTTTTACAGGAGTGATATTATGCAATGCGTTTCTGCCGGCAGCGGTGCGTTAAGAAATATTTTATTGACAATTTCATACGACGGCAGGCCGTTTCATGGCTGGCAAATCCAGCAAAATGCATTAAGCGTGCAGGAGGTATTCCAGGACGCCCTCCAAAAGATTATAGGGCAGGACTTTCAGCTGAAAGGTTGTAGCAGGACAGATACGGGCGTGCACGCAAACATGTACTGCATCAGCCTGAAAACGACACATATGATTCCCGCAGAAAGGTTAAAAGCGGCGCTTAACCGCTTTTTACCGATGAGCATAGCCGTACATCGGGCGCAGGAAGTTCCTTCGGATTTTCACGCGCGCTATTCCTGTGTAAGCAAGCAGTATATATATAAAATATGGAACGCGCAGACACGCAACCCTTTTTTAGACGGATATGCTTTGCACTACCGGTATCCTATGGATACACGGTTGCTGCACAAGGCTGCGCAGCAGTATGTGGGGCGGCATGATTTTACCTCCTTTTGTACGGCAGACAAGCGTGAAAAAGGCGATTTTACAAGAAATGTACATATGTTTTCTGTTACACGGGACAGGGAACTGGTTACCATGTGCGTGGAGGCCGACGGTTTTCTGTACAATATGGTAAGGATTATGGTCGGCACGCTTTTGCGCGTGGCGCAGGGGAAATTTGCACCTGGGGACCTGAAAACCATTTTGCAGGCAAAGGATAGAAAAAAGGCGGGGCCGACAGCGCCTGCATGCGGTTTATATTTAAACAGAGTATGTTATAAAATGCCGTTTGGGAAGGATGATGAAAATGGCGGATAAGGAAAAAGTGGAAAAAAGCGGCCAGGAAAAGGGCGCTGCATTGCAGGAGAAAAAGTATGACGGTATGGCGGAGGATTTTTCCGCACAAACTGTCAGCAGAGAAAAGATTTCCAAAAAAACCAAGGCGGTTGTCCTGATTTTGCTTATATGCATGCTGGCGGTGATTGCAGTGGCCGGCTGGAACAACATTTCACCGGACAGGCTTGCAGACAGCGTAGAGAAAAATCTGTTGGGAAACACCCAGGGGCAGGGCTTTCCCAGCGCGATTATCGGGTCGAAGGTCAACAACGGTAACATCAAGCTTTGGGATAAGAACCTGGCGTATGTAAGCGATACGTCCTTTGTCGTGATCAATAATACGGCAGGGCAGGTTTTAAACCGGCAAATTAGCTATTCTTCGCCTGTTATTCTTACCAAGGGCAATTACAGCCTGATCTATAATTTGGGCGGCGCTGGTTTCCAGATTGATACGGTAGGAGAAACCGTGTTTAAAAGTGATTCCAGGGATTCCATATTGTCGGCGGATATCAATACTCATGGAATGTATGCGGTTATTACACAGACCAGCGGGTATTTTGCAAAGCTGACGGTTTACAATGCGGACCATACGCAAAAATATGCGTATTATTTTGCGGATTACTACGCCAACAGCGTATCGATCAATGAAAACGGAACGCTGGCGGCAGTGACGGGCGTGTCTTCCAAGGACGGCACAATGCGTTCTGCGCTGTATGTGCTGGATTTTAGTTCGGATGAGCCGAGAGCGCTGCTGGAGTTTGACGATAACTTGCTTTTTCAGGTCTCTTTTATGGATAATGGAAATATAGCTGCCATTGGTGAAAATGCGGCTGTCATGCTCAAATCCAATTTTACAGATCAATCGGTTTACAATTATAACAAACTGATGCTCACAGCTTTTGATATTGATATGTACAATGGCGTTACCCTATCGCTTTCCCGTTCCGGCGACGGGCATTCCTGCAATATAGTGTACATGGACAAAAACGGAGAAACCGCTTCTCCGTTGGAAACAGACCTGAAAATAACTTCAATTGATCAATATGGGAATCATATCAGCGCCCTTAGCGGCGATACGGTTTATACGTATAAGAAGAATGCAGAACAGGTGGCCACGGCCGATGCCGGCGTAGACGCCAGAGCAATTTGTATGGAATCTGAAAACAGCGCATATATATTGGGGATCAGCGAAATCCGCTTTGTACGTTTCTGACTGCTCTGTTTACAAAAATATAATTGTTTTTTTGGTGGAAATGTGATATATTGTAGCCTAAAGGGCTGCAAAAAAACGTATTTGTCCCAGCCTGCACAGCAGATGCGTAAAAGGCGCAGAAAGGATAGGAAAAATGAGTCTGGCACTGGATATTGGCATTCTTGTTGTGGTTGTTTTTTTCTTTTTTCAGGGCATCCGGCGCGGGGCGGCAAAGACTTTGGTGCATATTTTAGGAACGGTAGCCGCTATAACGGTATCTATTTGGCTGGGCCAGTATCTTGCACAATGGATTTACGAAACATTTTTCCAGCAGCAGCTGATCCGGAATATGTCACAGCAGATTATGGATACAGGTGGTACGCAGGCGCAGGCGGGGATTTCCTCTGCTTTGAGTATTTTGCCGGATTTTGTTATACGGTTGTTGCCAAACTTTGGAATAGATACGTCTGCACTTGCACAGTCTGTACAAAGTACGGCGGATGCTGCCGCCCAGGGTATAGAGGTGGTAATAGCCCCTGTCATCGTCGCACTGCTCAGTCTTTTGGTTATAGTGGTTTTGTTTTTGCTGCTTTCAGTTGTGGTTAAGCTGGTGGCCGGCGCGGTGGGAAAGGTGTTCCGGCTGCCGGTTTTAAGAAGTGCAGATGCAGTTTTAGGAGCCGTGCTGGGGCTTGTGCAGGGTATTCTGGTCATTGCGCTGCTGGTTTTCTTTATTAAGCTGCTGGTTCCATTTTTAAGCGATGCGCCGCAGGTGTTCAACGCACAGACAGTGGAAAACACATTTTTGTTCCGGTATTTTTATAACATTATACCGTTTGGAGGCACACTTTTTGAATCTTCGTCTGCGCAGGCTTTAGATCCGGCCGTATTTACGGGAAATACGCAGAGATCGCATATAGAATAAAGGGAATAAAATAGATAGGGAACAGAAAATTCAAGGATGGATGGGAAGGTATCTTATCATGCTTCAAATTGGGAAACGCTTTAAGGAAAATTTGACCGTGCCAAATCTGTTGTCGGTACTGCGTATCCTACTGATTGCGCCGTTTATTTTCTTTTTTATACAGAAAAATTATGTTGCTTCGGCAGCCATGCTTGTGCTTTCCGGGTTGAGCGATATGTTTGACGGAATGATTGCCCGCCATTTTAACCAGATCACGGCGCTGGGGAAAATTTTAGACCCGATTGCAGATAAACTTACACTGGTTGCAGTCATTATTTGTATTGGTATAATTGTACCCAGGATTATTCCGCTTGTTGTTATTTTAGTACTCAAGGATTTGTTAATGCTTTTGGGCGGCGCGTATTTACTCAGAAAACATATTACGCCTCCGGCGGCCAAATGGTATGGAAAGCTTGCTACGGTTGTGTTTTATCTGTGCGTATCCACCATTGTGGTGTTGGAGATCGTTACGGGCAGTGCCAGCGATTTTGATATTTTAATGCTGGTTTTAATGCTGATCACAACTGCGGTTATGCTGTTTGCCATGATCCGTTACTTTATTATTTTTTTGCGCCTGCTTCAGAACCGAAAAAAAACGGTATAGACAGAAAAGGCGCATTGGAAGAACGGTTTTTAAAACCGGGTATTGAAAAGGAGAAAGATTTATGCTTTGTTGCAGATGTAAAAAAAGGCCTGCGGTTGTATTTGTTGCTACAAACGCAGAAAGTGATTCGCAGGGCTATTGCCTGACCTGCGCAAAGGAGCTTGGGATTAAGCCTGTTACTGATATTATGCAGAAAATGGGGATTTCAGACGAAGATCTAGACGCAGTGCAGGAGCAGATGGACACCATTATGGAAATGAGCGAAAACGGGGAAATTCCCAATTTTGCAGAAATGATGGGACAGGAGCTTTCAAACGGCGAAGACAACGAAGGCGAGGAGGACGGTTTTACCCCAGGGGGGGCGCCGACTTTCCCCCTTTTTAAGAATTTCTTTTCCGGACAGAAGCAGGGCGAAGAAAAGCCCGACGCCGTAAAACAGCCTGGGGCGAATGAAAAAAGGAAGAAAGAAGAAAAAAAGCCCAAAAGAAAGCATATAGAAATGTATTGTTCCGACCTGACCCGGAGGGCCAGAGAAGGAAAGATAGACAGGGTTATTGGAAGAGATAAGGAAATCGAACGTGTAATTCAGATTTTAAGCAGGCGTTCCAAGAATAACCCCTGTCTGATCGGGGAGCCTGGCGTGGGTAAAACAGCGATTGCAGAGGGGCTTGCAATACGTATTGCCCAGGGAAATGTGCCGCAAAGGCTGAAGGATAAGGAAATTCAGCTGCTGGATCTAACCGCTTTGATTGCAGGCACACAATTCCGCGGACAGTTTGAAAGCCGCATTAAGGGCCTGACAGATGAAGTAAAGGCTGCCGGAAACGTCATTTTATTTATTGATGAGGTGCATAATCTTGTAGGTACCGGCGATTCAGAAGGTACCATGAACGCTGCCAATATTCTAAAACCTTCGCTTTCAAGGGGAGAAATTCAGGTAATTGGCGCGACAACCTTTAATGAATATAGAAAATATATTGAAAAAGACGCAGCGCTGGAACGCCGTTTCCAGCCTGTAAAGGTGGCAGAACCTTCGGTTGCAGACACAATCGAGGTGCTTAAAGGCGTAAAATCCTATTATGAAAACCACCACAGGGTAAAAGTTTCTGACCAGCTTGTCCGGCGTGCCGTGGTTTTATCGGAAAGGTATATTACCGACCGCTTTTTGCCGGATAAAGCGATCGACCTGCTGGACGAAGCGTGCGCCTGCGCCGCGCTGCGCAATAAAAGCATGGAAACCTACGACAGACTTAAAGAGGAAGAACGCTGTCTGGCTGAAAAAGAAGATGAAATTGCATCTGAAACGGAAAAAATTGATTACGAAGAGCTGGCAAAGGTCAGAGAAGAGCTCGCCAAGGTGGGCAATAAGATCAAGCGTGTGCAAAATAAGGCGCTCAATGCACAGGTAGAAGAAAGCGACGTTGCCCATGTAATTGAACTGTGGACAGGGATTCCCGCTTCCAGGGTGCAGGAAAACGAGCTGAATAAGCTTGTCGATATTGAAGAAAAAATGAAACAGCGGATCATCGGCCAGGATGAAGCCGTGCAGGCGGTGGCCGCGGCGGTTAAACGCAGCAGAGTGCAGATCAGCCCAAGAAGAAGGCCAGCGTCCTTTATTTTTGTAGGCCCCACAGGCGTTGGTAAGACAGAGCTGGTCAAGGTGCTTTCCACAGAGCTGTTTGATACGCCGGAAACGTTGATTCGTCTGGATATGTCGGAATTTATGGAAAAGCATTCTGTTTCTAGGATTATCGGTTCCCCGCCTGGATATGTTGGCTACGACGAAGCCGGCCAGGTGACGGAGAAAGTGCGGCGCAGGCCGTATTCCGTTTTGCTGTTTGACGAAATTGAAAAGGCGCATCCGGATGTATTGAATATTCTTCTGCAAATTCTTGACGAGGGGAAAGTAACCGATGCACACGGCAGAGTTGTCAATTTTGAAAACACGGTTATTATCATGACTTCTAACGCCGGAAGCAATAGAAAAGAAGGTATGCTGGGCTTTGGAAAAACAGAAGACGACATGCGCAAAGAAAAGGTGATAAAGGCTTTGTCAGAATTTCTGCGGCCCGAATTTTTAAGCCGTGTGGATGAGATAATAGTATTTAGAAATTTAAACGGTGAAGATTTTTGCGCCATTGCAAAGCTGATGCTCAAAGAATATGAATCTACGTTGGACGAAAAAGGAATTCGTTTTACATTTGACGACCAGGCGGCGCAGTATCTTGCTAAACAGGCCGCAGGAGGCAAAAGCGGCGCGCGAGATCTACGCAATCTTATCCGAAAGGAAATAGAAGACCGGATTACAGGCGCAATTATTACGCACCGTGAAGGCGACATTGCCGCAATCCATATTTCCGCCGATCAAAACGGCTTGAAGATGGATGTTCTGTAAAGCGATGTTTTGCGCAAATCTGTTTAAAAACTTCGGACAACTGCTTGACAATACGACGGGTTATATGGTAAAATATAACCCGTCGCTTAAAAGCAGACGCATTATGCGGATGTAGTTTAGTGGTAGAACTTCAGCCTTCCAAGCTGATCGTGTGGGTTCGATTCCCATCATCCGCTCCAAGTTTTTTGCCGGCTATCCGGCTGAATCATTGCCACTGTCTGCGCCAATAGCTCAGCTGGATAGAGCAACTGCCTTCTAAGCAGTAGGTCAGGGGTTCGAGTCCCTTTTGGCGCGCCATATATGGTGGGTATAGCTTAGTTGGTTAAAGCGCCAGTTTGTGGCACTGGAGACCG
>UQLR01000026.1 GCA_900541975.1 uncultured Oscillospiraceae bacterium | reverse complement strand
TGGCCGACGAGCCGACCGGCAACCTTGACAGCAAGACCAGCGCCGAGGTGCTGGGGCTTATCAAGCGCACCAGTGCAGAGTTCCGGCAAACTGTTGTGATGATTACCCACAATAACGACATTGCCCGCCTTGCAGATCGGATTGTCCGCATTGAGGACGGAAAGATTGTGGAGTAAGGAGGTGGCAAGCTATGACATGGCCTTTTGAGAATGACACTAGCACCATTATAAAGAAACTGGCGAAAGCTGACCTAAAGGAACATAAGCTCAAGACTTTAATCACTGCAATTATTATTGTAATTGCGACTTGCCTAATGGCAACCGTCTTTTCGATTTTAGTAAATGACGCACTGAAACAATCCACACAAGCACCTTATCATGCTATGTTTCGCGCTGTGAGCGAAGATACGAAAAACAAGTTACAGACCGATAATGATTTTGAAACAGTTGGTGTTTACAAAACTTTTGGTAATATTGTGAACAGTGATGGGCGCACTGATCTGGCATACATGGATGATTCGGCAATGTCCTTTTTGGGCTTTGAACTGATGGATGGAAACCTACCGCAAAGCAATACAGAGGTACTTGTATCTGAAACTTATCTGTCTATTCACAAATTGGTATTAGGTGATTCATTTTCCTTTGAATATGTAGACACCTTGACAAACGAATTGAAAGAAAACACATTTACTGTTTGCGGCATTATCCAAAACAAAACGCAGGAAAAAGGAAAACAGTTTTATATTCTGACCTCTGATCATTTCCGCACAGAATACGCACAACAGTACAGCGAGCTTTCTTTAACTTACAGCACACAAACTGCCTCGACTGTTGATGTATTAGTTTCACTTAATTCGGAAAAAGCCGATATGAGTCCTGACACTCAAAAAGATTTCTTAAAAAGTAAGGGTGAAGCCGAAGGTATTAAAGATTTTGACATCATACTAAATGACAGATATATTGATGGAATCTATATTGATGGTGCTGTGGCGGTCGGTATTATCTTTTTTGCGATATTCATTATGTTCGCCAGCAGCTTTGTAATTTACAGTATTTTTTATATTTCCATTGTCAATTCGATGCCTATGTATGCCCAGTTTATTTCATTAGGGACGACGAAAAAACAGTTGCGTTACTTTTTGAAAATGCAGGGGAATTTACTGGCATTACGGTTTATCCCTTTGGGAGCATTGATTTCTATTTTGATTGTAGTTATTCTCTCCGGGGTACGATGGCTTTTATATGATATGGCGATTGTTTTATTGTCTGGTTTCTTGATTTTTGCTGTTATCAAGTTCGCTTTGAGAAAGCCAGCGAAACTTCTTGCCAAAACTTCTCCTATTGAAGCAATGAAATTTCAAGGGGAAAAGGTCGGACAAGGACACAAAACATTGAAGCGGATTACACCAAACACTTTGGCGCAAAGCAACCTGAAAATGAATCAGAAGAAAAACCGTATGTCAATTATTTCATTGAGCATTAGTGGAACCTTGATGATTGCATTAGCTATCCTCATTTCTTCCATCAATCTTCCAGCTATGTTGCGACAAAGCTATCCATTAGACGAGGATTTCCAGATTGGCATACAGATGGATAACTTTTATGAGCGTTTTCCGACTATCATTCAAGACAATCCTCTATCAGAGGATTTGCAGGCACAAATATATAAAATTCCCGGCGTAGAAAAGATTGTATTGGATGGATGTGTCGTGGGCCGCTTAGTAGAATCAAAAGTTGTCTACGATTCGCCAGAGGACAATTTAGAAACTGTAAACAGTCTATCACCAGAACTTGTTGCTAATGCAAGTGAACTTGTGGACGGTACAATCAATTATGATGAAGTCGGTCTGGATGGCATAGTTGTCAATAAATACCGTACAGATCGAAGTGATACAAACTATGGCGATTTGAAAATTGGGGATACACTATTATTCCATTTTGATGTTGCCGGACAAACCATTGAAAAAACTTTTACCGTTGCCGGGATTGCTTACTTCCCATCAACAGGGTTGTTCTATTGTACCAGCGAAGCAATAGCAGAACTTTCCCCTTATAATAATACATCACATTTATCCGTTTTTTGTGACCCGGATTATAAGGAATCTGTTCAAGATGGGATAATGGCGCTTATAAGCGGAAATCCAAATTTGAGGCTCAAAATTTACAATGAAGAATTTTCTACAATTAGAGGATTCATAAAGGCAACCACAAGCAGTCTGTACGGTATTTCTGCATTTGTAATTCTTTTCGGGTTATTAAACATGGTGAATATGCTGATCAGCAGCGCTATTGTCCGTAAACGGGAATTTGCTCTTTTGCAGGCAGTTGGAATGACAAATCAACAACTAAGAAAAATGCTTTACCGAGAGGGAATGAGCATTAGTGTAAAGTCTGCAATATTGGCAACCTTTTTTGGCGTTACAGTAGGTGCCTTGCTATGTTATTTGGCAAATAAGGTATTAGCCCTGAAATTTATCCTTTTTGAGTTTAATATATTCCCGGTTCTTTTATTCTCCATTTTGCTCGTCGGGTTGCAGATTTGCATTAGCTATGGAGTTAGCCGATCCATTGAAAAAGATACTTTGGTGGAACGGTTGAGAACGGAATAATAACTGTATGGAATCGGCGGGGTGGCCTGTGCTACCCCGCTTTTTTACCGTTCCTCAAGGAAATTTTTGAAATGTCCGAGCGTTGTAACATTTCACCCCGATTTTCAATGAAATTTTTTGGCCGCTGTAACATTTCGCGGACATTTGGGTTTTACAATGACCTTATCAACAAAAGTGGGGAGGCAACGCAATGGAACTGACCCCGACCTTGATTTTAAATCTGACGCTGCTGATCGTCCCGCCAGTTGTCCTTGTGCTGGTGTTCCGGCAATGGCTGGCCCGGTATGTCCGCTGGACGGTTGCCTTGACTGCTCTCTGTGATATTCTCCTGTTTTGGGATGAACTGTTCTACTATGAGAGCTTCGGCCTGTTCGCGATGCTGATTCTGGTACTGTTGGCGGCCACTGGCGCAGCAGTTTTCCGCATTTACCCCAAGCAAAGGAGGCGAACAATATGGGCAAAATTTTAATATTATCCGTCACTGACCACGAAGAACATATACTCAATAAAATTATGGAAACTATCGCAAACGAGCCGGAGCTTAACCATATTGCGCCTCCTCTCCCTTGCAACATTCTTTCTTTTACAAATCTGGAAATCCGGCTGAAGGAGCAGACAGTGTCCTGCAGCGGTCAACTTGTTACTCTGACTCACCATGAGTTTGCTGTCCTTACATATCTGGCTCGTCATCCTGGCTGGGTATTCTCAGCCAGCCAGATTTATGAGGCCGTATGGGATAGAGACGGTGAACGCTGCGGCACTGCCGTTGCCAGTATCATCAGTCAGATCCGGCGCAAGTTGACGCCGGATACACCAAAGGGTGGCTATATCCGCACTGTACTGGGCAGTGGATATAAATTTGAATCCGTGATATAGGAAATGCCGGACATAGGCTTATTGGCTCTGTCCGGCGCTTCTTTTTATATAAAATAAGGCTGCAAGTATTGCTTCCTGTGTTACTTGAAAAAAACATATATAAATTCGACAAACGGCAGTCTACTCTTCCCCAAATAGACTATTTACAGTTTTGAACCACAAGGCGGTGTAATATCCAATCCTTCAAGAAAGTGTATTCCCCAGTTACACATAGAATCTAATACCGGAATGATACTTTTTCCAAAGGCGGTAAGTGAATACAAGGTTTTAGGTGGTTTTTCTGGAATTACTTCTCTGTGAATCATGCCACATTCTTCTAAATCGCGAAGTTGTTGTGAAAGCATTTTAGGTGTGGCTTTTGGAATTAAGCGTTGTAATTCCATGTAGTGCAAAGGTTTTTCTATCAAATGCCAAAGAATGAGAGGTTTATATTTTCCTCCAATCAGAAAAAGTGTGGCTTCCACTGGACAACTAAATTGATCTTTTTGATAATTCATTTTTATAAATTCACTCCTTTTTGGGTACTTTCTTTGAGGGAAGTATCTACCTGAAAAGTGCAATCTTGTTATTCTACTGCACCATGTTAAAATTAGTACGACGATTGAATATGTCAACTAAATTATACAGCACCAAGAAAGGATTGACCATGATGAATTTTATTGAGATTGCAAAAAAACGGTATTCTGTACGCAATTACAGCAGCAAAAAGGTAGAAAAAGAGAAGCTTGATAAAATTCTGCAGGCTGCTCATGTTGCACCAACAGCAGCAAACTTACAGCCGGTTCACTTAATTGCAGTAGAAAGCAAAGAGGGACTGGAAAAAATCAGCAAAGGGGCAAATATTTATAATGCTCCTCTTGCAATTATTGTATGTGCAGATCATAACAAAGCATGGGTTCGCCCATTTGACCAAAAGCAAACCGGAGACATTGACGCAGCTATCCTAACAGACCATATGATGTTGGAGGCAACAGAATTAGGTTTAGGTACCGTATGGGTATGTTACTTTCAGCCTGATGTTATCCGGAAAGAATTTGATTTGCCCGATAATTTAGAGCCAATCAATATTTTAGTAATCGGTTATGGAAATGAAGAAGTTGCAGATACAGAAAGACATGAACATCTGAGGATTCCACTCACGGACTTAGTTTCGTATGAAAAACTGTAACTGAGTATGACACGATTTCCGAAATGCTTCCGAACTTTCTTCAACTCATTGCTTCCAAAAATAGTTGATGTTATAATTGCGGGGAAACAACTGAATAAAAGTGTCTTCGGGGCAGGGTGAAATTCCCGATTGGCGGTAAAGTCCGCGAGCGTAAAACGCACGATTTGGTGTAATTCCAAAACCAACAGTATAGTCTGGATGAAAGAAGATATGGTTAGATTTCCGCAGATTTTAAGAGGCTTACTTTCTTTTCTGTGGCCTAATTATAATGTTAACACCTGAAAGACCTTTTCTTTTGGGTGTTAATTTTTTGTCACGGAGGAAAGCAATTATGAACTGTAAAACAAAAAGAATCACCGCTATTGGGATGCTATGTGCAATCACTTATGTCACCATGGTTGTTGGCAGGATTCCGATTATTCTATTCTTAAAGTATGACCCATCAGATGTTATTGTAACTTTGGGCGGCTTTATTTGGGGACCGATGACTTCCTGTATCGTATCTGTCATTGTGGCAACCCTTGAAATGATTACAGTAAGCGATACCGGAATATTAGGTTGTATCATGAATATCGTACAAACACTATCTTTTGCGTGTACGGCGTCTATCATTTACAAAAAAAAGCACACTCTATCTGGTGCACTGATTGGCCTGGCATCGGGGTGGCTAATAACGGTTATTGTTATGCTGCTGTGGAACTATTTGGTAACACCACTTTATATGGGGTATCCAAGAGAAGCGGTTGTGGAATTGTTACTCCCTGCCTTTCTTCCATTTAACTTGTTGAAAGGCGGGTTAAATGCATCCATTACCTTTTTACTGTATAAGCCCATAGTTACCGCTTTAAGAAAAAGTGGATATATTTCTACTTTGGAAAAAGAAGCAAGGCAGCAACATACCGGTCTGCTTATACTGGCAAATTTCATCATTGTGACTTGTGTTTTGATCATCCTTTCAATGAATGGGATTATATGAGGATCGAAATGAAAGAAAATACGAATGCGCCTATTTACACACTAACAGGAACCGTTATACACGGCCGAGGTATTGGAAAGCATGTGGGGACACCTACCGCAAACATGGAAATAGCAAAAAATACATTTTTGCCAAAGACAGGGGTATATGTGGCAGATATTCTTTTAAGTGACAACAGATATTATGGTGTTACTCATATTGGGGCACGCCCCACACTTGATAATGATGATTCTGTTTCAATCGAAACACATATTTTTGATTTTGATAGGGACATATACGGGAGTACGATAACTGTCAACCTATATAAGAAATTGAGAGAAGTTAGAAAATTTAACGAATTATCATTGCTGCTTGCACAAATTGCAAACGACCGGACAATGGCACTAAAATTTTGGGGATTGAAGCAAGCAAGTCACACCTTACACATTGATGTTAACCGGCATTGTGTAATATTAGAACAGAAGGAAGTTTATTTATCAACAAACGAATTTGAAGTCCTTTATCTGCTGCAACAGTCTCCTCAAACCACATTCACAAAAGAGCAGATTTATGAAAAGATTTGGCATGAGCCTACAAATAACCATTTGCACGCAGTAGAAAATACAATTTTCCAAATACGCAAAAGGCTAAAACCATATTGCAAGGGGCACGAGTATATAAAAACTGTAATTGGCTACGGTTATAAGTTTAATTCTGGGTAAGGTGATATTTAAGCATTAGAACAAATGGCCCCAGTCCCAGAGTTTTGAAGTCTCTATATTCAGCAACCTTTTACAAATAGAAAAGGCTCTGGCACTATACCCCCATCTCATTTAAGATTTTCCAAAAACAGAACCACTGCTTATGCACATAAGGAGAAGAAAGGATGTGAACAATATGGGCAAATTTTTAATATTATCCGTTGCAGACCACGAAGAACATATACTCAATAAAATTATAGAAGCTATTGCAAACGAACCAGAGCTTGACCATATTGCTCTCCCACCCTCTAACGCCAGCCTCTCCTTTCCAGACCTTGAAATTCGGCTAAAGGAGCAAACTGTATCCTGCAACGGTCAACTTGTTACACTGACTCACCATGAGTTTGCAGTTCTTGCATATCTGGCTCGTCACCCTGACTGGGTATTCTCAGCCAGCCAGATCTACGAGGCCGTATGGGATAGGGACGGCGAACACCGCGGTACTGCCGTTGCCAGCGTCATCGGTCAGATCCGGCGCAAGCTGACGCCGGACACACCAAAAGCGGGCTATATCCGTACTGTACTGGGCAGCGGATATAAATTTAACAGTTCTCCCTTTTAAGTCAGTAAGAAAAGCTCCGAGGCCGTAAGTGATCTCGGAGCCTTTCTCATTGACTTAAATCTTAAACAATTTGATCGCCTTCAACAAAATAATGCTCAATTCCTGGTACAGATCCTCGTCCAGCACACCATCAATAATAGCATACTTGAGCAGCAATGGTCGATACATCTGTAAGATCGCCGTAATGGCATCCTCGTTTCCGGCCTTGGCACTGAGGAGCAGACATTCAAAATTCATCTCTTGTCACCTCCTTCAATGCTCTTTCTGATTTTCTGAATCGTCCTGTAGTAAAGTGCAGCCACCCCTTTATAGGACAGCCCAAACTTTGCTCCCAGAGTCTCGAAATCTTCTTCCTCCAGCGTTCGAGCCAGAAATATCTGGCGTTCCCGTTCATTGAGTTTCTGCAACGCCTCCAGAAGCGCTCCATTCTCAATGACATCCATAAGCGGTAATCTATCCAAGACCACTTCCTCTGAGCTGGGTTCGGACTCATAGACCACTTCCACAGTACTCTCTATACTGCTGCGCTTATAAAGCTGGATCAAATAATCTTTTCTGCGGCGCTTGACCGCCGAAACTAAATATGCTGTAAACCTGAATTGCAGGTCATCTTCTGCCTGCCCATTGTTCCGTTGCCACATGGCTTTACCTCCAAAAGTCTCAAGAATTCCGATGGATTTCCTGAGCTTCTGGCGGTGACCTGCACCGGACAAAACTTGGCTGTGATAGAGAAAAACAGCCAGCTTTGTACCAATGGACAAAACCAGCTGTTCCTTGAATTGCTGCATCGAGCAGTTCAATAGATTCCGTCCGAGCAGGTGGAGGTTTTTCCTTATGTGGAGAAAACTCTCTTGTCCTGCCGCGACGATATACCCCTATTGAGAGCCGTTCATGAAAAGCCGTGTGTCCTGGAGTTATGAAAGCAATGAACTGCTCGATGTTGTGGAATCCTTTCTCCATAACATCGTTACTCCCTGTCCGCAGTTATGCGGACGGCACACAGGCGGCCTGCATCATCCCCTTTCTTTCGCGATATGGCAGCGCAACGCTGCCGCCCTGCTAATAATTATTAAATTGTGAAATAAAACTTTTTTCAAATGCTATTCCAGCTATTCTATTAAATTAAAACAAAAGGCGGCCTCCATCCTTATTGCCAGGATAAAGACCGCCCTCTTCTTCCGATTTTCATTGGGTACTGTACTGATCTCATACCCCCCACCTCCACTTATCGAGTTTTCATTGGTTTTGGGATCACTGCCATAATCATAGTGTAACTGACAGTTTTCGGAAACTCTTGGAGTAGCATTGGAATCGCTTTCGAGCAAAAAGAAAATCATTCGACATTATATGACAAAACAAGCTCTAAAACGGACACACTACTTTGCAACCTTTCTCAGTGTTCCGCTTTAGAGCTCTTCCTTTATTTTTTCCATAAAGTTGTATCTTCCATCGCTACCTGTGCTGTATCTGGATGGATATAAATGATTTGGAGTCCTTTCTTCTTGGCGTAGTTGACCGCCTGCTGGGTTCCAGACCGCATATTGTGTGCATTATCATAGACAGCTATCATATATCCGGCCTGCTCCACCATATAGTAATTGCGTTTCTTATAGCTTTCACTTGATGGCGTTTCACACAGTATTAAGACCTTTTCAGCATATCTGCGAATAAAATCCATCCTCTTTCGGTGCCAGTCATCCCAGTCTGAATCGTAACCCTCAAAAGGGAGAGCCAGGCACAATTCCACATCTTGATACGCTTGCTGTTCTTTCATGCGTAGCAGGATCTCCGCTGCCCACATATCAGCGCCCATTGCCCCTCCAGCCCAAAAGCATCGTACTCCCTGGTTATAGAGTCGTATGAGTTGCTCCTGCAGACACTTTTTAATCCGTTGGCAGCGTTTATCCTTTTCATTATATTTGAACTTAAATCTGGTCGGCCTGTGGCCTGTAATCACACACGAAAAACTGTTCATATGGTTCTCCTTTCCCATCATACTCCTCTGCATATTATACTTGCCATAGACGAGATAAATCAACCATGACCGCTTAATAATCCATGTCATAGCGGATAAAATGTAACTATAGCATGGAGGTGACGCATGGAAAATCTACTGAAAGATATGGGTAAACGGATCTTCGACCGGAGGAAACAACTGAATATGACCCAAGAAACTCTGGCAGAGCTGGCTCATGTCACACCACAGACCATCTCCACCGCAGAACTGGGGCAAAAGGCTATGCGGCCTGAGACAATCCTCAAAGTCTGCGATGCACTTCACATCAGCACCGAGTATTTGTTGCGAGGCGTCATCACAGAAGCAGATTCTTCTCTTCTTATGAAGAAGATTTCCACACTGACGCCCAAACAATACAGGCATTTTGAAGATATTTTAGACAGTTTTATCGCGGCCATACAGGAAGAGGCATAGGAGCACCACTGGCTCCCATGCCTCTTTTGATTATCCCCTGCTGCGGAACGCAGACAAAGTACTGGCAATCAGGCTGCGTGTCCTATCGTCCATTTCCGGATCATCGTCCACTTCCTGTGCAGCCGAAAGCATCACAGGCGCTGCAGGCTTCTCCACCAATCTGGCTGTGGGAATCTGCTCTTTTGCTTTTTCCTGTCCCATACCTTCCTGCCGCAAAATCTCTTTGACGATAGCTACCACCGCTTCTTTGCTGATAATCGAAGCATTTAGCGGCTGCGGCTCCTGCCCAAAGTGCTCATTATAGTAGACCACTGCATTTGCCACATATTGCGCTTTTGTGCGGGGACTCTGTAACTCCAGTAATCCAATGGCAGTCTCGTGTATGGGATCGCCCTCATTAAAGCGCAGCGTAAACCGTCCTCGTTCTTTTTTCTCGCCCATGCCATCACCTGCCTGCTGTTTCAATCCGGTACAGATACTCATAGCCATCCGCATTTGCATTGATTTTCGGTACGAAGAATGGTGTTCCCACCTTGCCCGAAGTTTCGATCTGCCGCTTCAAAAGAATGGCGCCACCGCCTACAAATACTACCTTGCAATATTGCAAGTCCAACATTCGCTCCCGCAGCGTGCTGAACAGGTCATTGATAAATTCCTGCGTCATCTGTTCTGTCAGCCATATGGCTGCATCCGGATATTGCGTCTTTTTCCCCATCAGTATGGCATCCACATCTCCTTCATCCAACAACAGATCCAGCTCCGAATTCACCTTTGAACGCACCTTATTGTACAACAGGATCACGCCATTTTCTAACGAATCACAGGAGGTAAGGTCAATCTCTCCGTTTTTCATCAGCAGATAGTCAGCAGTAAACCCACCAATATCCAAAATTACCGCCTTGGGCTCTTCAACAAGCGTGTGAAGCATGGTGGCCGCCGCTGCATAAGCCTGTGGGAAGCAGGCCACATCTTCAATATAGATGGAATACGGCTTGCCCTGCACCTCAAATTCTACCATTCCCCGCTGCCCAAAGTATTGTGTAAACCGCTCCACCTGGGCGCCAAAGTGTGCCGGCGGCAACCCTACCGCCAGTTGGATACGCTGAACCTCTGAGGAATATGCTCCCCTCGCTTCAATCTCACCAGCCAGAGCAAATAGGGTCAGGATAAAGAAGCGATCATCCTCCGTTTTATCTTTCCGATAAGGAATCCGCTCAGTAGACAGCGTATAGTAGGTATTCTGATACCTCAGCACATTCTGTCCAAAGGGACGGGTGACACTCTGCTTCAGACCGGACACAAAGGGGTTGCAATGAACCGTTTTAATTTGTTTGTTGCCATGATCAACGCCAATAAGCATATGTAATGCCTCCTTTTTACTTTATACATATCCTTTACGCCTATATGACGCCTATTCTCAACAATCACACACTATTTTTATGAAAACAAAAAGCAGGAGACCCATCATAAAGGTTTCCCGCTTTTGGCTGCTTCATAATGTGCGCAGCTAATATATATTTGATTGTTCTATTCTGCCATACCTTGCGGAACTTCAAATTTGTATCCGCTCCCCAAAACAGTACGGATATAACCCGCTTTCGGCATATCCGGAGTCAGTTTTCTGCGGATCTGACCAATGACGCTGGCAACGGCTGTTCCGCAGTTTTCACCATCCTCACCCCACACTTCTTCATAAATCTGCCCAGCAGAAAATACCCAGGACGGGTGGTTTGCCAAGTATACCAATGTCGCAAATTCCCGATGGGTCATAGAAATTAACTCGCCGTTTCGGTGTACCGTTCTCTCCTTCAGGCGAAGCTCCAATCCCGGAAAAACAAGAGTATTACAAGGGTGAGATGACACAATATGGTCAAATCCTGGCTCGGCTGCAATAATCTCCATAATTCTGCTAAGTATGTATTCTTCATGGTCTGTTACCGACAATACAAAGATTTTTCCCATATGTCCCTCCCTTATTCGTAATTAGAATGCTGATACCCTGCAACCAATATAAAGTTTACTTGTTTATTTCAGTAATAACGACTGTTCCGTTTTTATCCAGCAAAGGGGTAATCCCCGTATCATGGACAAGGTAGTTTACACCTGTTTCGGTGTCTACAACAATACTCAAGGAAGTTCCTTGTGTATAGATTGTTTCAAAGCGCTTTTCTTTGTTTGCCATAGTAATCCACTCCTTTGCATAGTGTAAGGTATCAGCATTTCTAATTTATTACTCTATGATAAAGGCCAAATGTTGCAGAAATCTCCTAACCGCTTTCTTTTTCGGCAAGAAAACAGGCGGAATTGCTTCATTTTTGTAGCAATTCAATTTTTATCTCATTTCAGGCCGAAGAATAACCCGTTTGAATAAGAACATTGTTGCACCAAAATAGGTCAGGTAGATTGCACAGAATAGCAGAATCGTCACCAGACCATAAAGAGGTACAAGTCCCTGCTGCAAAATTGCCTCTCCGAAAAAGAACTGTGCCCCTGCAATCAGCAGAACCGTCAGCAAAAGGGGGAATAGCAGTGGGATCAAAAAGACTGTGGACAGTTCCCTGCGGATCAGGGAAGCCTGCCTGCGGCCCGGTACACCCAAAAGGTCAATGACTGCATAATTCTTCTGGTTTTTGTCTATGGCAGACAGCTGCTCAAATGCAAGAACCGAGCAGGATAGAATGATAAAAATAATGCTTAAATACAATCCGCAGAACGAAATGGCTGTAAATCCAGTCAGCGAATTGGCAACGCCCCACGCCCTTACTGTAACACCCATCGTTACTTTTTCCGGGAGCTGTTGACCTGACTGCAATTCCGGCTGCCATTTCCCACTGTTCAGGAATTGCTTCAAGTCGCTTTTCAATTCCGGGTATCCGCCATCTTCCAGTTTCATCGCCAGACGGATTTTTTCTCCGACTAATTGTGAAGCTGCTTCATCCGGCAGAACAAGTACATATCCCTTCGTTCCGGCCATTTGATACTGCTCCATCGGCTCCGTCAGGATTGGTGTCACTGCAATAGTCAAGGTTCGACCATTTAATGTGATCTCCGGCTGCTGCTTCAAGCCCTGCCGGATTCCGTCCATATAGTTCCATGTATCACAATGAACCAAAAATTCGTTGTTGCCCATGACAACAGGAGAAAGCCCCAGGATTTCACGCAGGTGGTTATAGTCGGACAAGGACAAGGCTTCGATAGATTTTTCAGGAACCGCATACAGATAATAGCTCACAGAATCCTCGACTCCACAATGCTCCTCTGTAAAGGAAACGATGGAATCCATGCTGGATTTTTCCAAAGGTGCATCAATCGCTACGCCTGCATCATAGGGATAATAGGCTTTCATATTGGCTTTGTAGCCTGCCCCCATGGTAAGCCCCACAAACATGGTTGCCAGGGATATGGTCAACAGGATTGCCACCACAGCCATTGTCCGGCCAGCAGAATGGATGCGCCGCCCAATCTGCCCCAGGAAGAACAGATTTTCTTCTTTGTACTTATGGCGCAAATTTTGTTTTGCAAATCGGTGCAGCAAAAGAGGTATCTGGCGATGCAGCTCGTAAACACCCACCAGAATGAGCAAGCAGGCTCCGCCAAGGTACAAAAATGCTTCATTGGTTTGTGTCTGAAGCATCCGCCCAAGCAAAATCACGCCTGCAACCATTGCGGCTATTGAAAGCAATACTACCAAAAGACTATGGCAGAATGATTTGAAACGGTATTCTTCATTCTTGCGGTTATCATACAGCAGATCGATTACTTTCTGATGCCGGATAATCTTTGCCGCCCGAAACATCCCAAAACCATACATCAAGGCAAAAAACAAAAATGTTACTGCCCATGCCTGGAGAGAAAAGGAAACCTGATAGGTATGCGGCACCTCAAAGATATTTTTTACCACCTGATTCAGCAATCCGGAAAGCCCTGTGCCAACCAAAGAACCAAGCAGAAAGGCCCCAGTGCCGATGATACTGTTTTCAGCAAGGAACAAATTCCGTACTGTCTTTGCTTCCATGCCAATCAATTCGTAGGTTGCAAACTCCTTTTTCCGTCGTCCTAGCATAAAGCGGATCGCATAACCGATCACAAACGAGGACATAAAAGCAACCAGAGCTGACATAAGCAAAATTCCAGTCGTCAGCATCGACATATTTTCTGCCATAGCAAGAACATCTGATGAAAAGCCCAATGCCAAAAATGAGTACATCAATGCCGCAGTCAAGGTAAGCGTCACAAAGTAAATGATATAATCCCGCAGGCTTCTGCGGATATTTTGAATTGCTAACTTCCAGTACATCATTACGACCTCCCTTCCTTTAATGTTTTTCTATGTTCCTTTGAAACAGGTAATAGGTTGACACAAAATAACATCCAAAGACGATTATAAAAGAGATATAGGATAGGGTCAGGATTATTCCAATTTGCGAAGGCAAAACATAGGCGATAATCTCATTGTAGTTGCTCCAAAGCAAATAGGAAAAAACTCCAATACTTCCAACTATCGCCATCAGAACCGGAAGTCCAAACCAGAAATACATTTGCCGACGAGCAGTTTTCTGGCATTCTTTACGCTCCACTCCTAATTTACGAATGATGTCAAAACGATGTTTTTGTTCAATAGCATCTGTAAGCTGTTGCACCGATAACATAGTAAAACTGCTTACTAACAACACAAGCGCCGCATAAGTGCCAATCAGTGACAATAACAGCATATTTGAAATACCCTCATTGGACTGTAAGGTATTCAAACGAATAAATGCAGACTCCGGCGGGAAATTCCCAAGTTCTCTCTGATATGTGCCCATATTTTCTTCAAATTGTTTTGCAAATTCATAAGTTAAAGGCTTATCGGTATTTGCAGAATAAAATGTGGTCGCAATCCGAAGGTCTGAGATAGCTACGTCCGGCAAAACATAAACCGCTTTTGTCCTGCTGGTAAACAGGTTAATTCCTATCGAATCCTGAAAGTCGGCGTCCTGGGCCTTATTAAGAACAATGCCATTCACTTGGATCTGACGGATATTTCGGTCAATTTCCTGCATCTCCGTTTCTACTGCTTCCCGGTTCCAAGAAACCCCAAATGTATCATTGGGCAACACAGCCGGTTCCAGACCAGACAACGCCCTCAATTCATTATAGTCAGATAACGAAACCGCAAGAAACGGAATTTTCTTTTGCCCGTTACCAATATCCTCATTCGCAAGGAAGTAAAGCTCTCCCTGCGCCTTTCCAGTTACAGAGTATCCCCCTTGTTCCAGATAGTCGGTAATCGCATCATAGTCCAGAGTCCCTGTTGGTAACAAAGATTCTTCTGCCCGGTACATCGTCCCTACCTGCACATCGTATACAGAAAGAGCGAGCTGGTACGATTGAATCCGAAGCGCCAGAACGGGAAGATAGGAAAAGAGGACCAGAGCTGCTGTCAGGACGCAGGAGATGACCCCCATCGTCTTGGAACTGGTTCCCATTCTACTCTTGATTTGCCCAAGCCAGAACAGATTCCGATAGTATCTGGCAGAAGGCTTACGAATCATTTTTGATAGCCACCAAGTAAGATTGCTAAAAAAAGCAATCAAGGAAAATACAAGAAGCAATAGTGCAAAGACTGGTGGCATCGTCAAATACGCCTGTATCGCTATTCTTTGGCGTACCAACGAATCAAAAAGCGGGGAAAGAACCAAAAGAGCAATCCCTTCAGCAGCTCCAAAAATTGTGAGTGCCATTAGCGGACCACTTCCATCTCTTTTCTTTCTGCCGGCAAGAAAGAAAAACACAGCTGATACCAAAAAGCCAGCAGCCAGGAAAGTCAGAAACAATACCCTGAAAAGAGCTGCCGGATAATGTAAAACCAAACAGCTTAGAGCAGCCATCATCCCAAGGATCACAGTTGAAACTGCGGTACAGACCACCACCCACTTCCCAACCTGCCTCGTTAAAGGAATATTTTCTACACCTTTCTGGCTATTTTGCAACATCTGAATGATTTTCAGTTTTCGTACAGCAAACAGGTTCTTAATTCCCAGCAAAAGTACAATCGCACCAAAAAAGATAACAGTTCCAAGAAAAGTGTCCGGAAACAGAGACAAATGCAAATGGTAATTCTCACCGAAAGATTGAACAACAATCACACTGATAATCTGAGAAAGCAGCATTCCCAACAGTACACCTAATAAAATCGCAGCAGCTCCCATAACAGAAGTTTCCAAAAAGAATAAGAAGGCAACTGTTTTCTGCTCCATCCCAATAATCGTTTCAATCGCAAATTCCTTCTGTTTACGCCGAAGCATATAGGAATTAACATAGGACATCAAAAATACTACAAAAAGTCCCACCAATGGTACCGCGATCCGCATCATTTTCTTCAGTACATCTAAATGGATGGGTACGGGAAGTGTCGCATTGTAATAGGGACTTACCAGAGAAAAGAATCCATAAAACATTCCAACCGACAAAACCAGTGTAACCACATAAATCAAGTAATCTCTGGCTGTTCGGCGGACATTGCGAAGTGCCAGTTTAGCGTACATCATTCATGCCCCCTCCCATCATGGTGAGGACATCCAGGATTTTTTCAAAGAAAGTCCTGCGGGAATCACCACCCTTACGGATTTCCGTGAAGATCGCGCCATCCCTCAAAAAGAGAATGCGATTGGCGTAGCTTGCCGAGAAAGCGTCGTGTGTCACCATCAGGATCGTGGCTCCGAGATCTTCGTTGATACTCTGAATCGTAGAAAGCAGCATCTGGGACGAGTGACTGTCTAACGCACCGGTGGGTTCATCCGCCAAAATCAGCTTAGGCTGGTTGATAATGGCTCTGGCACAGGCGCACCGCTGCTTCTGGCCGCCGGACACCTGATAGGGGTACTTATCCAGAATATCCGTGATATTCAGCTTTCCGGCCATTTCCCGCACCCGCCCATCAATCTCGCCTGCGGGAACCTTGTTGATGGTCAGCGCCAGGGCTATGTTTTCCGAAATGGTCAGCGTGTCCAGCAGGTTAAAATCCTGGAACACAAATCCAAGATTTTCCCGGCGAAACCGGGCAATCTGTTTTTCATTGATTTCCGTCACATCGGTTCCATCCAGATAGATATGTCCCGCACTGACCATATCAATGGTGGAAATACAGTTGAGCAGGGTGGTCTTGCCGGAACCGGATGCTCCCATGATTCCTACAAATTCTCCCTCTTGAACGGAAAAGCTGATGTCCTGAATTGCTTTTGTAACATTCCCGCCATTTCCGTAATATTTTTGGATATGATCCAGTTTCAAAATTTCTTTCATTGTTATCACCTCTGATCTCTATTGTAAAATAAGAGCGGCTTCGTTTGTATCAAGTTTTCTTACAAAGTTCTAACAAAAATGTAAGAAGTGCAGAACGGTTCTCAGCTCTGCACTTCATGAATCAAACAGTTAATATGAAAAGAAAGGGAAATTGCTGTGCCATGTTCCGACGACTCCGCCGTAATGCCAATGCCCAGCTTTTCACAAAGCCGTTTGCATAGGTACAGGCCAATGCCTGTGGACTGCTGGACCATACGACCATTCTGACCGGTAAATCCCTTTTCAAAGATACGGGGCAGATCGGACGCAGCAATCCCGATTCCATTGTCCTCCACGACAAGAACAACCTGATCCTGCCGTTTATGAGTAGAAATGCGGAGAACCGGCTGTTCCGTACGATACTTGACCGCATTGGCAATCAGTTGGTTCAGAATAAAGCGCACCCACTTTTCATCTGAATAAACCGTGTCCTGCATTTCCTCCACTTCCAGACGCATACCACTTTGGAGCAGCAGATATTTATTATCTGCAATCGCCTGATGCACCACTTGGGACAGTGCCATTTCCCGGACAGAATAATCTTTCTCTGTATGCTCACTGCGGGCATAATAAAGAGCCTGTTCGGTAAAGCGGTTGGTCTTTTCCAGTTCCAGCAGAAGTTCTTTTGTCCAGTCCATCCGATGGTTTTCACATAGAAGTTTCATGGCAGTAATGGGCGTTTTGATTTCGTGAATCCATTGTTCAATGTATTCCTTGTACTCCAGGCGTTCCCGCTCGACCTCCCCGATCTGCTCCAACATGGATTTTCCAGCCATTTTCAAAAGCTGATAGTAAACCTGATCCTCAGCCTGTTCCGGCAGCTCCATCACTTCGGAAATAAGGTATCTCTCGGAGAGCTGCTCCGCCATATCCAGAAGTTTTTTCATCTGCCGCTTTCGTTTCCAGTAAGTGAGGATAAGTCCTGTCAGCAAAACCAATGCCCATACGATCAGGATCAATAATACTGCGGAAACCGAATTTCCGCACACCAGCAGAAATACAGTGAGTGCAGCCATACAAACAAGGTTCGTCAGCAGAAATGGCAGCCTGTTTTTCCAATATCGTCTGCTGTTCATATCGTGTACCCCTGTCGGTGCTTTGTCTTAATAAAATCCGTCAGGCCGATGCCCACAAGTTTTTCCCGGATGCGGTTGATATTGACGCTCAAAGCATTGTCATCCACATATAACTGATTGTCCCACAAATACTCAATCATATCTCCACGAGAACAGATTTTTCCACCGTTCCTGAACAGGTAATAGAGAATTTTCAATTCGTTCTTAGTAAGTTCTACGCTCCGTCCATTATAGTCCAAACTGCTGGATTCCAGATGCAGCACCGCATCTCCATAGACGATCTGCTCCCGTTGCTGTGCGGGATAGGCTTTCTTCAGCAGAGAAGCAATTTTCGCAAGCAGGATTGCTGTGTTATAGGGCTTCGTGATAAAAGCGTCTCCACCCAGCATGATGCTATTCAGCTCGTCCATATCCGTGTTGCAGCTTGTCACAAAGATGATTGGCACTTCGGAAAATGTGCGAATCTCGGTGCAGAGAGAAAAGCCACTGGTCCCCGGCAGTTTGATGTCCAGCAAAATCAAGTGTGGCTGTTCGGCTTTGATCCGATCAATCACATCAGAAAAATCTTCCGGAGCCGCCGCTTCATAGCCATTGCTTTGCAGCAGCGTTTTCAATTCATTCCGTATCAACGGATCATCTTCTATTATCAATATTTTTTCTTTCATATCAGCCTCCGTGAAAAAAATAATATTCTATGATATAGTCGCTCATGCTCCCATTGACATTTGCATCAGGCGAATATAAAAATGCAGCCTTAATGCGTTAGGAACCTTATCCCTCAACAAATGAAAAATGGTAAACTTATATTTCTTCAACATCAATGACATGATATCCTTTTTGTTTTAATGCCTTTGCAAACAAACCCATTCCAGAAACTAACTTTCCAGTGAAGCTACCATCATATATCTGATTAACACCACAGGTAGGGCTTCTGGATTGTAATATAACTAAATCAATCTCTTCATTCTGAATTTTCGATAATGCAACTGCCACTGCCTTATTATATTCTAAACTAACATCATTTCCGTTTTCATCAACTACTCTCCCATTCACAATTTCTGCGCAGGGTCTGGGAGTTTCCATTCCTGCTAATACTTCCGGGCAGATAGAAATCACTTCTTTATCTTTTAAAAAATGGATAGCTGCTGAATTTTTGTTGTTTTTCCCATTATATTTACAGTTCTCTCCCATAATACAAGCACTAACCAATACTTTCATATTTGTCACCTCAAAGCCCAATGGCTTGCTCGAACAGTCCACAATAAAGTCCTTTAACGAATAGTCGAGATTACCAGTCTGTCAACGCACCATAGACGACAGTTCAAAAGCAAACTATGTGTTAAAGCAAACTACCCTTTAACCCTTTTTTGAAAACCAGTACAGCTCTTTCGGTTCCCCAAAAAGACATCGTAACAAGTCGATAGCTTTCCTTTTCCATTTCTTCTATTTTTGCATTGATTTTCTCTGTTACATTTTCCACGGTAATTCCTTCTACTAATTCTGTCCGATACATCATATTTTTACCTCCATAAGCACTCAATTCAAAACCAATTCGCTTTTTCTGCTTTGAATTGAGGAGTACCGCCTTCCTGGTATGGATTATAGGTATTGCGATTACACCCAAATTCTTTTAACGC
>UQLR01000025.1 GCA_900541975.1 uncultured Oscillospiraceae bacterium | reverse complement strand
TGAGCAGGAAGAACTTGATACGGCAAACACAGATAGTGACTTAATGATTTCAATTGTTATGTGGAATTTTATTTGATATAACAGCGGATTCATTTATAAATATATAGTCTTATAATAAGAATTTATTAGAAAATTACTTATTGATTTTATACCCAAAAAAGAAAGGGAGATTGTGACCATAAAAACAAATGTAACATTTTTGAGCCACAACATCAAAATTGCCGGTATCCTCTATATCCCGGATGATTCCGGCGGCAAAACACTGGAGGGAATCGTTGTATGCCATCCGGCTGGCGGCGTCAAAGAGCAGACCGCCGAGCGTTATCTCAAAGAGCATTTAGGGAAAGACAATGTGCTGAAGCTGAAAACATGGAAAGCCGAGGCTGCCGACCTTACTCAAAAGAAAAGCCGCTTGTATAGCAGTTTGCAGACCTTGAAAGCGGAGCTACAGGAAACCGAAGTGGTCAAGAAGTGCGTGGAACAGGCGGTACAGCCGGAGCAGACCAGAGCCAAGACGCAGAGCAAACGGCGTGATATGGAATTGTGATTGCGCCGGATAGGTGCTAAAATAATGATATGATTAAAAGGAATTAAGGGGTTGTGCTATGGAATATAAAATACGACAAATGAACAATACGGAATATCTATTGTTGAATGACTTTTTGTATGAAGCAATCTATGTTCCAAGTGGTATAGAGCCGCCGCCTAAGACAGTAATATATTTCCCCGAATTGCAAGTATATGTTGCTGATTTTGGGAAGAAAGAACATGATATAGCTTTAGTTGCAGAAGTAAACCAAAAAATCATAGGGGCTGTATGGGTGCGTATTATGAACGATTACGGGCATATTGATAATACTACACCCTCTCTTGCAATGTCCGTTTTTAAGGAATATCGAGGGTTGGGAGTAGGTACAGCATTGTTAAAGGAGTTAATTTCCCTTTTGAAATCAAAAGGATATTCCCGAATATCGTTATCCGTTCAGAAAGATAATTATGCAGTAAAGATGTATCAAAAAATAGGATTTACGATTTTGAAAGAAGTTGACGAGGAATATATCATGGTAATTGCTTTATAAAAATGTATATCATGTTACGCAGTAGGCGGCTTGAAACGCCTATTCTACAAGGCTTTTTAAGCGTCAAAATCGCAAAGACGATATTTTATACCTATACCCTCAAAAATAGGCTTCTATTGCGTAACACAGCCATTAAAAACTGAATAACCGCTACCCTCATAGTAGCACTACCGAGCAGGAAATCTTGAAAAGGACTTCCAGCTTTTTCTTTTGTCAAAATCAGAAAGGAGAGCCTATGCAGGAAACCACACAGACAGCCACTAAGACCACTGCCGCTCCGAAGCCACAGACCGTCAAGCGGAAAATCGGCAAGACCACCTATGAATTGTCGCTCCATTTCAACCAGACAAGCACAGAGCGCATGAGCGATAAAGTCATGCGGCTACTGGAAAATGACCTATCCGCAAAGAAATGAGGAAAAATTTTCTCTATGTCCTTTACAAACAGACCGAAATGTGACCTTTGAGCCGGAAAACCGCGACCATTGGCATATCTACCTTACGGGGCAGATTTTGCTGGTAACGGGCGGCTGCGTCTGGTATCAGGAAGAAGGAAAGGCCGCAAGGCCGCTTACAGCCGGGGACGTTGTGGGAATTCCCGTAGGGGTAAAGCACTGGTATGGTGCGGCAAAGGACAGTTGGTTTTCCTATCTTGCCATAAAACCTGATATGGCGGTAGGACTCTCCATTGTGAGGACCCTGTTTTTTAAAGTTACACAGTTTCGGATTTTAGCCCCTTGACAAATCCAGCTGATTGGTGTATTATAACATCGTTACATATCACTGTTATATGGAGACGATTATGCAAGAAAACTCATCAGCTACATTGGAAAAAATTCAACAGGCGGCTTTGGATGAATTTTCCGAAAAAGGTTTTTTCGGTGCGTCCCTGCGGCAGATCGTGAAGCAAGCAGGGGTAACGACCGGTGCCTTTTACGGATATTATTCCAGTAAAGAGGCTTTGTTTGCCGCTATTGTAGAACCTCATGCTGCTGCGTTAATGGGGCGATTTATGGAGGCGCAGATTTCCTTTGCTGAGTTGCCTGCAAATGAAAAGCCAGAGCATATGGGAGTGGAATCAGGGGCTTACCTTCACTGGATGGTGGAATATATCTGCCGGCATCGGGAACCAGTAAAGCTGTTGTTATGCTGTGCAGAGGGTACTAAGTATGAAAACTTTATCCACAAAATGGTGGAAGTTGAAGTAGAATCCACACTGCAATATATGAAAGTGCTTCGCAGTCTGAACAGGGATGTACCGGAGCTGGATCGGCAGATGTGCCATATTCTTGCCAGCGGGATGTTTAGCGGCATTTTTGAGGTGGTCATCCACGATATGCCCTATGAGAGGGCAATGCGCTATGTAGATCAGCTGCGGGATTTTTATACTGCCGGTTGGACGAAGCTGATGACTCCATGACCGTATAGGGTAAGGGGGAATATCCCTCTGTTTTTTCGCTTGGCAGTTAGCTGCAACTAACTAATATATAAGTCTGCAAATAAAAAGTCAATAGGAAATTGCGGAAAATTTGCGGGCGCAGAAAGAGGTGAAAAAGAGCATGATAAAAAGGCCGCCGCGCAAGCGCCGGTCAAATGGAGAGGGTATGGACGTGGTTAATCAGAGTTTTCCAAGGAAGCCAGGTACTCTTTTACACGGCCATAGTAGATGCGCAGGAACTTGTTGGCACCGGCTGTCATGTAAACCAGGTAGGGTTTACCCTCGGTTCGTTTCTTGTCCATGAAACAGTACACCGGGTCATCTTGTGGCATGGTTTTCAACAGACAGCCCATGACCAGAAAGAGCGCTTTGCGCAGTTCCGGCGGCCCACTTTTGGAAGCCCTCGTGCTTTTCGCTTCATGGGTGCCGGGTTGGTCAGCACCAGGGTCAACCTCCGCAAAAGCTGTAATAGCGTTTCTGTGGGTAAACCGGGTCACATCCCTAATTTCCGCCATGAGTTGGGGGCCGGGGGGGAATCCCTCACGCCGCGCATAGCCATGACGACCGGATATTCGGGAAGTTGAGAGGCCAAGGCTCGCATTTCTGTCCTGACGCTCCAAGGGCTTGGAAACGGCGTTCAAAGCGTCAGCGGCTTGCCGTACCAGTGTTTTGGTCAGGGCGTCCTTGGGGAGCATGGCAATCAAATCTTGTGCTGCGGTGTGGATTTCAGCAGCTCTGCTTTGGTTGAAATTGTAGCCATTCCGCTTGCACCACTTGTGGTAACGCTCGGTAAAGGCGGCAAGGCTCATATTCCGTACACAGTCCACATGCCAAAAAGCCGTGGCAAAGTCCACCCATTTCTGACTGCCGTCCTCGCGGACAGGGCTGCCAAACCGCGCGTTGATGCCGGGATAAGTCTGCTCCAAAAGAGCGATGCGGTTGTTCTTCATCATCGTCTTGGTCTTGGTGTACAGACCTTGCTGCCGGTTCAGCGTTTTCAGTTGAGTACGAATTGTGTCCATAGGCGTATGTTGGTGCAATTCCGCCCAGTTGTCAGCCCATAGCGGGCGATCTACCGGGCATCCGCCTTGTCCGTTTTCACTTTGCGCAGGGTGTTGTTCCCGTAGTCTTTAATGAGCTTCGGATTGACCGCGCTGACAAAGAGACCCGCCTTGTGGAGAAAACAGGCTACCGGCTCATAGTACCGCCCAGTGTGCTCCATAATCACCTGCGTTTCACCGTCCAGCCATTTCATCATTGCCTATCCAATCTATTTGATGACACAGGCGCACCGGTGTAGTGGCTCAACCTGCGTAAATCGAACGCTGCGAATAAGAGGCTGGCTGACTGACTTATGCTCGGACGCTAATGGTCCTTGGAGGTGAACATCAGGCCAAGACACGCTCATTCTAACAGCTTAGGCAACGATACGGAAAAAGACACGGCTGGCTGCCGTGCCCCATCCCGTAAATATATTGTAATAGGAGGTTGTTCCATGAAAAAAGAAAAAAAGAGTGACCTGGTGGCTTTGCTGGGTTACGCAGGCGGCCACAAGGGCTTGACCTTTCTGGGGCTGGCCTTGTCGGCGGTGTCCATGCTGCTGAGCATGGTACCTTACATCTGTATCTGGCTGGCAGCCCGGGATTTAATTACCGTAGCGCCAAACTGGACGCAGGCGCAAAGTGTCACCCAGTACGGCTGGCTGGCGTTTGCCTTTGCAGTCGGCGGTATTGTGATATACTTTGCCGGTCTGATGTGTACCCATCTGGCAGCGTTCCGTACGGCGTCCAACATCCGCAAGCAAGGTGTCGCCCATGTGATGAAAGCCCCGCTGGGGTTCTTTGATTCCAATGCTTCAGGGCTTATCCGCGGCCGGCTGGACGCAGCGGCTGCCGATACCGAGACGCTGCTGGCTCATAACCTGGCGGATATCGTCGGCACGGTTGTCCTGTTTATAGCCATGCTGGTGCTGATGTTCGTCTTTGACTGGCGAATGGGAGCCGCCTGCCTGTTGGCGGCAGTAATTTCGGTCATCGCCATGTTTTCCATGATGGGTGGCAAAAACGCCAAGCTGATAGCGGAATACCAGGCGGCCCAGGACCGGATGACCAAGGCGGGCACCGAGTATGTCCGGGGCATTCCCGTGGTGAAGGTCTTTCAGCAGACGGTGTATTCTTTTAAGGCGTTCCAGCAGGCCATCGAGGATTACAGCAACAAATCTGAATATTATCAGGACAAAGTGTGCCGTGTTCCCCAGTCTGTCAACCTGACCTTTACCGAAGGTGCCTTTGTCTTCCTAGTGCCGGTAGCATTGTTTCTGGCGCCCGGTGCCTTGGCTGGTGGCGATTTTGCCGGTTTTATCACCAACTTTGCCTTCTATGCAGTGTTTTCGGCTATCATTTCCACGGCACTGGCCAGAATTATGTTCGCTGCATCCGGTGTGATGCTGGCCGGCACTGCCCTGGGCCGCATCAATCAGGTAATGGGTGCTCCTACGTTGAAGGCACCTGTTCATCCGCAGAAACCCCAGGGCAACAAAGTGGAATTTAAGGATGTAAGTTTTACCTATGACGGTGCAGAAACCCCCGCACTCTCCCATGTTTCCTTCACGGCGGAGCCAGGGCAGACGGTGGCGCTGGTAGGACCGTCCGGCGGCGGTAAGAGCACAGCAGCAAGCCTGATTCCCCGTTTTTGGGACGCGACTTCGGGTACTGTGGAAGTCGGGGGAGTGGATGTGTCTCAAATTGCCCCCCATGAACTGATGGATCAGGTGGCCTTCGTATTCCAGAACAACCGCCTGTTCAAGGCATCCATTCTGGAAAATGTGCGAGCCGCCCGGCCGAACGCCACACGGGAACAGGTACAAGCGGCGCTCAAGGTTGCTCAGTGCGGCGATATTCTGAAAAAGTTACCAAATGGTATTGATACCCAAATTGGTTCCGAGGGAACTTATCTTTCCGGCGGCGAGCAGCAGCGTATCGCCCTGGCACGGGCTATTTTGAAGGACGCTCCCATTGTAGTGCTAGATGAAGCCACGGCCTTCGCTGATCCAGAGAATGAAGTACTCATCCAGAAAGCCTTCGCCACATTAACCCGCGGCCGCACCGTTATCATGATTGCGCACCGCCTCTCCACCGTGGTGGGCGCGGATAAGATCATTGTCTTGGACGAAGGCCGTATCGCTGAGCAGGGTACCCATGCGGGGCTTACTGCCGCAGGCGGGTTGTATGCCCAAATGTGGGCCGACTATAACCGGGCTGTCCGGTGGAAGATCACCAGCGAAAAGGAGGCGGAGTAAATGTTCAGCAGAAAATTCCAACGGAAATACGCCCTAACCGACCAGGGGATTCGCAATATCCAAAAAGGCACGTTCTGGACGGTTATCGTCAACCTGGTTGTGATGGGCGGCATGGGTATCCTATACTTATTGATGCTTGATTTTATGAACACCTTGACCGACGGAGCGCCGCTGCCTGGCGCAGTGCTGCTAATCGGCCTGGTCGTTTTATTTGTCGTTTTGTCTCTTATAACCCACCTGCAGCAATACAGGGCTACCTATGGACTTGTATACAACGAAGTCAAAACCACTCGCCTCAGCTTGGCGGAGCGGCTGCGTAAGCTGCCTCTGGGTTATTTTGGTAAGCGGGATTTAACCGACCTGACCGAAACTCTGATGGGGGACGTCAACCGCATGGAGCATGTCTGGTCCCATGTGCTGGGATATCTGTACGGCTCCTACATCTCTACGGCACTTATCGCTGTTTGCTTACTTGTGTATGACTGGCGGCTGGCCATTGCCTGCCTGTGGGGCGTGCCGATGGCCTTTGGGCTTTTATTTGGTAGTCGCAAAATTACCAGCCGCAGCGCCGAACGGACCAAAAAAGCGGCTGTCGTTGTCTCAGACGGTATCCAGGAAGCGTTAGAGAATGTCCGGGAAATCCGCGCTACCAATCAGGAGGAGCTGTATCTGGAGGAGCTGAACCGGAAAATCGACGAGCACGAAAAGATCATGATCCGCGGCGAGTTGGGTACCGGCATCTTTGTCAACGCCGCCAGTGTCATCATGCGTCTAGGTGTGGCGACCACTATTCTTGTGGGGGCCAGTTTGATTCTCTCTGGCCGGATCGACTTCATGCTACTGTTTTTGTTCCTGCTGGTCATCACTCGGGTCTATGCCCCGTTTGACCAGAGTCTTGCCCTCATTGCCGAAATGTTTGTTTCTCAGGTGTCGGCTGACCGTATGATGGAAATTCACGATACGCCTACCGCAGAGGGTATAGAAACTTTTAATCCGAAAGGACACGATATTGTATTCGACCATGTTGGCTTTGCTTATGATAAAAAGGATGTCCTGCGTGATGTAAGCTTTACCGCCAAAGAAGGCGAAATCACGGCGTTGGTAGGGCCTTCCGGCTCGGGCAAGAGTACCTGCGCCCGTCTGGCCGCAAGGCTGTGGGACGTCACCAGAGGCGCCGTTAAGGTGGGCGGCGTGGATATCTCTACCGTGGACCCAGAGGTGTTGCTGACGGATTACTCTATGGTTTTTCAGGACGTGGTGCTCTTTGACGACACGGTGATGGAAAACATCCGTCTTGGCAAGCACGGCGCCACGGACGAGGAAGTTCTCGCAGCAGCCAAAGCCGCCAACTGCGACGAATTCGTCTGCAAGCTGCCCAAAGGCTATGACACTTCCATCGGGGAGAACGGCGCAAAGCTTTCCGGCGGGGAACGGCAACGGATCTCCATTGCCCGGGCGCTCTTGAAGGATGCCCCCATTGTATTGCTTGATGAAGCGACTGCGAGCCTGGACGTGGAAAATGAAACCAAGGTGCAGGGAGCGCTCTCGCGTCTGCTGACAGGCAAGACCGTATTAGTCATCGCTCACCGGATGCGCACCGTGGAAGCAGCAGACAAAATTGTCGTTCTGGCAGATGGCAAGGTAGCGGAAGAAGGCTCTCCGGCGGAGTTGATGGCGAAAGGCGGGCTCTATCGCCGCATGGTAGAGCTTCAGCGGAAAAGCGCCCAGTGGAGCCTGGAATAAATGCATACCAATAAGAGAAGATGCTTGCTGTCCAGAAGGGTGCATAGGAAGAAACACATAAAATTCTGAACATAACTAAAGCCGGGATTTCACTGCTAAGCAATAAATCCCGGCTTTTACTTTAGCCGTTTTACAGGAATTTGCTTTTACCGCTGGCTCCAGCCCCGGCTTTGTCTTCGCACAGTAATAAAGTCTTTATACAACCCGCCGACGGCCATTAATTCTTCATGGGAACCTCTCTGAACAATTTTTCCATCAGCTATCACCAGAATCTGATCAGCGTTTTGGATAGTGTTTAGTCTGTGGGCAATCACCAATAGGGTCTTGCCCCGGCATAGCTCACTGATGGCCTGCTGGATATAGCTTTCATTATCAGCATCCACACTGGCTGTAGCTTCGTCCAGAATCACGATGGGTGCATTCTTGAGAATACACCGTGCAATAGAAATACGTTGTTTTTCCCCGCCGGAAAGAGTTTCACCCCCTTCGCCAATAATGGTATCAAATCCATTCGGCAAAGCCATGATGAAATCATAGCATCGAGCCTTTTTTGCAGCTTTCATCACTTCTTCCCGAGTGGCGTCAGGGCGTCCCATAGCGATATTGTTGTAGATGGTATCCTGAAACAGATAAACCCGCTGGAATACCATAGAGATGTGATCCATGAGATCGCAAAGACGTACTTTTCTTACGTCTTTACCACGCATCAATACCTGGCCGGAACTTATATCCCAAAACCGGGCAAGCAGATTTGCCACAGTAGATTTTCCGCCGCCGGAGGGGCCTACCAGCGCCATCATGGTATGCTTTGGAAGTGCGAAAGAAATATCGTGAAGTACTTCTTTATCTCTATAAGCAAATCGGACATTTTTGAATTCCACTTCTGGCATGTCGCTGTGTTTTGGAATAGAGAATTTTCCATCGTCTGGAAGTTCTTTTTCGTTGAAGATTTCCTCAATTCGGTTCATGCAGCTGTTCATGACGGTAAGCCGAGTGGCCTGGGTATACAGAGCTTTGACAGGACCAAATAAATCCGACACAAAAAGCATGATACCTACCAGAAAAGTAACGTTCAGCATCGTCTGACTGTTCAGGAAAAAAGACAGAGCTACAACGGCAGCGATCCCCAGCCCATATACGATGTTCAGCCACAGCTGATAGGGAGAGTGGTTTTCCTCAAACTGGATGTTGGTTTCACAGCTTTTCTCAAAATTTTCTGTTAGCTCCTTAGACCTTTCTCCAAGAAGATTATATGTTTTAATGATACCAATACCTTCCACGAAGTCTAATACTGCCTCTGTCAGATTTTCGTTTTGCTCCTGCCGGGTTTTAGAATCTTTGAGAGCTTCCTTTTTCATCCCCTTAGCGATGAGCAGAACAAAGCCAATAATAACGATAGCGGCAAGACCAATCCAAACGTTAAAAAACAGCAAAAAGATGACCATGATGGCCTCAGCAAATAAATAACTCATCATATCTGCTAACGCTGTCATACAATTTTCTTCAATAAACACCATATCAGAAGAAAGTACGGAACTGATTTTTCCAATGTTTCCTTCGGTGAAGTAGCCCATGGGCATCCGGCGCAGGTGGGCACCTAATTCCATACGCATATCGGAGAACACCATAAATCCTGCAGCTGATTGAAGCCGGTCGGCGATATGATGGAACAAAACCTGTAATAGAACACAGACAATCATGGCAATCCCATACCATAAACAGTTTTCTGCTGTGATACTCCCTTCATAAAATCCGGCCAGTGCCAGGAACGCCAATATAATGGGAGCCCTGGCCAGCAAAGATTTCAAAAAGGAGAATACAAAAGCCAACTGAATCCGCCCTTTATATTTTCCAGATACGGCTAGAATCCGTTTCATCAGTTTAATCATTTGCTGTTTTCTCCTTTCATAGTGTTGCTTGCCGTGACACTCCAGACTACACTGCCTTCTGCTGCCTGCCAGAGTTTTGCATATTCGGGGCATCTTGAAAGCAGTTCTTCATGTTTGCCAATTCCTGCAACCTTACCTTTGTCCAGTACACAGATCTGGTCAGCATTGACGATGGAATGGAGCCGGTGGGCAATGACAATTACTGTTTTCCCTTTGATGATTTCGGAGATAGCTGCGTTCATTTTTTCCTCATTTTCTGGGTCCATGAAAGCGGTCGCCTCATCCAAAACCACAATCGGAGCATTTTTTAAAATAGCACGGGCAAGAGAAATACGTTGGCGTTCCCCGCCGGAAAGTTGTTTTCCGCCGTCTCCGGCCATGGTGTGGATGCCTTGGGGAAGTCGGTTAAGAAATCCTCCGCATTGGGCTTTTTTCGCCGCGGATAATACTTCTTCATCGGTTGCATCAGGTTTTCCCAGACGGATATTCTCCAGCAGACTCATGTTAAAAAGAAACTGTTCTTGAGATACATAGGAAATCTGGTCGTTTAAAGACTCCACGCTCATATTCCGCAGGTCCTGACCACCCACTGTAATGCTGCCATCGGTTACGTCGTAGTAGTGGACCAGGAGTTTTGCCAGCGTGGATTTTCCGGAACCAGATTCTCCAACCAAAGCGGTAAGACTACCCTCTGGCACTGTGAGGGAAATGCCATGCAGGACCTCATCTTCTTGATAAGCGAAGCGGACGTTTTCAAAAGCAATGCTGTGATTACTCCCTGTAAATGATGTAGGACCCTGTTTTAAAGCCGGGGCATTCATTAACTGCTCCAAAGCGGTGATTTTGTAGTTGATCTGCGGCAATGTGGACATAAAGCTCAACGCCCGTAAAAGCGGAGCCCCCGCACCGAAGGACATGCACAGTACCAGCGCCAGGTCCGGCAGTGTGGAGGAGCCGGAGAGCACCAAGTAGGCGCCGATAGGAAGGGTAAAAAGAGCAACACAGGGAAGGATACTGTTATATAGGGCCATCCAGGGCCAACAAACTTTGTACCAAGCCAGCGTAAAATCCCGATAGCCCCGCACGTTCTGTTCAAACCGTTTGTAGCTCTCGCCGTCCCGGTTGAACACCTTGACCACTTCCATGCCGTTAATGTATTCCACGATGGTGTTGTTCATCTTCTGGGCGGAAGCATAGTAGGCTCCCATTTTACTGGTGCCGGCTTTATACATGGCTCCCATGGCGATGAGTCCCAAAGGCAGAGCACAAAGCGATAAAAGCGCCAATTTCCAGTCTACAAAAAACATAGCTGTAAAGACGATCAGGGGCACTGCTACGTTTGAAAGTCCTTCCGGCAAGGCGTGGGCCAACAGCAGCTCAATGGAGTCGATGTCGTCTATAAACATCTTTTTGAGGGTTCCTACCCCTTTTTCCTGAATGCTTCCCAAGGGCTGACGCTCCAACTTCTTCTGAAGGAACGAACGCAAATTTTTAAGAGTCTTATAGGCCGCACGGTGGGAGAGAGCAAGGCCTTTGACATAGAGCAAGGCATATAACACTCCGCAACCCCCAATCGCCAACACACGCCAGAAAATATACCAGAACTCCACGGTTTTGTGTAAAAGCAGCGGTTCTATTAGCTGATAGATAAAGAGAAAGGGCAGCACGTTCATGACGATGCCAATGAGCATAACCATCATGGAAGCGTAGGTGGTTTTCCGATATTCACCTGCGTATTCCAATACTTTTTTAAACACAACGATACCTCCTTATACGTTAGTTGTGGCTAACTGTAAATTTTAAAGAGAACCCTCTGTAAAAGAGGGTTTATTCCGGAATACGAAATGCCAGTGCGCCGTGCCAATCGAACAAATGGCAGACAATCCGGCAATGTTCTTCCATCTGCTTCCAAGTAAAATGGTGAATAAAGGGCTCATAGATGGTAGTCCAGAAGGCGGTAAGCAGGATATGTAATTCTTCTGGCCCCACATCTTTACGGCAGAGGTCCCGCCTTTGTGCTTCGGCTAAAAAAGCAGTGGTTGCCTTTGTTAGCGTTGCTACCCAATCATGCTGGAAGTTAGAATACCGGGTGCCCTCTGCACAGGAGAGCAGCAAAACAAAATCGTCGTGACGGTCATAGAGGAACTGAAACCACCACATCATATCCGAACCGTCCATATCCCAGCACTGAATAAGTTCAGAATCAGAGAGTTCTTCGGGTTTACGATTTCCGCGCGCATTTGCCACAGCATACAGTTCTTGTACCGTTTGCTCCACAACAGCACAAAACAGTTCTTCCTTTCCTTTATACCGCTTGTACAGCGCACCAGTGGTAACTCCAGCTCCCTCACAAATCTCTTTCAGAGAGGCCTTTTCAAAGCCTTTTTCCAAGAATTCCTTTCGGGCGCTGGCCCAGATGCGCGGGTCAATAGAATGATCTGGTACTGCCATAAATAGAGCTGCCTCCTTCTTGATAATTAAATTATCGATAATTTGATTATCAGTATAGCATATGATTTTGAATTTGTCAAATGAAAAGAAGTTTAAAAAATCAGAAACTCTTCCAAACAACATGAATTATTTTTAAGAGTTTGTAAGATGCCGGGGAAGTTCTACATTTAGATATTGCATTGGGATAGGAGACATGGGATTTTTATATAAAGAAAACCACTGGCTAGGCGAGTGGATCAAAAGAAGGTGAAAGCCGATGTAGAGCGAATAGAACAGATGCAGGTTCCACTGGCGCATATTATTCCCGAGTTTATTGGGTTGCTCATTATGTCTTTTGGTATGCGGAGCTATGCCACAGAGAGCGCAGGCGCAATGGCGACCAACCAATGGCGTTTTAGACAACAGTATCGGTCAAAAAGCAAGCAATCCTTTTAAGAAAAGGCAGCATAGTTAAAACTATGCTGTTCTTTTTTTGCAGTGTGCTTTAATTTTTGCGCACTTAAGTCAGCGATTTATTAGAAGAAAGTATTGAAATAATTGCGTTTTCTTGCTATACTATTACAATATGTATTTATGCTATTTGGAGGCTGTGTGTATATTTATACATTAGGGCAAAGTGAAAATTGCGAAAAAAATTCCTTCCTTGCCTTGATACGACCGGGATATATGGAATCCGGCGTGTCCAACCTTGTAGTGGGGATCCACGCCGATGGGTGCCAATCTGGGAATTTTACCGCCTCTTGCAGAGCCGATATGTGGAAAAAGGGGAAAAGCCGCCGCGTATGCGCAGCGTTTGCTTGAAGCTTTGCAAAAACTGATTGATAGTGGGAATATGGGATTTTACGAATCTTGAAAGGAACGAATATAAATATGAAAATCATTGTCGATGCGTTTGGTGGGGACAACGCGCCGTTTGAAATTTTAAAAGGCGCGGAACAGGCTGCGCAGGAGTTGCAATTGGATATTCTTTTGACCGGGGATGAAAAGAGAATTGTTCAAATTGCCAGGGATCAGGAGATTTCTCTTGATCGAATGGAAATTGCACATGCACCCCAGGTTATTACCATGGAAGACGACGCTTCGGCAGTTTTAAAAACAAAAAAGGACTCGTCTATGGCGCGGGGACTTGAGATGCTTGCACAGGGCAAGGGGGACGCCTTTGTTTCCGCAGGCAACAGCGGCGCGCTTGTTGTGGGTGCTACAATGCTTGTAAAACGGATTCAAGGCATTAAACGACCTGCATTTGCACCGATTGTTCCTACAGCCGGCGGGTGCGCAATGCTGATAGACGGCGGCGCCAATGTGGAATGCCGGCCTGAAATGCTTTTACAGTTTGGAATTATGGGCGCCTTATATATGGAAAAGGTCATGGGGATTCAAAACCCCAGGGTTGGCCTTGCCAATTGCGGGACAGAGGCGCATAAGGGCACACAGTTGCAGCATGAAGCGTACGCCCTTTTACAAGCCAGCGGTCTGCATTTTGTTGGAAATATAGAAGGGCGTGATATCCCTCTTGACGGGTGCGATGTGCTGGTGGCAGACGGCTTTACCGGGAATTTGATTATAAAAACCTATGAGGGAGTAGCCATTGCTTTGATGGACAAAATAAAGACGATGTTTGGGAAAAATATAAAAACAAAGCTTGCAGCCGCCATGGTTTTGTCTGATTTAAAAAAGATGAAAAAAGAATTTGACTATAACGAATATGGCGGATCTCCCATTATGGGCGTTGCAAAACCTGTGTTTAAAGCACATGGGAGCGCAAAAGCCAAAACGATAAAAAGCGCTTTGCGCCTTACAAAGCAATATGTGCAGGGAAATGTTACACAGGAAATTGCAGACAGTATACAAGTGTAAAAAATGGGGGAAAAAAGATGGAAAAACTACAGCAGGAATTACAATACAGGTTTCAGGACAAAAACCTGCTTTATACCGCGCTTACGCATTCCTCCTATGCAAACGAGTCCAGAAATAAAATAAAATGCAATGAACGTCTGGAGTTTTTAGGCGATGCGGTTTTAAGTATTATTGTATCGGACTATATCTTTAAAAATCGTCCGGATCTGCCTGAAGGCGATCTGACAAAGCTGCGCGCGTCTTTGGTGTGTGAAAAATCGCTTGCCGGATATGCGCGCTCTATCCATTTGGGCGATTTTTTGCAGTTGAGCCGCGGAGAACGTCATAATGGCGGAGGAGAACGCCCGTCTATTCTGGCCGATGCGTTTGAAGCGCTTATTGCCGCTATTTACCTTGACGGCGGCATGGAAAAAGCAAGGACGTTTGTATTGCGCTTTGTTATACCGGATATTAAAAGCCCAAAGCCCAAAAATTTTAAGGATTATAAAACAAGTTTACAGGAAATTGTTCAGAAAAATCCAGAAGAACGCTTGGAATATGTGTTGGTAGGCGAGAGCGGGCCGGATCATAGCAAGCATTTTGTTGTGGAAGTGCATTTAAACAGCAATGTAATTGGCAAAGGCGGCGGAAAAAGCAAAAAAGAAGCAGAACAACAGGCGGCCAGGGAAGCATTGGAGCTGATGGGATATTGAAACATGCAAACGTTGCATTGTTCGTACCGCATAGCGGCTGTAGGCATATGTGCAGCTTTTGCGACCAAAAGAGCATTACAGGGCAGCATTGCCGCTTAACGGCACAGCAGGTAAAAGATGCGGCGGAAACAGCACTGCGCACCTTACACAACGCCGCGCAGAATGCAGAAATAGCGTTTTTCGGCGGCAGCTTTACAGCGATAGACAGGCAATACATGCTCTCGTTGTTGCAGGCGGCTTATCCATATGTAGAAAAAGGCCAAGTATCCGGTATACGGGTCTCTACCCGGCCTGACGCTATTGATTGGGAAGTACTACAGCTTTTAAAACAGTACGGCGTTACCTCAGTAGAGCTTGGCGCGCAAAGCATGGACGACGGTGTTCTTTCTGCAAACGGCAGAGGGCACAGTGCGCAGGATGTGGAAAAAGCTTCTGCATTGATCCGTAAAGCGGGGGTTTCATTAGGCCTGCAGATGATGACGGGCCTTTACAAGAGCAGCGAAGCGCTTGACATGTATACAGCGAAGAAAATATGCGCAATATGTCCCCAAACTGTACGCGTGTATCCAACACTTGTTCTGCGCGGCACTCGCCTGGCGCAGTTGTATACCGATGGATTGTATGCACCACCTTCGCTGGAAAGTACAGTGGCGCTGTGTACGCAGTTGCTTTCACTTTTTGAAGGCGAGGGGATCCGTGTGATCCGTCTGGGGCTGCACAGCAGTGAAGGCCTGCGCAGCGCTTATGTGGCGGGTCCTTTTCATCCTGCGCTGCGTCAGCTTTGCCAAAGCAGACAGATATTATGCCATGTTTTGGAGCAAATTAAAAAAAAGCAATTTCCATGCGGGCCGCTTGTGCTGCATGTGCATCCCAAAACGCTTTCAAAGCTGACAGGACAGAAAAAAAGCAATTTACGGGAACTTGCACGGCGCGGGTACCCGGCGCAGGTGTACCAGGATGAAATGCTTGCGGAAGATGTGATTGAAATAGAACCGGGAAAATAAAGGCCGTTTACTTTGCATGCAACCTGTATTTTTCTGTGTGCATAGACGACAGTTTTAAGCATACGCCCGCTGGGCGCGTGCTACAGCCAAAAGCAGGGGGTGTTTTTAGCCTTTGCTTGAAAAGGAACAAGAGGTGAGATTGTGCTTTTAAAATCGCTTGAAATACAGGGCTTTAAAACGTTTCCGGACAAGACAAAGCTTTCGTTTGACAAAGGAATTACCTCTATTGTAGGGCCAAATGGTTCCGGTAAAAGCAACATCAGCGATGCAATTCGGTGGGTTTTGGGTGAGCAGTCGCCGAAATCTCTTCGTTGCTCTAAAATGGAAGATGTTGTATTTAACGGAACGGATAGCAGGAAAAAACAGGGCTATGCCGAGGTTACTTTGACAATTGAAAATAAAGACCGGGCGCTGCCTTTTAATGGGGATGAAGTTTCCGTCACACGCCGCTATTACCGTAGCGGCGACAGTGAATATCTTATTAACAAGGCCGCGGTCCGGTTAAAGGATATTCACGAGCTGTTTATGGATACTGGTCTTGGGCGGGATGGATATTCTATGATTGGTCAGGGGAAAATTGACAGCATTGTGGCCTCTAAAAGCGAAGACAGAAGAGAAATCTTTGAAGAGGCAGCGGGAATTTCCCGTTATCGTTATAGAAAAATAGAGGCAGAACGCAAACTGAAAGGTACAGAAGAAAACCTGTTGCGGCTGCGCGACATTTTACAGGAACTGGAAGATCGTGTAGAACCTCTTTCCATCCAGGCAAAAAAGGCGGAAGCTTTTTTGAAATACGCAAAAGAAAAAAGGGAACTGGAGATTGGAATTTGGCTGGACACGCTTGAAAAATCCGCAGGTGTTTTGCGTGAGCAGGAGGAAAAAATCTCTATTGCTAAAAACCAGCATGAACGCACACAGGAGGAAATAGATAAGATCGGCGAAGAAACAGAGGCCATTTTTTTACAAAGCGGCCAGCAGTCAGCAAAGATTGACGCTGTGCGCCGGGAAATTTCTGCGCTGGAGGAGCAATCTGCGCAAAAACACGCGCTGGTTTCTGTTTTGGAAAATGATATTGTACATAATAATGAAACCATCAAGAGGATGGAAGCCGAAATTGCACAGGTGGACTCCACCTCGGTACACATAGAAAAAGAAATTGAAGAAAAAAAAGCAGCGGTTGCCCAGCACCAGGAGGAAATCTCCTTACTTGAAAAGGAATACGACGCATGTCAGGACGCACTCAATGAAGTCAATTTGACCGCCAGCCGCAGTTCCGACATGTTGCAGGAGGTTGCTTTAACACTTACCGGTCTCAGCGCGCAGGCGGCAGATATTAAAGCGTCCCAAATGACAAGCCAGTCTTCTTTAAGTGAGCTTAAGGCGCGGACGGAAACTTTGGCTGCATCAAAAGAGGACAGGCAGAATACAATCAAAGAGCTTTCTGACCTTTTAAAACATTATCAAGACCGGCAAAAGCAGTATGAACAAAGGGCCCGGATGCTGCAAAACGCTGTTCATGGCTGCGAGCTTAAACTCAAGGGGAAAACAGACAAATGCGACGCTCTCAAGCAGCAGGCGGACCAATTGCTGCTGGACGCACAGGAGCGAAGCCGCCGGACAAAAATTTTAGAGGACCTGGAACACAACATGGAGGGCTTTCACCACAGTGTAAAGGCAGTTATGAAGGAAGCGCAGCGCGGAACGCTTAAGGGAATGCACGGCCCTGTTTCCAGAATTATTCAGGTACCGGCGCAGTATACCGTAGCTATAGAAACGGCGTTGGGTTCTGCCATGCAAAATGTTGTGACCGGCACAGAGGAAGACGCAAAACAGGCAATTGCCATGCTAAAGCAGCGCGACGGCGGGCGCGCAACCTTTTTGCCTTTGACGACCATTAAAGGAAACCGCCTGCGCGAAAACGGGATGGAAAGCTGCACCGGGTTTATTGGGATTGCCTGCGACCTTTGTACCTGTAAAGCGCAATATGTGGGCATTTTGCACGCTTTGCTCGGCAGGATTGCGGTGGCGGAAGACCTTAACAGCGCTGTGGCAATTGCAAAACGTTTTCAATACCGCTTTAAAGTGGTCACGCTTGACGGACAGGTAATCAATGCCGGCGGTTCGCTGACCGGCGGCTCGCTTGCCAGAAAATCGGGTCTGTTGAGCCGGGTAAATGAGATTGAAAAAAGCAGGCGGATTGCACAGGAACTTTCTGAAAAAGCAAAAACAGCGCAGCAGGCCTTTGAGGCCGCGCAGGCGGAAATTGGCGCGGCGGAAGCGGAATTGCTTGGAATACGGGCGGAATATTCCGGTATACAGGAAACATGCATACGCAACGATGCAGAAACCAAAAGCTGCGAAACGGAGCTTCAAAGCGTTCAAAAAGCGTTGGAAGCCGTTTGTGCGGAACATACTGCATGTACAGATCGGGCCGTGCAATTGGAAAATGCCATACGGCAGGCACAGGAAGCGCTTGTGCAGGTACAGCAGAAGATTACCGCCGCAGAAAAGCAGTCGAAAGATATTACCGGAAACCGTGAGGAGCTGACAGAACAAAGAGAGGCCTTTGCGCAAAAACTGCAGGATTTCCGCTTGCAAATTGTTGCGGCGCAAAAGGATATCGAGGCGTTGCAAGGGCAGATTCATCTGGCGGCCAATACGGGCAATACGCAGCAGGCGCGTAAAAACAGCTTGCATGAGGAAATGATGCACCTGGACCTGAAAAACCAGCAAATTGCTCAGCAGATTCAAATACTTACAACCGAAATACAAGGCGCGCAGGCAAGCGTTCAGGCGGCGCAGACGGAAATGGAAGCACTGTATCAGGCGCGTTCGGACCTTGAAAAACACTCTGCGTCTTTAAGGCAGATGGAAAGGGAAAAAAACAATGAGCGTGAACTCTCCGGCAGAGAGCTTGCAAGGCTTGAGGAGCGAAAGATCAATTTACAAAAGCAGTACGACGATATTATCGCAAAGCTTTGGGAAGAATATGAATTGACCAGAAGAGAAGCAGAAGCGACGGTCAGCCCATTGGAAAATGTAGCGGAAGCCAGAAAACGGCTCAATGAGTTGAAAGCAAAGATAAAAGCTCTTGGTAACGTTAATGTGGCGGCAATTGAAGAATATAAAGAGGTTGCGCAGCGTTATGAATTTATGAAGAAACAGACGGGTGATGTGGAAAAATCAAGAACAGAAATTTTGCACCTGATCGGTGACCTTACAAAGCAAATGAAAGAAATTTTTGTCGAGCGTTTTTTGCAAATCAACGAAAATTTTACAAAGACGTTTAAAGAGCTTTTTGGCGGAGGCAAAGCGCGCCTGGAGCTGACAGACCCGGAAGATATTTTGCAAAGCGGGATAGACATCGTCGTGCACCCGCCGGGGAAAATTGTGGTGCATCTGGAAGCGCTTTCGGGCGGGGAAAAAGCCCTTGTTGCAATTGCGCTTTATTTTGCTATAATGAAAGTAAGCCCAGCGCCGTTTTGCGTGATGGACGAAATTGAGGCGGCGCTTGACGAGGTAAATGTAGACCGGTTTGCTTCTTATTTGCGACATATGAACGACAAAACGCAGTTTATTTTGATAACACACAGAAGAGGGACGATGGAGGAAGCCGACGTACTGTACGGCGTTACCATGCAGGATGAAGGCGTGTCCAAGCTGTTATCGCTGCGAGCCAGTGAAGCTGCAGAAAAGCTGAATATGAAAACCGGTTGACCTTCAATATAACCGGATAAAGGATGGATACACAATGGGATTTTTCAGTAAAATAAAAGAAGGCTTGAAGAAAACAAGAGACAGTGTGGTTGGCCAAATTGACTCTATGCTCAAGTCTTTTACAAAAATAGACGAAACGCTTTTTGAAGAATTGGAAGAACTTTTGGTCATGGGCGATGTAGGTGTTCATACATCCCAGCGTATTACACAACAACTGCGTGAGCGTGTGAAAAAGGAGGGGGTAACAGACCCTTCGGAAATACACAGACTGCTTGAGGAAACGGTTGCAGAAATACTTTCCGGCGGGCAAGCGCTTAAGCTCGCAACAAAGCCTTCTGTTGTCCTGGTGATCGGCGTAAACGGCGTTGGAAAAACCACCACCATTGGAAAGCTTGCACATCAGCTGAAAAGTGATGGAAAAAAGGTTGTGCTTGCCGCGGCAGACACCTTTCGCGCCGCGGCCATTGACCAGCTGCAAATCTGGGCGCAGCGCAGCGGCTGTGATATTGTAAAGCAAAGCGAGGGTTCCGACCCGGCGGCGGTTGTTTTTGACGCGATCTCCTCTGCAAAGGCAAAGGGGATGGATGTGATTATTTGCGATACTGCCGGCCGTTTGCATAACAAGAAGCATTTGATGGACGAGCTTGCAAAAATAAGCAGAATTATTGACAGGGAGCTGCCTGACGCCAATAAGGAGATTTTGCTTGTGCTGGATGCAACAACAGGGCAAAATGCGGTTAACCAGGCAAGAGAATTTAAAAACGCAGCGGGCATTACAGGCATTGTGCTGACAAAGCTTGACGGTACGGCCAAAGGCGGTGTTGTACTTGCAATCCGGGAAGAGCTGGATGTTCCCGTAAAGTATATTGGCGTGGGCGAACAGATCGACGATCTGCAGCCGTTTGACGCAGATGATTTTGCAAAAGCGCTGTTTGCCCGTGGAAACGATAGATAGCATAACAGGAGTTGTAGGATGGAAACGTTTCTGATCGCTTCAAATAACCCTAAAAAATTAAAAGAGCTTTCAAGAATTTTAAGCCCGCTTAATATTTGTGCAAAGACGGCGCTTCAGGCTGGTTTTACTTTGCCGGAGGTTGCAGAAACAGGGGCGACTTTTGCTCAGAATGCAAAACTTAAAGCGCAGTCTGCGTATAATCTGACCGGTATGCCGAGCGTTGCGGATGATTCCGGTCTGGTAGTGGATGCATTGAACGGGCAGCCTGGCATATATTCCGCACGTTATGCAGGGGAAAAGGCAACAGATGCTCAAAACATGGAAAAGCTGCTAAAAGAGCTTGTAAAGCTCCCCATGGAACAGCGTACCGCCCGCTTTGTCTGTTCGGTTTGCTGTATTCTGCATGATCAAACAGTTTTGGAGGTTTCCGGCGAATGCAAAGGGCATATTGCGTTTGCGCCTGTGGGAAACGGTGGCTTTGGGTACGACCCGATATTCCTTATAAAAGACGGCAGAAGTTTTGCGCAGCTTTCAGCGTCTGAAAAAGACGCAATCAGCCATAGAGGTAACGCGCTGCGAAAACTGGAGGAAGCGCTGAAGAAATATTATAAATAATGGGGGGATATGTGTGCTGACAAGTAAGCAGAGAGCATATTTGCGTTCGCTTGCCAATCCAATTGATACAATACTGATGGTAGGAAAAGGCGGGATGAGCGGACAGATCATAAAACAGGCTGACGACGCGCTCACAGCCAGGGAATTGATTAAAGGCAAGGTGCTGGACACGGCGGATGTTTCGCCGCGGGAGGCGGCCAATGCCATTGCGCAGGAGCTTCAGGCGGACGTTGTACAGGTGATCGGTACGAAATTTGTCTTATACCGCAGGAATGGCAAAGAGCCTAAAATTACGCTGCCATCCGGAGAAAAAGCATGCAATGTGTAAAGGCGTTACAAAGGGTGGCTATGCTCGGCGGCAGTTTTAATCCGCCGCATTTGGGCCATATCCGCCTGGCGCGAACGTTTATTACGGCGCTTCATTTGGATCTTGTGCTTTTTATACCGGCCTGTATACCGCCGCACAAATCCAGCCGGGGCATGGCGTCTGCTGAAGACCGCTACAATATGTGCCGCGTTTTAATTGAAAAGAACGACAGAATACAGGTGTCGGATATGGAAATCCGGCGCGGCGGTGCAAGCTACACGGCAGACACGCTGCAAACGCTTCGGAGCACCTGCCCAAATGCGGCGCTTTATCTGATTGTAGGGGCGGATATGTTTCAGACTCTGCAAAACTGGAAGGATCCACAGCGCATTTTTTCGCTGGCGCAAATTTGTACGGTTCCGCGGAACACTACGGATGCAAACGCGCTCAGGGAACAGGCACGCCATTTGGAAAAAATGGGAGCACGCTGCATTGTGCAGGATATTCCGGTAATGCAGGTGTCTTCCACACAGGTCAGGGACGCATTGAAAAACGGCGGGGATGTGGCCGCGCTGACAGGCCGTGGCGTTGCGCATTATATACGTGAAAACGGCCTTTATAAGGAGTGATTGCTATGTTGAATCGGGAATACATGGCGCTGATAGAAAAGCGAATGAGCGAAAAGCGGTATTTGCATTCGCTCAACGTAGCAAAAGAAGCAGCCCGGCTTTCCGCTCTTTACGGAGCAGATTCCGCTAAAGCAGAGCTTGCAGGGCTTTTGCATGACATTACAAAAGAAACGCCGCCCGATGAGCAGTTGCAAATTATGCGCCGTTCTGGTATAATGCTTTCCGTTGTTGAACAGAACTCTCAAAAACTTTGGCATGCAATTTCCGGGGCAGCATATATATGCGATACGCTGCATATTGAAGATCCGGATATTTTAAACGCCGTGCGCTATCATACAACAGGCAGGGCGGGAATGTCCCTGTTGGAAAAGGTGATTTTTGTTGCGGATTTTACGGGGGCGGAGCGTTGCTATGATGGGGTAGAGATCATGCGGGAAAAAGCGGGGCGTTCCCTTGAGGAAGCCATGTTGTTTGGTCTTTCTTTTTCCATAGCGGATCTTGCAAGACGCGCGCTTGCCATTGATCCGAACACATTGGCGGCGTACAATCAGATTTTAACAGAAAATAAAAAGCACGATCAATAACAGAGGTGAAGGAAGTTTGACGTCATTACAAACAGCTAAGTTTGCCGCTAAGGCGCTTGACAGCAAGAAGGGTAGGGACATCCGGGTTATCCGGATTAACGATGTATCTATTCTTGCAGACTATATGGTAATTGCCACCGGCAACAGCAGCACGCAGGTGAAGGCGTTGTCGGAAGAGGTAGAAGAAAAATTGGACCAGGAAGGCGTTTCTGTAAGCCATATTGAGGGCCACCGTTCCAATACCTGGATTCTTTTAGATTATGTGGATGTAATTGTCCATGTTTTTTCCGATGAAGCAAGGCAGTATTATGATCTGGAACGTCTTTGGCAGGACGGGGAAATTTTGGATATAGAGCAAATTTTAAAATAAAATGTGTTGCATGCAAAAGCTGCGTGGTTATTTTTTATAAAGTTGCAGGAGGTATTGGTTTTGAAGTACGACCATAAATCGATAGAACCAAAATGGCAAAAAATATGGGAAGAAGCGGGTGTGTTTCATGCGCAGCGTGATTCTGACAAAGAAAAATTCTTTGCGCTGATAGAATTTCCCTATCCTTCGGGGCAGGGCCTGCACGTAGGGCATCCCCGCCCATATACTGCACTGGATACAGTTGCACGCAAGCGCAGAATGCAGGGATATAACGTGTTATACCCAATTGGATGGGACGCATTCGGCCTTCCTACCGAAAATTATGCAATTAAAAACCATATTCATCCTGAAATTGTGACAAAGCAGAATATTGCACATTTCAAGCAGCAAATTCAGGCGCTGGGTATTTCTTTTGATTGGAGCAGGGAAATCAATACGACAGATCCTGCGTATTACAAATGGACGCAGTGGATTTTTTTGCAGCTTTTTAAACACGGTCTGGCTTATAAAAAAGAAATGGCAGTAAACTGGTGCACCTCCTGCAAATGTGTTCTTGCAAATGAAGAAGTGGTAAACGGCGTATGCGAGCGCTGTAACAGCGAGGTAGTGCGAAAAGTAAAATCGCAGTGGATGCTTAAAATTACACAATACGCAGACCGTTTGATAGAAGATCTGGATCTGGTTGACTACCCGGAGCGCGTTAAAGCGCAGCAAAGGAACTGGATTGGACGTTCAACAGGCGCGGAGGTGGATTTTGACACAACCACCGGCGATAAACTGACCGTTTATACAACAAGACCCGACACACTTTTTGGCGCAACCTATATGGTTGTCTCTCCGGAACATCCATTTCTGGAAAAATGGAGCGGCCTTCTTTCCAATATGGACGAGGTCCGTGCTTATCAGTTGGCCGCGTCCCGAAAATCCGATTTTGAGAGAACGGAGGTTGCAAAAGAGAAAACAGGCGTGCGCCTGCAGGGCGTTATGGCAATTAACCCCGTTAATGAAAAAGAGATTCCCATATTTATATCGGACTATGTGCTTGTTTCTTATGGCACAGGAGCGATTATGGCTGTTCCGGCGCACGATACGCGCGACTGGGAATTTGCCAAAAAATTTGGCCTGCCGGTCGTGGAGGTCGTTTTGGGCGGAGATGTTGAAAAAGAAGCTTTTACCGACTGCAGCACAGGCACACTGGTTAATTCCGGCCTGTTAAACGGACTTACCGTAGAAGCCGCTAAGGAAAAAATTGTAAGCTGGCTTTCTGAAAAAGGAAGGGGCAGGGCAAAGGTAAACTTTAAACTACGCGACTGGGTATTTTCCCGGCAGCGCTACTGGGGCGAGCCGATCCCGATTGTTCATTGCGAAAAATGCGGCTATGTACCCATTCCGGAAAGCGATCTTCCGCTTAAGCTTCCCATGGTAGAATCTTATGAACCGACAGAAAACGGGGAATCTCCGCTTGCCAATATTACCGAGTGGGTAGAAACGACTTGCCCAAAATGCGGCGGCAAAGCGCGCCGCGAAACAGATACCATGCCCCAGTGGGCAGGCTCTTCCTGGTATTATTTGCGCTATATGGATCCGCATAACACACAGGCTTTAGCGGATAAAGAGGCAATTGCGTATTGGAGCCCGGTGGATTGGTATAACGGCGGAATGGAGCATACAACACTGCATTTGCTTTATAGTCGTTTTTGGCATAAATTTTTGTATGATATTGGCGTGGTTCCCACAAAAGAGCCTTATGCAAAACGCACAAGCCATGGTATGATTTTAGGGGAAAACGGCGAAAAAATGAGTAAATCCAGAGGAAACGTGGTAAATCCCGACGATATTGTAAACGAGTACGGTGCAGACACCATGCGCATGTACGAAATGTTTATCGGAGACTTTGAAAAAGCGGCGCCCTGGAGCCCTTCCAGCATTAGAGGCTGCAGAAGGTTTATAGAGCGTTACTGGAATTTGCAAACGATTCTGTGCCAGGGGGATTCCATTACCCCGGCGCTGGAAGGCGCTTTCCATAAGACTATTAAAAAGGTCGGAGAAGATATTGAAAACATTAAATTTAATACAGCCATCGCAGCACTGATGGCCCTGATCAACGATATTTCAGACGCAGGCTCCATTACCAGGGAAGAACTTCGTATTTTTACAATTCTGCTCAACCCGTTTGCACCGCATGTTACGGAAGAAATGTGGCAGACATGCGCTCTGGGAAGCGGGCTTGTGGCGCAGCAACAATGGCCGCAGTATGATGGAGAAAAGTGTAAAGAAGACACGGTGGAAATTGCCGTGCAGATAAGCGGTAAGCTGCGCGCGCGCGTTTGTATTGCCGCAGATGCAGACCAGGCAACGGCGTTAGCCGCTGCCAAAGCACAGCCTAAAATTGCAGCCGCGCTGGAAAACCGCCAGGTTATTAAAGAGATTTATGTCAAGGGAAAGCTTGTAAATATTGTTGTAAAATAGTTTTTTGATGATTGCGTCGAAAAATATACATAAGACTTGACATTTGGAAATTGTTTATTGTATAATAGTTTGCGCAATTGTATGCAATTAACCCCTGCCTTATGGCGGATGGGAGGGAAAATAGATGTCTGAAGTCAGAATCAAGGATAACGAATCACTTGAAAGCGCTTTAAGAAGGTTTAAAAAGCAATGCGCAAGAGCAGGCGTTATCGCTGAAGTACGCAAAAGAGAAGCTTATGAAAAGCCCTCTGTACGGCGTAAAAAGAAGTCTGAAGCGGCTCGTAAGAGAAAATCTAAATAATTTTTACTTAATTGAAAAGATAAGCATCATTTACCTGGGAACAGGTATATGGTGCTTTTTTTCGGCATATATTAAACCAAATGCCACAAAAGGAGTTTTGCATGAAGAAGAAACCAAAAGAAGTGATTGCTAAAGGACTTTCTCTTCCAAGAGATGTGGTGTTTGGAGATTTCATTATAACCTTGACAGGAAACTGTGAAGCATACATAGAAAATTACAGGGGGATCGTATCATATGATGAGAATAAGATCTCAATTCAGGGGAATCATGTCGTATTAAATATCTGTGGATGTGATCTGGCAGTTGATTTTTACTCACAGGAATCAATGAAGATCAAAGGAAAGATCAAAAGGCTGGAATATGTATGATATTCTTTGAAAGGAGCATGAGAAATGCTTAAAATTCTGCACTTTATATTTGGAAGGCTGTATTTTCAAGTCAAAGGATATCAGACAGAGCGTTTTTTGAATCTCTGTGCAAAAAATCATCTTGTATTGTGGGAATTAAAACCAGTATCAGACGGCTATGTGTTTTTTATCAGACGAAGTTCTTATCAAATGTTGGAAGCATTAGCAGAGAAAGCAAATGTTGATCTTGCGTTACAAGGGCAAAAAGGACTGCCATATTTCTTAAAAGAACATAAAAAACGTAAAATATTATTTTTTTCCATGTGTTTGTGCGGTTTAATGATCCTTTCGCTGAGTCAGTTTTTATGGGAGATTACAGTTTCTGGAGGAGAAGTATATTCAGAAAGTGATATATTAAAGTATGTTACGGATAACTACTACCATATTGGAACATTAAAATACCAGATTGACTGTGATGCATTGGAAGACCATCTGAGGGAAGATTATGCTGAGATTGCGTGGGCATCCTGTTCGATTCAGGGAACAAGACTGCATATTGAGATAAAAGAAACTTTAGATCGTAAAACAAAGCAGAATCCAAAGAAACCATGTGATATCGTGGCAAATAAATCAGGGATCATTACAAAAATGGCGGTCAAAAGTG
>UQLR01000024.1 GCA_900541975.1 uncultured Oscillospiraceae bacterium | reverse complement strand
ATATTTTTAATATAAATTAAAATGGCTCTGGTTGCCTTAGTTGCATAGATAAGGGGAGGTCTTTTATTTTTATTGGGGAAGATGTCTGTTGATCATGTAAACGTTTTCTGTTTACTTTTTATTGAGCCATCTTAGCTGCTGATAGACCTCACAGGAAAGAACCTGAATAAAAATGGGTAAAAGTGATGCGGCGCGCTGCCCTCACTTTTTATTAAGCCTTTTTTGCTTTAAAATGTTATTTATATATTGATTTACTATATTAATAATGAAAGGCGGTAGCGATATGAAAGCTTTTGGGAGGCAGACTTGCAGTATAAGAAAAAAGTCTGTGTCGCTTTTGCTGGCGGCGCTTTTGCTTTTTTCCATTTTTACAGTGGCTTTGTCCACCGTTGGGATGTTACGTGCGCAGGCTGCGGATGATTATCTTTATATACCGGTTTCCCTGTATGATTATAAGTATGATAATCAGATCAATACGCCGGGAGCAGCACCGGACGCGGGGACAAGATCCGGCGGTTACCCAAATAAAACGCCGTATAACCAATTTAATACCGCTATTTCAAACTCCGGTTATACTGCTCCGCTGTATTTTGGCGATTTTTACCCGGACAGCGGCAACTGGAGCCAGACTCCGTGGGGACTGAGTAATTTTTACTGGGGCGCTAATATTGCAAACCAAAGCGCCACCAATGCAGCCGCGCAGGGACTGGTGGACGACACCCTGACGGACGGAAAACTTACTCAGAACGGTAAAGAACTGCCGTATTTCAGTAAAGACTGGTTTAATCTTAACCGGTCGACAGGTACGAACGCCGTAAACACTATATCTTTTGAATTTTATTCAAACGGCAGCTGGTGGCAGGATACAGCAGACAGTGCAAAACGGACGTTTATACAGGGCAATACGTATACATACACAATACACAATAACCAATCCAGAACGTTTACACAAACGGAAAAAGGCGATTCGACCAGAGGAACAACCTTTATTGTGAACCTGGACGCTTCCACCGGATGGGCCAGCAAACCGGAAAAGGTAAGGCTGAACATTACCTCTGCTTCAGGGGAAACAACTACAGAGGAAGTAAATATCACTGTAAACGGCGCCCAACGCCGCGCAACCTTCGTGCTGGAAAACGATTCAATTTATGCTGCGCAGGGACAGAGCTATGCAGATATTTATGAAAATATAGAGTTTCCGTTTTACCAGACGGTGGATAACGGCGTAACCTATTATGAATTTGACTCGGAGCAAAGAAATCTGTATTTTGACGGCAGCACATTCACTTATACAGACAACGCCGTTTACGACACAATGATGAATATGAGCCAGTGCAAGCCCGGATTTTTCCCGTTTAACAACGGGAATCCCAGCGATAAGGGAAAGCTGGATTACGGCTTTGGCGCAAAATTTGAGATCCCATTTTCCATGACGAGAGACGGGAAAATCAACGGGCAGGACATAGTATTTGAATTTACCGGCGACGACGACGTTTGGGTTTTTATTGATGGAAAGCTTGTACTGGATATGGGCGGCGCGCATGCAAAAAGCAACGGCAGTATAAATTTCAGCACCCAAAAAGCGACTGTCACAACGGGGGCGTTTGATGGTAAAACCACAAACCAGTCGTCTGCAACCAGCGCATCTGTGTTTGATTTTTCAGAACTGATAGATTTTTCCAATCCCACGCAAACGCATACGCTGACCATGTTTTATATGGAAAGAGGCATGTGGGAATCCAATATGAAGCTGCGGTTTAACTTTCCGCAAACCAACACCTTTACGATTGACAACCGCACAAGCTTTGAAGGCGTCAACAGCGCGTTGCTGAAAGATACCATGAAGGAAGCCGACAACGATGTCGTTGCCTATAATTTTCAAAACCAGGGATCAACGCAGGCGGGAGATTCCGGGCTGTATCCTTCTGCCTACGACGTTACGAGGACGGTAGAGGGGCAACGCACGTTGCTTTATCAAGGCACCGGCGCAGAGCCGGTGCCTACAACGGGTTATACCATATATCTGAACGCACAGTCTGCCGGATGGACCACGCCGTATGTATGGGCGTGGGATACAGGAGAAGCCGGACAGGACCACCAAATGGCTTATGACAGCGAAAGCGGATATTATTTTTATAACTTCCCGGCTGAGCCGGAAAATCTTTTATTTAAAAACGGCGCGGGCTGGGGCGGTATAACGAAGACAGCCGATCTGATCCCGGCCGGTCAAAACCTGTTTACGCTCCATGCTGCGGGAACGAGCGGTTCCTGGAGTATGTATGGTACAGGCGGGGCACAACCACAGAACGGCGATAATTTTGTTCCTGACGGAAACAACTGGACAGAGGTAGGAAGCCAGGTGCTTACAGAAAAATATGACGTCCATGCAAGCCCCAAAACATATGTTTCCGGCGGGCAGACGCTATTTTATGGCCAGACGGCAACGTACCTGAACCAGTTTACAAGAGAAAGCCTCCTTCAGCTGCGGCAGGAGGATATACTGCAAAGGCCCACACGTGTACAAGGGCAGGCGGTTATTTTAAACCAAAGTCATAAAACACTTTCTGAATATTATGATACAGTTTGGGTACTCAGTGATGTGGATGAAAATGTTCTGGGCGTAGGGGAGAGTAATACCTATGTTGCAGATAACCTGCTTGCAGCAGGCAGAACAGATACATTTGCATATTCCAATCTTGATACGGAAGATATTGTTCGCAGCACTGCGCAGAAGGTGGTATTTCAAAATACCGTAAAAACAGGTGATATCATCTTTAAAAAGGAACTGACGCAGGCGGCGGCGGCTTTAGGCGCAAATACGGAATTCTCGTTTCAGGTGCAGATACACAGCCTTTTCGGCGGGACGGATCATACGTGGAAAACCTATCCCGTAAACTATACAGTTGACGGCGTTGCGTACACGGCTTCAAGCGACGGCATTATCAAACTGAAAGCCGGCCAGACAGCTACGATCAGTGGTGTTCCGGTGGGAACAGTGTATAAGGTCACGGAGGTAAATATTCCTGAAGGGTTTGAGATTGGCTCTGTTGGCGGCGACAGCGCAAAAACCGTGCTTGCAGGCACTGTAACGCAAGACGCCATGACTGCTGCACAGGGGACGTTTGTCAACGATTTGAGCAGTGCGCAGATTACTATTTCAAAAAGAATCAACGAGCTTTACTATGGGCCGGACGATAACCCGGCAGGACTTGCCGAAGATGTAAACATTGCGGATACGGACATTCCCGGCGATACGCACGGCTATGAAAACTATACCGGTGCGGAGCAGTCGTTTGTCTTTACGGTGGAGCAGTTTGCAGAGCGTATGTGTACAGGAGAGCCGGAAAAAACCTTTTTTGTGGTTATCAGTTTTGATAAGTCGGACGGCGAGAACCTTGTAAAATCGGAAACAATCGACGTCACGCCGGGCAAATATTATAAAATTACAGAAGACACGCAGCTTGCATGGAAATATGACCTCTACGGCATTTCGGTAAGCAATGATGGTACAGGAAATTCCTATAAAGATCAAAACGCAGCGTATTTATATGCAACGACACAAAACCCGGTTGCGGAATTTGAAAACAGAAAGACCCAGACAAAAAACAATATTGAAGGCGATACAGCCCTTGTTGTAAACAGGTTATCGCCGGCAGAAATGTAAAAGAGGCGAATTTGTGAAAGCGCTGAAAATTATTGACAAAATTCTGACCGCGCTGCTTGCTGCTGTGCTGCTGGTAACCGTTGCCGCGGTTTATCTGCCACAGATTTTTGGATATATGCCCTATGCGGTGATCAGCGGGAGCATGGAGCCGAAATACGGTGTAGGCAGCCTGATTTATGTAAAGGAAACCCCGGCAGAGGATGTTCAGGTGGGTGATGCGGTTACATTCAAAATGGGGCAGACGGTTATCACGCACGCGGTTATCGAAGCAAACAGGGAAAACAACACGTTTAAAACACAGGGCCTTGCGAATATGACAACAACAGAAGGCCCGTTCCCCTATAGCCAAATTATAGGAAAGGCAAGCAACTTTTCTATTCCATATGCGGGTTATTATTTGAACTTTCTAAGTTCGGCAGCAGGAAAAATCCTTTTGCTATGCGCAGTTGGAGTAATGCTTCTGCTTATGGTTGTCCAGAAGCTTTTGCCAGACGGAAAAAACAGAAAAGACCGGGAAAGAAACGCTTTTTTCAGAGGTGAAATGTATGAAAAAAAATAATATGGGGCACGGCGTAAAAAAACTTATCACAAAAAAACGTGTGCTTGTTGCAGCAACAGCAGTTGTGGTAAGCAGCATTGCGGTATTTGCCACCATGGCGCAGCTGTCGGGAATAAGTAACGACAAGGAAAACCCCTTTGCCCCGATGACCATTACGGACATCCAGATTGAAGAGCCTTCCGGTACCGACTATGTAATGGACGAAAACGATACCGTTACGACAAAACAGGTAATGGTAGACAATCCGGATGGAGAATCAAAAAAACCTGTGTTTATACGTGTCAAAGTTGTACCATCGGTCAAAAATGCACAGGGTGCTTTTACAGACGGGCAGGTTGAAATTGACCAGTCAGCAACCCAGATAAATGAAGATTGGGTCTATGAAGACGGCTACTACTATTATAAAAAGGTTGTGATGCCCGGCCAGCGTACAACGGAGCTGTTTAAAGAAAGCACGGTAAAGCTTATCTGCGATCTGCAGGAAGGCCAAACCGTTGATCTGGCGGTGATTGCAGACAGCGTGCAGGCAATCAGCAACAAGCCCGGAGAAAAGGAAACAATTACAACATCTTTTGCAAAAGAGGCCTGGGGATTTGACAGTTTTGAAACAACAGTCCCACAGAGCTGAACACATATTTATTTTGCAGGTTCATTAACCCAACTTTACACCAGATATGCAGGGGTTAATATAGAAAGCACATCATTACAAACTTTTTAGGAGGAAAAAACGATGGAAAAAACAAAAAACAGCAGGCTTAAGAAGGTTGTTCTTGCAGCAACGTCCGTGTTGGCAGTCGCTTCGATCACCGCGGGGTTGACGGTTGCCATTCTGTCCGACACAGACAGCAAAACAAACACCTTTCCCGGCAGCCCGGCAATCAAACTGCAGCTTAACGAGCCGTTGTGGGATGGGTATACAGACGGTCAGGGCGACGGTACAACGGTCAATCCTGCCGCGCAGAACAAAGATGACCTTGGCCTTACCATTGCAGGCAATTATCAGCCAGGTTCTGTTATCCCGAAAAACCCGGCGCTTACCAATACGTCTGATGATGCAGCGGTAGAAAGCGAGTATATGGCCATGAAAGTGGAATACCAGGTGCAGGAATCTACGGGCGGAGAATTTATAACGATTACCGCCGAGCAATTTGCAAGGCTTGCATCCATCAATTTTAATACGAACGCATGGACAAAAACCGCGACCGATGCAAGCGGTGCAGATTATTATTGCTATGGCACGGCAGATACGCTGACAGCAGTTGCCAAGGGCGCTGCAACAACGCCGTTGTTTACAGAGGTAACCGTTACGAAGAACGACGAATTTGTGATGAGTTCTACGGGCAAAACAACCTATGATCTGGGCGACGGAAAAACCATTACATGGGATGCCAATACGCTTCCGCAATTTAAAATTCTGGTTTACGGTTCTGCAATTCAGGCAGATAACAATACAGATACATATGCAAACAATACAGCCGCGCTGCAGGCTTTGTTCGGCTAAGCAACAAAAACAACCATAAAGCGACACGATGAAACTTAAAGAAATAAAACGGAGGATATTTCAATGGAAAACACAAAAAGAACAAACAAGCTTTTAAAAGTAACCCTCTCAGTCGTTGCTTTGGTACTTGTAGCGGCTGTTACATATGGTATTACCATGGCTTTCCTTACGGCAAGGTCTAATGATAAGACCAACGTTTTTACAGCGGGTGACAATGTAGACATTATAATTAACGAGCCCAACTATGATTTGATAACCGACCACACCTATAAGCCCGGCGATATACAGGATAAGGACCCTTCTGTTGAAAATCTCAAGGAAGAATCCTATATTGCTATGACGGTTGAGTTTAAGGTTAAAGACGGCACAGAAGACTATGTACAGAAAACGTATGGAGAATTTAAAAATTATGCGCATTTTGGCATTATGAACAGCGGCAATTTTGTTGCAGATACGGTCAACGAGCAATGGTTTGCAAACGCCAATAATGCAGATACATCCACAAAGCTTGTATATTATTACAAAGGCGACAATGCCGAAGACGTGCTCAAGGCAGTTGCTACGGACGCATCTACCGAAGAGCTCTTTACAAAGGTTCAGTTTAATAAAGACATAGCAACGGTAGTCAATGCTAAGGCTCCCGATGTGCAAATCCTTGTAAATGCTTATGCAGTGCAGACGACCGACACAGATATTACAGACCTGAATCAGCTGATAGGTATTTAATAAAAGAAATCAGGGCTGTTGATTGTACCGAATCATTGAAAAAAACGGGGTGATTGCTTTTGAATAAGAAAAAATTATTATGTATTGCCGCAACCCTGGTGCTCGTTGCAGTGCTGTCGGTGGGCGTCACCCTGGCGGCGTTCAAGGCAAGTGTAGAAACCATAAATACGTTGACTTTCGGCAATGTACATGTGGATTTGATAGACGTGTATACCAAACCTGAAAAAGGCGTTGTACCCGGGCAAACGGTGGAAAAAATTGTTTCTGCCAAAAATACGGGCTCCAATACGCAGTATGTACGCCTGCGGCTTACAAAAAGCTGGTGGGAGGGTGGTCAGGAACGCAGGGACCTGGACCCTTCTTACATTGAATTGAATTTTGTAAATCCCGATAAGTGGGTTTTGGGAGAGGACGGCTATTATTATTATCAATTACCGCTGACTGCCGGCCAGACGGCAGAGAACCTGATAGAATCCTTTTCGTTGCCCAAAAACTGGGATATGGAAGGTTATACGGGGCTTGACGGCCATATTGACGCGTTTGCAGAGGCTGTGCAATATGAAAACTTTAAACCACAGCTCAATGCGCAGGGGCAAATTGTCGGCTGGAATGATATTGCCATAGAAAATGCGGTCGACCGCGTTCCACAGCAGGGAGAAATTCAGGGCGATACCGGCACAAGTGTGATTTACCAGCATGGAGCGGAAAAATTTGTAACCTTACCGGATGAAGATCTTTTCAAGGGCTTTAAAGGCCTGATGCCGGGAGATACAAGAACACAGGCAATCCACATTGGCAATGAGGATGAAAAAACGTCGTTCATATACCTGTATGCCCTGCAGGCGGGTGAAGACGCGTTTGAAAGCGCGGAAGAAAGGGCAATTTCTGATGAGCTTATGCAACTTTTGACAGTCACGATTAGCAATGAGAAAGATCATTCTATAATCTACAGTGGAAAGTTGTATGGCGAAGACGAAAGTTTCAGCATGTATGGGGAAGCACAGGCAATTTGTCTGGGCGGTTTCGCACAGGGTGAAAGCGCCGACCTTAAGGTAGAGTTGCAGGTACCGGCAGAGCTAAATAACCGTTATGCAGACGCTGTAGGCAAAATTAAATGGATCTTTACCTGCTCGCAGGAGGACCCTTCTGTAGAGCCAACCGAGCCAACCACGCAGCCGGCAGAACCGCCGAAGGCGCCGGATATTGTAACAACCGGCGACATATATTCAGTTCCGGCACTGGCAGCGGCGGCAGTGACAACGGCGGCGGCTCTGGCAATAACGGTGCTACTGCTCAAAAGAAGAAAGAAAAACAGCGTGAGTGAATAAAAAACAAAAATTGGATTATACTATAAATGTCTGATAAAAGCACACGGCAATAGGGTTATCCCTATTGCCGTGTGTTTCTTGTAACAAGTAAATTGAAGGAAGGAAAAAACTACAGAATATATTGTTTGATTTGATAAAAAAGACTTGTTTTTTAGGAACTTATATGTGATATCCTGAAAATCAAGTGCGCGTACTTTCAGATTAGTTGACATTATCCCACGGAAAATTTATAATAGGCACATATAGATAAGTTATATATCGTAGTTTTGTATATTATGCATAATTTGGTAGTATGATAAAAATAGTTTATAACCTGATTTTTTATATAGGAAGGTGACCGTATTTATGGATGTAAACGCAGGACAAATTTTAAATCTTTTGAAAAAAAATTTAATTTTGATTCTTGCCATTTCTATCCTTTTTGCCGGAGCGGCATTTGGTTTTACAAAAATTTTTATTGATAATACGTACCAAAGCACCGTAAAATTTTGTGTATCTACCTCAGACAGGGGCTCAGGTTCCATATCTGACGATGTAACTGCCTTTGCATATGCGCAAAGGCTTGTCAATACTTATATTGAGTTGTTACAGACAAACAGCTTTTTTACAAACGTTGCAAAAGAGCTTGGCGACCGTTATTCTGCAGGCCAGTTAAAGCAGATGGTTACCTTTTCCAGCTTGAACGACACAGAAGTTTTTCAGGCGCAGGTCATTGCCAAAAGCCAGACGGAAGCAAAATTGGTTGCGGATACGGTCGCGCAGCTTGCGCCCGGCGTGATTGCCAATTATAACGAAGATGCAGAACTGAAGGTTGTAGATCCGGCCATGGTCCCGCAAGACCCAGTTGCGCCAAACCCGGTTGTAAATACGGCAATTGGTTTTGTGTTGGGGCTGCTTTTGTCCATTGCATTTGTTTTTATCAGAAATTACTTTGATATCCGGATCAAAGCGTCCGACGATATCACAGCGAAGCTTGGGCTGCCGGTGCTGGCATATATTCCTAACTTTGAAAGTGTTGCAAAGCAGAATACGTAAAAAAGAACAGGTAGTTTGTCAGGCGGCAGCCATAAGCCCGGCAGTCACGGTAAATAAAGTAAATAAAACAGACATTTTGTGGTTAGGAGTAGAAAAGTCATGTTTAAAAAGACAAACCGCAAACCTTTAAATACAGTAGATCATTCTGCGACGCTGAACTTTCAGATTAAAGAAGCCTATAAAACGGCGCGGACCAATTTGGTTTTTTCTGTGATTAAGGAAGGTTGTAAAAAGATTGTCGTCACAAGCTCGTTGAAATCGGAAGGGAAAACAACCACTGCAGTCAATCTTGCTATAGCGCTTGCACAGCAGGTAGATACCAAGGTGTTGATAATTGACTGCGATCTGCGCAAGCCAAAGGTCGACCGCTTTTTTAATCTTTCCGCAGCGCCCGGGCTTACGAATGTACTGGGAAAGATCCATACGGTTGATGAAGCCGTTCACCATACAAAAATGGAAAATCTGGACATCCTGTGCGCGGGCGTGATTCCGCCAAATCCATCGGAACTGCTGTCCAGTGAGAGCATGAAGCAGTTGCTTGCTTCTTTTTCTGACGAGTACGATTATATTATTTTGGATACCCCGCCGGTAAACGTGGTGGTGGACGCCTTGCCGCTGATAACAGAAAGCGACGGCGTTTTGATTGTTGTCAGAGAAGGGGCTTCCACTTACCCGGAGTTGCATAAGACGGTGGAAGCAATTAAAAGGGTCGACGCGAAAATTTTGGGACTGATTATCAATGGCGTTGATACCAAAAACGGGAAGGGTGGTTATTTTTACAGATACGAATGAGTAAACGCCAATCTGTATACCGTAGTTTTTATAAACGTATATATAGGGGTAATTTTATAGGAAAAGATAAGTCGGTTTGGTAAAAGAGGGGTGTTATTCTTGGATAATATCAGAGAAAAGGAACTTATAGACCGTATGACAAAAAATTTAACCGGCAGAAAAAACGTGCGGGAGAAGAAAAAACTGTATGCAGACGATAAAAAAGTTTACGCTTTTATAAAAAGAATATTTGACCTGTTTTGTTCTTTGCTGGGTTTGGTGGTTTTGTCCCCTGTCTTCTTGATCAGTGCGATTGCAATAAAGGCGGAAGACCCCAAAGGTACTGTTATCTTTAAACAGGCGCGCGTAGGGAAAAACGGAAAGCAATTTCATATTTATAAATTCCGCAGCATGTGCGAAAATGCTGAGGATATGTTGGACGACCTTTGCGAGCTCAATGAAAGGGACGGCCCGGCGTTTAAAATAGAAAACGATCCGCGCGTAACAAAAGTGGGCGCTTTTCTGCGGAAAACCTGTATTGACGAGCTGCCACAGCTTATAAACATTTTAAATGGGAATATGAGTATTGTGGGGCCAAGACCGCCGCTAGTAACGGAGGTAGCGCAATATAATGATTATCAGATGCAAAGGCTTTGTGTAACGCCCGGGCTTACCTGTATATGGCAGATTAAAAAGGGAGAAGATACAACCTTTGACGAATGGATTGCAATGGATATGGAATACATAAGAAACAGAAGCGTATGGCTGGATATAAAGTTGATTTTTATGACAGTTGCCGTGGTCTTGGGCGGTAAAGGTGCAAAATAAAAAAGGGAGGCTTATGCCGTGAATGTCTTATATGCAAGTGATGATAAATTTGCAGGCATACTGGCAGTTTCCCTTGTTTCTTTGTTTGAAAATAACAAGCGGGAAGAGGCGCTCCGGGTATATATCCTGGACGACGCGATTTCACAGGAAAACCGAGAAAGGCTAAACGAAATATTTTCCACATACGGAAGAGAAGGCATTTTTTTACAGATGAATGATATAGCAATTCCGGATGCCTTTATATCCGCCAGATGGCCGAAGGTCGCGTTTGTACGCCTGTTTATTGCCGATGTTCTTGACAGCAGCGTGCACCGCCTTCTTTATCTGGACTGTGACACAATTATACAAGCACCTTTGCGAGAACTGTGGAAAACCAATCTGGATGGCAATATTATTGCGGGCGTCAGGGATTGTCTTAGCTTTCGCTATCTGGAAAACCTGGGTATGGACAGGAAAAGCCCGTATATCAACAGCGGCGTGCTTTTGATCGATTTGGACCGGTACAGGGAGCATCACGTAAAAGAAAAGGTCCGGCGTTTTATCAAAACATACGCCGGCGTGATCCGTTATCCTGATCAGGATGTGATCAATGCGGTTTTTGAGGGGAAAATCTATACGCTCCCGCCGCGATATAACACGCTGACGCTTTTTTATGATTTTTCCTATAGCGCCATGTGCAAGTACAGAAAACCGGAAGCCTATTATACACGCCAGCAGATAGAGCAAGCAGTCGCCTCCCCTGTGATCATACATTTCACTACGTCTTTTTTATCCTTGCGCCCATGGGTGGAAAATTCCCGGCACCGCTATAAAGAACAATTTTTATACTATCGGTCCCTTTCTCCATGGAAGGACATGCCGCTGTGGAAAGATAACGCCAACGGGTTGAAAAAAGCCTGTGTAAAAGTTTATAAATGTGTACCGCGTAAATGGGCGGTGGCCTTTTCTGGCTTTTTGCATGCAACGGTTGTACCGGTGCTTAAAAAGAGAAGAAATAGGGGATAATATACGGTGGAAGCAGAACGTTTGGCTTTTATTGACGCAATGAAAGGAACAGGAATTATTTTTGTGGTTGTAGGGCATGTTTCTATGATACAGCCGTTGAACACGTTTCTATACGCGTTTCATATGCCGTTATTTTTCTTTGTTTCCGGTTTTTTTGTTCTTTTCTTCCTAAAAACAGAAGTTTATTATTAGAAAATGCAGGAGTATTCTAATTCCCTATTTATTCTTTGCGGGGCTTACCTTTCTTTATTGAGCGGCAATGGAAAGAACAATGCGAGGCCAGACGGATATCCCTGTTTTGTCGGACCTTTTGAATATTTTTGTTGCACAGAGAGGGTCGGAAGGATATGCTTTTAATGTGGCTTTGTGGTTTTTACCCTGTCTGTTTGTTACACAGATTGTCTTTTATGTTGCCGACCGATATATAAAAAATCCCTATATTCTGGCGGTTGCCATAGCAGCCCTGTCTGTGGGAGGATATGTTTATAATCTGTTTGTTCCTTTCCGTTTGCCGTGGTGTGTAGACAGCATGGCAATGGTTTTGCCCTTTTATGCGGCCGGGTATTTTTTGGCCCGCAGACGGTGCAAGGGAGCGATACCAGTGCTTTCCGGAATAAAGACGGCGGTTGTGGCTGTGGCGCTTATGGCGGTTTTGCTTGTTTGTGCTTATGCAAATGGTCGGGTGGATATGGATACCGGCATATATGGCAACTATTTCTTATTTTATTGCGCTGCGTTCGCCGGTATCTTGTTTTTCTATCTTTTTTACAGCCCTCGTTGGATTCGCTGTTTGGGGACCGGTTCTCTTGTAATTATGTGCATACATGAACCGCCTAAGAGGGTTGTTATTCAGTTAACGTCTCTGGCGGCAGGAATGCCGTCTGATGTTTTGTGCGCCACTATCTTTTTCGTTTTACTCGATGCAGCAGCGATTCTTTTCCTTTGTATGGTGTTTTACTTTGTAATCAACAGGTTTTCCCCTTTAGAATTGGCAGGACAAAAAAGGGGTGGAACTGACCTTGTATTTTGAGAGGATGCTTCATGTTTTATTTCTTTGAATTTGTTACCTTTGCATTTCCAAAAGCGGGCGTTCTTGTTGGCAGCGTGCCGATTACGGTGGCAACGCTTCTTTTTTTGCTTGCACTGCTTTTCAGTATAAAAGGCATTGGCTTTATGGTAGACCGATATAAGGGTTTTGTCATAGGCTACGCGGTTTATGCGTTTTTTGTACTTATGCCGCTTTTGCTGAATATTACAGCCACGGACATCGGCAACATTACCATAGCGCTTGTTATGCTGGCGTCGCCTTTGGCGATTTTAATTGGCACGCAGGCGGATTTTGAAAAAACCGTTAAAATCATTGCTGTATCGCTGATTATTGTAGGACTTTATGCAGTTGTGCAGTATTTTTTTGGCGTGGAAAGAACGGCTATTCCGGGGGTGAACATTGCATACGGCGATTCGTTTTCCAAAAAGACAATTGGATATGGCATGTCGAGCCAGGGGTTGGACGCACTGAAGATGCCGTCCACTTACCAAAACGGAAATGGCGCGGGGCTTTTTTATATTATGTGCCTGCCGCTGCTGTTTTTTTGGAAGGCGAAAAGTACGTGTTTCCGGATCATACGGATTGTAGCGATTCTGGCTGCCGTGGCGGGCGTTATGCTTTCCGGCTCCAGAACCATTTTAATTCCATTTGTCGTTATTGCGATTCCATCACTGCTTATATATATCAAAAGAAAGCTGCCGGAAAGGGTGCAAACGCTTTATCTTGGCGGGTTGATCCTTGTATTGATCGGCCTGGTTTTATATGTTTTTATAGCGGACAGCCAGTTTATTCAATATTTTATAGACCGCTATATTGTGCAAACATTGTCTGACCCAACGGCTTCCGGCAGAACAGAGCAATTTGGGGATGTACTTTCGATGATCTACAGCCTCAATGCGCCTGACTTCCTTCGCTTTTTCTTTTTTGGCATGCCGTGGAGCGAAGCAAGAATGTCAGAAGGCGTATTGTATATGCTTTCCTATTACGGCTTTTTGTCGTTTCTATCTTTTCTTTTTCTGTTACTTTATCCGGTCGTTTTCGTGTTTAAAAGAAATAAAATTTTGTCGGTAGGCCTGATTCTTGTCTTTATCGCATTTTTAGTGGACAGGTCGTTCAATTACCCGCCGTATCTGATTAATTATTTCTTTTTGTCGGGATTGTATATGCGGCATACGGATATCATAAGCAAGCGGGGCTGCAGCCCCGCAATTGGATAAACGGAGGGTGCAAAGTGAAATTAGCAGTTGTAACCAGTGGATTTTTGCCGGTTCCGGCAGCCAAAGGAGGCGCTGTGGAAGCGCTGGACGATTATCTGATCCAGATGAATGAAAAATATGCAGCGTTAGAGCTTGAAATCATCAGCATTTATGACCCAAAGGCGCAGGAAATGGCGAAAGCTTTCCAGCAAAGCCATTTTACCTTTGTAAAGCCCAATCCTCTGGTGCTGCCGCTCGACCGTGTTATTTATTTTTTGGCAAAGAACGTGTTGAAAAAAGCAAACCATATGTCCTACCGTTATATTTTGCAAAGATTAAATTATATTGGCAAGGTAAGCCGTATTTTACAAAAAAATGCGTATGACAAAGTGATGCTTGAAAACCATTCTACCCTTTTCAAGGTTATACAGAAAAAAAAGAACGCAAAAAAATATGAAGGCCGCTACTATTACCATATACATAATGAGGTGAAAAGTACGTTTGGCTGTAAAAAGGTAATGCTTGGAACAAAAAGGGTCATAGCGGTAAGCAATTATATTAACCGGACGTTGTCAGATTTTCTTGGCGGCTTTCCCAAAGAGAAAATGACGGTTCTGCGCAACTGCGTAGATACGGACCGATTTTCTAAGGAAGATAACCGGGCACTGGTCCCACAGCTGCGGCGCCAATACGGCATTAAAAACGACGAAAAAATACTTTTATTTACCGGGCGTTTAACGCAGGAAAAAGGAATCCGCGAACTGCTTCTGGCTTTCCATATGCTTTCTGACCCAAAGGTAAGGCTGGTAGTTGCGGGCGGCTATTTTTTTGGCAGCGGTATGCAGGGCTCGTTTGAAGAAGAACTTAAAGAACTTGCCAGGAAGGCGGGCGACCGGATTATTTTTACGGGGTTTGTTCCATATACGCAAATGCCTGCGCTCTATGCAATGGCTGATATTGCGGTGATTCCTTCTGTCTGGAACGATCCGGCCCCGCTTACGGTAATAGAGTCCATGGTGTCTGGCTTGCCGCTGATTACAACGTATTCCGGCGGCATACCGGAATATGCAGACCAGGAGGCGGCGATTTTACTGCCCAGAGATGCGCATTTGCCGGAGCGTTTATGCCAGGCGATGCAGAAGCTTTTGCAGGATGACGGCCTGCGTAAAAAAATGTCGGCCGCCGGGCGCGCCAAGGCGCAGGAGCTGAATCTGGATCATTATTACCATAATTTTGTAGAAATAATAAACGACCGACGGTGAATGTTATGAAGCAACTGTTGAGTATTATTGTTCCTGTTTATAATGTAGAGAGCTATTTGCAGCAGTGCATTGAAAGTATTTTATCCCAGAGCTACCGCGATATAGACCTGATATTGGTAGACGATGGATCGAAAGACAGCTCCGGGGCAATTTGTGATGCATATGCGGAAAAAGACAGGCGAGTCCATGTTATCCATAAGAAAAACGGCGGTGTTGCAGATACAAGAAACACAGGGCTGCGGCATGCAGCCGGTGAATATGTTACGTTTGTGGACAGTGACGATTTTCTGGCGCCGGACGCCTACAAAACCCATATGGAAAATTTGCAGAAAACAGGTGCGCAAATTTCCATATGCGGATTTTACAGCTACTATCATCCGCAAAAGATTCTCCCCAAGAGGCAGGATGCCTTTTATGCCGTTTTAAACAGTGAGCAGGCAATTCAAATGTCTACCTCTTTTGATTATTTTGGCATAGCCGTGTGGGACAAAGTGTTTAAAAAAGATCTGTTTGAAGGGATAGAATTCCCTGCAGGACGGCTTGCGGAAGACTGGTTTGTTGTTTATAAGCTGCTTGACCGAGCGCAGAAGATTGTATATGACGCAAGGCCGTTTTATTATTACCGCCAGCGCCCGGGCAGCTATACGCATGATAAGCTTGTAAGCCGGGATAATATGCTTGCAAGCAAGGAAGTTTTAGATTTTGTCACAGAACATTACCCAAATATTCGAGAAGATGCATTGTTTTCGTATGTGTTTGCCTGTGTGGGCGTATATAACAATCTGATTCTTTATAATAAAAAAGATAAGGCCGGCAGAGAACAGCTGTATAAAATTATCTGTAAGCATTATAAGAGGATTGCGCGGAAATGTCAGCTGTCAAAAAGCAGGCGCTGCCAGCTGATGCTTTTACGGTATTGCCCGCCTCTTTATACGCTTGCTTTTCATATTTTTGATAAAAAACGGAGAAAAGAGTTACAATATGCAAATTGAAGGAATTTATTTTGGACATATGCAGGCTTTTCCTTTTTGGGCATAAGTCCAGCTCAGAAAGGTATGTAGCATGGCTTAGAAAACAGGGCGTCAAAGTGGGAGATCACACGCATTTTTACACGCCGTGGGAAATATCGGTCGATGCGCAGCGGCCCTGGATGATAGAAATTGGTAGCCATGTGCATATCACGATGGGCTGTACCATTTTACAGCACGGATATGACTGGGCTGTGTTGCAAAAAAAGTATGGGGAAGTGCTTGGCTCTTATGGTAAGGCAAAGATTGGAAACAACGCCTTTATTGGACAAAAAACCATTGTACTCAAAGGGGTGCAAATAGGGGACAATGTTATTGTGGGCGCCAGAAGTCTTGTAAACAGGCCGCTTGCGCCAAACGGCGTTTATGTCGGCGTGCAGCGATGCCTGTGCGTTGGAAAAATAACAGGAAAATGGGGCGGTTGAATGAAAATTGGAATTATAACCTTTCATCGCGCGGCCAATTACGGCGCGTTGTTTCAGGCGTATGCGCTGCAGAAAACGGTAGAGAAATTGGGATGTTATGCGCAGATTATTGATTATGATTGTGAAACAATCCGCAAATGTTCCTCTGCTTCGCATATGGTAGGCAATAAATTGAAAGCACTGGCAAGGCTGCCGTTCCAATATTTTGTCAGGAAAAAGAAGCTTGCGGTGTTTGAACAGTTTATTGACAGGCATTTGGAATTAAGTGCGCGTTATAGTACCATGCGACAGCTGGTTAATGCGCAGAGAGAGTACGACAGGCTGATTACCGGGAGCGACCAGGTGTGGAATACGGAATGCGCCGGGTTTGACCCTGCTTATTTTCTTTCTTTCGTCCCGGATGGAGTAAAGAAAAACGCATATGCCGCAAGCTTTGGGTTTTCCGACTTACCATCATCTTACGCAGAGGAATATAAGCGGCGTCTTAACGGGTTTCATTGCATCTCCGTCAGAGAGACAAGCGGCGCAGAAATTATAAAATCTCTGCTTGGATATGATGTGCCGGTAGTGCTTGACCCAACGCTGCTTTTGGCCGATGAGGACTGGAAAAGTATAACGCCCGTGCTTCCCGAACGGAAAAAGGGGTATATTCTGGTTTACAATGTATTAAAACCAGTGCAAATGCTTCATTATGCCCGGCGTCTGGCAGAGAAAAAGGGGATGGAGATTTTATACATCAACGACGAGACCCACAAAAATTTTGACTTAAAGCACCTGCGCGCGCTTTCGCCGGAAGGGTTTCTGGCGCTGTATAAAAACGCCGATTATGTGTTGACCAACTCCTTTCACGGCACAGTGTTTTCGATTATTTTTAAGCGCCCATTTCTATCGGAAATAGAAGTATACAAAAACGGCGTGGTGGAAAAAAACGGCCGTGTGCTGAACCTGCTGCAGGCGCTGGGCTTGCAACAGCGCACGCTTGCACAGGGCTGCCAAATTGACGATGCAATCGACTGGTGCATGGCAGATCAAAAAAAGGCGTCGCTGCGTGATGCGTCGCTGCGTTATCTGCAGGGGATTTGGAGGGAAGAAAATGGGTAAAAATATTGTGTTGGTGCTAAATGCAATTTTATACAACCGTGGCTCCGAAGCGCTTGCACGGGGGCTGGTTCAAATTTGTAAGCAGGCGGACAGCACATGTTCCATTACGTTGGCTTCCAATGACAAGGGCTTTAAGAAAAAGGCAAACTTGCCACAGGTAGATAAATATATCAGCCGTATAGACCCCAATCTGGCAATAAAGTGCCTTGCGGCCGGCTTTGGACGCATTTTGCATATGCAGAAGCTTTCTGTTCAGATTGCATACCATGAGCTTTTGCGCAGCGTATCCAGTGCAGATCTGGTGATTATTGTCGGCGCGGATAATTACGACGCCCACTATAATGGGGTAGACTCCATGCATGAGCTGAACCTGGCAATTGCAAAACGAACCGGTTGCAAAAAGCTGTTGTATGACTGCTCGCTTGAAAAAGCGCATATGACAAGCGCTGTTCTGGAGGATATTGGAATGTTTGACGCAGTAACAGCGCGCGAATGTATAACGCTTGAAAATTTTCGTTGCGTTCTTCCGCCGGATAAGCTGTATTACTTCCCGGATCCAGCCTTTTTGATGGAGCCCGAAGAGGTCTTATTGCCAAAGGGTTTTCAAGAAGGCAATATGGTAGGCGTCAATTTAAGTGGCCTTGTGCTGCAGCCTGCTTACGGCGGCAGCGAAGAGCTGATTTTGCAGTCGTATATTAATATGATCGATTATATTTTACAGAATACGTCTATGGGCGTAGCGCTGATTCCGCATGTGATGAACGGTGCGGATATTTGTGCGCTTGACAAAATTTATGCCAATTATACAAACAACAACCGGGTTGTCTATAGCAGGAACGAGCAGCTGTCCGCACCGCAAATTAAATCCATCATTGCAAAGTGCGGCCTGTTTGTCGGCGCGCGCACGCACGCTACAATTGCGGCATATTCCAGCTGTGTTCCAACGCTGGTTGTGGGGTATTCCGTGAAATCAATTGGAATCGCCCGGGATTTGTTTGAAACCGACGAGCATTTTGTTTTACCCGTGTCCAAACTGCAGCATGTGGACGCATTGAAAATGGGATTTTCCTGTCTTTATAAAAACAGAGCATCCATAAAAGCACGTTTGGAAGCATGTATCCCCATCTATAAAGAAAAGGCGGCGGCTACAGCGGAACTCATTCAAAAGCTTTTATAAAAATATAAGGAGCGCAATCCATAAATGATAGAAATTAAAGACAAGGCAAAATGTTGTGGCTGCAGCGCCTGCAGAAACGCTTGCCCCAAATCGTGCATTGATATGATAGCGGATCATGAGGGGTTTCTGTATCCGCAGGTTCGAAAAGACGAATGCATTGCTTGCGGCGTCTGCGAGCGCGTATGCCATCTGTTGCATGATGATAAAAAAAATACCGGCTTTTCCAGCTCTTTTTATGCCGCGTATAATAAGGCGGACGATGCGGTGCTGCAAACGAGCTCTTCCGGTGGAGTGTTTTGGCCGCTTGCAGAATATATGATCGGCCAGGGCGGCGTAGTATACGGGGCGCAACTGGGGGAAAATTTTCAGGTGGCGCATAGCCGTGCGGAAACGTTGAAAGCATGTGAAAGATTTCGCCGTTCCAAATACCTGCAAAGCGATCTGGGAGATACCTTTACCCTGGTCAGGAAAGATTTAAAGTCCGGCAGAAAGGTGCTTTTTTCCGGCGTGCCTTGCCAGGTTGCAGCGCTGTACCGATATTTGGGCACAGATCACGAAAACCTGTACACCTGCGATGTGATTTGCCATGGCGTACCTTCCAAAGCCGTGTTTGACCGTTTCATTGCAGAGCTTAACGAAAAGAAAAACGACCGTGCAACGTCTATCTGTTGGCGCGACAAAAGGAACGGATGGGGGCCAAACCATATTTCCATCCGCTTTGCAAGCGGGAAAGAGCTGATAACAACCTCCCGGGAAAATCCATATCAGACCGGTTTTTTAGACGATTTATACCTGCGCCCCTCATGTTATGCTTGTAAAGACGCCAGGCTGCCGCGTGTTTCCGACATTGCGCTTGCAGATTTCTGGGGTTATCAGGGCAAGTTGCTGGAGGGAAATAAAAATAGGGGTCTTTCTATTGTGATTACATCTTCGGAAAAGGGAAATTTTCTTTTTGAGCAGATCCGCTCAAAGCTGGTATATGAACCTGCTTTAAAGGAAACCGTTATGGAAAAAAGCCGCTGTACCCACAGTGCGCCTATGAAAAACCATTACAGGGAAAAATTTTTTAAAGAGTTCCATAGCGGGCGTTCCTTTGCATCCTTGACAAAAAAATATATTCATTTGCCGTTTGCAAAAAAAATGGCACGCAAGTTCCGGGTAAGGCTCTTGCATGAAATGTGACGGCGCCATGTGATTTTGCACGTGTTTTGAGAGGAAGTATGCTATGATTGAAGTAAAAGATCAAAGCAAATGCTGCGGCTGCAGCGCCTGTGCGAATATTTGCCCGCACAATTGCATTGAGATGAGGCCCGACGAGGAGGGCTTTCTGTATCCGCAGGTCGATCAGCAGGCCTGTATCCACTGCGGATTATGTATACGGGCCTGCCAGTATTTGCAGGAAAAGAAAATAAAGCAGACCTGTGCGCAGCCGCAGGTATATGCCGTACAGAGTAAAAACGCAAGGCAATGTATGGGGAGTACCTCAGGCGGCTTTTGCCAGACACTTACGGAATATGTGATTCAAAATGGCGGCGTGGTGTTTGGCGCCGGTTATGATGAAAACATGAAAGTCCACCATACATGTGCGCAAACGCTTGCGGAATGTATGGCGTTCCAAAAATCCAAATATGTACAAAGTGAAATGGGCGATTCTTATAAAGAGGCGGCGCGTTTTTTGAAAAAGGGGACAACCGTTCTGTTTACGGGAACGCCCTGTCAGATCGGCGGGCTGTACCAGTTTTTAAACAAAGATTATGAGAATCTGATTACAGTAGACGTGGTGTGCTATGGCGTTCCCTCCCCGCGTATTTTTGCCGATTATGTTGCAAGCATACAGGATAAAAACGCCGATACGTTGACACAAATTGATCTGCGGGATAAAAGCAGGGGCTGGGGAGAGTTTTATATCAGCCATTCTTTTGCAGACACGGCGAAAAACGCGGTTTTTCCTTCCGATAAAGACGAATATTTTTCTTTGTTTTTATCGCATATGGCGACCAGACATTCCTGCCATAATTGCCTGTACACGCATTTACAAAGATATTCTGATTTTACTGCAGGCGATTACTGGGGTGTTGAAAATTTCCCCCCACCGCTTGTAAAAAGCCGTGGTATATCGAAGATTTTAATCAACAGCGACAAGGGAAACGTCATATGGAGCCAGATTAGCCATGCCTTTTTGTCTGTGCAGATGCCGCTGGAAACGGCGATCCGCCCCAATTTGAAGGCGCCGCCGCAAAAATCCCCAAAGCGCGACTTGTTTTACAGGGACTATATGCAAAACGGGTATGCTTATGTTATGAAAAAATATATCCGTAAACCGTTTTATAAAAAGGCATACCGTTCCTTAAAAAGGAGCGCCGCCAGATTATTGAAAAAATAAAAAACAGGACAGACAGGAGGGAAGGCCGGCATATGCGTATAGATCAAATCAAAAAGAAACTGCAAGGTTCCAGCGGGTTGAAAAATGTGTTCAGGATTTCTTCGGGTACGCTGATCGGCCAGGCGGTGTCCTTTATTACGCTTCCTGTTTTTACACGCCTTTACGGAGCGGAGGTGATTGGCGTATGGGCCATCCTCAACACCATCGCTACGGTTATTAACGCTTTTTCAGACGCCGGGCTGATCCGCTCAATTATGATGGAGGATACTGAAGAAGGGATGCTCCAGGTTTACCGCGTAATCAGTACGATCGGCCTTAGTGTCAGCATTATAAGCGGGGCTGTAATCTTTGGCTATTATACGCTGTTTCCCTCTGACGATATGATTGTCAGTCCATGGTTTCTGGGCGTGTTTATATTGGTGGCTGTTTTTACGCTGCAGCAGACCCAGGTGTGTTATTCCTGGCTTAATAGAATGAGCGAATATAAAGTACTGATGAAAAACCCGATTATTAACAACGCCTCGTTTGGAGTTGTCGGTATTTTACTTGGCGTGCTTGGATTTAAAGAGTATGGCTATTTTATCGGATGGATCATCGGGCAGCTTTTAACGCTGATTCATATGAAGCGTTTTTTGCCAAAGAAAATGTTTTTGTTTCGTTTTAAGGCGTATAAAGATGTTTTTAAGGAGAAAAAACGTTTTGTACTTTATCAGATGCCGACCAATATCATTACAGTCTTTAAAGACCAGCTTCCGGTGATGTTGATCCGGGCTTTTTTTGGCACGACGGTTCTGGGATATTATTCCATTACGGTGCGTGTGTTACAGATCCCTATTACGCTTCTTGCAAACGCTATAGGAAGGGTGTTTTACCAGACCACGACAGACATGAAAAGAAGAGGAGAGCAGTTGGGCGCATTTGTCTATAAAACGCTGACAGGCGTTATGAAAGTAGCCGCGGTACCGATTATTCTGCTGATGTCTGTAGGCGATGTGGTGCTGACGTTTTTCCTTGGTGAGCAATGGCTTGAGGCCGGCAGTATGCTGCGGATTTTAGCCCTGCAGTGCTTTTTTATGTTTTTAATGACCACCATGCAGGGGATTACCATTACAATCGACAAGCAACAGTATTCTATGCTGTCTTTTGTGGCGCTTTCCTGCGCCGTTGCGTTAAGCCTGGCTGCCGGAAAGTTCCTGTTTGATCATTTAAACGTGGGGCTTGTGCTGCTTGTTGTTACTTTTGTAATTATTAATATTATTTATTTTTGTGCAATCTTAAAAGTGCTGAATATATCCCGAAAAAAATACCTTATGCACGTACTGGCCTATATGGGAACCATATTGGCAGGGTCAGAATTAATCCGCGCGGTTTTGTATTTTTTTCACATGGTTCCAGGGTTTTAGGCAGGCTTCTGTACATATGGATGATGAAAAATGCAAAAGGGAGATATTCCTTTTTGCATTTTTTATTAATATAGATAAAATTTGTCTTGTAACTTCTTGCAAGTGTTTATAGAAGTAGGGGAAAATCTTGAATTTTCAAAGGCTTTCCTGTTCCAGCTTGTATCTTCTCATAACGCCGTCTGAGTTGGTTTTGCACAACCGGGCGCCATTTTGGCACCACAAAGAAAAACGCAATTCGTTTACAGTATCCATTCCTTTGCTAAAAGTTTCGTAATAAGCACAGGAAAAGGGTATCCTTCCCGTGAAAATGCCTTTCATTTTTGCCTGTTGGGAGTGCCCCAGGCCCTCACAAATATGAAATTATCGACGAATTAGAATTCCTTTCATGTACTGTGTTTCATTGTGGGTTTCGTATATAATAGCCTTTTCTTCTTCCGTGCAACCTATCAGTATTTTAATTTCAGAATCTCTTTTCATTAAATCAACAGTACACATAATCGCATCTATTTTTTTTCCATTCGTCCCGACCCATACGTCTATCCCTGCACCATCCATGGATGCGGTATCTTTCAAATACCCATAATGGACTTTATAAATGGAATCAGGGTATTTGGGATGTGCAGTTCCTTTTGGCCTATCTATGATGATTTCTGATTTGCCGACTAAGGCATCTAATGCACTCCAGAAACTATTATCAAATCTGTGCATGAAATTTCCTCCAAACTCATATTTATCAATTTCTATGATAATAACACAAAACTGTGAATTTATCTATTATCGTTTTTGCCTTTACAAAGCAGCAGAGCCATTCACGCTCGCCAACGGTCAAAATGAACGCACTACGTCCACCACCCAAGTGCGTCTGCCTCTGCTTGTATGGCAGACAAGAGGGAGAAAGCAACAAGTGCTCTCGCTCTCAAACAGTGTGGTATTTCCTTATATTTGCTTTATATAGCCATAAGAAATTTAGGCGCCATTTGGGCGCCAAAGTGTTAAAAATTAATGCTGCCTTGCGTGTCTTAACCTGTGAAAAGGTCAGTATTCTCAAGGCTTTTTCAGGTTAATAATTTTTGATACCACAAATTCAAATACTATTTTTTATTATAATATAAGAAAAATACTTTTGAAGAAATTTAAGCCGTGCGTCTGAGCGTATACTATAACAGAACCAATTTATGGAAGAGGCGTTACAGTATGAAAGCATTGATTACAGGAGCAAGTTCCGGTATCGGCAGGGACATGGCAAGAGTACTTGCCGAAAAAGGCTGGGATTTAATTTTGGTTGCAAGAAGAGAAGACCGGTTATTTGCATTAAAGAAAGAGTTTGCAGGCGTACATGTGCGCTGCATAGGTGAAGATATTTCTACAAAAGAAGGCTGCATGAGGCTGTATAATAATACCAAAGATGAAAAAATAGATATGCTGATTAACAATGCAGGTTTTGGCGTTTGCGGCACATTTTTGAAAAATGATCTGGACGAAGAACTGCGGATGATCCACACCAATGTGATTGCCGTGCATATTTTAACAAGGCTTTTTGTACGCGATTTTGAAAAGCGGGGAAGCGGCATTCTTTTAAATACGGCATCCTTTGCAGGGTTTATGGCCGGGCCGATGCTCACGGGCTATTACGCCACCAAAAGCTATGTGGTGCGCCTGACACAGGCGCTGTATGAAGAGCTGCGCCAAACCGGCAGCAACGTGCGTGTGAGCGTTCTGTGCCCGGGCCCGGTTAAGACGGAATTTGACAAGGTTGCGCATGTTAAATTCAGCTTGAAAGGCCTTGACAGCTATGCAGTTGCACAATATGCCATAGAAAAGGCGATAAACGGAAAGCTTATCATCATACCGGGGGTGCAGATGAAACTTGCAAAATTTTTTCTGCGTTTTGTCAGCGAGAAAACCATGCTGAAAATATCTTACAGACAGCAAAAAAGGAAAAAATAAAGGAAAAAATCTTATTTTCCAAACTTGATATTTTTACTTGCCAAAGCGTTAAATTGCACTGCGCTGAAAACAAATCAAGCTGCAAGGAGGCAGAGATATATGACAGTAAGCTTGCTGCTGGCGGCGGTAATTATTTTAGTATGTATTGCTTCGAGCAGGCTGTCCGGAAGACTGGGCGTGCCTGCTCTGTTAATTTTTATTGTGTTGGGTATGCTGTTTGGCTCCGACGGAATTTTAAAAATTCCATTTGATAATTATAATTTTGCAGAACAGATATGCTCGGTCGCGCTGATTTTTATTATGTTTTACGGCGGATTTGGGACAAACTGGAGAATGGCAAAGCCTGTCATTGGCAAAGCGGTTGCACTTTCCACGCTTGGGGTTGTTATAACAGCCTTGCTCACAGGACTGTTTTGCTATTATGTAGTAGGTTTTTCTTTTCTGGAAAGTATGCTTGTCGGTGCTGTGATCAGTTCTACCGACGCAGCTTCCGTGTTTTCTGTTTTGCGTTCAAAAAAACTGGACTTAAAAGACAATACCGCGTCTTTGCTGGAAGTGGAAAGTGGAAGCAACGATCCGGCAGCCTATATGCTGACAATGATCATTCTTACCATTATGGAGGGAAAGGGTGCGGATACCATATTGTATATGGTGTTTGCACAAGTTATATTTGGTGTGTTGTTTGGCGCAGGTCTGGCACTGCTGTCTGTTTTTGTGCTGCGCCGTCGTTGGTTTTCATCCGACGGCCTTGACGCCATGTTCGTTCTTGCAATGGCCGTTTTATCCTATGCGCTGCCTTCTCTTGTAGGCGGAAACGGGTATCTTTCCGTTTATATTGCAGGTATGATTTTAGGAAACAGCAGAATTAAAAATAAAGTTCCCCTTGTGCATTTTTTTGACGGCATAACAGGCCTTTCACAGATCGTTATCTTTTTTTTACTGGGCCTTCTGGCGTTTCCTTCGCAGATCCCGCAAATTTTATTGCCCTCCATACTTATTGCGCTTTTCCTTACCTTTATAGCAAGGCCGGCGGCGGTCTTTTTGATCCTTACGCCGGTCCGGGCGCCGCTGCGCCAGCAACTGCTTGTGTCCTGGTCGGGTTTACGGGGGGCGGCGGCCATTGTTTTTGCGATCATGGCGACAGTCAGTAAAGCCTATACGAAAACAGACGTTTTCCATATTGCGTTTTGCGTAGCGTTACTGTCTGTTGCTTTTCAGGGGACGCTGCTGCCTTTAATTGCAAAAAAACTTTCTATGGTTGATGCAGAATCCAATGTTTTTAAGACTTTCAACGACTATCAGGAGGAAGTGGATGTACAGCTGATCAAAACAAAAGTGCCGCAGGGACATCCCTGGGAAGGAAAAACCATTGGACAGCTCAATTTGGTGGCAGATACATTGGTCGTTATGATCAGGCGCGGGGACGAGCAAATTGTACCAAATGGAAATACGGTGATTACAGCCGGCGATACGCTTGTTATCAGCGGAGCGGTTTACAGAGATGATAAAATATCGCGTCTTACGGAAATGACAGTGGATCATGGCGATCCGTGGGAGGGCAAGACGATCAGGGATATTTCCCTGCCGGAGCATGCTCTTATTATTCTGGTAAAAAAAGAAAATGGAAAGACAGTTGTACCAAACGGAACGACAAAAATTCACAGCGGCGATATTCTTGTACTCAGTGGTTATGACGAATAAATGCAAATGGTAAAACCAAAGCAATAAAAGGAAAAAACAGGAAAAAAATATGGGATAATGTATAATTGTGCTGAACAATAAAAAATAAATTTATATACTTGCTCCGTGAAGGGAAAGTTTTTTAATTTTATATATGTTGCACAAAAAGTGCACAAGAATTGTATTTTTCTGTCATTTCTCTTGTATTTTTTGCCGTTATACTCTATAATATTAACTAAGATTCATGGGCGTTCGTGCGCCTTGCACAAAAAGAATGAACAATTCTTTTTATTTGCGGTTGAAATTCTCAAGGAGGAAAACAATATGAAAAAAATGGCAAGACGGTCGGTCAGCATTTTGCTGTCGCTGCTGATGTTAGTGTCGGTATTCTCTGCTGGCACAATCACGTCCAGCGCGGCGTCATCTGGTGTGACAGTCTATTATGACAACACGACGACAAACTGGAATTCAGTTGGGATTTATCTTTACGGGACCAACACTGCGGGGCCTGTGGCGATGACAAGAGTGACGGATAATCCCAATTATTCCAATCTATGGGAGTATACAACTACGAATGCTCATGATTATGTAATATTCCTACAGGGCACTTCATGGGGAAGTAGTCAAACTGCAGGTGGCAATGCTACACCGTTGCTGAATAATTCTACAACAGTGTATAGGGCTGACTCTAACCAGAATAATGCGACTGTCAGCACAAGTGCGTATATCCCTGCAACCACGCAGCCGGGAGAAGCCCCCGCCGCAGTTTTAAACGGCACAAATGCAATGTTTTACATAGGGGTTGTTTCAAGCTATACCGGGAATGATCTGGGTGTGACTGGTACGCAAAACCAGGCTGCGACAATTCTTGCCAGCAATACCACAGTGGGCGGCACGTCGGTTAAAAATCTGGGCTATGTCAATGTTCCGGCGGAAGGTATTTACAGGATAACGGATAATGACAGCTGGGAGGGCGATTTTTTGCTCGATCCTCCCATCGCGGGGGACTGTTATATTTTGGGAGCGGATCAAACGATTCATGCTACAAAAATTACAGATTTTTCATTGAGCCAGACCACTATCCCCGCAGGAACAAGCAGTATTAACCTGACAGCAACGGCTTCTGCAACGACATCGGCGATTGGGTCGGATCAATATATTCAATATTATATCGATAACCAGTTGGTTTATACCAGTGAAAAGCTTACGTCCATTACAGATACAACCACGCTGGATACCTCTAAATATACCGCGGGCCGGAAGATTACAATTCAGTCTTGTATTACAGACGGCAGAGTTTATACGCCCGGTCCGGTACAAACGTTAACGGTTACAGAGGATGGCCCTGCTGCGCCAACAGGCCTTACCTTTACCCCCGGCGATAACATTGTTACAGGAGATGGTACCTCAGCGGCGTCTCCCCTTCAGTATTATTCCGGAAAAACTGCCAAAATTACAGCGTCTGCATCCCTGCCCGAGGGGCTTGCCGAAAGTGAAACCACTTATGTGGAATATGCAATCGGCAATCAGTCGGGTGCGCAGACAGAATATGTAAAAGACCCGTCGCTGGTGTTTAACAGCATATCCGGCGACAACACAGTTGGCGCAACGCATCGCTACCTGTATGCAAGGACGAACACAGACGGCGAAACCTCCACTGCGGTATCGGTAGTGTTTTATACAAAGTGCGTCAATATAACCGGTACGATCTCTACGATTGCGGAAAAAGACGAATCGACAAGCGAAATCGGCGTTGCCTTTGCGGGCATTTATACGTATACGGGGTATGGCAGCGCAGTGGTGACAATAAAAGACGGAGAAACGCAGATTGCGCAGCAAACCTATACGCAGGAAGAGCTTGCAGCGCAGGCTTTAAACGGCGCGCTTTCTGTTGCGCTCACGTTCCCCCAAATTACATCTGCCGGGGAGC
>UQLR01000023.1 GCA_900541975.1 uncultured Oscillospiraceae bacterium | reverse complement strand
TTATAAACGTGGCGCGCCAGAAGGGACTCGAACCCCTGACCTCTTGATTCGTAGTCAAGCACTCTATCCAGCTGAGCTACTGGCGCAAAACATATTTAAAAGCTGCTAAAGTATATTAGCATATTTTAAAAGAAAATGCAAGTACAAAATGCTGACAAAATAAAAAATTCCGTCTGCGTTTCTTGACATTATCTGAACCTTCTTATATAATAATTAGGTCGCCTTTAACGGTAGACAAAAGCATCGGGATGTAGCGCAGTTTGGTAGCGCGCCTGCTTTGGGAGCAGGATGCCGCAGGTTCGAATCCTGTCATCCCGACCACACCTGCGGTGCGCAAGTCGCGCACCGCAGGTTTTCTATATTTAAAGCTTTTTTGCCCGCGTTTAGGCGGATATCCTTTTTGTTTACACTTTCCACGTCGTTGCGAACACACACCGCCGTTTCTCCTCTCCACAAAAAGTCACGCTTACTGCAGCTGTTCGCTTGCAAGCACGTTCCTGGTGCCTGCGCGGCACTGTCAACCTTTTTCGGTTTAGGCTACAGCCTGTGTTTTGCTTTAAACAGAAGTCAAAATGAAGGCATTTTTTAAAATTTACTCTGTACAAAGGAAATGGAGATGTCAAAAAGTAAAAGTCAGAAAGCCGCAATGTAAAAACGGAAAAGATTCTGTTCTGAACAGGGAATTTTTATTTTTCAACCGATTTTAAATATATAGGTAGCACAAAAAAGTTATTATGTGGATAATAGCAAGACCTAAGCGGAGTAATGCGACGAAAAAGACGCTGCTCCTGTTTTGAGCCGGATATGCCGGTAATGACAGAAATCACTGTCGTAATTGATCAATTGTCTTCTGAATCAAGTATTTTTGGAAAGATGTCGGTCAATCATTTTCTTTTGGGGATAGAAAAGAAATCTATTTTGGGTTTTGACACTGCACATTTGCCAGTAGGAGCCTTTTCCGTTGAAACACAGACAGTTTTTTTGCACAGAGCGCAATTGTTGCGAAAAAGAGAAAGGCCCGGAGCAAAATATGCCCCAGGTCTTTCCTTTTTTCTTGTATAAACAGCCTGTATGTACGAAAATGAGAATTTTGTTTGCAAATATGGGCATACTCCTTTCTAAGAAAGTGAGGTTGTTTTATGTTTAAACATGAAAAAATGCTATTTCATCCTGTGGCTGTCGAGCAGCCAAACGCACAATATGCAGCCCTCCTTCAAGAACAGCTTGGAGGTGCAAATGGCGAATTAAAAGCAGCTATGCAGTATATGTCGCAAAGCTTTCGCATTAAAGATCCGGAAATCAAAGATCTGTTTCTGGATATTGCAGCGGAAGAACTGGGGCATATGGAGATGGTCGCGCAAACGATTAATCTTTTAAACGGCCACGACGTAGAAGCGGCAGAAGTACCGGCAGGTGAAATCGAATCGCATGTCCTTTTAGGGCTTAATCCCGGATTAATTAACGCCTCCGGGTATTCTTGGACAGGGGATTATGTGACTGTAACTGGAGATCTTTGTGCGGATCTTCTGTCCAATATTGCTTCTGAGCAGAGAGCCAAGGTGGTCTATGAGTATTTATACAGGCAAATTGCTGACAGAAAAGTAAAAGAAACCATAGATTTCCTTTTAAATCGTGAAGAGGCACATAACGCCATGTTTAGGGAAGCCTTTAATAAGGTGCAAAACACTGGATCAAACCGTGACTTTGGAACCACAAGAGCTGCCAGAATGTATTTCAGTATGTCGGAGCCTTCTCCCAGTGAAAACCAGTTTGCAAATGTGGATGTTACTCCACCGTCCTTTAACTGAGCATAGCCTTGTATCCGTTTTCCTGTAATGTAACCTCACGCTCTGCGGCGGGAGATTTACACTACAGGCGTGCATTAAAAGCGTTGTTTAAAGGCGGGGAGCTCTTTTATCAACACTTCCCATGTCGGAACGAGTTACGCTCGTTCCGATGTTTTGTTTCATAAAAAATTGACCGCCGCCGCTCCCTTGCTCATCCTTTTCCGAAAGAAGCCACGCTTCAGCGGGACGGATAAAAACGGAAAATAATAGTTTAGTCCACCTCTTTTTTCAGCTCGTAACTTGTTTGAACAGCTTTCTCCCTCCATGTATCGGTATCTTTTTTCAGTTTATCGCAGTACGCATCCATAACAGCGGGGGCATCTTCACCAACTGCCAGATGCAAAGGGGGATTTTTTGAACAAGCGACTTTCAGCAGCAATTCAGCTAATTTATCTGGGTTTCCAGGCTGTTCCTTCTTTTGCGCGTTGGTTATGAACTCTGGCTGCCATCTGCAACTATCGTAGTCGCTGATATGGAAATCAGGTTCAGTTCTCCACTTGCCTTTATCGTAAAAGTTTGTTCGAAAAAGGCCGGGAGCAACGTTTGTCACCTTAATTTTAAATGGTGCAACCTCAAAAGCGAGAGAAGTTGAAAATCCTGTTACTGCAAATTTTGAAGTATGATAAGGAACGGGCCCAGCGCTGTATCCTGCGGCGGAAGCAATATTAAAAATGTGGCCGTCGCGCTGTTTTCGCATAATGGGGAGAACTGCCCTTGTTACACGCATAAGACCAAAGAGATTGACCTCAAACATTTTGCGAATAGTTTCCTCACTGGTTTCTTCAAAATTTGTAATGCCTCCAAGTCCGGCGTTATTAACAAGCACATCAATCCGCCCAAATGTTTCGAGGCTTTTTTGAATAATTGTCTTATAGACCGTTTCATCTGTACAGGAAACATCCAATTGAAGGGGTAAAATCCGGCTTTTATATTTGTCTGGAATAATTATTTCACTTGCTGTTCTTGTTGTAGCAATGACACAGTTTCCGTGTTTTAAAGCGGCGCTGACGATTGCTTTGCCAATTCCTTTTCCAGCTCCGGTTACAAACCACACCTTTTCTTTTATATCGTTCATTTTAATGATCCCCACTTTCCAAATCAGAACAATTATTTTATGAAGCTTCTATATCCGCTACCGTTACAAGTGCATCTTTTTGCAGATATTTGATGGCTTTTAACGCATATTCATGTGCTTCTTCACTGGAGCCTGCCACGGCGTCCGTTACTACCCTGATATGGTAATCATGTTGATGGGCGTCTACCGCCGTATAATGAATGCAAACGTCAGTCAGCCCGCCAATCAGATACAGCGTATTTACATGAAGTCCCTTTAACAAAATTTCCAGATCCGTTCCAAAGAATGCGCTGTATCTTCTTTTGGAAATCAGATATTCGCCTTTAATGGGATAGGTTAGTTCTGCATAATCTGTATAGGGCGAATCTTCCATACAGTGGATTCCCTCGGAACCGTCCAGCTCCCGGCCAAAATCCACCATATCCGGCCGGTGCACTTCTTTAATCTGGATAACAGGCAGCTTTTTTGCACGAAAAACATCCAATACCCGTTTTGCGTTACGCAGACAATCCCACGCGGGGTTATCCAGATGCTCTTCCCGCATTTCTCTAAAATCCTCTTGCTGAATGTCAATTACAAGCAATGCGCTGTGTTTTTCAATTTTCATTATGAATTCCTCCATTATTTTTATGTTCTTACGTGGAATAGTGGAAAAATCATTATCAATCTATGGTTATTTCCCCAAGGCCTCTTTTATTTTGCTACAATTTTTTCCAATAATAAAAAGTATTATAAATTTTTTGTTCTGCTATTTTTCCCAAATCTGTCCAACTCCCTTTTACCTTTCCGATTTTACCACACTATGCTTGGAAATAAAAGCAATATATGGTCAAAAAAGCCCCGCTGAAGCGGGGCCGGTAAAACAGCAAATTAAGTTTCGCTCTTTTTTATGAAAGCGTACATCTTCATATCTAATACTTTTCCATTTTTGACTGCGTTGCTGTGTAAAATTCCTTCCAATTGAAAGCCTGCTTTTTCCAAAACTGTACAGGAAGCCACGTTGTAAGCAAACGGCTCGGCAAAAATTCGAATAATGTCTGTATTGTCAAAGATATATCTGCATATTTGCTTTACAGCGCTTGTTGCAAAGCCTTTTCCCCAATACGGTTCACCAAGATAATATCCCATCTCGGCAGTTTGGAAATGAATATTGTCACAACGGAATACGCCTATACTGCCAATAACCATATCGTTTACTGTAATAGCAAAAGCAAATGTTTTGGATTTGTCTGCCGATAACACAGATGTAATAAACTCTTCTGCATCCTTTTCTGTATATGGATATGGTAGTCCGTCACGCAAATTGTTCAAAATTTTTTGATTATTTAATATTTTTGCCAAAGGCGCTTTGTCTTCCATTTTCCATTCTCGTATTATGCAGTCCATATATGCCCCCCCTGAAATTCCAATTTGCATGTTTGATTGTACCACACTGTCTTCTGAAATAAAAGTATGGCGTGCTCCAAAAGAAACCCCGCCGGAGCAGGGCAAGCATGAAATTGCTTTTTGAAGAGATGCACAAACCCTTCCATATGTAAATTTGATAGTGTGCTGCGGCGCAAAATTGTGGTTTAACAGCCCAATTTCCTTCAACGCCGCATCTGCCGGAGTGCAGAATTTATACCTACCGTTATGATAAATACGCAAGGACTGCTTTATTCTGGATTTTCTGCGCCTTTGCGTGGGCGACAATGCGTTTGACAATAGGGAAGAATTTTATTTTCAAATTGGAAAAGTGTTTCAACGGCAATGGTCCGTATAGTTGCCGCCAAAATTTGGTCAATTTGTGCAACATATTTTTTATTTTGCCCGTTTGGAAGCGTAGTAAGTATTTTCAGAGGCCGGGCTTCTTTTCTTTTTATCAGGGCAAGGCTTTCCAGCATTTGTGGATCTACATGCGCGCCTCCATCCGTATCTGCAATCAGGGTAACGGTTTTCATCCGCGTAAGAGTATATCGCTGTTCAATCAAAATAACGCTCAGCCTGTTCCACCAGGTTTGGAATGCACGTGTGGGATAACGCCTGTTTTTTTCTATGGAAAGCGGCATTGGGGGAAGAACCTGCGGTGAATCCGGCTGGTGAATGAACTGATATTTGCATAATGAAGCACGAACGAAATTGGTCTGTTCTTTGTTCGGCAAATCTCCTCCAACCGTGCTGAGGTCAATAAAATCAGGACGGTCAAAAACAAATTGCCGCTCCAATTGCTGCAAAACAGAAAGCGAATGCTTACTTTCATATAAAAGCACACGAAGTGTAAGGGCAATCTGCTTTGCATAATCCAAGTCGTCTGCATCATAATAGGCACAGGCATTTTTTAAAAACTTTATTTGGGTGTATGCCTCAGAAAGCAATTCTTCTTTTGTTCGCGGAATTTTGGGCTCTTTCAGTTTTGTATCCATTTTTACTGACACCTTCCATTAAAAAATATGATTTTAAGAAGCGAACACAGACTGCTCTGGGGAAAACAGGCGGTTACATTTGCTCCAATATATCTTTACTATGGCCAGTCGTTTGGATAATAGCGCCTGTAATGTAACCGTAAAACTATAATTGCCAGATTGTAACGCATCAGGATTTCTTTCCTGCTCAGTTGCAGATCGTGGGCAAGCGTTTTTGGGGCGGTATTTTTAAAAATTCTTGCTGCTACAATTTTCTGATCTATGGCAGGCAAATCAAAAAACGCCTTCCAAAGAAATTGATCCCGTTCCAGACGAATAAGGGTCAGAAACGGATCGCAATAAGCCATTTGGCAAATTGCCGCGTTTTCCAATAGCTTCTGGTTGCGTATCTTGGTCAGCTCCCGTGCGCAGCGGTTTCTTGTAATATTTTTTGCATAACCGCCGACCCAGTAGGAAAAACGGCTCCAACCTTTATACCGGTCTAGCTGTGTATAGCATGTTGTAAATGCTTCATCAGTAATGTCGCGATAGTCGTCTGACTTTAACAATCTGTTATGGTCTGTTTTTACCGCACATTGTACAACGATTTCGTAAGAAGCCTGGTAAAGCGGATCCCATAACTCTTGTGCGCCGTTTAAAATTTTTTGAACCTGCTGAAAGTCATATTCTCGAAGGCTGACTTGCGAAACAGTATATTGGTAAATGGGAATTCGGTGTTTCATCGTAAAATTCCTTCCATTTAAAAAATTAACAGGAAGGGCAAGGCAAAACAGAGCCAGAGCCCAGGCTTCTATTGTTTATAGAAAATTTCCTTTGGGAAGTATAAAATTAAAATTTAATACGATTTTTGTAAAAAAATATTTAATTTTCTTATATTTTAACATATAAAAATTATGTGATTAATTGTCACAATTTGCTGAAAATACTTTTTTGGTTTTGGTATATATAACAAATGCATTTGCTCTGCTCGGACAGCATTCTTTTGGCAAGACGCAGTAGAAATACTGCATCAGGCAAAAACAATTGAAAAATCCCCACACTGCTCTGTACGCAAACTGTGTACAAAGCGTGTGGGGGTGTAAAAATGATATTGTAAGAAAAAAGAACGGAAAGACGGATGGAAAAAACTATGCTGTTACAATTCCGCTTGCATCCTGCAGCTTTAAGTTTTCAACTGCCATTTCGCGCATTTTATATTTTAAAATTTTTCCGGCTGCATTCATAGGAAACTCCGTAACAAAGGCAACATAGCGCGGTGTCTTGTGCTTTGCCATATGGTCCCGAACATAATTTTTCAGCTCGTCCTCCGTCATGGTTTGATCTTCTTTTAAAATTACATAGGCCATAATTTCTTCGCCGTACTGCTTATCGGGGACGCCGATCACCTGGACATCCTTCACCTTGGGATGATGGTAAATAAAATCCTCAATCTCTTTGGGATAGATGTTTTCACCGCCCCGGATAATCATGTCCTTTATGCGGCCGGTAATTTTATAATTGCCGTCTGGCAGGCGCCGGGCCAGATCCCCGGTGTGCAGCCAGCCGTCTTCATCAATCACCGCTGCGGTGGCGGCAGGCATTTTATAGTATCCCTTCATAATATTATAGCCGCGGGCGACAAACTCGCCGTCTACATTATCGGGCAGGTCCTCGCCGGTTTCGGGGGAAACAATTTTGCATTCCACACCGGGGAGATGCCGGCCCACCGTATTTACACGAACTTCCATCGGGTCGTCTACACGGCTTTGCGTGCAGCCGGGCGAAGCTTCTGTCTGGCCGTAAACAATTGTAATCTCTGTCATGTGCATTTTTTCGACCACATCCTGCATCACTTTGACAGGGCATGGGCTGCCGGCCATAATGCCGGTGCGCATATAGCTGAAGTCTGTATTTTCAAAGTCCGGGTGCTCCAGCATGGCGATAAACATGGTTGGAACGCCGTGGAAACAGGTGATTTTTTCCTGGTTAATACATGCCAGAGAAAGTCTTGGAGAAAAGGCAGGGATCGGCGACATGGTAACGCCGTGGGTCATGCAGGCTGTCATGGCTAAAACCATGCCAAAACAATGGAACATGGGGACGTGTATCATCATCCGGTCTGCAGTGGACAAATCCATGCAGTCGCCAATATTTTTTCCATTATTTACAACGTTATAGTGTGTGAGCATAACGCCTTTGGGAAAGCCGGTAGTGCCAGAGGTATACTGGATGTTGCATACATCGTGCCGGTGGATCAAAGCCATACGCTGGTATACCATCTCAACCGGAATTTTTTCAGAAAGCGCCATAGCCTCTTCCCATTCCAGGCAGCCGTCCTGGCGGAACCCGGCTGTAATAATGTTACGCAGAAACGGCAGCTTTTTAGAATGGAGCGGTTCTCCGGGAAGTGTGGTTTTCAATTCCGGACATAGCTCATTGATGATCGCCGCGTAATTGGAATCCTTAAATCCGTCAATCATCACCAGGGTATGGGTGTCTGACTGACGCAGCAAATATTCGGCCTCATGAATTTTATAGCCAGTATTTACAGTGACCAAAACAGCGCCAATTTTTACAGTTGACCAGAAGGTAATATACCACTGTGGAATATTGGTAGCCCATATTGCCACCTTGTCGCCTTTTTTCACCCCAAGGGCGATCAGCGCCCGGGCAAAGGTGTCTACATCCTCACGAAATTCAGAATATGTTCTGGTATAATCCAGCGTGGTAAAGCGGAATGCATACTGGTCGGGAAATTCTTCCGCCATGCGGTCAAGCACCTGCGGGAACGTCAGGTCAATCAGTGTATCTTTTTCCCAGACGTATTTTCCGGTTTTTGCCTTGTTATCCAGCAAAACGCTCTTGGTAAAGTCGCGGCCTGTATAACTTTCCATATAATGGACAAACTGTGGAAAAACAATACCGGCGTCGCTTAAATGGCCTGCCCAGCGCTTAACCCATTCCAGAGAAATATAGCCTTCGTAGTAAATGGAGTTTAAGGCCATCATCATTTCACCGACAGGAAGATCGCCTTCACCCATCATGCGGTACTCTACGCCCTGTTCGGTCATAACAGAATCTTTTACGTGTACATATTTAATATAGGCGCCCAAATTTTGAACCGTCTGTTCCGGCTGTTCTCCCATAAAACGGTAAGGGTGGTGCATATCCCAAAGGGCCGCTACCGCATCGCTGGAAAGCTGCTCCAGCAACCGCCGCAAACGGGCGGTGTCCGCATAAACGCCGTTGGTTTCAACCAGAAGCGTAACTCCGGCTTTTTCTGCAAGCGGAGCCAGCTCGCGCAACTGGGCAATAACAGCGCTGTCGTCAACTTCTCCCTCCGCCATGGGGGATAAGTCGGCAAGAATACGGATATACGGCGCGGAAAGCTTCTGCGCCAGCTCAATATATTCAACAATCTCACGCTTGTTTTCTTTGGCCTTGTCTGCAAATTTCAGGCAACAATCGGAAGACAAACAGGGAATTTCCAGGCGTAACGTATGTAGTTTTTTAATGGTCTGCGGAAGTTGGGCGTCTGTAAAAGGAGGGGAGTTCACGGCAAAAATATCTTTGCCCAGCCCTCTGATTTCAATACCGTCAAAGCCAATATCCTTTGCCATGGAATAAATGTCAGGCCAGGAAAAATCGGGGCATGCCAATGTTGAAAATGCAAGTTTCATTACGGTTCCTCCATATGTTGAATCTAGGATTTTATGCAGACTACACCGTTAAATCGGTTTAAAAGCGGCAGATAGGGATGCACTCTGCAAACAGGTTTCCGGTTCCGGTAACAATGGAAAACTGCAGGCTGCAGTACCCGCATAGGAATTTTACCGGATCAGGACCAGGTTATTGCCGTAAAGGCTTATATTAATCATTTTAACATACTTGCAGCAGCGATGCAAACGCTTCCGGGAAAAACAGCGGGTAAAAACCTGCAAAAAGCCGTATGGACGAATGTTTTTCCCTTTTGTGTAGAAAAAGCATGTGTTTTATGCATATTGTGCAGACAGCTGCATACCGGGCCGGCAGGCGCCGGGTCATGGAAAGGAATAAAAATTGCAATTTTTCTGGAAAGAGAAAAACAGGTTTTAATATAAGCCCTGCACTGTTGTATCGCCGGCGCTTGCCGTGATGCGCACGCCGTTTGGTTGTTGAATTATAAGCGCGCCGGTATCGCTAATATCCACAGCCGTTCCCTCCAGCATTTCCTTACCGCGTAAAACCCGTACCTGTCGGCCAAGCGTTGCGCACTCGGTTTTGTACTCGTTTACAACGCTTCCGGTTGCATCGGTGAAAAATTCGTCGGTATAAATTTCAAGCTGCTTTAAAACCTCGCGAAGGAGCGTTCGCCGGTCAATCCGGTGCCCGGTTTCTAATAAGAGGGAAGTGGCCTTATGCGCAATTTCTTCCGGAAAATGCGCGTTATTGGCGTTGATTCCTATGCCGATTATGATAAAATCGACCTTGTCTGCCTCCGCAGCTATCTCTGTGAGTATGCCGCATAGTTTTTTGTTGCCGATCAATACATCATTTGGCCATTTTATTTTGGCCTTGCAACCCGTAGTTGTTTGTACTGCTCTGCAGACGGCCAGCCCGGCTGCAAGTGTAATGCCCGGAACCTCTGTTGGGGGGATGTCCGGCCGCAGAAGCACGCTTGCAAAAATTCCTGTGCCCGGCGGAGAAACCCAGCTTCTGCCAAGCCGGCCTTTTCCAGCGATTTGCTGTTCAGCTGTGCAGACCAGCCCGCTTTCAGCGCCGGTTCTGGCTCTGCGCTTTAGCTCTTCATTGGTGGAATCCACCCGTGAAAAAAATAACAGTTTTTTTCCGATTTGCTTGGTTGCAAGGCCGTTGCAAACTTCACCGGCACTAAGAATATCTGGTGAAATCTGCAGACAGTAGCCCTTATTTGTAACAGAATCTATGACATAGCCGTCTTTTCTTAGAGCGTTTATGCTTTTCCAGACCGCGCTGCGGGAAACCGAAAGCATACGGGACAGGTCTTGTCCGGAAACGTAACCCTGGGCCTCTTTTAAAATATGCAGAATTTTTTCTTTCATAATGGTATTTCCTTTTACTTTATATTCAAAACAATACGGGCGGAAAAATACCGCCCGCACCATTTGCAGATTAAAAATTAGATTTTTGCCGCCCGTTTCATCACCATGTTCAATGCTTTGGCAATTGCCGTACCCAGAATCAGGCAGGCAACGGCTTCTACAATTGCATTGATGCCGCCCAATGCGCCGATCAGGACAAAAAAGTTGGAAGAGCCGCCGGTATATTGCGTAACAGTCGGGTCGCCGCCGAAAAAGATCCATAAGGCTGCAAAAAAGAACAAGGTGTTCAACAGTGCCGCGCTGATACTGGCAACTCCATAGGATAAAAGGTCGGTTTTCCGGGTCTTAAACACCTTTCCATTCAGCGCTTTGAAGATCAAGCCGCATAAGTAGCCGACAAGGATTCTGGGAACCACGCAGACAATGGCTGTTTTCCACGGAGATATAGCCAAAAGTGCTACTCCTAGCGCGTCAAGCCCTAAAAAGCAGGTTGCAAGGCTTGTCAGACCAAAAACCGCACCCAGTATTGCGCCGGCGGCCGGGCCTAAAAGAATTGCGCCGATTGCCACGGGAATCATTAAAATTGTGATTGTAAATCCAAAACCGGTGGGAATATACCCCAGGCCGGAAAACATCAGAAATACAATGATCGCCGCCAGTACTGCAGTAATTACCATATACTGCAGCTTTGAAAGTTTTTTTCCTTGTGTCATTTTACATTCCTCCTGCTGCTGCTCATAAAGATGCAGCGCAATTTTTATTTATTATAACCTTTTTATTGGCTATAACCGAATGAAATTACATAACGCCTGAAAAGACGTTTCAACAAATACATATGGAAAACACATCGGTCTGCAGACCTTGCATACTACTGGTTTTTATGATAAATACTTTTCAGCCCCAGTAACACAAGGTCGTCGCGCACATCAATTTTACGGTAGCAGTTTGGTATAATTACGCTGGCAAAACCACCGGTTGCCACCGCGCTGCAGTGAACGCCAAGCTCCTGTTCAATGCGGGTGTACATACCGTCGAGCATGGAAGCAGTCCCCAAAACGGAGCCGCTGCGCATACAGTCTTCTGTATTTTTCCCAATGACCTTCTCGGGGGCTTCCAGACTGATGGCGGAAAGCAGTGCGCTTTTGGCGGTCAATGCGTTTAGAGAAATTCCTACGCCGGGCAAAATACTGCCGCCAAGCATGGCGCCGTCTTTGTCAAGTACGGAAATAGTAGTTGCGGTGCCCAGCGCAAAGACAATGCATGGACACGGATACAGCTCAGACGCGGCTACACAGCTTGCAACAAGGTCCGCGCCGGTAGTCGCCGGATTATTGATTTTAATATTTAGTCCCGTTTTAATCCCCGGTCCTACCACCATGGGGGACGTACCGGTCAGAGTTTGCATTGCGGTTTTCAAAGCAGAGGTAATCTGTGGCACGACGCTGCCTATAATTACGCCGGTAATTTTACCGGCAGGCACCTTATATACCTGAAAAACGGTATAAAACTCCACAGCATATTCATCCGCTGTTTTAAAGCGATCTGTAGAAAGGCGCGCCTGAAACGACAGGCTGTCCCCATTATAAATTCCCATTTTAATATGGGTATTTCCGACGTCCAAAACTAAAAGCATTGCCGATAAGTCCTCCTTTTGCCCTTTGATTATAGCAATAATAGCCGTTGCATGCAAGAAGAATTTGTCATGGAATTGTCTTAATTTTGCTTTATATGAAAAATAGCAGACAGGCTTTATGCTATTATAAAAAAAGCTTTAGGCTTTATGCCTGCAATACGGTTGGACAGTTCTGTTTGTGCCTGACCAGCCACATTTTTATATTAGAAAGGGTGGAGTTCGATGAACCATACAGAAAAGCTTATGCTAAAAAAGCTTGCGTGCAAGGTGAGAATGGGTGCCATAACCGGAACTTTTCATGCAAAATCCGGGCATCCGGGCGGTTCTTTGTCAGCAGCGGATCTTTTTACTTATCTGTATTTTAAGGAAATGCAGGTAGACCCGCAAAAGCCCAAGGCTCCGGACAGGGATCGTTTTGTGTTATCTAAAGGGCACTGCTGCCCCGGCCTTTATGCAGCCCTTGCACTCAGGGGATATTTCCCTGTGGAAGAACTTAAAAAGCTACGCCATGTCGGCGCTATGCTGCAGGGCCACCCCGATATGAAAGGTACGCCCGGTATAGATATGAGTTCCGGCTCTTTGGGACAGGGCGTTTCTGCTGCGTGCGGTATGGCCAAGGCAGCAAAACTGGATGGAAAAAGCTACAGGGTGTATGCTGTTCTGGGCGACGGCGAGTGCGAAGAGGGGCAGGTTTGGGAAGCTGCTATGTTTGCAGCACACCATAAGCTGGACAATTTATGCCTGATTGTGGACAACAACGGTTTGCAAATTGACGGTCCTGTGGAAGAGGTTGCCGGGCTTGAACCGCTGGATCAAAAATTTGAAGCCTTTGGTTTTTCTGTAATAAAAATTTGTGGGCATTGCTTTACGCAAATAGAAGAGGCCTTTACAAAAGCAAGGCAAACAAAGGACAAGCCCACGGTCATTATTGCACAGACAGTAAAAGGCAAGGGCGTTTCGTTTATGGAAGATCAGGTTGGGTGGCATGGTACTGCCCCAAATGAAGAACAATATAAAACAGCAATGGCAGAGCTTGAGAATGCTTTGAAAGAATTGGAGGGGAAGCAGTAATGGCACAGATGATCAGTAAAGCGACAAGAGAAAGCTTTGGTATGGCTTTATGCGAGCTTGCCAGGGTGAATCAAGACATAGTCGTTTTAGATGCAGATTTGGCTGCTGCAACCAAAACTTCCATTTTTCAAAAAGAATATCCGGACCGTTTTATAGACTGTGGTATTGCAGAATGCAACATGATGGGGATTGCCGCCGGGCTGGCCACCTGCGGGAAAATTCCGTTTGCCGCTTCCTTTGCCATGTTTGCAGCGGGAAGAGCTTTTGAGCAGCTGCGCAATTCTGTTGCCTATCCAAAACTCAACGTGAAAATTGCCGGGTCGCACGCAGGTATTTCCGTTGGGGAAGACGGCGCCACGCACCAGTGCTGTGAAGATATTGCGTTAATGAAAACATTGCCCGGCATGGTAATTTTAAACCCTTCCGACCATTACGAGATGCTCGAGGCCGTTAAGGCTGCCGCGGCATATCAGGGCCCAGTGTATATCCGCTTGGGCCGTCTTGCAATCGACAGCTTTAACGACCCGGACGCTGGCTACCGCTTTGAATTGGGCAAGGGAATTACATTGCATGAAGGCGGCGACGTAACGGTCATTGCAACCGGCCTTCTTGTAAACGAAGCGTTAAAAGCCGTGCAGGAGTTAAAAGAACAGGGGATATATGCACGTTTGGTAAATATCCATACAATTAAGCCGATAGACAGGGAGCTTATTTTAAAAGCTGCAAGGGAAACCGGCAGGATTATAACGCTGGAGGAGCATAACGTTATTGGCGGCCTGGGCGACAGCGTGTGCAGCATAACCGCGCAGGAATGCCCTGTTCCGGTTTTAAAACTTGGTGTGAATGATTGTTTCGGATATTCCGGTCCGGCAAAAGAGCTGCTTTGCAGGTTTGGGCTTTGCAAGGACAATATTGTAAAGGCTGTAAGCGAATTTGTGCGCGGAAACCGTTGGTGATTGTCTGGAAAGTAAAAAGTACGGTACGTATTTCCCTTTCGAGATACGCATTGTATTTGCGCTGTGCTGCATAAAAAACGGAACAAACTTGTGCAAGAGGTTGATTTACAAAAAGGGTCCAATGCTGTTTTAAAGCGTTGGACCCTTTTGTGGAAAGATTTTTTGTGAATTGAATCAGGCAACTGTGATGTCTACACCGTTGCAGCCGTCTTTCTGGTGTGCGCGGGAATCTCCGCCGTAGCCGCTCCAATAAGTGGTGTAAATCATTTTGTAGCCGGGCTGTGTGAATTTTACGCTGTAAATTTTTTGATCCCCGGACACAGTGCTCCCGATAATCTGCATATCATTGGAAAAGCAGCTGATACTGTTGGAAAAGCCCACATTATCCATAGTGATTGTAAAGGTTTCGTTTACATTAACGGCACTTTTGCTTGCTGATACCGCAATATTGGGAGTGAGCTTGTTCTCTGTTCCGGTTGTGTCGCAGAAAAGCTGTTGGCCTGCCTCAACGGGAATACCGGCATGCCCCTGCGGAGGGTACTGGTTTACGCCGTCTGTAAAAAGAACCCTGGCCTTTTCCAGCTCTGTAATTCTGTAGGTATACTGGTTTGCATAACCGGTGGAAGACATGGATACGCCTGGCCAGCTGTAGATTTCAAGCTGGTTGCTGTCGTCGGAATAGTAATAGACCTTAACGTCTGTTCCCCAGTTGCTCGGGCGTGTAAAGTTTACAGCAATGTATTTCTGTGCGCGCGGAACAACTTTATTGTCTTTAATTGTCACCTGGTCTGTTACATTGAGATCCGCTGTCTGATTTCCATTGCCGTCGCTGATGACAACACTGCAGCTGTTGAGGGCGCTGTTTGTATATCTGTACCAGCCGTCGCCCAGATTTGTCATGGCTATGCCGGGCCAGGTTGTATTGTAAGAACCTGCATTCCACAAATGGATATTAACAGAATTGCCCCAGGATGCAGGCTTGCAGAAATAAATATCCACGCCCTGCGTGGCCGTTGCACCAGCTGGCAAAGCCAACAGGGTCGCCATAAGGATAAATGCAAGCAATGCGCTTGTAATTCCCTTCAGTTTTTTCATTGAATTTTACCTCCAAAAAATAAAAATAAAAGCGACCGGTTGCTTGCCGTTATGGTAGCACGTAAAGGAAAAAAATGTACAAAAAATATGTCGAAAAAATTAATAATAAGCAAATATATTAACTATTTATAATAGTTATAAAATATAGAGAAATATTATTATGAAATTTTATTTTTTTGCTTTTTAAGAAATGAAGGATTCATTCTTTCTTTTGCTTTTTCTATTGACAAAACTGGAAAAATACAGTACCATATTGTTCGTACACGAACAAAAAAAGGTGTGAAATAGATGAAGCGCGACTGCGGAGTATGGATCAATATTTTGTCCCACACACTGAAGCAGCGTATGAATGCCGCTTTGGCTGATCTTGGCGTTACCGGCGTGCAAAGCAGGGTTATACACTATATTTTAGAGCATTACAAAAACGGGCCTGTTTTCCAAAAAAATGTGGAAGAGGCTTTTGGGCTGAGCCGTTCTACTACAACGGGGATTTTACAGTTGTTGGAGAAAAACGGCGTAATACAGCGGGAAAGTGTAGCTCGCGACGCACGCCTGAAAAGCCTTGTGCCAACAGAAAAGGCAGCCCATATGGACGCCAGAATGCATGCTTGTATTTGTGAAATAGAGGTTATGCTCACAAAAGACATATCACCCGGTCAGCTGCAGCTGTTTTTGGAAATAGCCGCTAAAATGTATCAAAATCTGGCAGATAAGGTGAATGGTTGAAACGGCAGATGCACATTCTGTCTGGATTGTTTGCATCATAACAAATTAAGTTTAAAAACAGGTCTTTTCAGGCTGGGAAAAAGGGGAGTATTGCAATGATAAAAATTTTGGCAAAAAGCATACGGGAATACAAGAAGCCCTCTTTGCTGGCGCCGATTTTAGTATCGGGCGAAGTAGTGCTGGAATGCATTATCCCGTTTCTTACGGCGAATCTTGTCAACGAAATCAAAAACGGTTGTTCGTTAGACGTTATTGTCCAATATGGGCTTATACTGATTGCAATGGCGGCTTTGTCACTTACCTTTGGTGCTTTGGCGGGTTCTGCCTGTGCAACGGCCAGCTGCGGCTTTGCCCGCAATCTGCGAAAAGATATGTTTTCAAAAATACAGGGCTATTCCTTTGAAAATATTGATAAGTTTTCTGTTTCAAGCCTCGTGACACGTCTGACTACCGACGTGACCAATGTGCAATTGGCATATATGATGATTGTACGCACGGCAATCCGCTGCCCGTTGATGTTGGTTTTTGCCTTTGTAATGGCCTTTATAATGGGGGGCGATATGGCGTTTATTTTTATACTGGTAATCCCCATTTTGGGTTTTGGGCTTTTTTTGGTTATTAAAAAAACCATGCCGCTGTTTCGAAGGGTATTTAAAAAGTACGATGCGCTTAACAGTTCTGTACAGGAAAATATTAGAGGCATGCGGGTGGTTAAGTCGTATGTACGCGAAGATTATGAAAAACAGAAATTTGGTGCAGCTGCGGAAAATGTATGTGTAGACTTTACCAGGGCAGAACGTATTTTGGCAATTAATAACCCGCTGATGCAGTTTTGTATGTATGCAGTCATGATATTTGTGATGTCTTACGGTTCTTATGTGGTGATTACTTCCCAGGGGCTTGACCTGGACGTGGGGCAAATGTCTGCAATGCTGACCTATGGGTTTCAGATCCTCAGCAGCCTGATGATGCTTTCCATGGTATTTGTTATGATCACCATGGCCAGTGAATCGTCCCAGCGTATTGTAGAGGTGCTGACAGAGGAGAGTGTTTTGCAAAACCCGGACAATGCTGTCAGTGTGGTAAAGGATGGTTCTATTGATTTTGAAAACGTCAGCTTTAAATATTCTAAAAACGCCGAGCGAATGGCGCTTGCAGATATTAACCTGCATATTCGGTCAGGAGAAATTATTGGGATTATCGGCGGAACCGGTTCATCCAAATCTACACTGATCCAGCTGATTCCGCGCCTGTACGACGTTACGCAGGGTGTGGTGCGCGTAGGCGGCGTAGATGTGCGGGAATATGATTTAAAGGTTCTGCGCGACCAGGTGGCTGTTGTACTGCAAAAAAATGAACTTTTTTCCGGTACAATTAAGGAAAACCTGCGTTGGGGAAACGAGGACGCAACCGACGCAGAGATGGAAGAAGCCTGCAAACTGGCACAGGCCGACGAATTTATCCGCCAGTTTCCCCATGGGTATGATACCCACATAGAGCAGGGCGGCGCCAACGTATCCGGCGGGCAGAAGCAAAGGCTATGCATTGCACGCGCGCTTTTGAAAAAACCTAAAATCCTGATTTTGGACGACTCTACAAGCGCGGTGGATACCCGAACCGACACATTAATCCGTCAGGCGTTCCGCCGGTATATTCCCGAAACGACCAAGGTAATTATTGCACAGCGCGTTGCCTCCGTACAGGACGCCGACCGTATTATCGTATTGGACGGCGGTATGATCAACGCCGTCGGCACGCACCAGGAGCTTTTAAAGACCAATACAATTTACCAGGAAGTCTATTATTCCCAGAATAAGGCAGGTGACAGAGATGCGCAGTAAAAGTGCAAAAGAACATCGGGGTTCCAAAGGCGTGCTGGGAAGGTTGGTTCGCACGCTGTTCGGGTTTTATCCCGTGCTGTTGCCGGTGACGATTGTGTGTATTTTAATTAGCGCTGTCGTAAGCTCCATTCCGGCCGTTTTTATGCAAAATGTTATTTCATATGTGGAACAAAGCTGGAAAAGCGGTAACTGGGACGGGGTATCGGCCCAGATCTTGGGGCTGGTGACAATACTGGCAGTCTTTTATGTGCTAAGCCTGGCCGCAGGCTTTGCCTTTAATCAATTAATGGCTGTTATAACGCAGGGATCGCTTGCCAAACTGCGTGAAAAGATGTTTAACGGTATGCAAAGCCTGCCTGTCAAATATTTTGACACACACAATCACGGCGATGTAATGAGTTACTACACCAATGATATCGATACGCTGCGGCAGATGGTTTCCCAGAGCTTTCCACAGCTGATGATAGCGGCGGTTTCCGTGCTTACGGTGTTTTCCATTATGATATATTACAGTCTGTGGATGACGCTGGTAGTGATCTTGGGCGTAGTAGTTATGACGCTTGTCATAAAAAAAGTGGGGGGAAGCTCGGCCAAATATTTTATACGTCAACAGTTGGCGCTGGGGCGTACGGAGGGCTTTGTGGAAGAAATGATGAACGGTCAGAAGGTCATCAAAGTGTTTTGTCATGAACAGCAGGCACAAAAGGAATTTGATGCAATCAATGACGCTTTGTTTGCCGATGCGGAAAAAGCCAACCGCTATGCCAATATGCTCATGCCTATTTTAAACAATATTGGGAATGTGCTGTACGTAATTGTAGCCCTGGCAGGCGGTATTCTTTTAATCACCGCTGTTCCGAACGTGAGCATTTCCGGCATTGGGTTTGGTATTAGCATTGTAATACCGTTTTTAAATATGACAAAGCAGTTTGCAGGCAATATAAGCCAGGTTTCGAATCAGCTTAACGCTATTGTAATGGGTCTTGCGGGCACGCAGCGGATTTTTACGTTAATTGATGAAAAACCTGAGCCCGACGACGGCTATGTAACGCTGGTGAACGCACGTGAAACAAGAGACGGGCGCCTGGAGGAGTGTAAGGAGCGAACCAATGTATGGGCATGGAAGCATCCGCACAGCGACGGAACCATTACCTATACTCGCCTTACCGGCGATGTGCGGATGTTTGGTGTGGATTTTGCCTATGAAGAAGGAAAAACCGTGCTGCACGATGTTTCGTTGTATGCAAAACCCGGACAAAAGGTGGCCTTTGTGGGTTCTACCGGAGCAGGAAAAACGACAATCACCAATTTAATCAACCGTTTTTATGATATTGCCGACGGAAAGATCCGTTATGATGGGATCAATATCAATAAAATTAAAAAGGCTGATCTGCGGCGCAGCCTGGGAATGGTGCTGCAGGATACAAACCTGTTTACAGGAACGGTCATGGATAACATCCGCTACGGCCGCCTGGACGCAAGTGATGAGGAATGTATTGCCGCCGCCAGGCTGGCAGGCGCCCACGATTTTATTACCCGCCTGCCGCAGGGGTACGATACGCCGCTGTCGGGAAACGGCGCAAGTCTTTCCCAGGGGCAGCGCCAGCTTTTGTCCATTGCCCGCGCGGCAGTGGCCGACCCGCCTGTTATGATTTTGGACGAGGCAACCAGCTCTATTGACACGCGTACCGAGGCGATTGTGCAGCAGGGGATGGATGCACTTATGACAAACCGAACCGTATTTGTAATTGCCCACCGGTTGAGTACAATCAAAAATTCGGACGCCATTATGGTGCTGGATCATGGGCGTATTATTGAGCGCGGTACGCATGACGAGCTGCTCAAACAAAAAGGCACCTACTATCAGCTGTATACCGGTGCGCTGGAGCTTGACTGATGAAAAACAAGCCCCAAAAGCATAACAGAGCACACAAAAGAAAGACAATATTTTAAAGGGTAGTATAAAGCGCTTTCCACGTTAAAATAATATAAAAAACACGGCGAATTTTCTTAAAAGATGCGCCGTGTTTTTTTGTTTTCTGTTCGTATAGAAAGATAAGCCGAACATATACTATTGGTAACAAACGCAAAAAGTCGCACAGATTTAAACAGGAAAGGTGAATGCTATGCTGCCTGCTATAAAGCTGGTATCCAACCATAATGGAACGTATGACATAATTCTTGAATATACAAGGGAAGATGTTGAATTTGCACAGGAGTTTGACGTTGGAAAAAATGTTTTGTCAAATTCCAAAGAAATTTTAGCGTCTGTAAAAGCCTATGCAAAAAAAGCTAAAATTGCAAGCGTAAAAATATTTGTTTCAGGTATTTTGATTGCAACGATCGCTTTTTCGTTTTTTCTTTCTGTTTTCGCAGCAGGGGACCGGTACAGCATGGGATACTTGTACAGTGGAACCGACCACCAGCAGATTGAATATGTAAATCAGACCCATAACGCGCTGGACACAGTATCTCCAAGTTATTTTGATATTGAACAGGACGGAAGCCTGAAGCTTAATTATTTGAGTGAATATTTAATTGAAACCATGCATGCAAAAAATATAAAGGTTGTTCCGTTTTTAAGCAATCACTGGAACCGGACCGCGGGTATAAACGCGTTGCAGAATGTTGAAGGGCTCTCCACACAGATCGCGGATTATGTTGCGCAGTACAATCTTGATGGCGTCAATGTCGACATTGAAAATGTAACGCATGAGCAGAGAGACCAGTATACACAGCTTGTTAAGCTGCTACGCGAGAAAATTCCACAGCACAAAGAAGTTTCCGTTGCAGTTGCAGCCAACCCCAATAACTGGCAGACGGGATGGCATGGTTCCTATGATTATGCGGCACTGGCGCAATACGCGGACCATCTTTTTATTATGGCGTATGACGAACACTACGAGGGCGGGGAAGCCGGGCCCGTTGCAGGAATTGATTTTGTTGAACGATCTGTTCAGTATGCCTTAACAAAAACAACGCCGGATAAAATTGTTGTGGGAATTCCGTTTTATGGACGTGTTTGGAGCCTGGACAACGACAGAATCGTAGGTAAAGGTGTCAGCAGCAAAACCATTCTGGACATTTTGGATAATTGTCAGGCAACCGTCACGTATGACGAAGCAAGCCAGTCTGTTAAAGCAGAATTTAAAATTACACAGGCAAGTGCAAGATATACAGTAGGCGGCGATTTTGTCCTGCAGCCTGGAGACTATGTGGTCTGGTTTGAAAATGAACAATCTTATGAAGCAAAGCTGGATCTGGTTGAAAAATATGATTTAAAAGGAGTAGGCTCCTGGTCCTTGGGACAGGAAGACCCATCTATATGGGAACATTACGACAGCTGGCTTAACGGGGATGTAGAAAATGCTACAAGCCCGGAAACAAATGCACCTACGCTTCCGGAGCAGACGGAAACACCAGAAGTACCCGAAACACCGGAAAACGGAGAATCTTCTACAGATCCGCCTGTTACGGAGGAAGGAAAAGATGCATGGGTTTTATTAAACCAGACAAAAGTATCGGTCTATAAAAACGCAAACCTGAAGGGGAAGGTGGTTGCCACGCTTTCCGGAGGTGACCACATTTTTGTACTGGAAGACAACGGTAAAGGCGTTTACAGGGTCAGGCTTTCCGACGGAAAAACCGGCTATGTTTCTTCTTCGTATATTACCATGGAAAAACAACCGGACAACACCGCTCCATCAGAGCCTTCCGCAGAGTATTTTCTTTATGAAGTAAAAACCGGCGACACGCTTTGGAAAATTGCAGCCGCACACTTGGGATCCGGAAGCCGGTATACAGAGATTATGAGGATTAACGGGCTGACAAGCGAGGTCATTTATTCTGGTATGCAACTGAAAATACCGGTAAGCACAAATAGTGGTAATACAGGGAATGCGGACAGTATCTTCAGGAAATATACGGTTAAACGGGGCGATACACTTTGGAAAATAGCCAAAGCCCAGCTCGGCGACGGAAACCGTTATACAGAAATTATGGAGCTTAATAATTTAACGGGTACGGTTATATACTCCGGGCAAACTCTAAAACTGCCAAAGAAGTAAAAGAGCGGTACCATACAGCAGAAAAGCAAGCCGCGGAAAGCGGCTTGCTTTTCTGCTGTATACCAAATATAATAGTGTCGTTTCCTGTGAATAAAGAACAGGAAAAGATTCACACGGCAGGTATAAAGGAAGTGGGATTTTGAAATTTATTGATCTATACCATAAAATGGTTCAGGCGTCTTTAAATGGCGATATGGAAGAAGAAAGAGAAAAAGCATTGCAGGAAGGCGGCGATCCTTACCAGCTGGACTGCCTGCTGAATCCGCATAAATATCCGCCGGTTTGGAGAATGGAAAGCTGTATGTGCGCTTCAGAACATCAGGCGCCCTGTATGGACCATTGTATTTTTGACGCGATTTCCCGTGATGAAAAAGGGAACGTTTCGATTGATGTGGATAAATGTGTTGGGTGTGAAGAATGTATCCGGCGCTGTGAGGAAAAAAAGCTGACTGCCAGCAAAGATATTCTTCCCGCGCTCGCGGCTGTCCGCACGGGGAGCGAACCGGTTTATGCGATGATTGCGCCGGCTTTTGTCAGCCAGTTTGAAGCGGAGGTAACACCCGGAAGGCTCAGAAGTGCATTTAAAAAGCTGGGATTTGCAGGGATGGTGGAGGTTGCTGTTTTTGCAGACATTCTTACTTTAAAAGAGGCGTTGGAATTTAATCAGAATATCCGTAAAAGAGAGGATTTTCAGTTAACAAGCTGCTGCTGCCCCATGTGGATTGCCATGATCCGGAAGATCTATCATCAGCTTATGCCGCATGTGCCGGGCTCCGTATCGCCAATGATTGCCTGCGCACGCACAATAAAGACGCTCTATCCCAAAGCAAAAACGGTTTTTATAGGCCCATGTATTGCTAAAAAAGCAGAGGCAAAGGAACCAGATCTTGCAGGAGACGTCGATTTTGTTCTGACGTTTCAGGAAGTACAGGATATTTTTGATTTCGCACATATTGATCCTGCAAAACTGCCGGAAGACGACCGGGACCATTCCTCGAAAGCAGGGCGTATTTACGCCAGAGCCGGTGGCGTCAGCGAAGCGGTTTCTGCAACAGTCAGCCGGCTGTATCCGGATAGGAAAATTACAGTGCGTGCACAGCGTGCAGACGGCGTACCTGCATGTAAAAATATGATTACACAGCTTCTGGAAGGAAAGACAAAATCAAATTTTTTTGAAGGAATGGGCTGTATCGGTGGTTGTGTGGGAGGGCCAAAAGCGCTGATTGACCGTGAAATTGGCTGCGAGCATGTAAATACGTATGGCGGGCAAGCAACGTATCCCACACCGATCGACAATCCATATGTCATTGAGCTTTTACGCCGGCTTGGGTTTGATACGGTGGAAGCATTGCTTGAAAAAAGCGATATTTTTACGCGAGATTTTTAAAAAACCACGGTTCTTACTCTTAATCAAAAAGGTAAAATTTATATTGATAAAGCACAAAAAATGCGTGTGTTGCCTCTATGGAAAAACGGATATTTTTCATGCCGCTGTATGGATAGGCTGTAAATATACGGGTATATACGACAAAAATAGTTTATTATAATGAAAAACTATTTATCATTACCGCATAAAATATACCTGGCAATTGGAAAAAGGTTGATTTCTGTAAATGCCTTTGCTATAATGAAAGCGAACAAAGGCGTTCCCAATATTTGGGGACGCCTTTATTTTATTTTTAGGAGGATGGTATTATGCATGCAGGAGACAACGGCTTTGTATTGATTTGTGCGGCGTTCGTATTCATAATGACGCCGGGCCTGGCCTTTTTCTATGGCGGACTGGTGCGGCGGAAAAACATTGTGAATACAATTATGGCTTGCGCGGGCATTATGGGGCTCTCGGTCGTTTTGTGGGTGTTGTGCGGATTTTCATTATCTTTTGGCGCCGACCACGGCGGCTTCATCGGCGGGCTGGAGTATCTTTGCCTCAATGGTCTTGACTTTAATGAGGTTCTGGCATACGCTCCATCACTTTCTTCTATCACCTTTGTGGTTTTCCAGATGATGTTTGCCATGATCACGCCGGCACTGATCACCGGCGCCGTAGCGGGGCGCATGCGGTATAAAGCATTGTTCCTTTTTATCGCATTGTGGTCGTTGGTTGTCTATTATCCCATGGCCCATATGGTATGGGGATCGGGCGGTTTTTTGGCAGAGCTTGGCGCTGTGGATTTTGCTGGCGGCAACGTGGTACATATCAGCTCCGGCGTCAGCGGTTTGATTCTGGCAATCATACTTGGCAGACGCAGCGGTATAGAGCATACATCCTACCGTGTCCATAACATTCCGTTCGTATTCTTAGGTGCTGCGCTGCTCTGGTTCGGCTGGTTTGGATTTAACGCCGGCTCTGCGCTGGGGGCGAATGGACTTGCGGCCCATGCATTTTTAACTTCTGCGCTTGCTTCTGGAGCTGCGCTGTTAGTATGGATGGTTATAGATATCATAAAAGACGGAAAGCCAACGCTGGTAGGCGCCTCTACAGGGCTGGTTGTTGGACTTGTGGCAATTACCCCCGGAGCCGGCTTTGTCCCGATTTGGGCAGCGCTTATCATTGGAGCGGCGGTCAGCCCCATCTGTTACTTTATGATGAATTTTTTAAAGAAAAAGTGTAAGATAGACGACGCATTAGATGCGTTTGGCTGTCATGGTATTGGCGGTATCTGGGGCGGTATTGCCACTGGGCTGTTCGCCCGGACAGATATCAATCCTGTCGCACGGTGGAACGGCCTTGTCTATGGTGAAACAGAGCTTTTTACAGCGCAGCTGATCAGTATTCTGGTTACAGTTGCCGTTGCATTGGTGGGAACGCTGGTGTGCGTTGGGATTACCAGAATCTTTACCAAGCTTCGGGTTGACCATAAAGATGAATTGCTTGGTCTTGATGCCACGCAGCATGGTGAACAGGCCTATCCGTCGTTTAACGGGTTTGATTGATGAAGGGAGGTTACAATTATGATGTATAAGGTGGAAGCAATTGTCCGTGAAGAAAAACTGGAGGACGTTAAAGAAGCGCTTCATGAAATTCAGATTAACGGTGTGACTGCTTATCAGGTGATGGGCTTTGGTTCCCAGCGTGGCTATACAACCGTAGTGCGCGGGCAGGAAATCGACGTAATGCTGTTGCCCAAAATTAAGCTGGAAATTGTTGTTTCTTCTGAAGAGTGGAAGGAAAAAACCATTCAGAAGATCAAAGAGGTGGCTTATACAGGTGAAGTAGGGGATGGAAAGATTTTTGCCTGTGAAATTACCGATGCGGTAAAGATCCGTACAGGCGAAAGCGGTTATGATGCGCTCCAGTCTGCAAGCGAGTTAGAAGAAACCAAATAGCAGTATATATATTTGCAAAAGCTTTCTTATGTTTTATTAAGTAACCACCATGTATGGGTTCATTCCATGAAAAAGAAATGTGCCAATACCACCCCCGGCAGGCTGAAGCTGCAACGGGGGTGGTAAATATACAGCGTTCGAGAGTCAAGACTTAAAAAGAATTAGGACAGATGCACCAGGTGGTTTCTTTTTAATATATAAAAATGATCTTTGTGTTCCACAGCTATTCTGTGACAGTGCAGGCAGAAAAAATAAATTTTACCCGCAAATTGCGCGCAGCCTCCGTTTCTTTTAAACGGAGGCTTTAAAATTTTTACATTGTTTTTATATAATAGCCAACAGCACAAAATTTAAAATAAACAAAGCGGTCGAAATCCAAAGGATTGGATGAATCTTTTTTATCTGCTTTTTACAGATTTTGGTAACGCAATAAAAAATAAATCCTGCTGCAATGCCATAAGAAATACTGTAGCAAATTGCCATGAAAATACCGGCGAAAAACGCTGGCACTGCTTCGTTTAGATCGTCCCATTGAATTTCTTTGAACGCCGACATCATCATAATACCTACAGCCACCAGAGCAGGGGAGGTTGCAGCAAACGGAATGGCGCTTACAAAGGTTGTCAGAAATGCGCTGATTGCAAAGCACAAAGCTACCACCACGCTGGTAAGACCGGTACGCCCACCAGCCCCAATGCCTGCGGCGCTTTCTACATAGGTTGAAGTATTCGACGTTCCCAAAACAGCGCCGATTGATGTAGCTGTAGCGTCGGCAAACAAGGCTTTGTCCATTTTGGATTTGAAGCCGGGCGTGGCTTCCATAGCGCGTTCATCCTCATCGCTGAAGATGTCGGTATGGCATCCCGTGCCGATAAAGGTTCCAATTGTATCAAAGGTGTCAGAAAGGCTGAAAGAAAAAATGGTAACAAGCACCAGCGGAATCTTGGAAATATCGGAAAACAGAGAGCCTAAACCTTCACTGGTGAAAATCGCGCCAAAGGTTGTGGGAAGCTGCCGGCAGGCTTCGGTAAAGCTGATGGTCTCTGTCGTTGTGGTTACTCCCATTGGAATACCGAGCAACGCCGTTATAATTATGCTGATCAGGATCGCCCCTTTTACTTTGCATATAAGCAGAACAATCGTCAGAAGCAAGCCGATCAGGAAAAGCCAGAAAGAAGGCTGGTTTAAAGTTGCCAGCTCGGGCACGCCGGAATCAAAGCGGATCATACCTGCATTCAGTAGACCAATATACGCAACAAAAATCCCAATTCCGCCGCCAATTGCATTTTGAAGGCTGCGAGGAATGGCTCGAATAATGTATTTTCGGATTTTTGTGATCGTAATAAAGATATTCATCAAACCACAAATAAACACCATGGATAAAGCCTGTTGCCATGTAAATCCGAGCGTAAAGCAAACCGTATAAACAAAAAAGGCATTCAAACCCATTGCCGGTGCCTGTGCGTAAGGAACGTTGGCAACCAGTCCCATAATTAGCGTTCCTATAATGGCGGAAATGATGGTTGCCAGAAAAACGGCGCCCCATTCCATACCGGATTCACTTAATAATGTTGGGTTTACTGCAATGATATACGCCATGGCAAAAAATGTTGTTAACCCAGCCACCACTTCTTTTCCTACGGTCGTTCCGTTTTGTTTGAGTTTAAATAACCGTTCCATAAACTTGTGCCCCCTCTTTTTTACGGAATCTTTTTCTGAATGCTTTTGAAAAAGATAATGCAAACCACATCCTCTCTACTTTAACACGTAAACAAGTAAAAATGCAAAGAAATTGTGAGATGACAAAACGGTTAAAAATCAAATATTCTTAACTATGTATTTCAATCTCAATTTGCTCTCCATATTTTTTACGATGTTCTTTCAGCTCCTGTAAAATTTCATTTATCATTTCAATGCTTGGTTTCAGTTCTTCCGATACAGCCTTTTCTCCCAAGACAACCACCTTATTTGCATCACACTCACTCCAAAGTAAATCATCGAATGCGCTCCAATTTTCTCCATAAAAATCAGGAAAATCAAAGGCCTTTTTGATCCTCTGGTGAATCTCTCCCAAATACTTGCAGCCGGTTAAGTCCAGCGTGACGATTTTCTCTTTTTTCATAGTGTGTAGACTCCTTTCAAATAATTTCTAAAACTGACAGTAATATTGGTCACATTTTCTGGAGGATGGTACTTTGATGCTTCCTGAAGAAGATAAAAACATCTAAAATGTTTTCTTTAACTGCGTATTTCAATCTCTACGGGGTCGCCGTCCTTATCACAAAGTTCCTGAAACTCTTCTAAAATCCCCTTCATGGTTTGAACACTGGCGCTCAACTCTTTGGATACAGAATCTCCCCCTACTACTACTACTACTTTGTCTGCATCACACTCACTTCGTAACAAATCCCAAAATGCATCCCAATTTTCTCCATAAAAATCGGGGAAATCAAATGCTTTCTTAATTCTCTGATGAAGCTCTCCCAAATACTTGCAGCCGGTTAAGTCCAGCGTAACGATTTTTTCTTTTTTCATGGTGTGTAGACTCCTTTCAAATAATTTCTAAAAATGTTTCATAATGATCGTAGGTGACAAACAGCAATCCGTCGTTTGACCATAGCAGGCGATGCCGGTTTCGCCGCCCGCTGTAATAGTTAATGTCCGCCTCATACCAAATTCGTCCTGGAATTTGGGGTAAATGATGATCTTGATTTTTATAAATTCCCTTCGTTAACATTTTTCCCGGCGCAAATTTAGCGGGCGATTTACCTTTTTTCCAGCCTAAAGATAATAGTTCGTCTCTGGTGATATAGTAATCCGGCAAGCTTGCAATATACTTCATCCAGTAATCCGCACCGTATTGGCCATCCTTCGTTCCGTATCCGGCAACCACCGCGTCCATGGGTCTGATAACGCACCGGCAGTTCGGGTGAAGCGGCGGCTCTGTGTCCGGTACCTCCTCCATCCGATAAATTTGGCCGTGGCACTCCCGGCATTCCAGACAGGTTTTTAAATCCAGAACTGTAATCCAGTTTTTATAGTTCCGGCTTTCCTGCGTGGGCGGCGAGTAAGAATCCAGCAGTCCCTTTGTCAAGGCATAAGGCATATCCACTGAGATGACATACCCGCACATCTTTTTTACATACATTTTAACACTCCTCTATTTTATGGTAAAGATAAAAGTCTCTTCATAAATAGGGGAAGCATGTCAAAAGTTGCCCTGTTTTGTGCAACTTTTGAAAATATTCATAAATTATTTACATTTAGGTGAATGTAAACCTATCACAGAAAAATAGGAAGCGAGGCCTCCGGCCTGAAAATTCAGGTGGAAGCCCCACTTCTGTTTGCAAAGATCTTTTATTTTGCTATTTTATGGAAAAGGCATCTATGGAAAATCGTTTTGGATTTTGGATTCTAAAAAGCCCGTAAACCCGCATGAAACCTAGGAAAAATGAGGTGGACATCTATAATAACCGACCCAGATGGAAGGGGTAGACAGTTTAGATGCTGCTCAAAACGCGGGCACAGCACTACAAAAAAGAAAAAACTGCGGGCGCGAAATGCTCACCGCAGGTATGTGTACTGGATAGAAGAAAGGTGTCATGCGCTGTAAGGCGTGCCCGCAAAAAATTGGTAGCAAGCCGAAGCGTTGTGAGCGCATTTACAAGCGAGCAGCAAAGGCGCAGCGTGACCTTTTTCGGAAAAGGAGACGCAGCGGAATGAGCGCGCTGGTGGCTTTTGTAAAAAAGTCGCCGCAAGCGATATGCAGCTTGCGGCGACGTGGAAGGGGTGGACACTTTAGATGCCCTTCCCAATACCTACCGACTTCCTAAAACAAGAAAATTTTATTGTTTAGTCTGCTGGTATTCATAGCTTTCTAAAAGAAATTCACAGACTACCATGGAACTATTGACCCCAATTTTAGCATGATGACGCTGGGGATGCTTTGCTGTGGCATGTCGATCTGCTATGTTATTTGACATTCCAGAAAATCCGTTTATTATAGATACAAAACCCCGTAATATTTCATTTATTGAGTTGTTAGTCTTACTATCGTCTGGATACATGTTAATTTGCCTCGAGACTCTTTTATATAGTGACGGCAAATTCCCTTCGTAATTTTGCCTACATCCAACCATTTTTTCCTCAATACCAAGTAATATTTCTTCAAGCAGAGTTCGAGCATTAGTAATGGCTCCATCATAATCACCATTATTCATCTTCGCCCGACATTTAGAAATCTGTTGATTTACAAATTCTGCGCTTACTTTTTCACTAATTTCAGTATCTACAATATCTGGTAAAAATATATTGAGGTCTTTGGAAATATTCATAATAATTATTCCATCAACATTTTTAAGAGTATTTTCAACATATACTCGTTTACTGTTAACAGTATAATTAGAATCCGAGATCTCAACGCCAAAACCAGAGAGATAAATATCAATCCCGTCTTTTGTCATTGTTGACTGCAATTCATATGCGATGGAGGTGATAATGCGAAGTCTATTTTGTCCAGAAACACTATTGGAGTGTTCAATGATATCTGATTTTACCCCGTCCCAAAAGCAAAAAAATTCTATGGCGTTTCTTGCAATGGGAAGCAGATCATTTATATTTGCAGCAATTGCTATCAGGTTATTTGTTGCACAGTATGCTTGCACAGCACGAACGTATCCATTTAATTGATTGTCAATCACACAAGTACAATCTGGATCCAACATATATGAATGGGTATGAGATTGAACCTCAGATTTTAACGAGTCAATTTTTTCGGTTATTTCTTTTATGTTCATTATTGATCCTTTCCCCCGCCGACCCTCAAACTTTCTTTCTTACTAATTTAGGTCAATCGCCATGTGAATTCGAAAACTCCACTTTGTTAAATATATCTTTCTTACTACAAGTTGAACTGCTTGACTATTCAAAGGCCAACTCCTTCTCTTGTCCACATAAGGCACATATGCCAATACGTCTTGAACTCATAATTTTTTCTTCTCATCTTTTTATTATAGTAGATAAAACAGCTTTTTCCCACAGAAAGCGGGCCCTCCGATCTGAAAAACCAGGCGGAAACCCCGTATCTGCTTGCGAAAGTCCTTTTTCCGTTTTATGAAAAATAAATCTATAGAAAACCGGTTTTGTTTTTGCGCTCTAAAAAGCCAGCAAACCCGCATGAATACTAATAAAAATGTGCCCGACAGTAAAATCGGACACATAACTTGTCTAAGGACTATAAAAAAGATATTTTGGCGATTTTGGTTGATGGAGTTGAACTCTCACATTGATAGAATAAATTCCAACAAATCGATTACTCAACTTGTATATATAAAATCTTGTTCCCTAGAATACAGCTAACTCAGTTATCTCTGCCATTTGTGCTCTTTCAATTAAATGATTAGCTAACATTAGAAGCTGTAAAGCGCGGTCTTCTGTATCCTCCCAATCCGAATCGTGTGCGCGGGGATTTCGTATTCCAGTCATACATCCAGCAAAAATCTGCATATATCCTGATTGCTCATTTTGTTCTGATGAAGTTACACCACTATTAAGTTTAAGTTTAGGTTTATTGGGAGAGAAAACCTTCTGCATTAATGGCGCACCTGTTATATCAGTGTTCTGTAGTTCTGCTTTCTTTTTTACAAGATTATCAAGTAATTTGAAGGCTTCCTCAACTGCTCTGGCATGATGACCATCTTTAAATAGTTTTTCCGTTTTTCGTCGAAGAGATTTATTTGTTATGATCTCGTCATATATACAATGACTTTCAATTTTACAAATAACGGGTTCATTTTTCGAAAACCCTGCTTCCTTAAGTTCTTGATTTATTTGCTGTGTGGCAAGAAGTACATTATGTTGAAAACTCATTTGTTATTCATCCCATACAAGTGCTTAGCCATACTGGCAAATATTGTATCAATCTGATCTGGCGTTGAATCAGGTGAAATATGGATTTGTAAATCGATATGCAGATTGGGGCGATTGATAGAATCAATGTTTTTATCGGTTTCTACGGCTGGATGGTCAGTTGAAGCTGTATTTGTTGTTTTGTTTGCAGATGCCTTACGCTGTTTTGAATTTGCCGGTTTATTTGATGTGCTTTTTGTAAATCCGCTCGCTTTATCTCTAATTTCACCGTTTTTAAGCAGAGAGAAAAGCGCAACCATTTTGTCAGCAGCACCTTGTCCAACCCCCTGGCTCATAAACCATGTTCTTGCGGTCGCTCTATCGACACTTGAGTCGGGAAACAAGTCCAAAAGCTCCGTTGGGTATACGGATTTTACAATTGTTTCACATACAGTATTATACTTGTCATCTATTCTCCAATCGTTAGCCAACGCTGTTGGTTTATTTTCATCATCAATAAGCCCTATACGTTTTAATGGGCTAATTACATTACTGTTAGCTGAGTTATCGTTCGCCATCGAAAGCAGCGATTTAATGTAAGTCGTAGAGACTACTGAAGGAAGTGACGATTTGAATTTTTCTCTAATTGTCCACCAATTTTTTTCGGAAATTGTAGGAAAACTGTTATTTTGTTCTGCCATATTTATTTCTCCTTTTGATTTATTTTCGATTTTATTTCATCCACTAATAAGTGAACGGTAGTTCCAGGGATTTGTTCAGATGGCTTATATTTGCCTTGTATCATGTGGTCATGCATTTTCTGTGTAGCAATACGAATGGCTTTCTCCTCGTTTCCGAAGCGATTCAGCTTTTCATAAATTGCCGAGTCCGATTTGACATATTTTTGGTGTGCATTGCGTTCAAATATTTGTTCAAATCCGTTACAGCAGGATACCGAGTTAGCATATGTAGGCATAGCACCAAAATAGGCGCTAAACCATTCTTCTATGCAAGGATTTGTCCAACCAACATTTATACCTTTCGCTATCGCTTCAGAAATAATCTCGTCAAAATTGGGGACTTGATCTCTGTCAATTATGATCCATATTTCTCCATATTGTGGGCTTAATGAAGCAAGATTTAAAGCTTCTTCAACGAGACTTCTTGTTTTAGTCTTAATTACTTTGATTACTAGCTTACCCTGCAAGTCTGGAGGAATAGAATCCCGGAGCCCAAACATATAATTTTGTTCAGTCTCTTTTGTGTCTGTTACAATAAAGTAATATCCAAGCTCTGGAATACGCCGTTTGAACAATTGTCCTCTTACTTTTCGATTACCATTTCTTTCAAAACTCGCCATCGTTTATTCCTCCTTAAACATATCAAAATGTTTTAAGGTAGGAATTGCTCCGTACTTTCCTAGCAAGTAATTTTTTTCATAATTTTCATCTTTTCTAATCTTTACACCGTCTTCATCAACAAAATCAGCAAGAGAATATAAATTTGAAACGCCATTTGCATCTTTTTCAGTAAACCAAATTTCATCTCTCCTTAACATGCTGCCATTTAGCTGCCAAGAATCGTGAGATGTGAATATTAACTGAGCGTGTTTTGTGTTTATTTCTGGATCTAAAAAAGTAATAATGAATGTTCTTACAAGCAATGGGTGTAATCTAGCATTTAACTCATCTACAAAGAATACTCCACCTGTTGACAAAACATCCTGAAGCATCGGATAAAGGGCAAACATTTTGAGTGTGCCAGCAGATTCATGCTGTAGCGGAATAGATGCAGTTTCATCGGAATCAATAACTTTGTGAATGGCGTCTATTTTTATGTGCTCGTCATCTTCGTCATCAGTTTTTAGAACTTCAACATTAAAACCGACAATCGATGGGTCAAATGTTGCAAAATAATTTACAACTTTGTTTTGGACAGATTTATCATCAGCAAATCCCTCAGGAATTAGTTGAGAAAGGAAGAAATTTTCAATTGGTTTTCCAAAGTCAGCAAAATCATTATTTAAAAACCAATCTCGTACAAACTTTAGTTTGGAAACTTTTAGTTTAGCGCCTAATGATACTACGAGGGTTTCCTTTTCTAAGGCAACTTTTAAATTCTCTTGGCTCTTTGCTGGAAGACCGGAAAAATCATATTCGCTTCCGTTTCTGTAAAAGATTCTTTTATATACGCCTCGTGAAGATTTTGATTTATAATTCAGCCATTCTTCACACACACCAATGCTATTTACAGTAAACCCGTAATTATAGGTTTTTGCTCCGTTCTCTTCAGAATCTATGAAATAGACTTCAAATGAAGACTCTGCATTTTTGCTTGTTGCATCAAAAAGAAAAGGTGTTGGTTTGAAAAACTCCGATTTTTTCTTTTTAGATGAAGTTTCGTCGCCGCCATAGTTTAATGATTGAATAACATAAGTTGACATATAACGAAAAGCTTCTTGGACATTTGATTTACCACTTGCATTTGCACCAAAGATAGATGCAACAGGCAGTATCCGTTCATTGGCTATTGTTACTACGTGATTATTGAATTCTGAAATCTTCGTTGCGGTTAAATCTATTGTGGTATCATCTCTAAATGACTTGTAATTCTTAAAATTGAATTGAAGTAACATTTTAATTTTGCTCCTTTCATTCTTGCTCACTATCTATTATATGCAAAAAAATCTAATTGTCAACATCAAATTGAGATTTTTTCTCAATTTGATGTATTTTTCCTTATAGAACACTTGGGAAAGTCACTAATTATTTTTATGCTATAATTCTCCTCAAAGGAGATGATAACATGAAGTGTAAATACACTGACGAAGAAAAACAAAAGATTATCGACCGCTACATATCAGGAGGTGAAGCATCAGCAGGTATACTTGCTGATACCGGCATTCCCAAAAGCACATTTTACAGTTGGCTGAAAGTGTACAAGGAAAACCAAGTAAACAGTAAACGAAAACCTATTAATATTCGCAACTTTCATTTGCTTGAAAACAAGGTAGTTCGTTTAGAGGGAATCATTGAAATCCTGCAATCGGTTACCTGTACAGCTAAATCTCCGTTAAAGGAAAGGCTCTATGCTGCTGAGCAGTTGCACGGAAAATATAATGTTCACATGATATGCGATGCACTAAATATCCCAAGAGGTACATTCTACAATCATGTTTTTCGTAATAAAAAAGATAATACTTGGTATTCTAAACGCAAAGAAGAACTGCGTATGCGAATACAAGAAATTTATGATGAAAACAGTCAAATTTTGGGTGCGGGAAAAATTGCCGCTATTATGCGTAATGAAGGTGCCAAAGTAAGTGAAGAAATGGTTCGCACTCTCATGAGGGATATGGGAATCGGCAGTATCCGTCAGGTAGCAAAAAAATTATATGAAGAAGAAAAGCGAAAACACAAAAATTATCTCAATCAAGAATTCGATCCGAATACACCGAATGAGATTTGGGTAAGCGATGTTACATACTTCAAATTTCATGACAAAGCCTTTTACATTTGTGTCGTCATAGATCTATACGCCCGATTAGTGATCAGTTATAAGGTAGGAAAGAAAAACAGCACTCAACTCGTTAAGTCGACTTTTCAACAGGCATATTCGAGCAGGAAGCCACCTGCTGATTTGATTTTTCATACTGACAGAGGGTTTAATTACACATCAAAAACAATAGATGATTATCTGAAAGCATTGAATGTTACTCATTCTTTTTCCCGACCTTATGTTCCTTATGATAATTCTGTTATGGAATCGTTCTTTTCTTCTATGAAACGAGAGGAACTATACCGAACAAAATACAAATCCGAAAAGGAGTTTCGGGATGCAGTGGACAAGTATATCATCTTTTACAATACAAAGCGTCCACATAAAAGACTTCAATACAAGACCCCGAAACAAAAGGAACAAGAATATGCCTTAAAACAAGCGTATATGCGAGAATAATGGAATAGACAGATGAGTTCGAATTCATTTGCTATAAGCTTTTTCGTTTCAAATTTCGCACTTTTCTTATTTTCAGTCCAAACAGCAAAAAGAAAATGCGACCTTGAAAAGCCGCATAAATACAGGATTTATAACAAAAACACCATTGGTGTCCAACCCTTAGGTGTTCAGATTCCAATGGTGTTTTCAGATGGTGGGAGATGGTGGATTCGAACCACCGAAGTCACTGACAACAGATTTACAGTCTGCCCCCTTTG
>UQLR01000022.1 GCA_900541975.1 uncultured Oscillospiraceae bacterium | reverse complement strand
TAATAATAAAAAATTTATTTTATTTTTGGAGGGCTTAAAATGCGCGCAAAAAAATTGCTTTTGTGTCTTCTGCTTTGCATTGTTCTCATAGCAGGATGTTTGGCATCCTCCGCTGTAACAGTCAGTGCGCAGGCAGATGCCGCCGGGGGAAAAAATCCTGCGGATTTTTCGTGGGACAATGCGACGGTTTATTTTCTGCTGACAGACCGCTTTGAAAACGGCAATCCAGACAACGACCATGCGTATGGGAGAACGCTGGATGCAGAAGGTCAGCCGCTGGAAGGCTGGAATACGGCAGGGGCGACCTTTCATGGAGGGGACTTTGCAGGGATCACAAAAAAAATTGAAGAAGGCTATTTTACGGATCTTGGTGTAAATGCAATTTGGCTGAGTGCGCCGTATGAGCAAATCCACGGTTATTGCCAGGGCGACGATGGAGGTTCTTATGTCCATTATGCGTATCACGGTTACTATGCGCTCGACTACACAGAAACAGACAAAAATTTTGGGACGAAAGAAGAATTTCAAAAACTGGTAGATACGGCGCATGCACACGGAATTCGTATTATTATGGACGTCGTTATGAATCATCCCGGTTACAACACAGTACAAGATATGGAAGAATTTGATTACGGGACGCTGAAAAATAATTATCAATCTTTATTTTATAAGCTCGATGGAATCAGAAATTACCATAATTACATAGATTACAATACAAACGCACAGGATTGGGCAAAATGGTGGGGACCGGACTGGATTCGCGTGGGTGCGCCCGGTATTGCAGGCTATATATATTCATCCGGCGATCTGGAGGGAAGTTTGGAATCTCTGCCGGATTTTAAAACAGAATCTACAGACAAGGTTGCTATTCCGCCGCTTTTGGTAACAAAATGGTGGCAGGAAGGAACATACAGTGAAAAAATGGAAAAATATCCTTCCACTGCCACGGTGTCGGATTATCTTGTCATGTGGCTTGCCGAATGGGTAGAAGAATTTGGTATTGACGGCTTCCGGTGCGACACAGCAAAGCATGTGGAGCTTGCTTCCTGGAAAAAGCTCAAAGAGGCCTGTACCCAGGCGCTCCGAACATGGAAAGACAATAATCCGGATAAAGCGCTGGATGATCTGGATTTCTGGATGACAGGTGAGAACTGGGGTCAGGGTGTGGAAGACAACGCCTATTACACAGAGGGCGGATTTGATTCTATGATTAACTTCAGCATTCAGCAGGGAGGCGGCTTGCCTGCCGTTGAAAATCTGGATGCGCTCTATACGTCTTACGCACAAAACATTAATACCAAGGAAAACTTTAATGTGTTAAGTTACCTGTCTTCTCACGACACAACACTTAACAGGCAAGATGCAATTTATAACGGTTCGGCGTTTTTGCTGTTGCCGGGCGCCGTACAAATTTATTATGGAGACGAATCTAACCGGCCCTGGGTACCAAGTTCACAGGCTAAAGGGGATCACAGGCTAAGGGGCGACATGAACTGGAACAGTCTGGACACAGATGCGCTTTCCCACTGGCAGAAAGTTGGTACGTTTCGCGACCGGCATATCGCAGTAGGAGCGGGCGCGCATACAAAGGTGGAAAGCTCCTCCGGCTATGCGTTTACAAGAATGTATGACAAAGACGGGATCAGTGACAAAATTGCCGCCTGTATTTCTGCCCGGCCCCTTACAGATGTAACCATAGAGGTTTCCAGCATTTTTGCCGACGAAACAGTGCTTACAAATGCGTATACGGGTGCCAAATGCGTTGTACAGGATGGGAAGGCTACTGTAAACAGCGGGGAAAAGGGAACCATTCTGCTGGAAGCGCATCAGGCGGGTTCTTATACTCTGGGCGACGTAAACGAAAATGGGAATATAGAAATTGAAGACGTACTTCTCATGCAAAGACATATTGCTAAAACAGAAGTACTGACAGACACCGCTTTTTCTGCCGCAGATATCGACGCCAACGGGACGGTTACGGTTGAAGATACATTGCAATTGCAAAAGTATCTGGCAAAACAAAAAGTAGATTTTGATATAGGAAAAATATTTGCCTAACTCTCACTTCTTAATATATGAATCGCACAAAGGCCGCGCTCTGTTACAGGCGCGGTCTTTGTGCATAAAAAACGGCTCCCGTTATTTTCGGAAGCCGTTGCTACGCCGCTTGACATTTTACCAGGCGGCTTTTATACTCTTATATGGTTTTGTTTTTATTTTGTATCGTTTGTCTGAAAAGGGGCAATATCGGTTATAAACTCTGAAGGTACCGTTCCCTCTGCTTCAAGGACAATGGGTTTTGTCTTGTCCAGGCTAATGATACCCATAATGGAATGCGCGTCAATAACATAGTGGTCGCACTTAAGCCGTATCACATGATTGGAATATTTTCCGGAAATATTTACAAACTTTTTTGCGGCCTCTAGATCAGGAATTGCAATTGTGGTTGAATACATTTCCATTTCCCCCAATATATTAAAATTCGTCTATAATATACCACTTTCAAACGCCAATATCAATTGGATATTGGACAAAAATGCAATTCAGTAACATATTATGCGTTATTTTCAACATTGCCATTCTTATTTTGTTCATCCTTCCAATCTAAAAGAGAAAAACCTATTAATTATACATAAGGCGAAAAAGGAGTAGCTTCATGACTTTTTGTATCGTAACGCTTGGCTGTAAGGTGAATCAGTACGAATCACAGGTCATGCATGAAATACTTGCAGGCGCGGGCTTTACGCCGGCGCCTTTTACAGAAAAACCGGAAATCTGCATTCTGAATTCTTGCACAGTTACCTCTGTCAGCGACAATAAGGCTTATAAGTGGCTGCGCAGAATACGCAGGGAAAATCCGGACGCCATTGTTGTACTGACCGGCTGCCTGCCGCAGGCCTTCCCGCAGGAGTCTACGCGTTTTTTACAGGCAGATATCGTTCTGGGAAACAAATGCAGAGGTGAATTACTGCGCTGTATCGCAAAGTTTTTAGAAACACGGGAAAAAGTATACAGGGTTGTCCCGCATGAGAACGGCGCGCGATTTGAAGCGATGACGATCCATACGTTTGATGGGCGGACAAGGGCTTTTGTAAAAATAGAAGACGGATGCAACCGTTTTTGCTCCTACTGCATCATTCCATATGCAAGGGGAAGAGTACGTTCAAAGGCGCTGGAAGACATAAAACAGGAAATTACGTGTTTGGCGCAAAAAGGCTATAAGGAAGTAGTGCTGGTCGGGATTAACCTGTCTGCCTACGGCCAGGATTTGGGGCTTAATCTGGCCGATGCAATTGAAGCAGCCTGTTCTGTAGAAGGGATTTGCCGCGTGCGGCTGGGTTCGCTTGAGCCGGAGCGCATGGACGAAACGACAATCGCACGCCTTTCCAGCCAGAAAAAACTTTGCCCGCAGTTTCACCTTTCCCTGCAAAGCGGCTGTGATGCAACGCTGCGCCGAATGAACCGCCATTACAACGTACAGGAATATTTTACCATTGTACAAAATCTGCGGCATGCCTTTATAAATTCTGCAATTACAACGGATATAATGGTTGGTTTTCCCGGGGAAACGCAAAAGGAGTTTGAACAGTCCTGCGGTTTTGTAAAAAAAGTCGGCTTTGCAAAAGCACATGTTTTTTCTTACTCGCGCCGCCCGGGGACAGTAGCGGATCAGGCCCCCGGACAGGTTGAAGCGTCGGTCCGTGAGCAGCGCGCCAAAATTATGCTGCAGCTTACACAGCAGGCCAGGCAAACATTTCTTTCAACACAAATGGGCCGCTGCGAAGAGGTTTTGTTTGAAACATGCGACCACGGCGGAAACTGCCAGGGGTATACCAAAAACTATACTCCGGTTCTGGTTCCCTGTGCAAACGATCTTTCCGGCCGGTTGCAAACGGTGAAACTGACCGACTGCAGCCGGAAGGGCTGCCAGGGTGTTTTGCTTTAAACGGTTAAATTATTTTCATTACGTTCTCAATTTCTTCTTTTGTCTGGTCGTTTACCAGATAGTCATACGCATAAAGCATAAACCCGTCGGCCCCAAGGTTCCTGCCATATTCAATTTGTTGCTTTAAAATATCGTTGGCGCTTTCCCAGGTGCCTTCGTCGGCGTCACTGCCCGCTTTATAAACGGCCAACCCAATATATAGCTTTACATTTGGATTGGTCGTAAGCGCGCGCCATTGCTGCGCCGTTTGGTCATAAGGCAAAAGCGCATGGTCGAAACTTACATAAATCTGCGGGCACAGGTAATCCACATACCCCTGTATGCTGCCCCAGTCATACACATCGGCGCCCATTCCCAGATCATTTTCTATGTTCCCTTGCGGCGAAACACCAAATACAACCTCATCCGTCAACGCATGGATTCTGTTATATACACCGGCAATCAAACTGCTGATGTTGGCGGTGCGCCAGGCGGTGAGCGTAAGCGGTGTGGCGTCTTGATCCAGGCTTTCTCTGTACGCCTGGTAAGAGGTTTTATCATATTCCGCATCGCTGGTTGGGTAGAAATAGTCGTCAAAGTGTATACCGTCTACGGCATAGTTGCGTATGATCTCTTCAATAGAGTCGATAATATAGCCGCGTGCACCGGCGCTTGCCGGGTTTAAATAGATATCTCCAGCCCAGGAAAGCGTCCAGTCGTCGTTCGTTTTGTCATCGTCGTTTTTCCAAAGGTTGTGTGGATTATCCTCAGAAAGCTTTTGCGGCGTTTGGCTTACCTTAATTCGCAGCGGGTTGATCCAGGCGTGAAATTCCAAACCCGCCGCATGCGCCGCGTCAATCATATATTCCAATGGGTCATACCCCGGGTCTTTACCCTGTGTGCCTGTTAAAATGTGCGACCATGGATAATATTCGCTTGGATATAATGCGTCGCCGTAAGGGCGGACGTGTACGATCAATGTATTCATATTGTGTTCTTTTGATGTTTTTACAATTTCGTCAAACTTTTTTTCAAAGGCTTCCTTTGTTCCTTCGTTTTCCACGCTTAATGACATAAACGGAACCCACACGGCCATCATCTCGCCTTCATGCTGCAAATATGCGCCGTGTCTGGGCGTTACCTTTTCGCTGAAAAGTGTGTTGTCTACGCTGGCTGTCTGGGCGGATTGGAGCGTTTTACCCGGCTGTGCAGGTGTGTTGTGCAATAAAATACACGAAGCGCCAACGGCGCAGGCAAGTAAAACAATTGCAAGTGTAAGCGGCATATATTTACTTTTTTTCAGTTTCATAAATCTTTTCGTTCCTTTCCGTACTGCCGTTTTCCATTTTTCCGCAACAGGGGATGAGTGATTGGTAAAAAGAATGGCTCTACCCTATGTATAATGGGGACAAGTGAAAATTATGTGAAAGGCGGGCAATTTCCCATGCCACAAATTCCATGGCATCTTTTCTTTTTATTGTTTTATTTGTTATCTGTTCATTTGTTTGCAGTGGCAATAACCGTGCTGGACAAACGCAACGCCCGCATTGGTAAGCGGCGCGTAAAAGAAAAAACGCTGTTGCTTACGGCTTTGCTCGGCGGAAGTTTGAGCATGTATATCTGTATGCTTATCATACGCCACAAAACAAAAAAATTAAAGTTTATGCTGGGGTTGCCGCTGATTATGCTGCTGCAGACGGCTTTGCTTTTGAGTATATGGCGGGTGGTGCACTGATGGAGGCTTTATGATGCAAAACCGGGAAAAAAAGATTATTTTTACAGTGCCGGAAAGCTTTGACGGCGTTATGCTTAAAAGTTTTTTAAAAAACCATTGCCATGTTTCCGCACGCTTGCTGGCTGCGTTGAAAAACAAAGAAAACGGCCTTACCTCCAGGGGGGAAAGGCTGTGGGCTATCGACAGAGTTGAGGCGGGGCAAGTCATTACGCTCGCTTTGCCACTAGAGAAAAATACAGTTGAGCCGGTTTCTTTACCGCTACAAATTCTTTACGAAGACGTACATCTGCTCTTACTTAATAAGCCACCTGGCATGCCTGTACACCCCACTTCGTGCGGTCATACGAGCGACACCCTTGCAAATGCCTGCAGCGCCCATATGCGTCAAAAAGGTGAAAGCTATAAAATCCGTCTTCTCAACCGTTTGGATAAGGATACAAGCGGGCTTGTTCTGGTGGCAAAAGACGCCTTTTGCGCATATGCGCTGGCACGGCAGGTGGAAAAGACCTATTTGGCCGTAGCGCAGGGTGTTTTATGCGGCAGTGCAACGATAGACAGTTGCATCCGTATAAAGCCGGGGCATACCATCCAGCGCGAAACAGCCCCGGATGGGCGGCACGCCGTAACGCACTATACGGCCCTTGCACATGAGCAGAACCATACGCTGCTGGCATTGCGGCTCGAAACGGGGCGAACGCACCAAATCCGTGTGCATATGGCTTCCATAGGCCATCCTCTTGCCGGGGACAGCCTGTATGGAGGAAATCTTACCTATATTGGCCGGCAGGCACTGCACTGTAACAGCATGGCCTTTGTTCACCCCGTTACGCAGCAGATGCACCGCTTTGTATCACCTGTCCCGCGCGATATGCAGTTTATAGCTTTTTCCGCTTATAATCAGGAAAAAGAAAATTTGCGCTGATATTTTTGCAGTTCCTCTGTATCAATATTGCAAAAACTGCCTCTTTGTGGTAAAATACAGATAATTTACAAGAGAGAAGGAAAAATCATGCAGGCAATTAGAATTGAACGCACCAAAACCCCAAAAGAAAAGCCGGCTGATGAGAGCAAGCTTGGGTTTGGCCAAATTTTTACCGATCACATGTTTTTAATGAATTATGATGAAGGGCAGGGGTGGCATGATCCCAGGATCGTTCCATATGCGCCGATTCCGCTGGATCCTGCGGCCATGTGTCTGCACTATGGGCAGGAAGTTTTCGAAGGCATGAAGGCCTATAAAACGGCGCAGGGAAAAACCCTTTTATTCAGACCGGAAAAGAATATGGCGCGTCTGAATATTTCAAATGAAAGGCTTTGCATCCCGCCGGTGGATGAGTCGTTTTGCGTAGAAGCAATTAAGACGCTGGTCAGGCTTGAGGATGAATGGATTCCGAAAAAGCAGGGTACGTCTCTTTACATACGTCCGTTTATTTTTGCAGTGGATCCTTTTTTGGGTGTGCATACTGCAAAGCACCTGCTGTTTGTTATCATCTGTTCGCCTGTAGGCGCCTATTATCCGGAAGGGCTCAATCCTGTAAAAATTTATGTGGAAACCAATTATGTGCGCGCCGTAAGGGGTGGTATGGGGTTTGCAAAAACTGCAGGCAATTATGCCGCGTCCTTAAAAGCGCAGGATGAAAGTGAAAAAATTGGTTATACGCAGGTTTTATGGCTCGACGGTGTAGAGCGGAAATATATAGAGGAAGTTGGCGCAATGAATGTTTTCTTTGTCATTGACGACGAAATTGTAACGCCGGCAGTGCAGGGTTCTATTTTGTCGGGAATTACGCGCATGTCTTCCATTGAGCTTTTGCGCTCTTGGGGCTATAAAGTATCTGAACGCCGTATTTCTATTGATGAACTTGCAAAGGCTTCCGGCGAAGGTCGGCTCAGGGAATCTTTTGGAACCGGCACGGCGGCGGTTATTTCACCAATTGGCGAGTTAAAATGGGGCGATAAAGTCATGACTATCAATGAAGGAAAGATAGGCGCAATTTCACAGCGCCTATATGACCAGCTGACAGGGATTCAATGGGGCGAATTGGAAGATACAATGAACTGGACCGTAGAGGTTTCCTGATTAAGAACAGACAGGTGGAGCAACACAATAAAAAGTAAAGGCAATTTCAAGAAACGGCATAGCTTTGGCTATGCCGTTTCTCCATTTGCAGACAGTTGAACATGAAAGCGGGGGGCACGTATTTCCACAGGATCAGAGGGAATCCATCGGTTGCTTTAACTTCCCAAATATACTTGCACTTGATAATTCCATTGTAAAATACCAGATACAACAATGAGCTGTATTGTAAATTGGGGGTTGGCACAATACTCTGCAGTTGCGATCTTTATCAGCTCGTTTAATGTGGTTTCCCTATTTTCCTCGGTGCAGTTGGCACATAAATATTTTCCCTTTGGCAAGACCTTTAACCCGTCTGTACCTGTATAACGAATACATACGGCAAAGAGCCTGGACAACCCATTTTCAGTATAAATACCTGCTAAATCTTCAAAAGAAAACTGTTCTTTTAATGAAGGGGAAAGCTTATCATAAAAATGGCTGAGATAATTCCAAAGATTGTCAAGCGTTGGTGTTTCCAATGTGTCTGAAAGAAGAATTACGCGGGAAGGAAAATCCTTGATAAAGCTGCCATCGAGCTTTTGCTGTTTTTGCAGCTTCTTTTCAAAATCTGCTTTTGCCAATTGAATTTTTGCCTTGCTGTATTGAAGCGCTGCAATTTTTTCATCTGCTTTTTTTTCTGCCCGCACTAAAAAGTCAATGATTTTTTCAAGATCATCATATTCCAAAACTTGTTTGATTTCTTGTAAAGGCAAATCCATTATTTGCAAGGCCCGGACAGTATTCAAGCGAACCATATCCTGTTCTGTGTAATAGCGGTAATTTGTCCATTCGTCCTTTTTACTTGGCTTCACTAATCCAATCCGGTCATAATGACGCAGAGTTTCACTTGTCATATGAACAGCTCTTGCCGCTTCTCCAACCGAAAAATATTTTTGCATTTTTTGCCGTCCTCCTATTGACCTTTGTGTAACACAAAGGTTTATACTGCATTTTAGCATAGAGCATTGTGAAAGGCAATAGTTATATAAAAGCTGCAAAGAGGAGCAACTATGTGGTACTTTGTGCCGCAACCTCTGGCAACGTTGCTTTAAGCAATGAAAATTATTGTTGATAAATCTTATTTAAAAAATACTTTAAAATTTTGGAGGTATGGATTTTTATGAAAAAAATTGTTTCATTTTTAATGTGCTTTGTATGTGGAATTGCTTTTTTAGCAGGTTGTTCGAATAACAGCGAGCCGTTTACACAAAAAAACTATACGGCAGACGGAACACAAATAAAGGGAGTCAGGGTTGATGTTCGCGACAGGCAAATTGAAGTATCGCTGTCGAAGGACAATCAAATCCATATGGACTATTTTGAAAACAACAAAGAATATTATGATATTTCTGTTTCAGACGAAAATGTACTGACTATGACCGCCGTGAGCAATAAAGAGTGGACAGACTACATTGGTAGTAAGCCCTCTGCTGAAAATCGAAAAATATTTTTACAGATACCCAACGCACTTTTAGAAACGCTGGTTCTGTCAACCACAAACGAGAAGATATCTCTTTCTCCGCTAGCAGTGAAAGAAAGTATATCTGTTTCAGATAACGGAGGAAATATTACTTTTGATAAGCTGGACGCAGGCAATACACTTACTTTAACTGCGAAAAATGGGAATATCTCCGGTACGGTTATAGGAAGTTATGAGGATTACGCTATTTTATCTGAAATCAAAAAGGGCGAAAGTAATTTACCGTCCAACAAGGACAACGGCACAAAAACGTTAAATGTGTCAAATAACAACGGTGATATTGCGATTGAGTTTGTGAGAGAATAAACAGCCTGCTTCTGGATCAAACCGTTGTTTTTAAAAAAATTGAAATACGGAAGGTGTGTTAAGGTCGCCCATTTTTTTAAGGATATGGCGGTATCTATAAAGATGGAAGTATCGCCGCGTCTTTTTCTATTTTTAAAACCTTAAAAACCTGTTCTGTACAAATGAAAAATATTTCTTCAATGGCACAATTCTTTTTCCTCGATAGCAATGTATAAATGAAAAAAATTTGGTAATTCATAAATAATTCACAAAAAAAGAATGGATATATTGTAAAATATTTCCTGTGACACTACAGAATAGGAGTTATCAGCATGCTGCAAATACAAAAAATCAGCAAAAAGTATAAAACAGGGACCCTGGTACAGGACGCGCTTGACGAAGTTACTTTAAACCTTCGAGATAATGAGTTTGTCGCCGTCCTTGGCCCAAGCGGGTCTGGTAAAACAACGCTGCTCAATATTATTGGCGGGCTTGACCGCTACGACAGTGGGAATCTGGTAATCAATGGTATTTCAACCAAAGACTATAAAGATCGGGATTGGGATTCTTACCGTAACCATACAATTGGTTTTGTCTTTCAAAGTTATAATTTAATACCGCATCAAACGATTCTGTCAAATGTAGAGCTTGCACTGACAATTTCAGGCGTTTCCAGAGCAGCGCGCAAGAAAAGGGCAAAACATGCTTTGGAGCAGGTCGGGCTTGGCGATCAGATCCATAAGCGGCCCAACCAGATGTCCGGCGGACAGATGCAGCGTGTAGCGATTGCCCGCGCGCTTGTCAATGATCCAGACATCCTGCTGGCCGACGAGCCAACCGGCGCTTTGGACAGTGAAACCAGCATCCAGGTGATGGAGCTGCTTAAAGAGGTAGCAAAAAACCGCCTTGTGGTAATGGTTACGCACAACCCAGAGCTTGCTGAACAATACGCAACCCGTGTTGTAAAGCTCCGGGACGGAAAAGTTACGGACGATTCCAACCCTTTTGAGGTGGACAGTACAAAGCTTGCGCCGCCAAAACATGCAAATATGGGTAGGGCTTCCATGTCGTTTTTTACGGCACTGTCGCTTTCCTTTCAAAATCTGTGGACAAAAACGGGCCGGACAATTCTGACCTCGTTTGCCGGGTCTATTGGAATTATTGGGATTGCCTTGATACTGGCTCTGTCAAACGGCGTAAATGCATATATTGCAGACATTCAAAAAAGTACTATGACGTCGTATCCGATTACAATTCAGGCACAATCTATTGATCTGAGCAGCATTATGGAAACCGGAATGAACAATGTGGAAAACTATAAAGAAGCGGCAGACCATAAACTTGACGGTGTTTATTCCAATGGGAAAAGTCTGGAAATGACATCCAGCATTGCAACAAGCATTACAGAAAACAATCTTACCAGATTTAAAAGATATCTGGATGATCCAGACAGCGCAATTCAGTCGTATATAGGAGAAAACGGAATCGTTTACTCTTATGATACAAAGTTTTATGTTTATACGTATGACCCCGAAGGCGAGCTTGTAAATACCGACGGGAGCACGCTGGAAAGCGCTGAAAACACTTCCTTCAATACTATGGGAAATATGGGTCAAACGCCTGGCGTGCAGCAAAGAACCTCCGGCCATTTTGGGGAGCTCATGCCGGGGAGCGGAGGCAGCGGAATCAGCAGCGCCGTGACCGACAGCTATGATGTTCTGTACGGATCCTGGCCGGCGCAATACAATGATGTTGTTCTCATATTGGATGAGAACAACGAAATCCCTGCAACTACGCTTTATGAAATTGGCGTTTTGCCGTCTTCTGCATACAAAGAGCTTATGAAAAAAATAGAAAGCGGGGAAAAGATTGAAGTTGAAACACAAAAATGGAGTTATGAAGACATTTGCGGAAAAAGTTTTTACATGATCCCTGCATGCGACACTTATACTGCAAACCAAAACGGCACGTTTGACCAGATTACTGAAGACGAGGCAGAACTGAAAAACCTGCTTGAAAGCGCCGTTGAACTGAAAATTACTGGCGTAATCCGGCCTAAAGAGGACGCCGCAAACGCAACTGTTCAATCGACATTTGGTTATACAAAAGCACTTACAGACTATTTAATTCATTATACAAATGAAAGCAGCGTCGTCAAAGCGCAAAAGGCTGATAAAGCGGTTAATGTTCTCAATGGCATGGTGTTTGAACCGGAAGACGAGGCCGATAAAATTGCAGACACAAAAACCTACCTTGCCAATTTAGGCGTTTCTGATAAGGCAAAGCTCTGCAAAGAGATTTTACAGACGGTTTACGCAGATGAGCCAGACATGCTTTCTGAAATGCTTGCGGTGAGCGAAACAGAGTTGGCCTCTACGCTGGATTTATATCTGGAAAACCCCGAAGATGAGGTGCTGCTTTCTATCTACAATACCTATATTTCTCCGGGAAGCTACGACGATAATATGGAAGCCTTCGGCGTTGTCAGTCTGGACGCGCCCTCATCCATTAACATTTATGCCGACACGTTTGAAGCCAAAGACTCTATTGCACAATGCATTACCGATTACAACGCTTCTGCCGCAGAAGCAGATCGGATCGCGTATACAGATTATGTAGCGCTGTTGATGTCCTCTGTTACCACAATTGTAAATGTCATTACCTATGTGCTTATTGCCTTTGTGGCCGTTTCTCTGGTCGTGTCTTCTATTATGATCGGTATTATTACCTACATTTCTGTTCTGGAGCGTACAAAGGAAATTGGAATTCTGCGCGCAATTGGTGCCTCTAAACGAAATATTTCTCAGGTGTTTAATGCAGAAACCTTTATCATCGGCCTTTGCGCCGGGTTGATCGGCGTTGGTATCACCTTGTTGTTGCTGGTTCCTGGAAATGCAATTATTCATGCGGTAACCGGCTCTGCATCGGTTAACGCTTCGCTCCCGGTTGTGGGCGCTGTAATCCTGATTCTGCTAAGTATGGCGTTAACGCTGCTTGGCGGTTTAATCCCGTCCAGAAAGGCAGCGGCAAAAGACCCTGTAACGGCGCTGCGGACAGAATAAAATACCCCCTATTCCTTGGTTGTTCAGCCAGGAATAGGGGCGCTTTTTATATCAACATTCTGTTTTCACAATAATTGCATATCAGCATGTCCCCGTTGTCTTTAAAGATACACGGAAGATACGGTTCTGTGCTTGTTATGCATCTTGGATTGTTGCAGCGGTGCAGATGCGTGGAAGCAGGCGTTTCGTTTTTGAGCGCGGGGGGAGATTGCAGCATAAGCAAAATCAGCGCCATGCGCGCATACATCCCGTATACCGCCTGGTCAAAATAAATCGCTCTGCTGTCGTCGTCTACTTCAACAGCAATTTCATCCACGCGGGGCAGCGGATGCAGAATTTTCAGATCTTTCTTTGCAAAACGCAATTTTTCTGCATCCAAAATATATACGCCGCGCTGTTTTTGATATTCTGCTTCATTTTTAAAACGTTCACGCTGAATGCGTGTCATATACAGTACATCTAGCAGAGGAATTGCTTCTTTTAAAGTGGTGATTTCCGTATAATTGCAGCCGGCCGCATGCAGAGTATCCTTAATATAATGGGGAATTCCCAGCTCTTTGGTAGAAACCAGAATAAAACGGTTGCCACGAAAATGCGACATGGTTTTTATAAAGGAATGAACGGTGCGCCCGTTTTTCAGGTCGCCGCACAGGCCAATGCATAAATCATGCAAACGCCCCTTTTCGTTATAAAGCGTTACAAGGTCGGTAAGCGTTTGCGTTGGGTGCAGGTGCCCGCCGTCGCCGCCGTTGATGACGGGAACGGAAGAATAAAGTGACGCCGCCCTCGTGCTGCCCTCAAGCGGATGGCGCATGGCAATGATATCGGCATAGCCGCTTACGATTTTTATTGTATCTTTTAAACTTTCCCCTTTTGCAACGGAAGAATTCATAGGGTTGTCAAACCCGATTGTGTTTCCGCCAAGGCGCATCATAGCGGTTTGGAAAGACATTTGTGTTCTGGTAGAGGGCTCATAAAAAAGCGTTGCCAGTATTTTTCCCCGGCAGCTTTCGCTGTAAACGGCGGGGGATTTTTTAATCTCGCCGGCAAGGTCAATAATTTTTTGCAGGTCCTGTAAAGTGATCTCTTCCAGGTCAATCACATTTGCAAACAATAGAAAACACCACCGTATGTCATTTTCTATCATTTTAACACAGAAAAAAGAAATAACAAGCATTTTCCGGAAAAATAAGAATCTGTATACGCCTTTATCCGCTTGCTTACAAAGAAATCCGTAAAAAAATGGGCAGAGAAATTTCTCTGCCCATAGTACTAGGATTTTTTCGGCGTTTTATAATGCATGGCATTTTTACTGTCCCCAAGACCCGCGGTTGTGGGATCGTTAATGGTATTCCATAAGCTAACCAGTACGGAAACAACGACCACAGGGTTAGAAGCCGCCTGCACAAGCAGTGTTCCAAGTTTGCCCCAGGTGGTCAAATCGGAAAAGCTCCATCCCAAATAAGCGAGAATTGGCGCAAAAACAGATACGGCGACCTCTGCCCAGAAGATCGGGTTTTTTATTCTTACCTTCCAGTTAATATTCATTTTTTCTCATCTCTTCCTCCAGATCTTTAATTCTGTGGTTGGCTACGTTGATTTCTTTTTCCAAAAGTGCAGTCCGCTCTACAACGCTGTTGTGTTTTTCCACACGCTTTTCCAGCTGCCTGATCCGGTAATTTGTCAAGCGGCTCGCCGCCAAAATTCCACCGCCGCTGCCTATCAGCGTTCCTGCAAGGGCAAGGACAGCAATCCAGAAATCCGTTGGCATTTTTTCACCGCCTTACGCACCAAGCGCAGATTTTGCGGCGTTAAGCTGCTTTGTAATGACCTCGCGCATTTTACGGAGGGTTTTTTCCCCGACGATTCCGTCAACTGTGAGTCCGGTTTTTTCCTGAAATTCCCTGACAGCCTTTTCAGACCCCTCTCCATAGCCCGTTTTGTCGTCAACAGATGTCTTGATGTACCCCAGCAGCTTTAGATATTTTAAATCCGACTTTACACAGTAAGCAAAATTATTGATGTCGCCTTTTGCCACTTCCATATAATTTTCCCCGCTTTCTTCTTTGTATCTTGGCGCGGCATAACCGCGTATGCCGCTGTAGCTCAAGCTGTAATTGCGTTGCGCAACCGTGTTGCTGGAATTACCTTCAATTGTATGTACGGTATTGCCGTTTACTTTTTCCACCAGTCCCACGTGCCCCCAGGTAAAATGAAGCAGATCTCCCACCTTTGGCATATAGGCTGCATTTTTCCAAAGCCCTTTCTCTTTCCAAAGTGTTTCGCCTGTAGGGCCAGCGCTTGCTGTAAACACCGTCTGGCTGGAAGTAAGCCCGGCTTTTTGCATGCACCATGCGCAGAACATGGCGCACCAGTCGGCAGTTTCAAAGCCCTGGTTTTCACAATGCATATATTCTGCATACCACTGTCCAAACTTGGTCCAACCGTTGGAGCCTTCCGTGTAACCCAGTTCTTTTTTTGCAAGGGTAATCACGGCCTCTCTTTGCGTTGCCATTGTTCCACTTCCTTTTGTTATTCAGTATCCGCTGTTTGCTGATTGTCTGTCACAGTGCTTTCTGTCTGGTCTTCCGTTGCAGGTGTTTGCGGTATATCAGGGTTTACCAACATGCCTGTAAGCTCTATGTATTGTTCCTGTGTAATTCTGCCTATAAGCAAAAACAGGTCGAGCATAGAAAACATGTTTTCATACGTATACCGCCCCGCCTCAATCAAAATTTTGCAGTTCTTATACGTCATATTTTTTCACCTCCTTTATAATGTTTTCATCCACGCTTCTATTTTGGCAGAGACAATTGCGTTGCCTTTTGCATTCAGGTGCACGCCGTCGCCATGTTCCTGTCCGGCGGCCTTATAGAAATAGGCGTCGATTTGATCCTGTGTGTAGCAGGGGATTGTGCTGCTGTTTTGTAAATCCAGCACCGGGATGCTGTATTTGCGGCATAATACGCGTATCTGCTCTGCAAACTGCCGGTATGGGCTGTTTTGGGCAAGATGCGCTTCTGCTTTATATCCAATGATTATCCCAAGCTTTTTCCCGTGCCAGCGGTTTATGCATTGCAGCAAAAATTTTTCCGCCTCGCCGCTGTAAGTGGTTGTGTCCGCCGTAGCAGGCGTTACAGTATAATCAAATTCACTGACTGTACCAATTGGTTTTTGCGGGCTGTCTCCGTACATACCGCTGGTATACGCCTGGATAATGACATAATCCGCCTCGTCCGGCAGGCTTGCCTGATTCTCTGCTCCGTCAAACCATTGTTTGCTTGCACTGCCAAAGGTAGCTCCATATACGCCGCAGTTCAAACAGCGCATGGATAGATTGCGCTTATAGATCCAGGTCGACCAGCCGCCCGCTGCGTCGTCCGATCCCGCGGTTGTACTGTCGCCAAAAAATATGGCGGTTCTACCGTATAATGCATTTCTTTCTTTTGTCGCAATATGTGTGCCAATGTCGCCTACGCCGTTTAACGTGTAATAGGTTGGAAGGTCGTTTTGGAAATAGGCGTTTTCTGCAAGCACCGCTGTGTCAAGTTGATTGTCATAGATCATTGTGCGCATATATACGGCGTTTTCCGGTACCCGCAGCGCCTGTGTGTTTTCAGGCGTTGCCACAGTCTCGTTGTAACCGCTGATAAATTCTCTGTTTTCATCGTAAAATACAGGGATTGCTTTAAAATTCAGCCGGTATTTCTTTGTTGGGTCAACCGGGATAAAATCTGTCTCATTATGTCCGGTTATACCTGTACCCGAGCTGTTAAGGTAAGTGCCGCTGGTAATGGCCTTTCGGTCGATCAGGTTGCCACAGGGAGAGACCGCATACCCCGTAAGCCATGCAGCGTCAAGCGCTGTGTTTTTCATATGGTACAGGTTTGGGGAATTTGCTGCAAATACTTCCTTAAACTTTGCAAGCAGCGTACCCTTTGGCAGCCCATACATGCGTTTGTCCGCGCCCACAAGCCCCAGCAGGATATAGTCGTATTCCCCGTCTATGTCTGTAATGGTAAGCGGATTTGTTGCGGAAACAGATGTGCGTGCATAGCCGTCCACAAATGTCCCGTCCGCCGTCCAGAACGTAACATAGGTGTTGCATGCAATTCTGTATATACGGTTTTCAAAATCAAAATATGTTTTATCGTATTTAATGGTTGGATAATTACCGTAAACCTTGTTGCCGTTTTGATCGTATATATAACCCAGGTAAGTATACTGGCTTTCATACAGCAGCTGCCCGTTCGGGTCAAATTGCATAAACGCACAGTTTTCCGGGATGATCTCCGGCAATGCCTGTACCCAGTCGGAATACTTTACAGAAGGGTATGGATCAAGGACCGCCGTGCGTTTCATCACGTATGTTTTCGCTGTAACAGAAGCATCATCCCCAATGTTTCCGCCAAACAAAAGGGTCAGCGTCTGTACAAAGCGGTACGGCATGCCTTCTGCAAGCCGAAAATTTTCAAGCTTGTATACACCCTGCGGCGCATCCTGCGGCATGCCAGTAGCACTATTTTTCGGCGGAAGATGAAAGAAGATGTAGTACCCTCTGGTGTATATGGTTTCCTCATCGTTCAGGTTAAACCCTGTCCCGATTATAAAATGCAGCGGCAGCTTGTCCGCCAGGTCAATCTGCAGTTGCGCAATGTCCGCCGCGTTTTCTACAATGCTGTCTACAGCGGTGTCAAGCCCCTGCGGCAGATATTCCGGCAAAACAGAAGGCTTATAGGCTTCCCAGCCCGTATAGCTGGCGGTATGCTGGATCATCAGCGTATTCAAATATCTTGAAGGAAATACAATACGAATATAAGCGTTTTCTTCATTTGTGCAGGTATAGGTAGCCGAAGCAACGGTATCAGCCCGGTAGCTCTTATCTGCCTTGTATACGGCGGCCTTCAGGCTGCTGACGGCAGAAGAGCTGGAAGCATTAAAAAAATAAAGCTTCGTACCGAGTGTAAACGGGATATAATCTGTAAGCATATATCCGCCGCTTGCATAAGGCGCGCCGTTTGCATCCAAAGTGGTATGAAGCAGCGCCTTATCCGGATTAAATAGGTTTTTGCCTCTGGGGCCCATAAAGTCGGCGCGCGTACCTTTTTCCATTTTGGAAAGGCGCGCAGAGAGCGTTTCCTCCATGTCCTTTGCGTTGTCCAAATCGGTATCAACGGCATCCACAGATTCAGAAAACGCTTCCAGGCGGTCGTTTAAGCTGTCGTATTCTCCTCTTGCTGCAATGACCTCTTGAATGCTGCCTGAGCTTTCTACAATTGTTTTTAAATGCTGTACCTCGTCTACTATGCTTAAATATGCGTCGTATTTGCCGCTGTTTTGCATAGCGCTTTCCAGATTCAAACCTTCCTTTACATGGATCACGATTCCAACAAATTTTAAAACGGAACCATTGCTTTGGCTTACGGCCAAAACGCAGTCGACGCTTCCGGGTTCAAAGCAAATATCAGACGGAATCACTACGTCTACCATACCGTTTTCGGCGTCTGTTACAGAGCCGTTTATGCGCACCGGATTTTTTTGCAGAGGGTGCCTGCAAATGAAAATGGCGCTTTTGCCGGTCAGGTCCACGGGGGAAGAGCTGTCGGAGTCAAAAAGCACAAAAGAAACGCAACGGTCCTTTGCTTCTCCGCTTGCGGCAAGCAAATGGATGTTGTTTTCCTTCCATGCGTATAGATGAATTTGTTTATTTACCATGTGCGTTCTCCTTTCTTTTTTAAAACGATACTTGCCGGCTGGCGAGCAACTCCCTGAGCGTTGCTTTGTCCGATTTTATTTTGTATTTGTTGGCAAACAGCATTTTAAAGTTATCAGGACTTTCAAACTGGATATCCGCGCCCACAAGCGCAACACTGTACCAGCTGCCCTTAAACAGCTCTGCGTTTAGCGTTGAGCCCAGCTGCAGCTTGTCAGCAATGTTTTTATATGCTTTGTCTGCAAGAAAATTTTCAGAGCTCAACTCAAAGGAATAAGAGATTTTTGCCATTTCTGCAATTTTGCTCTTTGCATCCTGATATAATTTCTCCGCCGTGTTGATCTTCCCATAATAAGAGCCTTTGCTGTTGTCGTTTGAAAGCCGGTACAGCCTATTTTCGTAGCTGGATTCAAAGAAATAGTTTTTTAAAATCTCCAGCTGGTCGTCTGTAAAATTTCTTTCCAAAGCTGCAGGGCATACATCCAAAAACTGGCCGTTTCTATCTGTGCAGCGGTTGTCTATGGCGCAAATGTGCGGCAGCCTGGCGAGGTTTGGAATTTTCTTTCCGTTATTTATCATTTGCTGAAACCCGTTTACCGCTGCGCTGGAACAGTATTTCGAAAGAATCTGCAGCCTGGTATAGGTAATTCTTTGGTACGCAAAAGAATATTTGCTCCAGGTGCCGGGGGTGTCCGGATTATCGTTTAAAACATAGTAGCATAAAATTTCATCTTCGCTGTTAAAATCCTGCTCAAGCATATCAACGGTTTCGGTCAAATATTCGGTCAGGTCCTCCACCTCGTTTTGTCCTTTGTAGCTTCCGCTAACCGGGGAGTATCCGCCTCCTTCCAGCGTATAGATCATATCGTCATACACGTCAATCCAGCTTTGCCGGTGTTCTCTTAAATTGGAATAGGTTTTGTAATTATCCAGGTAAATCATTTTTTGTGCGTTTGTTGCCGTGCCATTTGGCGTTGCGTTGTACAACTGATGGTATTTTTCTGCATCGGCTTCATAATTTAAACGTTCCTTTTCCAGCTCGTTGCGCTTTTCCATCATACTCTGCACGGCCCAGGACAAATACTTCACCACGGGTTCATACGCTGCGACCTTATTCTGCCATTTTGTAATTGCCTCAATCAGCGACGGCTCCATCCATTCGCTGGTCATATATGGTGTAAAACAGTAGATTTTATTAATACACAGTGGGTTAACAGGCGTTATCGTCAGCCCGTTTTCACCAGAAACCGTCAGCACCGTGCTTACCGGGTCGTTGAGCTGCTCAATCTCTGCATCTTTAAGCAAATTTCCATAGCTTAAATACAGGCCGCTATTATCAAGAACCTGTATATCCTCCTGTGTGTACACATTAATTTTAAATTCCAGGCAATCAAACACGAGGATTACATTAAAGGAATCTTCCACGTCTTCCTTTAAAAAATCGTACCAGTTTTTTTGAATAATCTGTTCAAAAGTTCGCTGCATGGCCCCGCAGTCCTCCGCCAGGTGCCCAACGCTCCAGTTGCTGCTTGCGCATACGCGGGTTAAAATCCGTTCCAGCGTCAGTTCCATTGTGCCTTCGCCGGCAGATATTCTGTTGTAAATTTCAACGTCTCGAAAGGAAAGGCCGTATTCGTAAGAAAATGCCGTAACTTCGTACTTTTCAGAAATTCCGTCGGAAATTTCTCTGACAGAATCAATTATAAACCAGCCGACACCGGACAGGAACAAAAGCTTTAAGCGTGACAAATGCTGCGCGCAGTCGTTTTTCTGGTATGCGCCCGCTTCTTTGTCATAATAGCGGCGCGCAACCTCAAAAGTAATTTGAGATTGCTCCGTAAACCGCAGCGATAAAGACAGATTCTGGTAATTGGTAATGTAACCAAGCACGGTAAAGTCAGGCCTTGCAATGGCAATGTCCGGCTGCCGTTTTTGGCTTCTGATCAGGTTGCCTATGCTTTTAAACGTTCCCATCCGGTTATATTCCTCCTATCATCTTTGCCGGGGTATAGGTGATCGTTACCTGGCTGGTGTTGCTGCTGGCAGACAATTCATTGCGCCCGTTTGCAAGGGTTAAAAAACCCATGACCATCTCTGGGTCGGACGCAGGTGCAGAAAGCGTTAAAACAGCTTCGTTGCCCGCGCCTGTAATAATCCCTTTAGCGCAGTCTACAGACATGCTGGGGCCTGCAACATGGCTAATGTCCATCATGCAGCCGGTCGTTATGTTTTTCAGGTAAATATGGCTGTTTGCAGAGGGGAGCGTCGCCTGCCTGAGTACAACAGTCGGCCGCGCGCCGTAAAGTTCGCAGGTGTCTATATCCACGGTAAAATTCTTTTGGCTGCCCAAAGTATAACTCAAAGTCACCGGGTCCTTATACGCGTAAGGAGAGATGCTTTCCGCCTCAAAACGAATGCCGCATCTCCCGCGCGCATCGCGCAAAATTACGTCGTGCTTTAAAATACACAGGTAATAATAATCGTTTCTGTCCCCGTCAATAATCCGCAGTTTTTGCGGTTTGTCGTGGTTAAAAAGCCACTGCTGTATTTCGCACATGGCGGTAAAGGGGATAACATCCTCAGATACCAGCGTCAAAGAAAAAGAAACCGCACCGTTTTGCTTTACGCCGTAAACAATTTTGCAGGGATCCCAGGCGGTTTCACCTGTAATCCAATCGTTATCCGCGCCCGAAACACTTTCAAAGCTGTCTTCCTCAAGAGTTCCAAGAATCAGCCCAAAGTCCAGGGAGCTTTTATCGGCAAAAGTAATGTATGGGTAACCCATACGGCTCACCACCTTTCTTGGCTGCGGAAAAGGCCGCAGAAGCGGCCTTTTCCCTGAAGTCGGTATTTTTTATTTTAAAATTTTGCGAAAGCTTCTGAAAAGCTTTTTCTCTATATTGCTGTACAGTGCGTTTACACCTCCCGGTGTAGCGTTGCCATGTACGTGGATCGTGGCTGACTGGTTGATTACCTGACTGCGGTTGTCAACCGTGCTTGTGCTGCGCGCAATGTTTGCTGCGGCGCCCGTACCGGCAAGGATGGGGGAAAGAAAGCGCACCGGGTTTTTGGAAAGCGCCCACAGCTTTTCTGTCTGCTCGCGGGTGAAAACAACCGCGCCTTCATTTAAAACGGCGTACCTGCCCGCAACGGGCCTGTCCAACGTAAGCTCATAGCCGTTTTCATCCTTAATCGCAAGGCCGCCCTTTGCGTGCTTTGTGCCGGAAGCATACGTAGTAAGGCGTTTTTCAATCTCGTCTACGCTCATAATGTTTTTTATATTGCCGCCGTAGTTTGTATGCATTTTTGTCCGGATCGCCTGCGCGGCTTCTCTTGCGGTCGCCGCCGTTGCTTGGTATTGAATCCCAAAGAAATACCCTTCATAATTTTTAAGCTGCGGCGCGATCTCGCCTGCTTTTTTCTGCGCCCCGGTCATCTCGTTTAAAGCCTTGGCATAGTTGGAGATAGAGCCGGCAAGCGAAGAAATTCTGGAAGAAACGGTTGCAATGGCGTTGCCTGTCTGGCTGATCTGTACGTTCATGTTGGCAATCTTCTGGTCTGTTTTGCTGATATTCCAGTCAAGCAGGTTCATAACAGCCATGGTGTTGTAATGCCCCTGCGTGTATTTGTCCAGCGCAAGGTAAGCGTTGTTCCACAAAATTTGCAGCTCTGCGTTGGATTTGGTGGTATAGGTGGAAACATACGCCGAAAGCTGCTCATAAAACGCCTGCGATTTGCCGTTGATCAGCTGCATGGCTTCTTCGCGCAGCGTGCCTTCCTCATCCAGAACAGCGTCGATCTTTTCTATCTCTTTATCAAGCGCTTCTTCTTCCCGGGCGTACATGTTTTCAAGCTGCTGTTCCTTAAGCTCCATTTCGCGCTCATACTGCAGCTCTGCAAGCTCGTCGCGTGCCTGGTTGAGTTCCTCGTTGAGCTCGTCGCGCCGCTTGAGCGCCTCTGGGTCGTCGCGCACGCCCAGCGCGCTCAACTGCTGCTCAATGGTTGTGATCTCGTCTGTTTTTTCTTCCAGGCTCTTTTTATAATCGTGCAGTTCTTTTTCCGCATGCAGGTTTTCTTTCAGCAGGTCCACCTTTTCCCGGATCGCCTCTTTTTCGTTTTCCAGCTGCTCCTTTTGGGTTTCGTACTGCTTTTTCTGCATTTCCATCGTCAGGTCAATCAGGCTTTGAATCGACTGCTTGTCTTCCTCATAAGCGGCCTTCATATCCTCTAGCGCCTGCTTTTTGTTTTCCAGCGCGGTTTTGGTCTGCTCCAGCGCGTTCTTTTCTGACTCCAGCGCCTCCCGGTATGCATTGGTTGCCTGAGCGCCGCCCAGGCTCAGGCCCGTGTTGGTTTCAATGCCCGCGGCGGTTTGGCCAAACAGCGCCAGCATGCGCTGCACTTCGCTGTCAATCTGGTTTGCCGCCTTTGCCACGTCGCCGCCCTGTGCCTGCTTTTCCTGCAGCGTTGCAAGATACAGGTTGTATTTGCTTTCGGCTGCCTCGTCTGTTTTGGTTTTCAGGTATTCCGCCGCCGCGGCTTCGTTTTCCAGCGCGTTTAAGTTGCCGATGGCGTTGTCCAGCATATCGGCCTTAATTTTATCCAGCTTTGCAAGCGCCAGCCGCTTATAGGCGTTTTCGTTCAATTGCAGCTGCCCGTTTTCATCCACCATCGAAAGCAGGTATTCGTCGCCCAGGCTCAGCAGCGTTTGCAGGTGGTCAATGGTCAAAACGCCCGTTTCGTTGTAATCGCTGAGAACCGACTGCACAGATTTATACGCTGCCTGCACGTTGTCAAGCTGCGCGCTTGCGTTTTGAAAGCTTTCAGACAGCGCTGTAAAGCTTACAGCCTTTTGCGTTATCTCGCCTTCAACCAGGCCAAACGCAATCAGTGTGTCGGTAAGCGCCTGCATGGATATACCGGCCTCGTCCGCTGCGGTTTTCAGGGCGTTATAGCCGGCTTCTTTCGTTTGCCGTTTTACATAGTCCGAGCCGCCGCCGGAAAGCGTATCGCTGCCCGGGGTGAAATTTAAAATATCCGCCGCGCTTACCCTTTCTCCGTTGCCAAAGTTTCTAACCGCTATTGCAAGGCTGTCGTACAGGCCGTCCCGGTTTACCTCTATGTCCACCTTCAGCTTGTTTTCGCCCAGGTAGTCGTTGCACATTTCTATATAGCTGTCCAAAAAGTTGCGTACAGAGCTGTCTTCTATCTCAAGGTTTGAAAGCTGCGCCTGCAGGTCCGTAATTTTTTTAACAGAAGCCTTTACCGCTTTTTCGTCGTTGCTGGCAAGCGCCTGGTCATACTCTGCCCGGGCTTTTTCCAACTCCGTATACAGCTCGTTTACCGCGCTGTCCTGTGAAATTTTGTACCGTGCGTGCAGCTCAAGCGTAAGCATTTCCTCGTCAAAGTTTTCGCCCTTAAGGTCTTTAATGGTTTTTTCCAGATCCTGATAGATATTGTCAAAATTCACGCTTACGCCGCTGCTGGCAAGCTCTCTTTCATATAGCTGGATTTTTTCAAACAGCGTTTCCAGCGTGCGGATGCGGTCCAGGCTGTTTTTTCCAAGCTTTTGCAGGCTTTCGCCGGTGGAAGCCCGTATCAGGTTGCCGTCAATGTTAAAGGCCTCTATGTCCAGGCTTTCCAAAATGTTTTGCAGGCCTCTGGTTACGGTAGATACGTTTGCCTGGTCTGTCATGTTTTGCAGCGACCAGTTGATGTCTTCGTCCTGGCTGAGCATTTCTGTTCCCATATATTTGCTTACGGTGCTTTCCGCGCCCTCTGCGTTGTCGCGGTACCAGTCGCGCAGCTCCTTTTCGCTGAGCTTGTCAAAAGCGCTGGAAAGGCTTTGCACGCTGCCGGTTACAAGGTTAATGCCGGCGGCCTCTGCGCCGTAGCTTTCAATCATTTGCTGCTGTATGCCGTAAAGCTCCCTGCGGGTGTTGTAGGCTTCTTGGTTGGAAAGGTTGCCTTCGTCCAGTGCCTGCCTAAGTTCCAGAACCTTTGCCTTTTGCGCTTCCAGGTCAGCCAGTGCGCCGTCTGTTTCACCGGCGGCCTCTGCGGCCTGCTCGCGTATGGTTTCGGTATGGCTGGCAAGCTCGCTGATCCAATTGACCAGGCTGCTGATTGCAAAGCTCACCACCAGGGCGGCGCCCATGTTCAAAAGCGTGGCGCCCACGCTTTTGGCAACGTTTCCCATACTTTTCAGCGCGCCGCTGTAGCTTGCAACATCCCTTTTGGCAGATGTGGCGTTTGCTTCTACCTTTTTTTGCGCTGCTGCGAAACCTTTAGAAGCATCAACGCCTTTTGTGAGTTCTGAATTGCAATTATTGAGAGTCTCTTGGAGCATAGAAGTTTTATCTACGGTATCCTTTTCTTCATCGGTAAGAATATTAAAAGAATTACTGCATTGTTCTATAGCTGTTTGAATCTTTTTTGCTTCTTCATCAATAATAGAAAGGTTAGCACTTTTTGTATTCCAGAAAAAGTGTAAATTATCATTTGTATCTTGCTGAAATATCAAATCTTTTAGTTTAAGGAAGACCAATCCTTGAAAAAAATAAAAATATATGATAACATAATTACACCAATCTGGAAAAGGAGTAGATTTATGGAAAACCCACATGAAGTTTACTACTGCCCAAGTTGTGGTAAGTTTGAAGAGAAAAAAGAAGTTTATGCTAATGAAAAAAATAGAATTTGTTCACGATGTAATCTTGAACTTCTTCCTACGGGAAAAACAAAAGAAGAATGGGGAAAAGAAATTTTGGGAGAAGAATTTGATTATTATTCAGTTCCTTACCAGGAAAAAGATAAGGTTAATGAATATTTGCGAGAAAAATTTGTTTACCATAATTCACAGTTTAACCCCAAAAAAAGCCAAGAACGTGCAGAATATAGTAGAAATTTCAGAAAAAGTATTTTAAATAATATGAAATCTAAAGAATTAAAAGCAAATGCAACAGTTTCTGAAAATATTATTAAATGCCCGTGGTGCGGCTCCACACAAATACAGATGGTGCCGCGCAAATGGAGCCTGCTCACCGGATTCTTAACCAACAAGGTAGACCGCGTATGCGTCAACTGCAAAAGGAAGTTTTAACAAATGAAAAGGAAGGGGAAGCCCCCTTCCTTTTTAAATTGTATTTAAAGCAGCGCCAAAACCTCTTCCGTTACCTCGTCCGGAAGCGGGTTTGGCGCTAAAAGTGCTTTCCGCGCGAAAAAAATACCCGCGTGCAACAGATGTTCCATATTTTCTAAACCTCCTAAAACAGGAATTGTGCCGTGCTTTGACCGCAGACGGCGGCGGGATCTTTTGCGCAGCATAAACGCCGTTCTATATACGGCGCCAGATTTCGACTATCTAATTTAAGCCCGGCCCTGTCTCGCCGGGCGAGCTCAAGAGGATTATAGTCTGTGAACGTTCCCTGTAAAGGCCCGTCGCCGGGCCCGCCTTATCTGGTATAAGGCGCAGGGCTTCGCTGCTGATAACGGCTTTTGCCCGTTGTGCTTATAGAGGGCGTTGGCGTTTAGCTTTTGGCATGCGCCGCATTTTCATTTGTTTCCGGCTTTCGCCTCCGCAGTAAAATATTTTACTGGCGGCAGAAAATACATCACCGTGTCTCAGTGCGCCTGCTGCTGGCGCTTTCAGTTTAGTCTCTCTTTCTTTTAAAACGCGTGTCACCACAGCTTGTTTGCAGCGCGCTTATGCTGCTTTCTTGCTGTGGATAGGCATATTTTTCACAAGAATAAAACCCGTCGTTCTGGGTTTACCTACGTTTTTTGTTTTAGACAGCGCGGCCGCCGCAACACCTGCAAGAACGGGAACACTGCCCAGACCTTCCAAAATGGCGGTTATAGCGCCCAAAAGGCCTGCACCCATATCGATGCCGCCCTTTACAAATTCGCTGTTCATAATAGCGGCGGAAAAAGCCTCAAACTGTGCGGTAAAGCTTGCTATGCTGCTGTCTATGCCGCTTGTAACAGTTTGAAATTTCTGCATGGCCAAACCGGAGCTTTGCGCAGACGCGCCCGCATACGCAATTGCCTTGCCGTAATTTTCAAACAAGGCGTACAGGGTTTCGCTTTGCTCTGCGCCAAAAGCGCCGCTGATCAGCGCTTTTTGCTCCTGTGTAAAGCTATGCCAGCTTGCGCCGATCAGGTCGAGCGCATCGGTTAGGTTAAGCAGGCTGCCGGAAGCATCCTGCGCTTCTACACCCGCCTGCTGCAACGCCTGGCCTAGCGCCGCACTCTGCCCGTTTGCGGAAAAGCTGGAAAAAACAACGTTGTAAGCGTTTGCAATAGATTGCATGTCCAACAAAGAGCCTTCCTGCGCCGCGGCAATATACCCCAGCAGCCGGTCCAGCGGCACGCCGGCCTGTTGTGCGCTTTGCGCTGTTTGTGCAAGTGCGGCGGAAAGGCTTTGTGCAGACACGCCCGCCGCGTCGTTTACCGCAGATAGCTTGTCTGCAACAGAAACGGCGTTTTCCGCCTCTATATGGTAACTTGAAACGGCCTGGCTTAAAACATCTGCGGCTGCGGCTGCGTCCAGCATGCCCGTGCGCGAAAGCACGGTGCTTGCCGTTACAAGCTTGCTTGCCTCCTGTGCGGAATATCCCTGCTTTAAAAAGCCGGCGGCGTTTTCTGTAATTTCTGATGTAGAAACACCAAGCGTTTTTGCAAGCCCGTTGTACTCTGCTGCCAGCGCTTTGCTTTTTGCGCGGCTTTGTCCCGTTGCCAGCGAAAGCTGCGTAACTGCGTTGTCCAGTGCAATCACGTTTTTTACGGCACTGCTGAGCGCGTTTTGTACCGTACCCAGGGTGCCCGCAACAACGGCCGCTTTTATTTTGCCGCTGAACAGGCCGCCCATTTTCCGGGAGGCGCTCTCGCTTTCCTGTGCAAGCTGCTGCATTTCTGCAATCGGCTGCTTCAGCGAAGTACCCGCAACGCTTTTAAGCTCCTGTACCGCGTCGGATAAATCCAGCCTGACGGGAATTGTAATTTTCAAATTTTGTGCCGCGCCGTTTATCTGTTTTTGAATGCCGGAAAGCTCCACGCTTCCCGACAGGTTGATGTTAGAATAATTGGCCAAACAATCACCTCTGTTTCTCTTTTTGTTGTGCTGTGTGTGATTGCGTTTAAAATGCACACTTAAATTTGCAATATGTGCAAATTAAGCGCCTGCTGATTGTGTGTTTTCCATGTTTGCATGGTCTTCTGGCGTTTTCAGCGACAAAGCCGCCGCGGCAAGCTCCTCCTTGCTGAAAGAAGAAATTTTGCGCAGCACCTCTATGGATTCACGCGTTTGTACAGGATCCTGCGCACTGAAAAAGCGTTCCATTTTCTCTGTAAGCTGCACAAGCTCCGCCTCGCGCGCCTGCAACGTGCTGACCGCTTTGTAAAGCAAGGTGCTTTCGCTTGCCAGAAGCGACCTTTGCCTGTACGCAATCAGTTGCTGCGCCGCCTGTGTTACGGCGGCGTACTGCCTGGGATCAACCAGTTGTACAATCTTTTCAAACAACCCGCCTTTTATGCACAGCATATAAAGTTTTGCCGGGTTGTCTGTGCGGATATTGGTGTAATATTTTAAAACGCCGGTCATACAGGCAATGTCGTAATAATAAGGCGCGTAAGAAATTTGTTTATCCTGCGTCTGGCCGTCTGTATCCTCTGTAAAAACGCTGTTTGCAATATAAACGGCAAGCTGCGCCTGCTTTTCAAGTGAAAGAAGGGGAGTAACCACAATCTCTTCCGTTTCGCCCGCTTTGCCAACCGGCAGTATTTTGGGAGCGCCCTCTAAGCCGGCCAAAACTTTTTCAAGCCTGCTTATAGAAATTTTTTTTTGCTTTGCCATGTTTGTTCTCCTTTCAATCTGTTAAAATATGCGTGCTTTTCAGATGTGCAACCCCTATGCAGATGGCCTCTGCACAATCGTCTCCCACTTTTATGCCATAACCGTTTCGAACAAAGGCAATCGCCCGTTTTTTATGTTCTTCTCGCATTGCTTTACCACCGTGCAGCAGCCCCAAAATCCTGCGCCAGGTGGAAGGCGCGTACACGGCAAAATCTATATGGTTGATATAACAGGACTGCATAATACCGCCCTGCAGTCTTGCAAGCAAGGTGAGCGTCTTAACTGACGAATGTAAAGAGATTTTCTCAAACACAACAAAATCCGGTTTGGTCTTTGTAATCATAAAATGAATCTGGCTGCACATGGAGCAGAACCTTTTGTCTGCGTCTTTTTCTTTTTTTGTGTTTAAAACGCCCCAGCGCGTAAGGTTGCTTCCGCAAAACAGGGCATAGCCTGTTTTTACAGAGGACTGGTCCAGCGCAAGCAGCCTTGTGCCGCAGTGTTTAAAAGCGGCGGCGCTTTTTTGCATATTGATCAGCTCCTCAAAAAGCGGGGGCGGTGGCAAAGCCACCGCCCCCACGGGAAATTAGCCCTCCAGAAGGATCATGTCCATGATATTATCGTTGTCGTCTGCAAGCAAATCGCAGGTAACGGTCATGGTGGCGGGGTCTCCGCTGTTTGTAAAGCTTAAAGATACCGTGCTTTGCGGTGCGCACTTGTAAGCAATCATTTTATACGGAAGAATCTCGTCATCCTCTGTCTTTTCAATGGTTTCTGCATATGCGGTAAAGCACTTGGGGAAGGTAGTGGACTTAATGTTGATCTTCTGTACGTTTGAAGAAAGCTCTTCAATATAATATACAATAAAGTCTGTAGCGCTGCTGACGTCGCTTACCGTAACGCTCTGGCCGTCCACGCTGGATTCTACCACCGTGCCGCAGTCGTCGTCAGCCGCGTATACGTATACCGTGCCGGCAACCGGGGTGGAAGAAAGCTCAATAACACCGGCCGCAGAAGAAGTAAGCGCTTCTCTTTTTATAAATTTTGCGCTGTTTGTAATTTCACCGCCTGTGATCAGGCTATACAGCTTCATTGTCTGAATCTGTGTTTCAAAGGCGATGGTGCCGCCCTTCTCACCGTGGAATGCAACTCTTTTCGGGTGCCCCTGGCCGCCATAGGCGTACACCGGCTCGCCCGTCAGTTCCGTTGTGGTTGTGTTGGCAAAATCAACGTTTAAAAAAGGTACCTGTGTTTTGTAATCGCAGAATACGAGGTTGCAGACCTCTCTGTTAGCAAATGTTTTTCCCATTGTTCATTCTCCTTTACATGTTATACGTTTAAATTTTGATACCAAATTGAAAAATCAAAGCTTTCTTTGCCCCAGGCCGCCCAGCGCAGTGCGGAAATATCATACTGGGTTTTCAGGTTTAATCTTCCAAATTGGTCTTGCAGTTGATATACGGTCAATCCCCAAATGTTCAAAAGGTTATAACTGTTGTGCTGTGCAGAAACCGCCGATATCATATTTGAAAGAAGCAGAGCCTTGTCGGCTTTGCCCTGAGCGGCAGCCTTTTGCTTTCCTTTTTGAATTGCTTCGTATATTTCGCGTGCCTTTGCGTTTTTAAACTTTTTTGGGATGCCTTCAAAGGATGAAGCCAGACAGTTGATTTGCAGAATTCCATAGCGAACGTCTTCATAATTTTCATTGCCTATATGCCCGCAGGGCGCGTTTGCACCTGCAGGGAAAAGTAAAAAGATGTTTTGCTCTGGGCTGAATACAACCTTCTCGCGCAGGAAAAAGGATAACGCCTCTTGCAGAATTTCTTTTGTTGCAGGGTTTGCCAAGTGCAGATAATAGGGGGAAAACAGCGTGCGCTTTTCTTCCGGCAACGCTTGGTATTTTTCTTTTAGGCCAATTTCAGACAGGAAAAATTCCAAATCCATCATTAAAACATTTAAATATGCCGTGTAGCGGGCATATCCGCCTTTCAGGCTCCGTATGCGCTCTAATGTAGGCTGGCGAAGGGTGCAGATGCCTTCATAGCTTATATCTGCTCCGCTGATCAGGTCGAAATGGCTGATTTTTTTCATGCGTGCCGCCTGCTTTTTCCAAAAACGCTCACAGAATAACGCAGCGTCTTTCCGGTGTATTTTGCAGGTAACTCGGTCTTTTCAATGCTTAAAAGCGTCAGTTTTCCAATCCCAAAATCGGTTCTGCCGCCAAGCAGCAGATCAATATGCCGCACGATGGCGTCGCGGCGGCTGCAATCCGCGCCGGGGAAAAGGGCACCGTCAAGACGCATGTGCGATTTGTGGGAAACAACCTGTACAGCGGCCTCTATATTCCGAATATTGCCGGCTGCCTCCTGCGGAAGCGTTACTTCCACGCAGATAAAAGTTGCAACCTCCTGTGTGCTTTCGTCAACATAGTCGTAATCAAATATATGGCGTATGTTTCCACTGTCGTCTATCAGGTCGTTTGCCGTTGCCTGCGGGTCGTCCAAAAGCAACTTTGCAATTTCCTCTGAGCTGCATAAAAGGCCAATTATTTTTTGCGAGCATTCCAAAAGAAGGTCCGCATTTGTTTGGTCCATCCTTACCACCTCCGTAAAATTTTTAAATTTTGCTGCTTTGGTTGGTTCCATACAGACAGTTTTTTTATTATAAGTAATAATAGAACTTATGTGTTAGTAGAAACCAACAATGATGTAAAGCAAACAAAATATCTGCTTTTTCAGGGCGGAAGGAGAAACAAACCCTGTGCTTTTCCTGTGCCCGTTTAAAAGCGCTGTCAACCCTGTTTTTCTGCGGCATGTGTCTTTGCATCCCTTAGGCAACGATACAATCACCTGCAAAAACTGCTTGTACAGCCGTGTTTCATGGTTTGTTTGAAAATTCGTCGAAAAAAACGTCTTGTTTTTGCATGGGTAAATCTGTATGGCTGTATCTGCATCCTAAAATTTCAATGGAGCCGTTACAGTCCTTTTTTAGGGTTTTGCAAGGCGTTCTACTTTCTTTAAGAACAGAAAAAAAGCTGTTGTTTGGAAAAGAAAACAGCGTGTAAAAAATAAACCGCCGGTATTTTTTATTCTCTTCTTTTTCTATCGATTTTAATAGCGTGAGCATTGTATCCCGATTAAACTGTTTTTTTCCAAGGCGAAGCGCGCAGCATTCCCGCAGGGAAAAGACCTCGCCAAATTTTTCTTCGGTGGTTTTGTGCTTGTCTGCAAATACGGCTGAAACGGCCTGATTGGTTTGGTATACGTCTTCAAGCGTTTCTTTTATCTGTTTATAATAGACGCGTTTTGAAGAAAAACCGGAATGGTCTAAAATTTCTGAAAAGGGGAGGAATTCTTTTTTCACGGCCTTTCCTTTTTTCGTACACCGGTAAGCATGAATACAGCTTTGTAGATAATCCATGGCGGTTTTATGCTTTATATATGCTTTTTTTGCAGCGTTATAATATCCTTTCCGTTTGGCAAGGTGTGCAAAAAAGTTGGGCTTTATTTGCTTATGATCTTTTTCCTTTGCGTATTTCTTTCGTATGGAAGCAAGCTCCCGGCTGTTATCTACCAAAAACTCCTTTTTTGCTTTATCAATCTCAATACCGGAAGCAACGCTGAGTTTGCATATATCCATGTAGATATCTTGTATATCTGTAAAAGTTTTGCCATCGGCGAGCATGTCCCATACAAGCGTATTTAGCTCCTGGCTGAGGTTTACAATGTCGCCAATCAGGTTTTTACTTGTTTGAATGTCCAAATCCGCCTGCTCCTCCGGTAAATAGCGCCTTTTGTTTTTTATGCCTGCTACGTCGCATACGGCAACTTTAAAGCGGTCTTTATTGCGCATGGCCGCGCGAATCAAAACGGTGTTATCCGTCAGCAAAATTGCATCAGAATCAAAATCGCACCCGGCCAGTTTCTGCAAAATATTTTCATTTATGCTGTTAATGAATACAATTTCTTCAGTTGCGTTTATATAGCGGTTGATCAGCAAATTGACTGTGTTTTTGGCCAGCAAAATATTTGAAAAGGTAATATGCGGGCTGCGCGAGCCAAGCAGAAGCTGGCCGTCTTCAAAGCGTTTACAGTAAAGTGTGCCCGGCGGTGTTTGCGGTTTGCCGGAAAATTTGCCAATGGCAGCTTGCAGCATTTCAATGGGATTTCCGCAAAGCGTGGCGTAGCATCCGTTTACCAGAACACGGCCCTCTTTTAAATGTTTAATAAAGGCCTTCAGGAAATCCGCTCTAAAATCGTCATATAGCTTTGTTTTTGAAAAAGCCTCGTTGCTGCCAAGCAATCTGTATATTATTTCCGATTTGCTTTTTATCCCGGCATCTGCAAAGTTTTCCTGTGGATAAACCTTGATCCACCAGCGCAGAACCGCCGGATCTTTTTTTAACAGGTCTAAAAAGCTGAAGGTTGGTTGTAAAAGCTGCGCGACCTCTTCTTTTGAAAGTTGCAGGCTGTTAATCAGCTGATAATGCGTCTGTGTTGCAGTACCGTCCAAAAAATGGGGAGGTTTTTCAAATTTTACAATACCAAAATCGGGCAGCAGATGCTTAAACCATTGCTGTAGCGTGCCAAATTTTAAATATTTAATGCTGCTTGGCGTGGTGATCAGTTTTATGTCCGAAATATCCTGGGCGAGCGTAAAACCGTTCAGTTGACGGACCTGTGTAATACCATGATCTGCAAACCAGCGCTGTATATTTGTATTAAAACAGCACGATTTAAACAAACGGTTGCGCAGCAGAAGCATGCCTTTGCTTTTATACCGCCCCATCAGTGAAGGGTCAATCAGCGATTGCCCATCCCATATGGAATTGGTAATTTTACTTTTACAATCGGCAGCCTTCAAACAGCCGTTTGCCTCCTGTACACGAATTACGTCGTCAAAAAAAACGCTCATATAGTCCTCTATTACCAAAATGTTTTCTGGTAAAATTTTAATTGTGTCAATCATGCTGCTTGCAGTTAGTGCGATATAAGATTCCAAAGCCGCCAGGTCTATCGGCGTGCCCGGCGGTATATGCAGGCCCGCCGTCTCCCATTTATGCATTTTGGGATAAAGCCGTTCGTCTATAAAAAGGCATTTTCCAACTCGCGCGCTGCCGGAAGAACGTTTCCAACGGACGTAGTGGATTCCGTTGCAGATGAACCCCTTTTGGTACAGTTGTCTGCGGATATCAGCAACGCTTACAAGCGTTGTTATGTTTTTCTTTGCTTTATATACACCATGCTCCCAATAAAAATATCTACCCAAAATATGGCTGTCAACCGGTTTTTTAACCGGCGTGTCCACCATAACAGCAATCAGCGTACCGTTCTCTATATGTACGCAATCTTCTATTTTTTCCATTGAAAGCGCATGGCCATATTTTAAATAGATGTTTGCAGCCGTACGGTTATAGGCCTTTACAGCGTAGCGAAAAGAAACGTTTATTAAACAGGGGGAAAATTCTTTCTTGTTTTCCCAAAATGAAAAGCGATTATTTCGATAAACCGTTTTATAGACGAAACGCAGCTGTAATAAATCCAGACTGTAATCGAAGGCCGCTTTGAATTTTTTTAGGTTATAAACGCCGTCTTTATTTTGGGTTGTATACCCGGTATTGTTTTCTGCGCTGGAATAATTCGCTAAATATGCGTCCTTTCCGTCTAATTGCATAATATAAATTCCTTTTTTGCGTTCCATAAAATTGGCAAACCTCCTGCTTGATAATTGTAATGAGAGAAAAGGGTGGTGATAGAACTTATGTGGAAGAAAATGGAAAAATATATAGAAATAAACTAACACATAAGTTCTAACATGTCAAGTTGTATTTTAATAAAATATTTTGGAGCTTGCATTGACAAGATCGAACGTTTGTGCTATGATTAAATTGAAAAAAACGAACAAAAGTTCTATTTAAGAGGTGGAAAAAATGTCAGATAAAAGAATATTACAAAAGATGAAAAGATGCATCTTAAAAAGAATTTATACGGTTTTTGCGGGTAGCATACCTTTTTTGCTGATCGAACTGCTTTTGTACCGTCCCATTGTCTATTTCTTTCTGTTTCTTTTCTTTTTTGGCAGCGCATCGATTGCTTTTTTATCATCCGTACGCGACGATCGTATTATAAAGCGGTTATTAAAAAAAAGGAAAGACAATAGGGAAGGCGTCCAGTATACTTATAAAAATCCAGAGCTTCTGTACCTGCCGCGCCATACCGAGCAGGAGCTGGCGGTTAAAAAATTTAAAGGAGCCTCATAAGAATTATAAGAAACAGGCGTGCATTGTTCCTTTTTTGGCACAGCAGGATTTATTTTTGAAAAAACAAAGAAAATTACTTGCCTTTCCATTGAAAAACAGGTATTTTTATAATAGAACAAACGTTCTATTATTTTGCAAAGCTTAAAAAAGCTTAAAAAAGAAAATAAAGAGGGATTGGGATGGAAAGCAAGAGTATAGTATACATGTATGAAATAGAAGGCAGGATTTTCCATGCAAACTATGCGTACGAAGAGAGAGGTCGCCTTATACTGGGCAGAGCGTTTGCTTTTTCTAAGATTTATTTATTTTGTGAAAAATATTCTCTTGACTCTGGGAAGACGGGTTACCGTTTGTGCGACGGAAGAAGTCTGCATTTATATGAAAAGGAATACAAGCCGATAGAGCAGATTTACCACTATCGCAGCTTTACAGATCTTTTACTGCCACAGATATGTAAAATGGTCAATGGCTGCTTGGTTTTACAACTGCATCGGGCGCAGCTTACACGCAAAGTAGAAGAAAAGTTGTGCAGGCTCTTTTTTTCGCAGTTATTAGGTGGATTGCCCAATACACAGCAAGCAAGAACCCTGTATTTTGCTGTAGAAAATAAGATCTTATATTGTGGATTGTTTGGGCTGGATTCAAACTGTGTTTTAACAGAAATCGAATATTACGACCCGCAAAATGCAGCATATAAAGCAAAAAAGAATAGGGAACAGACGTATTGTACTGTTTTGCAAATTCTAAAACAGAAGAATTGACAAGTTCGAACTTATGTGTTAGTATGAGGCTGCATAAATCCGATGCGGGAAAGAAGGCGGCCAGCGTGACATATCAGGCGTTTATAAAAGATTGCTTTCAGGAAGATAACTCTTTTGCAGTAAAGGAAAAATATCTGCAGGATTTTGCCTGCTTTGTGCCAGATACAGAGAATGCAGCATCTGTCAAGTGTTTAACAAAAGAAGATTTTATACGTTTTTTTCGTGAGCAGCGGGGAGGATTCAGCTGCGCTGCTTTTCGTAAAAACAGACGTTTGCTTGAAAATCTGTTTTTGCTGTTTTGTCAGTATGGCATTGCGGAAAAATCCCAGGTGGAGCAGGTCCGTTCCGTTGTGTATAGCGACATTGCTTCTGCTTACGATAACATTTATAAATTTTATTTTAAAGATCTAGAAGAGCTGGACACTTTTTTATACACGCTTCGCTTTGATATTGACCCGCTGGGAACGGCCGATCTGCTGGATTTCAGGGCACTGCTTTACCTGCTTTGGTATGGGGTTGATACAAAGGACCTGATTCATATTAAGAAAGAAGATTTACACCCTGATGATTGCAGTGTGTTTCTGCACAGGACAAACCGGTTTATTTATTTTGACAAGGAGCCGTTTGCTCTGCTTTGCCGCCATGCACAGGCGGAAGGAAAAGTAGATAAAATGGGGAAGAGGTACAACTATATTACGTCGGACTATCTGATGCGTTCCAAGTTTAATGTGCAGCTAACGGCAAATGCTTTAGCGCAGCAGATTACCTGGATCAACCATTTTGCAAAAAAATATCATAAAGTGCTTCAAATTAATAAAATCAGGATCAACGGCAAATTTGTCAGAATCTACACCCAAAAGAAAGCAATCCTGCAGCAAAGACCAACGGCAAACGCTGAAGCTGAGGCTATCAAAGCGGTAAATGGTGATAATGGCTATTCTCTGCGCGAATTTAAAAAGATGTATTTGATGTGGGAAGGTTTTTTTTATTCGTAAAAAATAAGTATACCGTTGTTGTATTGTACTGGTTACGTTTTTTACAGATATTTTTACGGTATTTACGAAAAAGCGCACAGCCAACGGC
>UQLR01000021.1 GCA_900541975.1 uncultured Oscillospiraceae bacterium | reverse complement strand
ATATGAAATTATAGAAGGAAGTGTAAGTGTAAGCCAATTGCGACCCGTTGATGTTGAAGACTTACTAGGCAGAGATCCGGTGGAACTGGATAACGTAGCTGTTGCAAAGTACTTGTCAGGGAAAACAGTGCTTATTACTGGTGCTGGTGGCAGTATTGGCGGCGAGATTGTGCGTCAAGTTGCTAAAATGTATCCTCGTAAATTACTTCTCGTTGGTAAAGGAGAAAACAGTATTTATGAAATAATGCAGGATATGAATTTAGAATATCCCCAACTAAAAAAAGTGCCTATTATAGCAGATGTTAGAGATGAAGAACGAATTAACGCTATAATGGACTATTTTAAACCTCAAGTAGTGTTTCACGCCGCAGCCCACAAACATGTGCCTTTAATGGAATACCAACCAGCTGAAGCAGTGCGAAACAATATTTTAGGAACTAAAGTAATAGCAGAAACAGCTGCCAAACATAAAGTTGAAACCTTTGTAATGATATCTACAGATAAAGCAGTGAATCCAACTAGTGTTATGGGTTGTACCAAAAGAGTTGCTGAAATGCTTGTGCAAAGTATGAATAAAGGAAGCAGTACAAGATTTGTGGCAGTGCGTTTTGGCAATGTACTTGGCAGCAGAGGTAGTGTAATACCACTGTTTAAAAAGCAAATTGCTAAAGGTGGCCCTGTAACAGTTACAGATGTAGATATGAAGCGTTACTTTATGACAATTCCTGAAGCAAGCCAATTGGTACTTCAAGCCGGAGCTATGGCTAAAGGTGGAGAAGTGTTTGTGTTGGATATGGGGAAACCCGTAAGGATTTATGATCTTGCCAAAGACTTAATAAATTTATCTGGATTTGTACCTGGCAAAGATATAGAAATAAAAATAACCGGATTAAGACCGGGAGAAAAGCTGTTTGAAGAACTTTTGATGGACGAAGAGGGCCTCAAGGCCACTGCAAACAAAAAAATCTTCATCGGCAACCAGATTCCCATTGACTCCGAGCAATTTACGGAAAATCTGACAAAGCTGAAAAAATACGCTTTAAACAATAACGCTGAAAAAACGCTGGAAATGCTGAGCGTTATCGTCCCCACGTTCCATCATAAAACAAACGGGGCGAACGAAGATATTTTGGAATAACCCAAACGCCGCACGCATACAATCAAGCGGTGCAAAATTTTAAAACGGAGGTAGACAAGGTATGTGTGGTATTGTAGGCTACGTGGGCTACAGGGACTGCAGCGACGTACTGGTCAGCGCTTTATCCAAACTGGAATACAGAGGGTACGACTCCGCCGGGATCGCCGTGTTTGAAAACGGCGAAATCAAGGTGGCAAAATCCAAAGGAAGGCTTAAAGACCTGGAGGAAAAAATGCAAACGCTGGGCAAGCCGCAGGGCCACGCCGGCATTGGGCACACACGTTGGGCCACACACGGCGAACCGTCCGACCGCAATTCGCACCCCCACAGCGGTGAAAAGGTTTCCATCGTGCATAACGGCATTATCGAAAATTATAAGGAACTTAAGGAGTTTCTGCTGCAAAAGGGGCAGCAGTTTTTAAGCGATACAGACACCGAGGTTGTGGCGCGCCTGCTCGGCTATTATTACGACGGCGACCCCCTGCGCACGATCATCCGCGCGGTGCATGAACTGGAAGGCTCGTTTGCGCTGGGCATGGTGTTTCAGGATTTTCCAGACGTTGTGTACGCCGTTCGCCGTGAAAGCCCGCTGATCGTGGGCGTGGGCAGGGATGAAAGCTTTATCGCCTCCGACGTTCCGGCCATTTTAAAATATACCAAAGACTATTACCTGCTGGAGCACGACGAAATTGCCGTGCTGACGCACCAGAATGTAAAAATATACGACCTGCACGGGCAAGAGGTCGAAAAAGAGCTCAAAACTGCCGACTGGGACATGGACGCTGCCGAAAAATGCGGCTACGAGCACTTTATGATCAAAGAAATCCACGAACAGCCCACGGCGATTAAAACAACCGTGACCCCACGGGTCGAGCAGGGCCTGCCCTGCCTGGAAGAATGCGGCATTACGCTTGACAAAATCCAGTCCTTCCGCCAGATTTTTGTGGTCGCCTGCGGTACGGCCATGCACGCCGGCATGGTTGGTAAATATGTGATCGAAAAGCTCGCGCGCGTACCCGTTACAGTAGACATTGCCTCCGAATTTCGCTACAGGCAGCCGCTTGTCGGGCCGGGTGATCTGGTGATTATTATTTCCCAGTCGGGCGAAACGGCCGACAGCCTGGCCGCCATGCGCCTTGCAAAGCAACTTGGCGCGCAGACGCTTGCAATCGTCAACGCCAAGGGCAGTTCCATCGCGCGGGAGGCAGACATGCTCATTTACACCCACGCCGGGCCGGAAATTGCCGTGGCCTCTACGAAAGCGTATATTGTGCAGCTTTCCGTCATGTACCTGTTTGCGTTTGAGCTGGCGCTTGCAAAGGGCACCGTTACCCGGCAGGAATGCGCGGATTTAACCGCCCAGCTGTTGCAAACGCCCGCGCTGATTGAAACGCTGCTGCAAAACGACAAACCGTTGATCCAGTTTGTTTCCAATCAGCTGATTACGGCCGACAGCCTTTTGTACATAGGCAGGGGGCTTGATTACGCGCTGAGCATGGAAGGCTCCTTAAAACTCAAAGAAATTTCCTATATACATTCTGAAGCCTACGCCGCCGGGGAGCTCAAGCATGGCACCATCTCCCTGATCACGCAGGATATGCCGGTAATTGCCGTGGCCACCCAAAGCGCGCTTCTGGAAAAAACCGTAAGCAATATTAAAGAGGTCAAGGCAAGGGGCGCCAAGGTTATCCTTGTCTGCCGTGAAGATTTCTCTGTAGACGAAGAAGCCTTTGATTACCGCATCAATATCCCCAAAACAGGCGAGCTTTTAGCCCCCATGACCGCCGCCGTGCCGCTGCAGCTGATTGCATATTATACCGCCGTGCTGCGCGGCAACGACGTCGACAAGCCCCGCAACCTTGCAAAGTCCGTTACCGTGGAATAACCAAATAGCCCCATACATACAACGCATTTTGAAACAAAACGAAAGACAAAGGCCCTTCGGGCGGCTTGTGCTGCCTGAAGGGCCTTTTTTCCGTTATGTATGTTTTTGCTTTTACCGCACAGGCGTGTAATCTATTACAGCTTCCTCCTGTGTGGCCTCCAGCTTAAAGATCACCGGGCGCAGCCCGTCGTTGCAGCTGCATATGGCCACGCCAGGCTTTCTGATCCAGTCGCCATAATAAAACAGCCCCTCCCCTGCGCCGTGCGCCAGCGCAAACACATACTGGTATATGGCCTTCCAGGCCTCGTCGCACAGGCCCTCCGGCTTTGCATAGTCGGCGTAAAATACCTGCCCTTCCCGCAGCATGGGGCATGCGCCCAGCCCCTTTACGCCGTACTCCTGCGCAAGCTCCCTGTCCAGCGTGGTTTTTAACACGGTAATTTTCACCTTGTTCATAACAGCGCGCCTCCTTTAAAATTTTTTATGCATGGTTCCATAAAAATTGTAAAGGGTTCTTGGGAGGATGTCAAACGCCTGTGGGTTATTTTTTATTAAATCAGCCATGCCGGAACATACCAGTTTTTGGAATCAATGGGCAGAAGGTCTTTTGCCATACAGACAACGCTTCCTTCTCCAACGTCTGTTTTCAGCGCATGAATTGCGCCAAATTTTTCCGGCTCCTTTACCGCATCCAGCACATGAAAGCTTTTAACCGCTGCTTTTCCGGGGGAAGCCGCCTTTTTCACTTCAATGGGGCAGAGCGTTCCGTTTTGATATAACAGCAAATCAATTTCTTTCTGGTCTTTGTCCCGGTAATAGAAAACAGGGGGCTCCTTTCCTGCATTTAAATAGCTCTTATAAATTTCAGAAAATACAAAGCTTTCAAAAAAAGCGCCGGACATCGCCCCTTTTTCAAGCGTCTGCGGATTGCCCCATTTAAGCAGGTAAGCGGCAAGACCGGTATCCAGAAAATGCAGCAGCGGCCTTTTTACCACGCGCTTGAGCACATTATTATAATACGGCTGCACCAGTGCGGCCACGTGAGACGAAACCAGAACAGACAGCCATTTCTTTGCCGTTGGCGCAGAAATTCCGGCTGCACCGGCCAGTTCTTCATAAATGACAGGCTTTGCAGTGTGTGCCGCAACAACCGTCATAAAATGGTAAAATTCCATTTCATCGGCCACCTGCGCCAAATCGCGAATATCGCGCTGTAAATAGGTATCTACATAAGAGCGGTAATACGTTTCCCAATCCATCGCTTCGTTTGCATACAGCGCCGGCATGGAGCCTTTAAAAATTCTTGCGTAAATCTCGTTGAGGCTTTGCGCTTTGGCAATATCCAGCCGTTTCAAAAGCTGCTGCGGGTTTGTTGTAAAGGGCTCGCTTGCATAGCCGTACAGTTCGGCGTTCGAAAGCCCAAGAAGATGTACAATCCCCACCCGCCCGGCAAGGCTTTCGCTCACGTTTTTCATAAGCCGAAACACCTGTGAACCGGTAATCCAAAAATCGCCCCTGCGGCCGCTTTCGTCTACGCTCATTTTAATATAAGGCAAAAGCTCCGTTGCATACTGGATTTCATCAATAAACACCGGCGGCGTGTACCGCTGCATAAACAACGCCGGGTCGTGCTTTGCAAGGTAGCGCACGTCGGGGTCGTCCAGCGTAACATATTTGCGCCCCGCTTCCGCCATTTGTTTTAAAAGCGTTGTCTTTCCCACCTGCCGGGGGCCGGTAACAAACAGCACCGGAAACATGCCGGCTACCTTTGCAATGGTTTCTTCTATTGCGCGTTTTATATACATAAATGTCTTTCTCCTTTTCCTTACAGGGCGGCTGTTTAACAAAAAACGTCTAAACCAAACTTGTAATTTTATTATAACCGGGATTTACGGCCATTGTCAACGCATTTTTTGGCTATTTTAAACTTTTAGTTTAGTATAGACGGGATTTTTTGTTTTTTCTGCAAATTTACGGCTTACTTCTTATTTTGCTCTATGCAGGCTTTTATTTTATCCATCGGTTTTCTACGTTTATATAGCTTTCTTTTAATAAGCTTTTTAGAACAAATGTATATAACAAATAAACGCTACTTTTTACTGGGGACATTAAATATAACTGTAGTCGAAAAGAGAACGGAAAAAACAGAAAAATACAACTATTTATTCTGTCACATTACGTCTATAAATAATATAGAATCGTATAAAATGCTAGAAAAGTAAATAAAATGGAGATCATAGCATGGATCGCAACACGAAAAGGAATATCGGAGCCAGTCCAATAGCAAATTTTATTAGAGAAAAAATCACACAACTCCGACTTGATAAAGGACTGTCAGAATATAAACTCAGCTTAGATCTTGGACATAACAAAAGCTACATACAAAATATTTCATTAGGAAGGGGGCTTCCTTCCATGTCGGAATTTATATATATGTGCGATTATTTTGATATTGCTCCAAAAGATTTTTTTGATGAAGATATTAAGAACCCTATCAATGTGCAAAAAGCAATAGATGGCACAAAAGCATTAAATGATAAAGATTTAGAGGCACTTATACTTTTAATCTATCGCTTAAATAATGCACAGAAAATGTAAAAAATGATTATACCTCACAATTTATATGCTATTACGAAAAACCGATTGCATCCAATAAAAACAGGGAGGACTAACAAGGCCAAAGACAAAATACCAGGGCAGCCAGCGCCCCCAAACAAAAAATCAGAAAAAAGGGGGCCGCAGTCATGACGGAAATAGAATAGAAATTTTTTCTTGCAAGACTGGCGCAGCGCTTAAAAAAGCTGCGCCTGGAGTACCAGCTCACCTGCCAAGAGGTCGCAGACTACCTAGACGTTGACCGCAGTACCTACTCCCGCTACAAACGCGGGATTGGCGAACCGGAAATATGCGAGCTTGTGGCACTTGCACAGCTGTACCACACAAGCACAGACTACCTGCTGGGCCACACAAACAACCGGCAACCCTCCGACCTTTGGATGGAAGTGCGTATTGTAAACCCAAAAAATAAAAACGGTTGACAATTAAGGCGCTTTACCGTATACTCTTTGCAGCAGTCAAAAAATGCTGATACAGGAGGAATATACCATGGAGCAAAGCCAGAAAATCCGTGCGAACGTCTACGGCATGGTTGTCGCCGCGCTGTTTACGGCGCTCACCGTCGTGTGTTCGCAAATTTCCATCCCCATTGGGCCGGTGCCCATCAACCTTGCGCTTTTGGCCGTTTTTGCCGCCGGTGGGTGTCTGGGGCCTGTAAAGGCGGTCGTAAGCCAGCTGGTCTACCTTTTGGCCGGCCTTGCCGGCCTGCCCTTTTTCGCGGGCTTTCAGGGCGGCCCGGGCGTGCTTTTGGGCCCCACGGGCGGCTACATCATTGGCTATGCCTTTGCAGCGCTTATCACAGGGCTGTTTGCAGTGCGCTTTCAGCGCCGTTTCTGGCCGTGTGCGCTGGGCATGCTTATAAGCCTTATCGTGTGCTATGCCTTTGGCACGGCCTGGTACTGCCTGAGCGCCCACGCCGGTTTTATCCCGGCGCTTATGGTGTGCGTGGTCCCGTTTATCCCTGGCGATCTTTGTAAAATTGCGCTTGCCGCCTTTTTAACCGCGCGGCTCAGGCGCATATGCAGCGCCCGCCTGTAAACGCACGCCGTACATACCAGCGCAATACAAACCCAAAAAAGGCGCGCCCGTAAGCCCCCAGAAGGCTTTACGGGCGCGCCTTTGCATACAAATATGACGGTACTGTCACTTGACATTTGCACCGCAAAACTATATCATCAATTTATCAGAACTCTCTATTTTTTCGTGGGCAAAGGAGGTGCGCAGGCCCTTGGACGCGTTTTTGGAATCTCTGAACTTTCAGGTTATCACCGACCTTGCAATTGTTGTACTGCGGGTCCTGATCCCCATTATGGGGGTGGTCGTGGTGTTTCAGTGCTATTCGTCCATGCGCCGGCAAAGGCGGGACGAAAAGCCGCTGATTATGCTGGTCAACAAGCAGACAGACGACTGTCTGCCCGTGCTTTCGTGGGAAAACTCCATTGGCCGCGGGCGCAGCTGCGACGTCACGCTGGAAGACATGGCCGTTTCGCGCGACCATTGTGTGCTGCTGCGTCGGCAGGCGGGCTGGTTTGTAAGCGATACCGGCTCCAAATACGGCACGTACGTCAACGGGCAGCGAACACAGGGGCGCACGCCTGTGTATATCAACGACGAAATTACCGTCGGCAAAACCACCCTGACCGTCAGGCGTGCCGAGGATTATACCGACATCAGCCGTTCCTGGTTTTTTAAAAAGCCGGGCGGCAAGGCAAGCATTACGCCGTTTTCACTGCTGTTTTTAATTTCTGTCTTCCTGCTGTTTCTGGCGGTCAGCGCCTGCATCAGCATAGAAGCCACAGATTTTATGCCCCTTGTTGTTTACGCCGTATATATGGCGGTGGCGTGGGTGTTTTACCTCATTTCCACCAGGGTGCTCAGGCGCGCGGGCTTTGAGCTGGAAAGCCTCGCCATTTTTTTAACGGGTGTGGGCGTTATGCTTTCGGTACGCCAGGGCATCCGGCAAACCTATGTGCAGATCATCGCCGCGGCAATCGGCATGGTGGTGTTCTGCGTTTTGATCAAATTTATAGAAAACCCGGACCGCGTCAATAAATGGCGGCTTGCCATTATGATTGCGGCGGTGGGGCTTTTGGGAATCAACATTATCTTCGGCACCATACGCGGCGGCGCCGCAAACTGGATCATCATTGGCGGCGTTTCGGTGCAGCCGTCCGAATTTGTCAAGATCGCCTTTATCTTTGTGGGCGCGTCTTCGCTGGATTACCTGCAACGAAAGGGCAACCTTATCGGGTTTATTATTTTTTCCGCCATATGCGTGGGCGCACTGTTTTTAATGAGCGATTTCGGCACCGCGGTAATCTTTTTCGGTACATTTCTGATGATCGCCTTCATGCGCTCCGGCGACCTCAAAACTGTAATTCTGGCAATTGTGTCCGCTGTTTTGGGCGGCGCGATTGTACTGCGCTTTAAGCCGTATATTGCAGACCGTTTTCAGGCTTGGGGCAACGTGTGGGAATATGCAAACTCCACTGGCTACCAGCAGGCAAGGGTGCTTACCTACGCCGCAAGCGGCGGCCTGTTCGGCGTGGGGCTTGGCAGCGGCTACTTAAAATATGTGGCCGCTTCTGAAAGCGACCTGGTCTTTGGCCTTTTGTGCGAAGAAACGGGCCTGATCCTGGCTTTAACTGTGGCGGCGGCAATTGGCGCGCTGTTTTTCTATTCACGCGCCATCACCACGCGCAGCCGTTCCACATTTTATTCCATTTCCGCCTGCTGCGCGGCGGGGCTGCTTGTTTTGCAATCTGCGCTGAATATCTTCGGCGCAACAGACATTCTGCCCCTCACGGGTGTTACGCTGCCGTTTGTCAGCCTGGGTGGTTCCAGTATGATCTCCTGCTGGGGGCTTCTTGCGTTTATCAAAGCGGCGGACGAGCGTACCTACGCCGTTGCAAAGCGCAGGGCAAAATAAAAAACAACCGCTAAAGGGCCGGCAAGGCACGCCGCCAAACACCCGGCCCATTTCCAAAAAGGCCCCGCGCAGGGCCTGTGCAATCCAACAGAAAGGGGCGGCTTTATGAAAAAAACATTTACGCGCTCCATCTTCATTTTTATTATAACGCTTGCGTTTTTCGGCGGGCTTGGGCTCTTTACTTTTCGTATCTGCGTAAATGCAAACGACTGGATCCAGCAAAACTTCAACGGCCATATTTCCGGCAGCGGGGGTCTGGAACAGGCCGGCAAGATTTTTGACCGCAACGGCAATATTATGGCTCAAAGCATAGACGGCCAGCGCTATTATCACGAAGATTACACCACGCGCCTTGCAACGCTGCACATTGTAGGCGACAACAGCCTGAATATTTCCACCGCGGCACAAAGCACGTACCGTTCGGAGCTTTTAGGCTTCAATTACATCTGGGGGCTTGAAATGCCGCAAACCTTCCGCGGTGGCGGCAACCTTACCCTCACCATAGACAGCGCCGTGTGCAAAGCGGCCTACGAGGCGCTCAACGGCAAGCGCGGCGCAATTGTTGTGCTCAACTATAAAACAGGCGAGGTTTTATGCAACGTAAGCTCCACCACCTACGACCCGCAGGACCCGCCCGAAATCACCGAAGAAAACGAGGAAGAATACAACGGCGCTTACTTAAACCGCGCGCTTTCCTCCTCTTATACGCCCGGCTCCATCTTCAAGCTTGTCACGGCTGCGGCGGCCATTGAAAATATTCCGGACATTTTTGAACGCACCTTTACCTGCAACGGCGGCGTTGTGCTCGGCGGGGAAGAGATCTCCTGCCTTTCCAACCATGGTGCCATCGGCTTTCAGGACGGCCTTGCACAATCCTGCAACGTGGTGTTTGCAGAGCTCGCCGTGGAGCTTGGCAAGGACAAAATGACACAACAGGCAACGCAAATGGGCATAAACGCCAGCTTTAACGTGGGCAACGCCCCCACCGTCCAGGGCAAATACGATGTTTCCAAGGCCAGCGAAAACGAACTGGGCTGGTCTGGCATTGGGCAGTATACAGACCTTGCAAACCCCATGCAGATGGCCATTTTAATGAGCGCAATTGCAACAGACGGAAGAGCCGTAGAACCGTACTTTGTTTCCTCTGTTTCCTCCGCGGATTTTTCCCCCGTTCGGGCGGGCGGCGCCTCCAAGGGCCAAACGCTGTTAAGCGAAAACGCCGCGCAGACGCTCAATGAAATGATGCGCTATACTGTTACCTCCAACTATGGCGATTCCATGTTCCCTTCTCTTGAGGTATGCGCAAAAACGGGCACGGCTGAAGTATCCGACGATGAAGACGGCAAAAACGACGCGTGGATCGTTGGTTTTTCGCGCGACGAGGACGCGCCACTGGCCTTTGCGGTTGTGGTGGAAGACGGCGAATTCGGGTATTCCACTGCGGGCCCTGTTGCCGTTGCCGCTATGGAAGCAGCGGCACAGGCGCTTAGAACCGCAGAGTAATCTTCAAACAAAAACAACGCGGGCAGTCTTTCCAGACTGCCCGCACTTTTTCTCTGTAAAAGGCTTTTTCTTCCTGCACGCATTTGCAAACCCGGCCTAAAGCGGTCTGCCTGCGCCGCCGTTTTGGGCGCGCTGTATTTATTCCTCCACGCGCCATTTCACACCCTGCGGCGTGTCTTCCAGAACAATATGCCGGGCCTTCAGTTCATCCCGAATCTTGTCGGCAGTGGCCCAGTCCTTATTCTTCCTTGCCTGCGCACGCTTTGCGATCAGTGCTTCAATTTCCTGGTCCAGCGTCTGGACCCGCCTGCTCTGTACCAGCCCCAGCACACCTGTAAGCTCGTCAAATAAAGACAGCGCAAACGTACACACCTTTTCAGACGGTGTATTTGCACCCGTTAAATTTGTATTGATCTCCCTTGCAAGCGCAAACACAGCGGCAATCGCATCGGCTGTGTTCAGGTCGTCGTCCATGGCCTCAATAAACCTGTCGCGATAAACGCCCAGCGCCGTTATCTGCACGTCATCTCCGTCTTTTTGCACTTTCTGTGCTTTGTCCAGGGCAAAAACCAGGTTTTCGCGACAGTTGTACAAACGGTCCAGCGAGGCTCTGCACTGTTCAATAATTTCCGCGCTGTAGTTGATCGGGCTGCGGTAATGCGAAGAAATCAGCATATACCGAATCGGCTCATATCCATATTTTTCCGCAACGTCGCGCACGGTAAAAAAGTTATTCAGCGACTTGCTCATTTTTTTATTATCCACATTGATATATCCATTGTGCATCCAGTAATTGGCAAATGGAACGCCGTTGCAGCATTCGCTTTGCGCAATCTCATTTTCATGGTGCGGAAAAATCAAATCCTGTCCGCCGCAGTGAATGTCAATGGTATCGCCCAAATAGCGCCGTGCCATGGCGGAGCACTCAATATGCCAGCCCGGTCGCCCTTTGCTCCAAGGTGCCTTCCACATGGGTTCTCCGGGTTTTGCGGCTTTCCACACGGCAAAATCCATAGGGTTTTCCTTTACCTCTCCAACAGAAATACGCGCTCCTGCTTCCAGCTCCTCCAGCGGCTGGTGGGAAAGCTTTCCATACTCTGCAAATTTCTCCGTCCGAAAATACACATCGCCGTTTTCCGCTTTATAGGCATAACCCTTGTCAACCAGCTTCTGCACAATATCCAAAATCTCGTCCATATTGTCCGTCGCTCTGGGATGAATCGTCGCCTCACGCACCCCCAGGCCGTGGGCATCTTTTTTATATTCCTCTATATAACGCTGTGCGACCGTCATATAATCCGTATGCTCCTCGGCAGCCTTTTGAATAATCTTGTCGTCAATATCCGTAAAATTCTGGACAAACGTTACCTGATATCCCCGGTATTCCAGGTAACGGCGCAATATATCAAAAATACAAATCGGTCTTGCATTTCCAATATGAATATAATTGTATACGGTGGGCCCGCAGGCGTAAATTTTTATATGGCCGGGTATAATGGGCTTCAGCTCCTCTTTTTGGCGTGTCAACGTATTATAAATTTTCATGCGGTTCTTTGCTCCTTTTGTTTTGTTTCTGTGTTTTATTGCGGGATTCCACCCGTTGTGCAGGCTGCGATAATTCCCGCTGCAGCTTTGTGTAAAGATATTCCAGTTTACACAGCTGCTGGGCAACCGGGTCGGCTATATGGATATGATCCAGGTTTTCATTGCGAACGCCATTTATGCGGACAATGCGGGCCGGCACGCCAACAGCGGTCGAATTTTCCGGCACCTCGTCCAGAACCACTGCACCGGCCGCAATTCTTGCGTTATCGCCCACCTTAAACGGGCCAAGCACCTTGGCGCCCGCTCCCACCAGCACATTGTTGCCCAGTGTAGGGTGGCGTTTGCCGTGCTCTTTTCCGGTTCCTCCCAGCGTTACGTTTTGGTAAATGGTGCAGTTGTCACCAATCTGCGTTGTCTCGCCAATTACCACACCCATCCCGTGGTCAATAAACAACCCTTTTCCTATTGTTGCGCCGGGATGAATTTCTATGCCCGTTTTATGGCGCGCGCGCTGGGAAATATAGCGCGCAATAAACTTCATATCGTGGCGGTAAAACCAGTTTGCCTTTCTATAGGCGCGCACCGCTTTAAAGCCGGAATACAGAAAATAAACTTCCAGACGGCTGCGCGCTGCCGGGTCGCGTTTCATTATAGAATCTAAATCATGCTTTAACATTTCAAACATACCGGTGTTGCTTTCCTTTCTATAGAAAAGTCTGCGCTTTTTTATAAAAATAAGCCCATCCCAAAAACAGGGACGAGCTTTCCGTTCGTGGTTCCACCCAAATTCAGCGCAGGCATGCCTGCGCCCTTATATGCCCTTTAACGGAGACTTCCGCACAGCGATACTTACAAAACATCTGTTTCCCACTGTGTGCTAACGGGTGCATTTCACAAAAAATACAAATCAAAAGCCGGTTCCAGCACAAGCCAGCTTCTCTCTGGTGTTGATTTTTTGCTACTTCTCCCGGTAAACGCATGTTTTCTATTTGTTTGTCATTCATCCGTATTATATAGCAATTTTATAAAAAAAGAAACCTGTTTTTTTAAATTCCTCATTTTTTTCCGCTGATGCACGTTCTGTTATCATACAGATAAATCACACCGGAAAGCACGGCAAGCAAAACAGAAATCCAAACCAGTACGTCGGTTGTAACGGAAAAGGCCGTTTTCACAGCGGGGGAAATGAAAAAAGCGCCCATATCGGCAAGCTCCAAAATATACTGCAAAATAAACACGCAGACTACCGCTATAATCTGGCTGACAGTTTTTGCTTTACCCCACAAATTGGCTGCAACAACCTTCCCGTTGCTTGCAGCTACTAGCCGGATAGAGGTCACGGCAAATTCCCTGAAAAGCAAAACAATAACCGGAACGGCGCCTATAATTCCAAGCTGCACAAAGCATATCAATGCAGAAATCACAAGAATCTTGTCTGCCAAAGGATCGGCAAACTTGCCAAAATCGGTGATTTGGTCGCGCTTTCTTGCCAGCTTTCCATCAAGCAGGTCCGTCAGAGACGCAACGCCAAAAATCAGTCCTGCAATCAAAAAATGGTGGGGAATTACTGCAAGCAGCAGCGCCGCCACAAAAAGCGGCACCAAAAGAATCCTTAATATTGTAAGCTTATTTGGAGTGTTCATTTTCTATACGCCACCCCCGTTAAAATTTTACGTCAGCACGCCGTCTTTCTGTACCAGCTCCCCGATTGGGTCGCAATCCAGATAATCACAAATCCGTACCTTTACAAACTGCCCCGGTTTCGGCTTGCTTTCGTTGCAGGTAAAGAACACCTTTCCATCCACATCGGGTGCATCTGCTGCAGACCGGCCAAAAAAGCATTCCGCGTAACGGTCAAATCCTTCCACCAAAACATCCAGTGTTCTGGAAAGTAGGCCTTGACAATACCTCTCCATAATTGTATGCTGCTGTTCCATAATAATTTCCTGCCGGCGGTTTTTAATTTTTTCATCAATCTGGCCTGCAAACGCTGCAGCCGGCGTGTCCTCCTCCTGTGAATAGGCAAAACAGCCCAAGCGCTCAAAACCAATTTCATTCACAAAGGCAGACAGCTCCTCAAAATCTTGCTGTGTTTCACCGGGAAAACCCGTGATCAGCGTCGTACGCAGAACAATCCCCGGCACGGTATGCCGGATTTTCCGTATCAGTGCAGTAAGGCTTTCACGGTCGCCCCTGCGGTTCATCGCTTTTAAAATATCTGCGCTGCAATGCTGCAGCGGCAAATCCAGATATTTTACAATCTTCTCTTCCTTTGCGATCAGGTGCAAAAGCTCGTCTGTAATTCTGTCCGGATAGCAATATAAAAGGCGAATCCAGCGAACGCCGTCGATCTTGCACAATTCCTGCAAAAGTGCTGGCAACATCAGCGTGCCGTATAAATCCTCACCATAGCGCGTTGTGTCCTGTGCAATCACAATCAGTTCCTTTACACCACAAGCGGCAAACGTTTTGGCCTCCTGCACAATCTCCTCCACAGGCCGGCTTCTGAATTTACCGCGGATCAGTGGAATCGCACAATAGCTGCAGCAATTGTCGCAGCCGTCGGCTACCTTCAAATACGCATAATAAGGCGGCGTGCTTTGCAGCCGTCCACCCGAAAGCGGCATCCGCAATTTATCAGGAAAACACTCTACTTTCTTCCCATTTAGACAATCCTCTACAATTTGCGCAATTGATGCATTTGCGCCAATCCCCACAACGGCGTCTACCTCGTACAGCTGCTGCATAACTTGCTCCTGATAACGCTGTGAAAGACAGCCTGTAACAACAATTGCCTGAATCCGGCCTTTCTTCTTTAACTGCGCAAGCTCCAAAATTTCATCTATGCTCTCCTGCTTAGCCGCTTCAATAAAACCGCAGGTGTTGACAATCACAGCATCTGCCGCAGCGGGGTCATCAACAATCTGGTATCCCGCATTTTTCAGGGTAAACAGCATCATTTCCGCATCCACCCTGTTTTTTGCACAACCCAAACTGACAATCCCAATCCTATAAGACATTCCATTTCTTCCTTTTATCATTCGTATTGGCCATCCGCCTGTACATATTCCTCCAGCACGGGGCGTATATCGCCCCAGTTATACCCCATACGTTGTAAAGCCGCCACCGTCCGCCTGCAGCTTTTTTCATCACACAGCTTGCCTGCATATTTCCCCCGCAAAAGCGCATGAATCTGCTCGCTTGCAGAAACCGTACATTCCTGCAGGACCGCCTGTGCAAGCTCGCGGTCAATCCCTTTTTCGCGCATTTTATACAGTGCGGCGCGGGGTGCGAGACGTTTTTTGTAAATTAACTCCCGGGCATAGCGCCTTGCAAATGCCTGATCATCAACCAATCCCAGCTGTTCCATACGGTCGGCAGCCGCCTGTGCCGCCTGTTGGGAGCAGGTATGTTTCATTTTATCGACCAGCTCTTTCCTGGAATGGTCGCGGTACGAAAGCAGCCACAACGCCTTCTCCTTCGCACGGCGCAGATCTGATTGGTCAATCAGTGTTTTAAGCTGTTCGTCTGTCAGCGTATCCCCCTGCGCAATATGGTTTTCCTGCAAAGTCTGCATATCCAGCTTCAGAGCGTATTCTCCGTCTATATAAACGGCGCACATTGACTTCCTGCACGGTTTCAAAAGCGTAATCTGCATCAGTCTTCCACCAAAATATCAATATTGGCCTTGCTCACGGCAGGCGCAGACTGCGTTTGTGCAGGAGCTTCCACCGGCTTTGCCGCTGCATGTATATCTCTGCCGGAGCCAGCCGGGCGATTTTTTGCACTGGTGCCTGTTTTGCCTGTGAGCAAATCCAAATTCTCCATAAGCTGCGCTTCTACACGCGCGGCAACGTCCGGGTTTTCTTTAAAGAAAATCTTTACGTTATCCCTTCCCTGGCCCAGCCTTGTGCCCTCAAAAGAAAACCACGCGCCGCTTTTCTGTACAACATTTGTTTTTACAGCCAAATCCAGCAGTTCGCCTTCGCGGGAAATTCCATAGCCATACATAATATCAAATTCTGCTTCTTTAAACGGAGGCGCAATTTTGTTTTTTACAACTTTTGCTCTTGTGCGCGCCCCGATCATTTCTCCGCCTGACTTGAGCGTTTCTATACGGCGGATATCTATGCGCACAGAGGAATAAAACTTTAATGCCCTGCCGCCGGGCGTAACTTCCGGGTTGCCATAGACAACGCCTACCTTTTCGCGCAGCTGATTAATAAAAATCGCGACACAGTTCGATTTTGAAATAGCGCCTGCCAGCTTGCGCAGCGCCTGAGACATCAGCCTTGCCTGCAATCCTACATGGGAATCGCCCATTTCACCTTCAATCTCTGCCTTAGGGACGAGTGCCGCAACAGAGTCTACCACAATTACATCAATCGCACCGGAACGCACCAACGCCTCGGTAATCTCCAGCGCCTGTTCGCCTGTATCCGGCTGTGAAACAAGCAGGGAATCCACATCAACGCCCAAAGCGGCCGCATATACAGGGTCAAGCGCATGCTCAACATCTATGAACGCAACGTTTCCCCCATCTTTTTGTCCCTGTGCAATACAATGCAGAGACAGCGTGGTTTTGCCTGAGGATTCCGGTCCATAAATTTCTATAATCCTTCCCCTTGGAAGACCGCCTATACCCAGGGCAATATCAAGGGAAAGGCTGCCGGTGGAAACATGCCCCACATTCATCGCCTGATTTTGCCCCAGACGCATAACCGCGCCTTTTCCAAATTGCTTTTCAATCTGCGTAAGCGCTGTTTCCAGCGCCCTGGTTTTGTTGTCCGCTGCCATCATGCAATCCCTCCGATAGACGTAAAATAGGAACATAACCAATTGTAAACTTAAGTGAAATTATACCCGATTTAGAAGAAAAATGCAATAAAAACAGAACATTTTTTCGAACATTTGCATTCCTGTTTCAAAACAGGGACATTACCATACGCCCGCTATACGCGTACCGCGCTTACACAACGGTCTGTTTGTGCAATATCCTTTGCAAAGTGCACGTCTGTATAGCCGTTTTGCAAAAGCAATGCCTTCACCGGCAAAGCCTGTTCCTCTCCCACTTCAAAAGCAATCTGCCCGCCGTGCTTTAAAAGCGGAGTCCAGCTTTTAATCATTCGCCTGTAAAACATAAGACCGTCCGCCCCGCCGTCAAGCGCCATAGACGGCTCGTAAAGTACCTCCCGCTGCAACGAAGCAATCGTTTTTGTACAAACATACGGCGGGTTGGAAACAAGCAAATCAAAGCTGTTGTCGGTAAAATCCCGAAAGGCCTTAAAAACATCGCCATGTACAGCCGTTACATTTCCTGCACCATGCAGGCTTATATTTTTTTCCAGATAAAAAAAAGCCTCCGGTGAAAGCTCTAACGCCCAAACACGGCTGCCAGGCAAGCGCTTTGCTAGGGTAATGGCAATAATCCCGCTGCCGGCGCATAAATCCATAATCCGTGCCTGTGGTTTTCCCTGCACGGCCCGTTCTGCCTGCAGTACTGTAACCTGCGTATCTTCCCGGGGAATCAATACGCCCTTCCCCACACAAAACTCCCGGTCCATAAACTGCCACTTTCCAAGAATATACTGCAGCGGTTCTCCCTGCACGCGCCGGTCTACAAGAGTTAAAAGCCGCGCCGCCTCCTGCTGCTCCACTTGCGTGTTCCCATGCAGAATCAGTCCTGCGCGGTCCAGGCCGAAACAATGCTGTAAAAGGCACATGGCGTCAAAGGCGGGACTTTCAACGCCCGCCTGTGTAAAACTTTGCTTTGTCTGTCTGTAAAGTTCGTTATATGTCATCATGGTGCCGTTACTTTTTTTGTATCAGGTCTTCCCCGTTTTCCGGAATAACCGGCTTCATCGCCGCAATTGCAACCTCCAGCATCGAATCGTCAGGCTCTTTTGTGGTAATACGCTGCGCCCACAATCCCGGCGCGGCAATAATCCTTGTAGCCAGGTTGTCATATTTCCCGCAAAGCTTGATCAACTCATAGCCAATGCCGCAGGAAACAGGTAAAAGCAAAATTTTTACCGCAGAACGCAAAATAGGCTCTTCAATTGGAATAAACAGGCCAATTATAATACCAAGCAACAGCATGATCACCATAAAACTCGTGCCGCAACGCGGATGAAAGCGCCTGTATTTACGTATATTTTCCACTGTAAGCGCCTCGTCGTTTTCATAGCAGAAAATAGTTTTATGCTCAGCGCCATGGTACTGAAAAACACGCTTCATATCGCTCATTCGTGAGCACAGCACCACATACAGCAAAAACAGGGCAATTCTTAAGACCCCTTCAAACACACTGCGGTAAACCATAGCATCGTATAAAGACGGAAAAAAATGCGTTGCAACCGTATTAAAAAGCCAGGTTGGGAAAATAAAAAATAACCCAATGGCAAGCGTAACACCCAAAATGGTAGCTACAACCATCAACACCTTCATAAAGCTGTCGCCAAACACTTTGTCAATCCATTTTTCAAACCTTGAGGGTTCTTCCTGCGGAACGTCCTCCATCGCCTTCTCCGCAGAAATCGAAAGCGCCTTAAAACTCAGGCGCATAGAGTCGATCAATCCGCCCAGCCCGCGAATAAACGGGACTCGAAAAATTTTAAACCGCCCGGCAAGGCTTTTAAACGCAAGATCCTCTGTATAAATCTCATTTTCTTTTACACGCACCGCCACGGTCGTCCGTTTCGGCCCGCGCATCATGATTCCCTCAATTAGCGCAGATCCACCAATCGAGGTAATTCGTTTTGTTTTCTCTATTGCCATATGTAATCTCCTTATATACCGTGTGCGCCCCTGCGCAAAAATTTAAACTGTATTGTCAAAAACGAATCTCCTGCTTCATTATACATGAAAAGATCAAAAAATTTGTGAATGCATCATGAATTTGTCGGTCTAAATTTTAACAGATGATCCGTATGCAGCGTATTTTCTCCACCGCCCCAACCTACACCAATGCAGACGTAATAACCCGCCGCCTTCTTTCCTCTTTAAGACGGTTGCTCCTCCTCTTCTGAAACAATCGGGATCGTCAGTGTCACGGTTGTTCCAATACCCTCTGTGCTTTCAATTTCAAGCGAACCATTATGCAACTGCATAATCTCATCGGCAACGGCAAGCCCAATACCAGAACCGCGAACCGTCTGATTTGCCTTGTAAAACTTATCTTTAATGCGTGGCAGATGCTCTGCAGGAATTCCACAGCCGTTATCGCTGATCGTAATTTTCAGGTTCTGCTCGTCATAACTTACCTGTATACCAATCACACCGCTTGCAGGCGTATACTTCAAGGCGTTGTCGATAATATTGATAAACACCTGGCGCAGCCTGTTTTTATCGCCCATAACAGCAGGCACATGATCCGGCTCGTCATACAGCAAATGCTTATTTTCAGAAAGCGCGCGCTCACGCAGCATATAGATTGCCTCGTCCAGCTCCGCCAGCAGGTCAATCTTGTCCATTGTAAGCACCATTCTACCGCTTTGTATTCTGGAAAAGTCAAGCAATTCCTCTACAATACCGGTCAGGCGCTCCGATTCTTTTACAATGACCGACATCCCCTTTTCCATGGTCTTTGGGTCGGCCGTTCCGCCCAGCTGCATGGTCTCCGCCCAGCCTTTAATCGCTGTAAGCGGTGTACGCAGCTCATGCGAGACAGAAGAAATAAAGTCGTTTTTCAACTGCTCAGACGCAGCAAGCTCGCCCGCCATATAATTAATAGAATCGCATAGCTCCCCAATTTCGTCATCATGCATCTTATCAAGCTTTGCTTCAAAATCCCTCTGCGCAATCCGCTTGGCGGTAGCGCTCATTTCCCGCACGGGATTTACAATGGAACGGATGAAATACGCGCCGGATATTACAACAAAAAATGTCACCAGGAGCCCCGCTAAAATCAACACGGCAATTGTAAGAAAAATTTTCCGGTTGGCCGCTTCCAGAGAAACAGCGTACCGCACCGCGCCAATTGTGTCGCCCGACGTATTCTGGATCACTCTCGTAACGGTCATAACGTTTTCCCCGGAGCTGAGCCTTCCCGTCCACATGCCAAACCCGCCCGGGTTCTCCTTTGCCTGCTCATAATCCGGCATCGGCTCAGATTCATCAGGCGCAAACCCGGTGGAAGTAATAATAACTTTCCCGTAGCTGTTGATAACCATCAGCTCCATCATTTCCTTATCGGGGAAGTTTTCCACATATTCTCTGGCTGTTACATTAAACTGCCCCGTATCCGCCGCGGTATAATTTCCAAAAAAGTTAACAAGCTCGTTGCTTCGGCCGCTGATAGTTTGCTGAATCCCATTATAATAAAAGGTCTGTATAACAAAAGACAGCACCACGATAATCGTAATCAATATTGCAAGAATAATCCCCAGCGTATTGACAAGCCAACGCCGCGTAATACCCTTTCGCATGATGCCGCCCCCCTTTTCCATAATTTTTCAGTTGCCGCATATCGGTAAACGCTTTTCGCTTTAAGCGTCCCACTTATAGCCAAGCCCCCACACAGTAATAATATACTTTGGGTTACTCGGTTCATCTTCTACCTTCATGCGCAAACGGCGGATATTTACATCCACAATTTTTTCTTCCCCCACATACTGGTCTCCCCAAACATGCGTCAATATATCGGTTCTGTCAAGCGCAACGCCGGGGTTGGAAAAAAAGTATTCCATAATTTGAAACTCTACCTGTGTAAGCTCAATCATTTTTCCATTTTTTAAAAGCGCTCGATTGCGCAGATTCAACACAAAATCTCCCGACTTCAGCTCTTCTTTAAAATGATTTTCGTTGCGTTGCTGCGCCAGCATGACCCTTCTGTGCAGCGCATCTACTCTGGCAACAAGCTCGCTTGGAGAAAACGGCTTGGTAACATAGTCGTCGGCACCCAGCATCAGCCCGGTTACTTTGTCCATCTCCTGCGTGCGCGCCGTCAACATAATAATCCCTATTCCGCCGTTTTTACGGCGCAGCTCCTTACATACCTCAAAGCCGTCAATCCCCGGCATCATAATATCCAGGATCGCAACGTCAAAATCGCCCCCATGCTCCTCATATTTTTGCAGGGCCTCTTCTCCGCTGGCTGCCTCTACAACGTCATAGCCTGCCCTTGTCAGGTTGATAACGACAAAGTCCCGGATTGTTGCTTCGTCTTCGCATACTAAAATTTTTTTCATCGTACGTCTTCCTTTCAAAAACATGACAAAAACTTGTTTACACTTTAACCGTCTATAAGCTTAAGATTCTCGCTGATCTCGCTTAAAGAAAGCGTAAGCGCAGATTCTTCTTCCGGAACCCGCACAGCATAGATCAGCCCGGAATGGTTAAGCATTTCCACAAAACCTTCTGTACCTTTGCGTTCCGACCAGTCCTTTTCAGTAAAAACCTGAATTGTCAGCAGGCGGCTGCCTTTACGCGCCAGCCGACCGGTGCCGACCCATTCATAAAAGGTAATCGAGCGGGCGGTGGTATCTATCCTTGCGGTAATCTTATCCGTCCACTTGTCCGGAATAATAAAATAATAGCCGTCGGTAGAATTAATAACCGTCTGCATCACAGACGCAAGCTTACCGTCCTTTGCATGGATGGTGTTCCAGTCGGTACGGTTGCAGACGCTTTCGTCCTTTTCCGTGGACTGCTTGGGCATAAATGTAACCGTTGGGATCTCCATAATCCCATCGCTATTTATATCCTGACAGACAGAAGCCGTCGCCCGTTCGGTTATATTGGAAGCAACGCCGTTTTTTACAGTGTAAAGGGGGTTTTCCAAGCTGGCTTTCTCCTGGTTCCAATATAAAACCTCTGTTGTCAGGGTATTGTTCATCGACATCCCGTCTATAAACACAGCGCTGTTTTTATCAGAAGTTTTCCCTGTCTGTACGCTGGTGTATCTTGTAACTGCGCTGCTCATTTCCGTAACCGACCGGGTATAGATTGCCTGTAAATCCGTATTGTATTGCAAAAGCTTTGCAGTGGCGGGAATATCGCTTGCCCCAAGCGATAAAAGAAGAATATCTTCGATATCGTCATTTGTAAGGTCACTTAAAACAAACTGCGAATATGTTTCATCTATCTGTATCTCCCGCATCTTCTTCCCATTGTGCAGATAAACGGTCATCTGATTAACCGGCGCAACATAATTGCTCCAGCTTACGGCTACTTCGTCGCTGCCGTCACCGTCAATATCGCCAATGCAGATTTTATCCACTTCGGTATTTTGGTTGGTAAAGTCGCCCGTTGCCTGCCACACTCCGTCAATTTCTTTAATAAAAAGAATGTGCGTTGCAGAAGTTTCCCCCGACGGCCTGTACAGGGCAATTGCCTCTTCAATCCCGTCCTTATCCAAATCCTGCGTAATAATTGCCGAACGGTGCTCGCCATTTTGCGGATATTTCAAAGTATAGTCGCCGCCTGCTTTGCTTTCGATGACCTCCTGAATTTGCGCCTTATCCCCAGTCGCCCTCGGCGGCCGCAAAAGGTCGGTATTGTCAAAGCCGGCCGACGTGCAACCTGCCAAAGTTGTACAAAGAAAAATCAGCACAAAAAGCGCCAAAGGTTTTGTTTTCACAAGCCGGCCTCCTTTCTCACGTACCGATAAAACAAAGCTTACCGGTTAACGGCCGTACAGGCATAAATTGTTTTTCCCATTTCTGTAAACATTTTTTCGTGCTCGGTCTGAATATTATCCGCAATTGCACATTTGTGCAGGTCATCGGTCTGAAAGGGAACGGAAAACCCACATTGCGCAAAATATGCAAGGCTGTCGTAAAAAAGCCCTTCGTCGTCCGTTTTAAAACGGATTTCCCCGCTCTTTACAAGAAAGGTCCGGTATTGCGCCAGTTGCCGTGGATAGGTCAGCCGGCGCTTTTTATGCTTTGTCTTTGGCCACGGATTACAAAAATTGATATAAATTCGCTCTATCCTGTCATCCGGAGATAATATCTGGTCTATCTGTGCAATGTCGTGCGACGTCAAGGCAATGTTATTGACCCTTTGGCCGTTTTCTTCAAAATGCCGTACAATCTCCCGCCGTCCAATCGCCAGAACCTCGCTTTTAATGTCGACCGCCAAATAATTAATATTTGGATTTGCAAGCGCAAGCTGTGCCACAAACCCGCCCTTTCCACATCCAAGCTCCAGATGCAAGGGCTGCCGTTTCTCAAACCAGTCTGCCCATCTTCCCTTCTGCAGACAAGGCTCGTCTACAAAAAAACTGCAGGCGGCAAGCTCAGGTCTGGCCCAGGGTTTTCTTCTAATCCGCATGTACTCACCATAGTATAAAAAATTCCTATAAAATATCATCTTATTATATCAGATAAAACATACTTTTGCAATGCAGATTTTATAAACAGCGCTTCGCCTTATTTAAATAAAAAAACACATGGGTTTACAGCCCACCAGCATAGAACTGCCTGTAAACCCATGCGGCTACAAAATACAATATATTTACGCTCTATCTGCTTTATCCAAAGGCCCCTCTTTTCTGCTCCAGCTCCTGTAAACAATGGGCCTAAAGTTGTAAGAACAGTGTTGTATCCAGCATATGGCTGATCTGCCGGGGATCATCCGGTAACGCAACTACCGTCTGCTTTTCGGTCTGCAATAAATAGCCGTCAGCACCGCCTGCTCCATTTGCAAGCTTCTGCACATGCGGCAGCGGGGTCATTGTCTGCAAGCCGCGCGATAAAACGTTCGCCAAGTTGTCATGGTCCTTCCTGGAAAGCCCCCCCACAATAAAAACAAGCGGCGTTTTGCGTAAAGAGGTGTTGAGCAGTTCTCCCAGCATCTGTGCGGAAAAGGCCGTCTGTACCGATTCTACCGCTATTGCTCTCTCTTCCAGGCAATGCGTCAGAGCCATTTCACAATAGCCTGTCTGGTGCGCCATATAAAAGATCAGCGTACATTTCACATATAACACCCTTTTTTTGTAAAATCAGACCATCCACATTTACTGATCCAGGGCCTGTGTGGCCTCAGGCGCCTGCTGCACTGGTGCTGCAAACACAGTCACATTACAGGAAGCCGCCATACCGTTTGACGCTGTAGCGGTAATCGTAGCAGACCCGGCGCTTTTTGCAGTAACGCGGCCGTTTGCGTCAACGGTTGCCACATTGGTGTTGGAGCTTTTCCAGGAAACAGCCGGATAAGAAGCATTTGACGGCGTAACGGTACACTGCAGGGAAAAGCTTGTGCCCGCCTGTGCATTATAACCCGACCAATCCAGCGAAATATTCTCTACAGGCTGGATTACAGTAATATCGCATGTGGTTTTCCGCCCGTTTGCACTTTCTGCAGATATAACCGCCTTGCCTGGCCCCGTCGCCGTAAGTTCGCCGGTACTCCGGATCGTAACCACATTGGCATCAGACGTATACCATGTGAGACTTTTATTGGTCGTATTCGCAGGATCCCAAATAACAGAAAGCCGCTCCACATTTCCCACGTTCAGCGTCATGGCGGAATAGTCAAAATATATGTTGTTTGCCTTAATTTCCGCAGGCTTTGTTGCAGGAGGGCTTGTAGGCGCCTGGGTAGGCTCGGTTTCGTCCTTGACTTCCACGGAATCAAACAGCGTAAAAGGGCGCTCTTTTCCTTTCAGATTTCCCTTCCCGTCATACCAGCTAATCTCTCCCGCCTTGTAAGCCGTTTTAAAGCTCGTCACCTCCGGTTTCTGACCTCCATAGGTGTTATAATAAACATCCGGCCATAACGGGTCCGGATTTAAGGCCGCCTTTTCCAGATCGACCGTTGATTTTTCCCCATCGCGCACCTTTCTGGCCACCACAACAGTACGAAATTCACTAAATTCATAAGAACAGGTGGAAAGCGTTAAAAGCTGGTCGTCCTCGTTTATATCCACCGGCGTGTCAATCAGCGAACGTTCCTTAATCAGATATACATAATTCATAAATTCGGCGTCGCTTGTAAAACTGCCTGTTAAATAATCAAAATACTCGCCGTGTGATTCCAGTGTGCTCGTCTTGTACACGGAAATAACCTTCCAGTCTGCGTCGCCTTCCGGCGTATCAAAATGGATGACAGGGTGCTTCTTATAATAATCCAGATTGCCGGAGTACGTACCATAACCCATCAGTTCTGCAAACATGCGTCCGTCATTCATATGGTGGCCGTGAATAATAATGTTCTTCGAGTCTGTCCCCTTATCGCTTCTAAAGTCTATAAACAGACTGCCATATCCGCTGTAATTTCCTTTATAATCGGCATACAGGTACTTTTGATAGTCAATTGTATCGTCTTTAGACTGCAGTACAGGATAATCCAAATACTGCGTGTCGTCCATTTTAATCCAGCCGACAATTTCATCATTAATCTTTTTAATATCATCCCAGTTATGTCTGGGTTTGACAACAACCGTTCCATCAGAGTCAATCTCTGTCGCTGGCTCCTCCGGGGAATTATAAAAAATATTCTGAATCTCTTCGTTGCTTTTGTCGTTAAGCCACGGCTGAATCACCAGGTAATTAAACAGATAACCGCCCGCAACCAAAAAAGTAAGCACGGCAAGAATCAGGATAATTTTGCGAAAAACTTCCTTTGCCCCGTCACCTTTCATTGGTATAATCCCCGCCCAAAAACCTTTTTTCTTCTTGCTTTTTTGCTTCTCGTCCGATCCTGCAGATAAAAACGCAATCCCGTCCGTTTTAAGCTGCTCCGGCAAAAGCGGTCTTGCAGACAGCGAAAAATATATTCCCTGCTTAATAAGTTCCGCACAGGGAACGCCCGCCAAGCTTTCTCTTGGCAGCAAAATCATCTTTTTATCCTGATAAAAGAAGCAATATCCGTCATAACCGTTGCCCATATTGCTGATCTTCAGCGCATTGGCATAACCTGCCGCGCCGTCTTCCTGTTTTTGCGCACTGTCAGATTCCGGCTCAGGGTAATCCATCGCCATAACAAGATCCGGCAGGCTTTCTCTGCGCAATTGCTCAAGCCTTTCCTTTTCAGGTGTAATCCCGCCTGCGCAAAGTCCGCACAAAGTCATAAAGACCGGGTTGTCTTCCTTTCCGTCCAGCGCGTTTGCAATGACAATGGTGTGGATCTGATCCTTGGAGGAAAGCGATTGGTGAATTCCTTCCAGCAGCTTTTCCCTGTCAAGGTCCATTTCCGTTTTATAAAGGATATGTACACCGTCCTCCTTCATCTTTTCAATCAGCGATGGCAGGCTTTTATTCAGGGATTGTGTTTCTTCCCTGTTATTGCGTATAGAATATATTTCAGTGTTCATGCAAATACCTCCCAATTTTTATGCTCCGGTACATTTCACAGAAAAATCGTATGCGCCTTATTGCGCTATTGCTCATAATCAATTTTTACCGTCTTTACATTTTCCAGCGCATTTTGAATCAGCGATGCACAGTTGAGTGCATCCTGACTGCGCCTGACATATTTCAGCACAGGGCGCGTACGCGGATGTTTGGGCGTAAATACGGTACAGCAATCCTCATAGGGCTGTATGGATGTCTCAAACGTACCAATCTTTCTGGCAATGGTAATAATTTCATCCTTGTCCATCCCAATCAGGGGACGAAACACAGGCATTGTACAAACCTCGTCCGTACATGCAATGGCGTGGATGGTCTGGCTTGCAACCTGCCCCAGGCTTTCTCCTGTAATCAGCGCCTGGCATTCGTTTTTCTGCGCAATGTCCTGTGCAATCTGCATCATAAACCGCCGCATAATAATGGTAAACAGCTCTTCCGGGCAGCCTTTGCGAATTTCCTCCTGAACCTGCGTAAACGGCACGGTATACAAAGTCATTCTCCCGCTATAGCGAGCCACAAGCTCCAGTAGCTGCCGAACCTTGTGTTCTGCACGCTCGCTTGTATAAGGCGGGCTTGCAAAATGCACGGCGGTCAGCATAATACCCCGCTTTGCCATCATATACGCAGCAACCGGGCTGTCAATACCGCCGCTGATCAATATAGCCGCCCTGCCCCCGGTTCCAACGGGAATACCGCCTGCGCCTTTTAACGCGCCGCCCCTGATATAAGCGCCAAAATCGCGTATCTCGACTGTGACGGTAAGATCCGGGTGATGTACATCCACGCATACATGCGGAAATTTCTGCAAAATCGCTTCCCCCAGCTGCGCGCAGATCTGCGGTGATTGCAGCGCAAAGCGCTTGTCTGAACGTTTTGCTTCCACTTTAAAGGTTTTTACCACATCCAGCTCGTCTGCCAAATATTCCAAAGCCCGCGCTTTTATATCCTCCATATCCTTTTGCGCAACGCACGCTCTGGAATATGCTGCAATTCCAAAAACTGTACCCAGCCGCTCGGCCGCTTCTTCCAGATCCATATTCGCGTCCTGCGGTTCTATATAAATTGCAGACTGTGCGTTTTTAATTTCAAACCGCCCCAAAGGAGCAAGCCGCCTCTTTATATTTTTAATCAATATATCTTCAAATGTACGCCGGTTCAGTCCCTTAAGCGCAAGCTCCCCAACTTTAACCAATAAAATTTCCCTCATGTATCCCCCAGCCTTTTTAACTGTTTATCTTCATCGTACGGCTTGGCTTTTTGCCAATACTTTTCGTCCTTCCTGCAATACTTCAAAAAAACGGTCTATCTCTTCCTTTGTGGTATAGCGCGAAAAGCTCACGCGTAACGCGCTGTCGCTTCTTTGGCGGTCAAGCCCCAGTGCGGTAAGCACATGGCTCTTTTTGCCTTTTGCACAGGCCGACCCGCTGGAAACAAACACGCCGTTTGCCGCCAGATAGTGCAACATGGTTTCGCTGCGGAATCCCAGCACGGAAAAATTAAAAATATACGGCAGCCCTCCGTCCTGCGAATTCACGACAACGTTTGTAAGCAGCGCTGCTTTCTCCTTACAATAGCGGTACAGCTCCTCTATGCGTTGCATGCAGGAAAGGTCTATCTCCTCTACCGCGGCGCCAAACCCCGCTATCAAAGGCACAGCCTGCGTCCCCGGACGAATCCGCCCTTCCTGCTCGCCGCCAAATAAACACGGCGCAATACGCGCCCCATGCTTAATATAAATGGCCCCCGTGCCCTTTGGCCCGTGTATTTTGTGCGCAGAAACCGTAAGTAGGTCCACACCCATGCGGCGCGGTTTAACGGGGATCTTTCCAAATGCCTGCACAGCGTCGCAGTGCAGCAGCGCAGGGGAACTGTTGCGGATGATCGCCTTTCTGGCAGCCTCCACCGGATAAAGCGCGCCCGTTTCATTGTTTGCCAGCATCATGCTTACCAGCACTGTCCGACTGTCAATGGCCTCCGTTAACTGCTGCGGCGTAATGGTTCCGTCTCTTCCCGGCCGGAGGTATACGGCTTCAAATCCTTCCTTCTCAAGCGCAGCTACCGCTTCCAATACAGACGCATGCTCAACTGCCGTCGTAACAATTTTATCCCCCGTGCGCTTTCTGGCGCGCACCGTGCCAAAAACCGCCAGATTGTTTGCCTCCGTACCGCCGCTTGTAAAATAGATCTCGCCTTTATCCACAGACAGAACCTTTGCAATGGCTTCCCGCGCCCGCGTCATCTCTTTTTCCGCCTCTATTCCCTTTTGATGCAAAGAGGACGGATTGCCATACTTTTCTTTCAGCATACAGGCCATTTTTTCAATTGCGCCGTCGCATACACAGGTGGTCGCGCTGTTATCCAAGTAAACTTCTTTGCTCCCCGTGGTGTGTCACTCCTAAATTCGCAGTATTTTCAGTTTCGGTCATATTACATTATACACAAAAAGCTTGCACAAGCAAATATCTCAAAGAAATTTAACAAAATGTTCTAAAATAAAACATAAATAAATAGACAAAAGAGGAAGCCACATGTTTAAACGCTTTTTTTCCGGCAATACTGTTACTGTATTTCAAGTTTAGCTTTAAACAAGCTGCTGCAGGAAAGGGATTAAAGAAAATGCGTGTTTCAAAAAAACAATATGCTCAAATGGCCGAGAAAGCCTCGCCAAAAAGCAACCTGTTCATTGACTGTATCAAGGCGTTCCTTGTGGGAGGCCTCATTTGCACAATCGGGCAGGGCCTTACCAACATTTATACGCTATGTGGAATGGAACTTCTCGACGCCAGAACGCTCACCTCCGTGTCGCTTGTATTTCTAGGCGCTCTGCTTACAAGCATAGGTGTATACGACAGAATTGCAAAACACGCCGGAGCAGGCAGCCTGGTACCGATCACCGGCTTTGCCAACTCGATCGTAGCGCCGGCAATTGAGTTTAAAAGCGAAGGCTTTGTGCTTGGCCTGGGGGCAAAAATGTTTATTATCGCGGGGCCTGTTCTGGTATACGGCATCACAGCAAGCGTTCTTTGGGGTGTAATCTATTTTATACTCAAGCTGACGGGCGTTATGCAGTAATTTTTTTAACAACGTTCCCGGGTGTTCTGTTTAATTCCATAAAAGAAACCGCAGAGGTTTTTATTCCTCTGCGGAATTATTTTTACATCTACATAGAAAACGGCGGAAAAATCATCTTTTTCCCTTGACAAAAGGTAAAAAAAGCAATAAAATAGGAAAATGTACCATAATGGCATAAATAGCCCCTATCCCCTGTTTAACGGGTTGATATTAGCACAGATTTTTTAAAAAATCAAGTGGTTTTTTAAAAAAGGTTTACAAGGCTTTTATGTTCAAAATCAGCGGACGAATAATAGAATGGAGTGAAGCGCCCATGGTAAATGTCAAGCCGGTAAAGCTTGGTAGGAATGAAAGGATGAGCTTTTCCAAAATCGATGAGGTTATCGGTATGCCCAACCTGATCGAAGTCCAGAAAAAGTCCTACAACTGGTTTCTCGATGTAGGCCTGAAGGAAGTGTTTAAAGACGTTTCGGGTATAACCGATTATACCGGAAACCTTGTCCTGGATTTCGTAGACTATACGCTTGATGTTGCACATCCCAATTACAGTGTGACAGAATGCAAGGAAAGGGACGCTACCTACGCGGCTCCCTTGCGTGTGGTTGCGCGCCTGCTCAATAAAGAAACAGGCGAAATTAAAGAATCCAACGTGTTTATGGGCGATTTCCCCTTAATGACTGCAAGCGGCACGTTTGTAATAAACGGTGCGGAAAGGGTCATTGTTTCACAGCTTGTCCGTTCGCCGGGCGTCTACTACAAAATGGAGTATGACAAAACAGGGAAAAAGCTTTTCAGTTCCACGGTCATCCCAAACAGGGGCGCATGGCTGGAATATGAAAACGACGTAAACGACGTTTTTTACGTGCGTATAGACAAAAACCGCAAAATTCCCATTACGGTGTTCATTCGGGCGCTCGGCATGGGCAGCGACGCCGAAATACTCGACTATTTCGGTGATGACGAAAGAATCCGCGCCACCATTGAAAAGGATCCATGCAAAAACACCGAAGAAGCCATGATTGAGGTCTACCGTAAGCTTCGTCCCAGTGAGCCGCCTACGGTCGAAAGCGCACAAACACATATTCACAACCTGTTTTTTGATGCAAGGCGTTACGATATGTCCCGGGTAGGGCGTTACAAATATAATAAAAAGCTTGGAATTTCTGCGCGCATTGCAAACCAGCAGCTTGTACAGCCTATTGCAAACCCGCGCACGGGCGAGGTTATGGCCATGGCCGGTGACGTTGTCAACCGCACGCTTGCAGAAGAGATAGAAAATGCGGGGGTTACAACCGCCTTTGTAAACGTAGAAGGAAAAACCGTAAAAGTCATTTCAAACGGCATGGTGGATATCAGCGGCTACGTAAACTTCGACGCATGCAAGGAATGCGGTATTAATGAAAAAGTGAATTTTGCAGTTCTGTGCGAAATTCTTGACAAAAACCTGGATGAAGATGCCTTAAAGGAAGAGCTTGCAAACCGCCGCGGCGAGTTGATTCCCAATCATATTATTATCGATGATATTTTCGCTTCGATCAATTATATGAATTGTCTGGCCTGCGGGCTTGGAACAACAGACGACATTGACCACCTTGGAAACAGAAGAATCCGCAGCGTGGGCGAGCTTCTGCAAAACCAGTTTCGCATCGGTTTTTCCAGGCTGGAAAGAGTAATCCGCGAAAGAATGACCCTGCAGGCGCAGGATCTGGATACGCTTTCCCCCAACGCACTGATCAATATCCGCCCGGTAACCGCCGCAATCAAGGAATTTTTCGGGTCCTCCCCGCTTTCTCAGTTTATGGACCAGACAAACCCGCTGGCGGAGCTTACCCATAAAAGGCGTCTTTCCGCCCTTGGACCCGGAGGCCTGTCCAGAGACCGCGCCGGGTTTGAAGTTCGCGACGTACATTATAGCCACTATGGCCGCATGTGCCCGATCGAAACGCCAGAAGGGCCAAACATCGGCTTGATCTCCTATCTTGCAACCTTTGCCCGTATCAACGAATACGGCTTTATAGAAGCGCCGTTTAGAAAGGTTGACAAATCCACCGGCGTGGTAACAGACGAAGTAATCTATATGACGGCGGACATGGAGGACGAATTTTTCGTAGCTCAGGCAAACGAGCCGCTTGACGAACAGGGACGCTTTAAAAACAGCAAGGTCAACGGTCGCTACAGAGATGAATTTGTCGAGCTTGAGCGCGATTATTTTGACTATATGGACGTATCTCCCAGAATGGTTGTATCCGTCGCTACAGCAATGATTCCGTTTTTGGAAAACGACGATGCAAACCGCGCGCTGATGGGGTCGAACATGCAGCGCCAGGCCGTTCCGCTGATGGTAACGGAATCCCCCATTGTTGGAACAGGGATGGAATATAAAGCGGGCGTTGATTCCGGCGTATGCCTGCTTGCAGAAGAAGACGGCGTTGTGTTAAGCGTCAGTGCAGACAAAATTTCCGTCCGTTATGATTCCGGCCGAATACAGGACTTCAAGGTAACAAAGTTTATGCGCTCCAACCAGGGCACCTGCATCAACCAGATTCCCGTGGTCGAAAAGGGGCAACGAATCACGGCAAACGAAGTGCTTGCAGACGGCCCCGCTACGCATAATGGCGAAATCAGCCTGGGGAAAAACGCGTTGATCGGCTTTATGACCTGGGAAGGCTATAATTATGAAGACGCCGTTTTAATCAATGAAAAAATTGTAAGGGATGACGTATATACATCCATTCATATAGAGGAATATGAAACAGAGGCAAGGGACACAAAACTCGGCCCCGAAGAAATCACAAGGGATATTCCCAACGTGGGCGAAGACATGCTCAAAGATCTTGACGAGCAGGGGATCATCCACATTGGCGCAGAAGTACACGCCGGCGATATTCTGGTAGGCAAGGTAACACCCAAGGGCGAAACAGAGCTTACTGCGGAGGAACGCCTGCTGCGCGCAATCTTTGGCGAAAAGGCAAGAGAAGTAAGAGACACTTCTCTGCGCGTCCCTCATGGTGAATCGGGTATTGTGGTCGACGTGAAGGTGTTCACAAGGGAAAACAGCCACGACGAACTGCAACCCGGCGTTAATAAAGTCGTACGCTGCTACCTTGCACAGAAAAGGAAAATTTCCGTGGGCGACAAAATGGCCGGCCGCCATGGAAACAAAGGCGTTGTTTCCAGAATTTTGCCTGTGGAGGATATGCCTTTCCTCCCAGACGGCACACCCCTGGATATTGTCTTAAACCCGTTGGGCGTTCCGTCACGTATGAACATTGGCCAGGTTCTGGAAGTCCATCTGGGCTATGCGGCCAAGGCGCTCGGTTGGAAAATTATGACACCTGTATTTGACGGCGCGCATGAACAGGATATTTTTGAAGCTTTCAAACAGGCCGGATTGAGCGAAGACGGCAAAACATGGCTCAAAGACGGCAGAACAGGCGAATATTTCGATAATCCCGTAACAGTCGGGTATATGTATTATTTAAAGCTGCACCATCTGGTTGACGACAAAATTCACGCGCGCTCAACCGGCCCTTATTCTTTGGTCACCCAACAGCCGCTGGGCGGTAAAGCGCAATTTGGTGGGCAGCGCTTTGGTGAAATGGAAGTATGGGCACTGGAAGCCTACGGCGCAGCCTACACCCTGCAGGAAATTCTGACGGTTAAGTCGGACGACGTGGTCGGCCGCGTTAAAACCTATGAATCCATTGTCAAGGGCCAGAATATTCCAAAACCGGGCATTCCCGAATCTTTTAAAGTTTTGATCAAAGAACTGCAGTCTCTGGCGCTTGACGTAAAGGTGCTCGATAAAGACAACATGGAAATTGACCTAAAGCAAAACTTTGACGATGAGGATGAAATTCCCGTACCAGCCGATGAAGCGCTCGATGAGGACGAGGTTATGACCTCGATGGACGGCTTCCTGCTGGAAGACGACCCCGATGACAATAATATGTTTGATGAAAACTCCATATACGAAGAAGACAACGATGATCTGCTTGACGATTTTGACGATTTAGGCAGCGACGAGATGTAAGGGAGGCTTTAATACTATGGAATTTAACGTTTTTGAATCAATCAAGATCGGACTTGCTTCCCCAGAACAGATCAGGGAATGGTCGCACGGCGAAGTCAAAAAACCGGAGACCATCAATTACCGTACATTAAAACCGGAACGCGACGGCCTTTTCTGTGAGCGCATTTTCGGCCCGCAAAAGGACTGGGAATGCCATTGCGGCAAATATAAAAGAATCCGCTATAAAGGCAAGATCTGCGACCGCTGCGGCGTTGAAGTTACAAGGGCGAAGGTCAGAAGGGAGCGTATGGGCCACATTGAGCTTGCCGCGCCCGTATCCCACATCTGGTATTTTAAGGGGATTCCGTCCAGAATCGGCCTGATGCTGGATATTTCCCCCAGGCTTCTGGAAAAGGTCCTGTACTTTGCCGCTTATATTGTAACTGACCCGGGCGACGCCAGAGGCCTTACCAAACAGCAGATCCTGACGGAAAAAGACTACCGCGAAATGCGTGAAAAATACGAGGACGACTTTAAAGCGGGCATGGGCGCGGAAGCCATTAAAAAACTGCTGGAGGATATTGACCTTGACCAGCTGTCCAGCGAACTTAAGGAAGAGCTTGAAAGCGCTTCCGGGCAGAAAAAGGTCCGCCTGATCAAACGTTTGGAGGTCGTAGAATCATTCCGTCTTTCCGGAAATCGTCCGGAATGGATGATTATGGACGTAATTCCGGTCATTCCTCCCGATATCCGCCCTATGGTACAGCTCGACGGCGGGCGTTTTGCAACCAGCGATTTAAACGATTTATACCGCAGGGTCATTAACCGCAACAACCGGTTAAAAAGGCTTCTGGAGCTGGAAGCGCCCGATATTATCATTCGCAACGAAAAGCGCATGCTGCAGGAGGCTGTGGACGCACTGATCGACAACGGTAGAAGAGGCCGCCCCGTAACAGGGCCCAACAACCGCGCGCTCAAGTCTCTTTCCGACATGCTCAAGGGTAAACAGGGGCGTTTCCGCCAGAATCTGCTGGGCAAACGCGTTGATTATTCCGGCCGTTCCGTTATCGTCGTCGGACCGGAACTGAAAATGTACCAGTGCGGCCTTCCAAAAGAAATGGCGCTGGAGCTGTTTAAGCCCTTTGTCATGAAGCGCCTGGTGGAAACAAAAGTTTCCCAAAACATAAAAGCGGCAAGAAAAGCCGTAGAGCGTGCAAAACCCGAAGTATGGGACGCCCTCGAAGTCGTCATAAAAGGCCACCCCGTATTGCTCAACCGCGCTCCTACACTGCACAGGCTGGGTATCCAGGCTTTTGAACCCGTATTGGTGGAGGGCCGTGCTTTAAAACTGCATCCGCTTGTTTGTACAGCGTACAACGCAGACTTCGACGGTGACCAGATGGCCGTGCACGTACCGCTCTCAGCAGAGGCGCAGGCAGAAGCCCGTTTTCTTATGCTGGCGGCAGGCAATTTGTTAAAGCCGTCAGACGGCCGCCCTGTTGCCGTTCCCACACAGGACATGGTTCTTGGTTCTTATTACCTTACGTTGAACAAAGACGGGGAAAAGGGCGAAGGCAAGGTGTTCCGGGACTTTAACGAAGCTTTAATGGCCTATGAAACCAACGTGATCAGCCTGCACGCAAAAATCAAAGTGCGGCGCGAAATAGAAATGCCCGGCGGGCGGCGCGCAAGCGCAATGATTGACACCACCGTCGGCAAAATTATCTTTAACCAGCCCGTCCCGCAGGATCTGGGCTTTGTAGACCGCAGCCTTCCCGAAAACCAGTTTAAGCTGGAAATTGATTTTCTTGTAGGCAAAAAACAACTGGGCAAGATCATAGACAAATGCATTCGCGTTCACGGTACGCAGACCACGTCGAAGGTGCTGGACGATATCAAGGCGCAGGGCTTTAAATATTCTACAAAAGGCGCAATCACCGTCGCTGTATGTGACGCGGAAATTCCACCCGCCAAGAAAGAGATTATTGCAAACGCCGAGAAAAAAATCGACACTGTTTCCGGACTCTTCAAGGAAGGTCTTGTTTCCAACGAAGAACGGTATACCGAGGTACTGAAAATCTGGGAACAGGCCACAAACGACGTTACCTCTGCGCTGCAAGGGAACCTAGGTAAATATAATCCCATCTTTATGATGGCTGATTCCGGCGCCCGCGGCAGCATGAGCCAGATCCGCCAGCTTGCCGGTATGCGCGGCCTGATTGCAAATACCTCCGGTAAAACAATTGAAATTCCTATTCGGGCAAACTATCGTGAAGGCCTGAATATTCTGGAATACTTTATTTCTTCCCGCGGCGCAAGAAAAGGTCTTGCAGATACAGCGCTTCGTACAGCAGACTCCGGTTATCTGACAAGGCGTCTGGTGGACGTTTCGCAGGAAGTCATTATCCGGGAAGACGACTGCGGAACACACGACGGGATTGAAATTTTTGAAATCCGGGACGGCAAGGAATCTATTGAAAGCCTGCATGAACGCCTGCTTGGCCGTTACCTCTGCGAAGACTTCATAGACCCCGCCACCGGCCAGATTCTTGTGTCGCGCGACGTCATGATGGGTGAAAAAGAGGCCGACGCCATTGTAAATACGGGTGTTGAACGTATTAAAATTCGTTCTATCCTGGGCTGCAGAGCCAAACACGGCGTGTGCAAAATGTGCTATGGTTCCAATCTGGCAAACGGTATGCCTGTTACTGTGGGCGAAGCCGTCGGCATAATCGCTGCACAGTCAATCGGCGAGCCAGGCACGCAGCTTACCATGCGTACATTCCATACTGGCGGCGTTGCCTCCGCAGAGGATATCACACAGGGTCTTCCGCGTGTAGAGGAATTATTTGAAGGCCGCAAGCCAAAACACCTTGCTATTATCAGTGAAATTGGCGGCGAGGTTCGTTTTGAAGAAATTAAAAACAACCGCCATGCGGTCATTTTCAATAAGGAAACAGGCGACGAAAAATCCTATCTGATCCCGTTCGGCGCCAGAGTACGCGTAGAGGAAGGCCAGGTCATCCAGGCCGGCGATATGATTACAGAAGGCTCTGTCAACCCGCATGACGTGTTGGCCATTAAGGGGCCGGAAGCTGTACAGGATTATCTGATCCAGGAAGTGCAGCGCGTATACCGTATGCAGGGCGTTGACATTAACGACAAGCATATAGAAGTTATTGTCCGCCAGATGATGAAAAAGGTACGGGTGGACGATGCAGGCGACACCAACCTGCTGCCCAGCACGCTGGTTGACAAAAATGAATTCCTTTCAGCAAACGAAGAAATTGAGCGCCGCATTGAAAACGGCGAGGAAAACCTGAAAAAAGCCACCTGCACACAGATGCTTCTGGGTATTACAAAAGCCTCTCTTGCAACAGACAGCTTTTTGTCCGCCGCGTCTTTCCAGGAAACCACCAGGGTATTGACAGACGCCGCCATCAAGGGCAAAGTAGACCCGCTGATGGGATTAAAAGAAAATGTCATTATCGGTAAGCTGGTTCCTGCAGGGACGGGTATGCACCGCTACAGCGACGTAGAGCTGGAAGAAAACTTTGTAACACCGCCTGCTGCTTCTACTGTTGCTTCCGCCGCCTCTGCATCCACAATTGTTACAGAGGAACCGCAATAAAGCATTATTTTAAAGCATACCAACAAAGGGCAAGGCTTAAAGCCTTGCCCTTATTTTTATTGGGGTGAATTATACTATCAAGTGCAACAGTTTAGTGGAATAAAGGAGTTCATACAGA
>UQLR01000020.1 GCA_900541975.1 uncultured Oscillospiraceae bacterium | reverse complement strand
CTTCTGAATAAATAAAACTTTAGATCTATTTTAAGGCGCTTAAATTTTTATAAATGCAGAAATAGAAAGAAACCACCACTAAAACCCGACGGCTCTTAGTGGAACACACTGACAAAAAAGATACCCATGCCAACACATTGTACATTCAACGCCAAAAGGTTGCCAACGCCGTGCAGGCGCCGTTAGCCTGTCTGCAAGCGCAGGTAGTTGCATCAAACAGCGCGATCTTCTGGGAAGAAAAGGTCTGTATCCATATATTTTCTGAGAAAGCAACGTATATTGACAACCTGATAACTGCTATTTTTTAAACATGCAACATAAAAAACCGTCGATATAAAATCGACGGTTTTTGCCATGTTAATGGGAAACCAAAAAGATAACCAACCTCATTTTTTGCAGAGCTTGGAACCTACAAATAATGAGATTGGCTCATTTAATAATCCGATCTTTTTTGCCCTTATCAGCAGGAGTTCTGACTTATGATAGTATTTTTTATAAGATGGGTATCGTTAAAGTTTACACACTTGCAACGCTATAAATATTGCAGGCAAATACGCAAAACTCAAAAACATTTACTGCCAATGAACTTTTCCGTGTTAAAATCTGTCTATATTAGCGAAGCCGGTTTTAATTGCGAATAGACCAAAGGGAGTGATGATATGGATGAATTTGAAAAGCTGCTTCGATCGGAACGTATTTGAATTGAGCGTTTTGTCAAATTACAATTGAACGCAAAAGCAGACGATGTGCTGCAGGAAGTCTATTTGACCGCTTATCAAAAATTTTCTCTACTTAAAAATAAAAGCTCCTTCAAGGCTTGGGTAATCAGTATTGCAAGAAATAAATGCAACGACTATTTTCGTAAGAAAGCCAGTCAGCTTGAAATTTCGATAGATGAATTATTGGAAAAAGAATTGCCGGATGGCAGGCACGGTATATCTGAGATTCCCACCGTAAGAGAAACCTTGGATTTGCTAGGCGATAAAGACAAGCAAATCCTGTATCTTTTCTTCTACAAAGAGCTGCCCCAGGCAGAGATTGCGAAACAGCTAAATATTCCGATTGGCACAGTAAAAAGCCGACTTCACACAGCAAAGCAAAATTTTAAAAATCTATATCCGTATTGCTCCGGTATATGAAAAGGAGAAGTCCATATGAAAAAGCTACCCGAATTTATGCCAGAATACAAGATTGAAACAAGTAACAAGAAGCCGTTTGCGGTGCGGTGGGAAGAATTAATGGGATGGTTTTTGGTACCGAAGTTTGGTAAGAAATTGTCTTGGGGTATGTATGATATTCCCTCCCGTAAGTGCAGCCATGTATATGACATGCAAGTTACCGGCAAAGCGAAGGTGCATGGGATTGAAGGTGTGGAGATACCTGCACGAGAAGCATCTTATTCCGGTAGATCCGATGTAATCAACCGCACCTTTGTTGCCCAGCTCACCGATACCCATTGTCGATATCTTGCCACGCTCAGAAATGATGGCGATGTGAGAAACTACATTACATTCCTCGATGGAGAGGAATTCATGCCTAATTGGGGATTTGGAGAAGACAACGCTGGAAACGAAACCCATCTTGCTCCAAAGGGAGACATCAAAAGAACCGGCGCTGTAGTTACAAGTGCCAAAAAGAAATTTCTGCTTGATATTGTAGGACGATATACTGTAACAATTGGCGGTAAGAACTACGATACCGTTTGTGTTATGGATATTGAAACTTATAACTGTGGCGTGGCCTCCGAGCACTTCCTTGATCAGAACGGTAAGACAATTCTCTGGCGTAGATTCAATCGTGATGATTGGGCTATGGACCATTATAAAAAGAAATGGAACGAAGCGCTTCCCACCAACGAGAGGCTTACCATTAACGGTACAACCTATATTCACTGCTGCGATTGCATCACGGATTATATTCTCTGTTAGAAGAAAATATAGGAGGATATTCTAAGTTTTAAAACAGACATACCTCCGATCTATGGTTAAATTGTGTAGGGTCCCCCTTGTAAATAGAGGCCTTTGCAAAAAGAAGCCGGATGCCAATCGTGATATCTATTGTAACAAAATTGGCAAACTAAAAGTCTTAAAATGCAGGCTAAACAATTGCAAAAGCGGTCGCAATACACTATAATACAAGCATTATATTGGAATGGAGGCGTACACATGAAGGTCAGCTATAATAAGCTTTGGAAACTATTGATAGATAAAGGAATGAAAAAAAGTCAATTACGGGAAGCGGTTGGAGCAAGTAAAAGTACATTTACTAAACTCAGTAAAAATGAAAATGTTACGCTTCCTGTTCTGTTGAATATATGCGAATTTCTGAAATGTGATTTTGGGGATATCATGGAAGCCGTACCCGAATATAAGGAGCAATAAGATGAGCGAAAAAATTTTAGTAGTAGATGATGAAAAAGAGATAGCCGATTTGCTGGAAGTCTATCTAAAAAACGAAAATTATACCGTTTATAAGTTTTATAATGGTACCGGTGCTTTGAAATGCATTGAAGAAGCAAAAATTGATTTAGCCATACTGGACATTATGCTTCCTGATATTGATGGGTTTCGTATTTGTCAGAAAATACGGGAAAAATTCTATTTCCCGGTTATTATGCTGACAGCCAAGATTGAAGATGGTGAAAAAATCATGGGGCTTACCATCGGTGCAGATGACTACATCACCAAGCCCTTTAATCCTTTAGAAGTTGTTGCACGAGTAAAAACACAGTTAAGACGTTACCAGAGATATAACAATTCTACACAGATTCAGCCTGCCGAAAAGAATGAATACGACATCAGAGGATTGATAATCAACAAGGATAGCCATAAGTGCTTTTTATTTGGGAAAGAATTGCAATTAACGCCCACAGAATTTTCAATTCTGTGGTATCTGTGTGAGCATCAAGGAAAGGTCGTCCCATCAGAAGAATTATTTGAAGCTGTGTGGAAAGAAAAATATTTGAATAATAACAACACGGTGATGGCACATATTGGGCGGCTCAGAGAAAAGATGAACGAGCCTGCAAAAAAACCGAAATTTATTAAAACAGTCTGGGGGGTTGGATATGAAATTGAGTAGTAAATCAAAAAAGTTACTCCGTATCGTTGTTATTTTTCTTGTCCTTATGCTGGCCACGTTTGTAGTCTTTTGGTTTTTTGATACTATTCTAAATGGAATGATTGTGGACTGGTTTGAAAATAACTATATGACAACATATGAAGAGTATATCCCCGATGTGGGGAAGGTGGGTATTATTCAACGACCAAACTGGGATATGTTAAAACAACTGTTTTTTGTGGCAGTAATAGGCATTCTCCTTATCGGGGTACTTGTTGTAACATGGGTGTCTTATCTGTATGCCGGGTCCAGAGTAAGAAAGAACACAAAAGAGATTGGGAAAATGCTGCATGACTATATTCTTTCGGAAAAAGATGCAGCAGATATCTTTCCAGAAGATTACAGCGATATTGCAACACAAATGTCCGAAATTAAAGCACAGATGAGAAGCCATGAGCAAATTCTGAAGGAAGAAACCGCCAGAAAAAACGACCTGATTTTGTACCTAGCCCATGATTTGAAAACACCACTTGCTTCAGTCATTGGTTACTTAAATTTGCTACGGGATGAGCGGCACATTTCGGAAGATTTGCAGGAAAGATACCTTTCAATTTCCCTAGAAAAGGCAGAGCGATTGGAAGATTTAATCAATGAATTTTTCGATATTGCCCGGTTTAATTTGACCGACATTTCGCTGCAATACAGCACAATCAATTTAACGCGTTTATTGGAGCAGCTTGCCTTTGAATTTAAACCCATGCTGCAAGAAAAGGGCCTGACCTGCAATCTCCAAATTCCCGACGATTTAATATTACGCTGTGACGCCAATAAAATTCAGCGTGCGTTTGATAACCTCTTGCGGAATGCTGTCATTTATAGCTACCCGGGTACAGAAGTCAATGTTACAGTTGTTCGACAAAGCGATGATGTGATGGTTAAATTTATCAATCATGGCGATACGATTTCAAATGAAAATCTGGGGCGTATTTTTGAACAATTCTTCAGACTGGATGTATCCCGAAGTACACGTAGTGGCGGAGCCGGATTAGGGCTTGCCATTGCCAAACGAATTGTCGAACTTCATCATGGCACGATTACTGCAAATAGCAAAAATGATTTGATTGAGTTTACCGTTACGTTGCCCCTCTCGTAGAAAAATTGTAAGAAATTCCACAGAAAAACAGTAGAATACCTTGTAAGCGAGCGAATAAATCACACTCTTGTTATTGGTACAATAAAAGCGCCAATACAAGAGTGTTTTTGTTTTATGCATATCCCAAAGGGGCGATGATGATGTCAAGAAAAAGACTAACACAAATATTTCCGTTTCTGTTGCCGTTTCGCAGATGGCAAAAAAAGCAATGCCGCTATTTAAAAATGAAGTTTGACGGGAACAGGTATGCAAGTACTATTTCAGAAAGGCTCTTACCCAATGTGGTATTTGAAACCTCTGCGTTAATGGTAAATGAGAACAGCGGTTTTGATATTCAGTTTCAATACAATAAGGTACACAACCTGAAATTGGCTGCAAAAACAATGGATAAACTTGTGATTGCTCCAAATGAAACGTTTTCCTTCTTCTGGCTTACTCGTTATGCCGATCGCCATACACCCTATAAAGATGGCTTAAATTTTGTGAATGGAAAAATTGTTGGCTCTTACGGCGGTGGCCTGTGCCAGTTAAGCAATATGCTGTTTTGGATGTTTTTACACACGCCAATGACTATTATAGAAAGGCACGGGCATGCTGTTGAATCTTTCCCATCCACAACAGAAGATCTGCCGTTCGGGACAGACGCAACCATCAGTGAAGGCTGGCTGGACTTAAAAGTTCGGAATGGGACAAATCATTCCTTTCAAGTTGTAATTTTGTTTGATGGCAAATATATGTATGGGAAAATTTTATCGCAAAAGCCGGTACATACAAATTATACCGTCTTTAATTCATCTGTTTCTTATATAAAACGGAATGAAATAATTTATCAGATTTCGGTTGTCTGCCGTGAGGAAGTAAATCAGGAAACTGGCGAGCATACAAAAAGAGAACTGTATACCAACCAGTGTGAAATTGCTTATCCTCTGCCAGATAACATCGAAGTGAAAGCACTGGATTAAAACGATGTGCTTTATTCTATTTCGGCCATAAAGCTTTCAGCAAACATTATACTGCTTTTCGGCTATGGCCAAAAGGAGGCTATAAAATGAAAAAGAAACGAATTGCTGTAATTTTCGGTGGGCATTCCAGCGAGTACGAGGTTTCCCTGCAATCGGCAACCGCTGTCCTTAAAAATATCAATACAGAAAGATTTGATATTTTTCCAATCGGCATTACTCAGGCAGGCAACTGGTTTCACTATACAGGAAACTATGAAAACATTGCAAACAACACATGGTTTGAAGACAATACAGAAACCTTTCCCATTGTTGTATCGCAGAACTGTTCTGCAAAAGGATTTTTAGAAATTTTCGAAAATCAATATACGCTTATTCCAGTTGATCTGGTTTTCCCAGTATTACACGGTAAGAATGGAGAGGACGGTACATTACAGGGATTGTTTGAATTGGCCGGAATCCCCATTGTCGGCTGCAACACCCTTTCTTGCGCTCTTTGTATGGACAAAAGCAGGGCGCACAGGTTGATTAGTCTTGAGGGAATATCCGTGCCTAAATCGGTCACTTTCAACCGCCTTGAACAAGAAAATGCATTGAAAGAAATCGCATTGCGCTTAACCTATCCCCTTTTTGTAAAGCCAGTTAGATCAGGTTCCTCCTTTGGGATCACAAAAGTAACCGAACAAAAAATGCTTTGTGTGGCGATAAAGTCAGCCTTTAAACATGATACAGAAGTAATTGTAGAAGAAGCAATCAATGGTTTTGAGGTAGGCTGCGCGGTTCTTGGAAACGATGCGCTAACGGTCGGACGCGTGGACGAAATAGAACTGTCAAGCGGCTTCTTTGATTATTCGGAGAAATACGCGCTGAAAACTTCAAAAATCCATATGCCGGCAAGAATCGACACCGAAACAGAAAAAAAGATACAGGACACAGCTATCAGGATTTATAAGGTGTTGGGATGTTCTGGCTTTGCCAGAGTGGATTTATTTCTATCTACAAGCGGCGACATAGTTTTTAACGAAGTAAATACCATACCCGGCCTGACTTCTCACAGCCGTTACCCCAATATGATGAAAGGAATTGGTTTGTCTTTTGCTGAAATGCTGGACAAGCTGATCGGGTTATATATTGCACCATGAAAATAACGCTTGAAAAGGAAAAGGTATATTGTGGAAATCTGTTGCTTGTAAACGCACAATACCCTGTCAGATGTATGGAAAATGGGGATTTCATAGCTATAAAACCAAATTTCCCTCATATTCTTCTGCAAAGCGAAGCCGCCAGCGCCTTACAACTGCTTTTATCTAATATTATGGCGGGCAACGCAATTGTTCCTGTAAGCGGCTACCGCTCCATAAAAGAGCAGACTGCCATTTATCAAAATTCTCTTAGAGACAACGGGGAGGCGTTTACAAAACAGTTTGTTGCTACGCCCGGCCATAGCGAACATGAAACCGGACTTGCTATCGACCTGGGACTGAATCAGAAAAATATCGACTTTATCCGCCCTTACTTCCCATATAAAGGAATTTGCGGCGATTTCCGAAAATCAGCGCCCCATTTTGGCTTTGTGGAACGTTATCCAAAAGGAAAAGAAGCGTTGACCAAAATTGCATATGAGCCGTGGCATTTTCGCTATGTGGGATATCCTCATTCAAAAATCATGACAGAACACCGCCTTACGCTCGAAGAATACATCCATTTTATCAAGATCTATCGAGAAAGTAATCGGTTTCTGTACCCGTCAAAAAAGAACACTGCAATTGAGGTGTATTATGTCCCGGTTTTCACAGAGAAAACAACGATACTCATACCGGAACAATTCGCCTATCAAATTTCCGGTAATAATATCGATGGTTTTATTGTAACGATCAGGAGAAAACCCAATGAACAAGTGTAAAAGTTACACAGGCATTGATTTGTTCCGCCTGGTTGCAGCTATTTTGATTATAACAATCCATACATCCCCATTGGCTTCTTTCACCGCAACAGGCGACTTTATTCTGACCCGGATTCTGGCACGTGTTGCTGTTCCTTTTTTCTTTATGACGTCCGGATTCTTTTTGATTTCGAGATATTCCCGGGACAACAAAAAACGAAAGAAGTTTGTAAAAAAGACAGCGTACATTTATGTACTTGCGATACTCATTTACATACCGGTCAACATATATAACGGTTATTTCAACTGCGGAAGCCTTATCCCAAACATTTTAAAAGATCTGTTTTTTGACGGGACAATCTATCATCTATGGTATCTACCGGCGTCTATTTTCGGTGCAGGGATTGCTTGGTATCTGGTAAAACGCCTTGATTACAAAAAAGCAATGCTAGCGTCATCCGCCCTTTATTTAATCGGCCTGTTTGGAGATAGCTATTATGGAATTGCCGAAAAAATCCCCGGCTTAAATAGCTTTTATCCATTTGTTTTTCAAGTATCCGACTATACAAGAAATGGTATTTTCTTTGCCCCCGCGTTTTTTGTTCTGGGTGGATTGACAGCGGATATGCCCCACAAGAATTCTTTACGAAAGAGCGGCCTTGGGTTTGGTATCAGTCTTACTTTTCTGTTGGCGGAGGCGTTGCTGTTACATTATCTTGACTTGCAGCGCCACGACAGTATGTATATATTTTTGCTGCCCTGTATGTATTTCCTTTTTCATGTAATTTTACATCTACAAGGAAAACGCCTTGTATGGATAAGAACATTATCACTATGTATTTATATCATACACCCTATGATGATTATCATGGTACGTCTGCTTGCAAAGGTTACTCACTTACAGAATTGGTTGATTGAAAACAGTCTGCTGCATTTTGGGGTGGTCTGCTTTACATCTGCAGCTGTTGGCATAGCAGTAGCCGCACTCTTTAGTATATACAAGAGTAAAAACAAAAAACCGGCTCCCCACATGGACAGAGCGTGGATAGAAGTTCATTTGAATCATTTAGCCCACAATGTGAAAGTCTTGAAAAAGGCCATGCCTCCCAAATGCCAACTGATGGCGGTTGTCAAAGCGGAAGCATACGGGCATAGGGCCTTTGAGGTTTCTACCTGTCTTGAAAAAATTGGTGTAAAAGCCTTTGCTGTCGCTACCATTGATGAAGGAATACAATTAAGAAAATATGGTATTCGTGGAGAAATTCTGATTCTTGGATATACTGCTGCCTGGCGGGCGGCTGAACTGAAAAAATACAACTTGATTCAGACGTTGATTAGCTATGAACATGCCATCGCCCTAAACAGACAGGGCATTTCTATAAAAGCCCATCTCAAAATAGATACGGGTATGCATCGATTAGGAATATTAAGCAGTGACTTAACCGATGTTGAAAGGGTATTTTCATTGAAACATATAACAGTCTGTGGAATCTACACACATCTGTGCTGTTCAGATAGTTTACAAACCAGCGATGTCGCTTTCACCCGGAAACAAATCGATCATTTTTACAGTTTAATCTACACTTTGCGAAATCGAGGCATAACCATACCGAAGCTGCACATTCAAAGCAGCTATGGTATTCTCAATTACCCCGAACTACAATGCGATTATGTTCGGGCAGGTATCGCCTTGTATGGAGTTCTCAGTTCACCATATGATGAAAGCAGCCGTAAACTGGATTTGCGCCCCGTACTTTCTCTAAAGTCAAAAGTCGTACTGATACGGTCTATTCCAAAAGGAGATAGCGTTGGGTACGGCAGAACATTTATTGCAAAAAGAGACAGTCAAATTGCCATCATTCCCATTGGGTATGCCGATGGGATTCCCAGAAATCTATCCTGCGGAAACGGTGCAATACAGATTAAGCAATACTTTGTCCCTGTCATAGGACGAATCTGTATGGATCAACTTGCAGTAGACATCACGGAAACGGAAGGTGTTTCGGTTGGTGATATTGCAACACTTATTGAAGCAAAAACAGACAGCGAATTAACCGCCACCATCCTTGCAGATCATACCGGGAGCATTAGTAATGAATTGCTTTGCAGAATGGGAACAAGATTGCCTGTCATAGAAAACTAAAAGATAATAGATGCTCTCCAGAGGAAAAAGATACCGTATACAACCATAGACTGTAAGGCAAAGAAAACCTGAACCGCAAAAGGCTGGCAGCAAGCTGAAACCGTCGTGAGGGCGTTTACAACCGAACAGAAGACGTGAGTACGGCCTTTTTCGGAAGAGGAGGAACAGCGGAGCGGGTGACTGGTTTTTTATCCAATAAAAAACCGGAACGAGCGTAACTCGTTCCGACGTGTAAAGGTGAGACAAAAAAATCCCCAGTGTTTTTTAGAAGGGAATTTGAACCTTCGCGCATCCCGCAAAAAGTTGGTAGCAAAGCGGAGGCGTCATGCCCGCGTTTACAAGGGCATAGCCGCAGCAAGCGTGACTTTTTGCGGAAAGGAGGAATGACGAAGCGGTATGAGAAATCCCCAGCCATTTGACTGGGGATTTTGAATGGAGCGTAGTCCATTCCGACGTGGTGCGAGTGACGGGACTTGAACCCGTACGTCATGAAACACACGCCCCTCAAACGTGCCTGTCTGCCAGTTCCAGCACACTCGCATTTTTAGTCAGCGTGGTATATTATAGCAAAGGCCGTGTTTCTTGTCAAGTACTTTTTGTATATAAGAAAACCTGCCATATCACAAATATGCCTTCCCATGTTAAGAAAACGGAAAGGCTGCAACGTAACAATTTCCATAAAAAAGGGAAAGATAGGAATATTGCTATATATCTGTACAAAAGCCGGATCTTTTAATGAATTTTAATTCATATTTAAAAGCAAACTTTGCAATTTTCTTGTATGCATAACAAGCATGTAAATTTGTGATACGAATCGCCGAAAAACACCTTGCATCTGCTGAGAAAGGTACAGCGCACGGCTGTATCTATTGACTTTCACAGAATGCGTACTATAATGTAGTTAGACCAAGTTGACAGGGAATGATTCTGTTTGAAAAAATGCGAATATTGTGCAAAGGAAATTTCATATCATGAGCAATACTGCAGCGACGCCTGCCAGCAGGCTGCCATGAAGTATTACCGCCTTACGCGTAATTGCGGCAGATTGTTTTCCATCTGTAATATTTTAGGACTGCTTGCCATAGTGGTCGGCCTGTTCTGGATGGTCTTCCAGCCAAATATTGGCATTTATATTGTGAGCGGCGGCTGCCTGCTTTTAGGGATTTTATATTTTTTACTGCCGTTCGGTACGCCCGATATGATTAAAAAATCTAAAATTAAAAAAACAATAAAAAATGTAAAATGGATTGCCTGCCTTTTGTGGATGACCGGCTTGGTGCTGCTGATTGCCGGATTTTTCTTTTTGCATGTATAAGCCTGAAAGATTGGGGCATGCTATTTCCAAACAGCAAAGGAGGAAAAAGCATGCTTGATAAAATCTGTCTTTTACTCACGATCATTGGCGGCATCAACTGGGGTATTATCGGTATTTTCCAATTTGACGTCGTCGCCTGGATCTGCGGTGGGCAAACAGGTATTGTGAGCAGGATTATCTACACGCTGGTAGGCCTTGCGGCAATCTGGTGTATTTCACTTTTGTTCCGCGACCGTACCGAAGCAGGCGAGCATCATTATACAACGCAGTCTTAAAATAAATGCCATACTTCTGCCGCCGGATTTTGTAAAATCCGGCGGCAGCTTTTTTATAGCAAAAGCGCGTTTTAAAACAATTTTCTGTTTGCAGCAATGATTCGGTTAAAATAATACAAATGTAGTATTCCACAATTTTGCGTTTTATCCAATACTTACATTTGAAAATATATAATGATACATGTATACTGTAAACAGGAGGTTATGCTATGAAAAAATTTATCAGTGCAGTTGTTGTTACCGCTTTCTTTTTTGTTCTTGCCGTTTTCCCCGTCAGTGCGGCGCAGGGAAAAACGCACATTGTACAGAAAGGTGATTCCATGTGGAAAATTGCCGTTAAGTACCAAATGGGCGTCAGTGAAATTATTCAGGCCAATCCTCAGGTATCTGATCCAAACCTGATCTATCCAGGGCAAGTTTTACAGATCCCCACATTAGACGCTACCGTAAGCAGCTTTGAAGAAGAAGTCGTAAGGCTTGTAAACCAGGAACGTACCGCAAGAGGTCTGAAAGCGCTTACCGTTAACTGGGAACTTAGCCGTGTTGCACGCTACAAATCACAGGATATGCACGACAACCGCTACTTTTCCCATACAAGCCCTGTATACGGCTCCCCCGGAAAGATGATTCGCGACTTTGGCATCTCGTATAAAACCTATGGAGAAAACATTGCGCAGGGCTACCGCACACCGCAGGCTGTTGTAACCGGGTGGATGAATTCCAGCGGACATCGCGCAAATATTTTAAACGCTTCATTTACACAAATTGGCGTAGGGTACGTTGCAAACGGCAACTACTGGACGCAGATGTTTATTGCATAACAGCAAAAAACAATTTGGCAACGGCTTCGGCAAACATGCCGGGGCCGTTTTTTTTGTAAGCTTTAAAAACAACGCGCAGAAGAAATTTCTTCTGCGCGTTGCATTTATCGCGCTTTTATGCGCCTGATCCATTTAAAAATTTCCACCTGAACAATAGATAGCAGAGAAAAACCAATAACAGCCAGCCATTGCACGCCGTTTAATGCAGTCAGGCGAAAAGCGCTTTGCAGAGCAGGAATAAAAAGAATACAAAGCATAAGCACGGCAGAAACGGCAAAAGAAAGAATTAACCAGGGATTTGCCCCTTCAGCGCGTACCCAGATCGGTTCAGTATTTGAACGCTGGTTAAATGCGCGCAGCATTTGCGAAAAGGCCAGTACGCAAAATGCCATGGTCTGCCCCGCCGTGTGGCCACCCATGCTCGCACCAGCCCAATAAGCGGCGGTGGTCACCGCTGCCACAAATACACCCTGTGTTACAACACGGCGCACCAAATCCTTTTCAAACAGCGTTCCGGACTTCACAGGTTGATGTTTCATAATATTTTTGCTGGCCGGGTCAACCCCCAGTGCCAGCGCCGGCAGCGTTGCCGTAGCAAGGTTTACCCATAAAATGTGAATTGCCAGAAGCGGTGCGTCCCAGTTAAACAGCGTTGCTACAAACAAGGTTAAAATTTCCGCTATATTCCCTACCAATAAAAACTGGATTACTTTTTGAATGTTACGATAAACGCGGCGGCCTTCCTTAATTGCGTAGGCAATGGTTGTAAAGCTGTCGTCGAGCAAGATCATGTCTGAAGCTTCCTTTGCAACATCAGTACCTGTAATACCCATAGCCACGCCAATGTCGGCGGCCTTTAGCGCAGGGGAGTCGTTGACGCCGTCGCCTGTCATGGCGGCTACCTCGCCGGTACGTTTTAAGGACTGGATGATGCGCAGTTTATCCGCGGGAGACACGCGTGCAAAAACTGTGGCGGTTTTAACCGCCGCGTCGAGCTGTGCGTCGGTCATCGTATCGAGCGCATCGCCTGATACAACCGTGTTCCCCTGTCTGTAAATACCAAGCTCTCTGGCGATTGCAAGCGCTGTCACCTTATGGTCGCCGGTAATCATGATCGTGCGTATTCCAGCCTCATGGCAGGTTTGTACCGACGCTTGCACCTCTTTACGCGGAGGGTCAATCATCCCCACTACACCGATAAACGTCATATCAAATTCCAGATTTTCATCGTCGTCATCAGGAATTCTTTGTAAATTGCGCATGGCAAAGCCCAAGACCCGCTGTGCGTTTTCAGACATTGTAAAGCATAACTTTAAAATGTTGGACTGATCTGCTTTTGTAACAGGGCGAACGCCCTGTGCCGTTAAAATATGCGTACACAGCGGCAACATCTCGTCCACTGCGCCCTTTGTATATGCAATGTTTTTCTGGTCAATTTGATGTACGGTCGTCATGCGCTTTCTGTCGGAGTCAAAGGGCTGTTCAAACAGACGGGGATATTTGTCTTCCAACTCCTCGTGATTAATTCCAAACGCCTGCGCCATATAGATCAGCGCCCCTTCTGTAGGGTCCCCAATGATTTCTCCCTTACGGTCGGGGTCCAGGCTGGCGTCGTTGCAAAGCGCCGCCGCATATACCAGCTCTTCATACACTTTTGCATGCTTGTTGGAAGCACCTTCTACCGGCGTTGCCTTCCCCGCCTCAAAGTCTCCGTTGACTGCAATATGCGTTACAGTCATTTTATTAAGCGTTAATGTGCCTGTTTTGTCGCTGCAGATTACCGTTGCGCTCCCCAACGTTTCAACTGCCGGCAGTTTGCGGATTAACGCATTGCGTTTTGCCATACGTTGCACACCCAATGCCATGACAATCGTGGCCGTAGCAGGCAGGCCTTCCGGGATAATAGAGATTGCCAGAGAAATTGCCACAAGAAATTGCGGAACCAGCGGACGCTGGTACAGTGCGCCGATGGCAAAAATCAAAATACATACGATAAACCCTACTACCGTCAGCGTTTTGCCCACGGCGTTTAGCTTGCGCTTAAGCGGTGTATCCAGTTCATCCTGGTTATCCAGCAGCCCGGCAATGTTTCCAACCTCTGTATCCATGCCGATGGCAACAACCACACCGACAGCGCGCCCATAGGTAACGATTGCGGAAGTGTACACCATATTGCTGCGGTCACCCAGCGTACAGCTTTCCGGTAACAATACGTCTGCATCCTTTTCTGAAGGAAGCGACTCACCGGTAAGAGAGGCTTCCTGTACCTTTAAATTTGCTGCGTCAATCAACCGCATGTCTGCAGGAACCATGTCACCGTCGCTTAAAAAAACCACATCGCCCACTACAAGCTCATCGGCAGGAATGATGCTTTCTTCTCCCTGGCGCAAAACGCGGGCGGTGGGCGCACTCATATTGCGCAGAGCCTCCAATGAGGACTGCGCTTTTTTTTCCTGCACAATACCAATTACCGCGTTAATTACCACAATAGAAAAAATCACGATTGCTTCGGTCCACTCCTGTAAAACAGCGGAAAACGCGGCCGCGCCGATCAGGATTAACACCATAGGGTCAAAAATTTGTTCTTTGAGCATTTGAAAAACAGTTTTTTGGGGTTTTGCCCGCAATGTATTTTTTCCGTTTTTCCTCAGCCTTTCAGCCGCCTCTGTATCGCTCAGCCCATCGTCGGAGGTATGCAGTAACTGGTAGATTTCCGGCAGCGGCTTGGCGTGCCAAGGCGTCTGTTTGTGACTATCCATAATTGGACAGACCACTCCTTTCTTCAAATACATATATTCTGACCGCCCAAAGGCGAAAATCAGTAAAAAAAGGCACAACCCGCCAGGCCCTATTCAAGGGCGCAGGTTATGCCATATCATACAAATTTGCATATAAAATAAAAGCTAAAAAGATTGCTTACGCCGTCGGCGTCGCTGCTGTCAATGTCATCCATTATTCCAGCATATCTCCCTTTCTTATTAGTTATGCTCCTCATTATATAGAATATCTCCGGAAATGTCAACCGGGAATCCGCCTCCTATTCATTTTTCTGCAGAGGTCCATGCTTACAGGCTGCTGCTAAAGAAACAAAACGATAGTAAAAAAGCCCGGCAAAAACCGAGCTTTTCAACAGAACAGCATGCATGCCAACGTGGATTTGCAATAAAAAGGCGCATGCTATAAAGCACAAAAACAGCGAGCCGTTGTTTGCCTTATAAAAATGGACGAATATCTATTGCCAGTTTTTCTTCAAGGTTAATCAACCGTTTGGTAATATCCTTTGAAACCTCATCTGCAGCTTTATATTCGTTTAGGTATCGGTTCAATGACTTGACTCCCATATTGCAGCCGTCGGTCATCAAATCGGCAATTGTATTATCGGATTCATTCATGACCAGTTTCATGTTGGTCTTTATCCAGGACATTCCCTTTGCAATAGGGTTTGGCTCCTTGCCTTCGTCCTTATATCGGCCCAGCAATTCCTGCATTTCCGTACCAAGTTTTTCATGTTCCTGCTTACAGTCGGACAAATATTTTTTAAATGCGTCGGCCTGCACATAGCCCAAAACTTCGTCAATAGATGAAACCCCCATTTTTACACCGGCGTCGCACTCCCGTAAAAGCCGGATTGTATCCTGTTCAATCATAAAGAACACCATCCTTTCCTTTATAAACGAAGTATATCCAAAACGACGGTAAAAATTCCCCTTTTTAATTTTAAAATTCTGATTATAACGAAAAAATAAATGGAAGCATTGTACCGCAATTTTATTAACGCCGCAAAAGCTGGTTGCGGTAAACCTTCGGAGATGTGCGGATACAGCACATGACTTTTTTGCTGAAAAGAAGAGACAGCGGGACGGGCGACCGATTTCTTATAAAATAAAAAAATCGGAACGAGCGCAACTCGTTCCGACGTGGGTTTACGCTACAAAAAAGATACCCTCTTGTTTGAAAAGAAAAATATCTTTTTTGGACACGCACCCCTTCTTTTCAAATATTCTATAAGTAGTATAACACAAATAAATATAAAATGCAAAAAAAGCAGGTACAGAGAAACACCGACAGCACATGGTCTGCCAGCATTTCTCTGTACCTGCTTCTTAGCGAAGGGGCTGTGTGATTTCAAATCCGCCTATGAAACGGATGCGGATTTCCTCTTTGGAAAGTACGGTGATTCTTTCAATGATGCGGTACACTAAGGCGTCGGAGTATTCTGTCAGGTCGAGGTCCTCGGCAGAAACTAGCCCCATGACATCTTTGGCTTTAGATTCCATTACCTCGGAACGCTCTGCGGTATATTCAATCCGCTTTTTCTGCTGTTTCAGTTTGAGGATGGTTTCGCTGATCTGTTTCAGTTTATGGTCGATGATGTCGTTTTCGTCAACCGCCAGAACCAGCAGCCGGTCAAACTCTGTTTCCAGTTCCTTGATTTTGTTCTCTATCACAATGGGGCTGGCTTCTTCCTTTTCTCCGGCGATGCACTGTATCAGGGTATCCTGCAGTGCCGCAGCCATTTCTTCCTGCTGCCCATGAACCAGAGAACGGATGGCTTCCAATATGGCGGTGTGAAGGGCTGCTTCTTCAAGGCTGGGTGATTTTCCACAGGATTTCGGTCCGAACTCCAGCCGGTTGATGCACCGCCAGACGATTTGCTTTCTTCCGTGGATGTTCCATGTTACCCTGCGGAAATAACAGCCGCAGTCCCCACAGACCAGCCTTTCGGATAGGGCATATTTACTGGTGAACCTGCCACGGTTGGTCTTGGCCCTCTTGGTATTGGCAGGCTTTTTGCTTCTTCTTCGGGCGAGTTCTTCCTGAATTTGAAAAAACATTTCTCTTGGGATGATAGCCGGATGGTTATTCTGAATGTAGTATTGCGGCAGTTCTCCGTTATTCTTCTTGACTTTCCCTTCTAAAAAATCGGCGGTGTAGGTTTTCTGCAGCAGAACGTCGCCTGCGTATTTCTCATTCTGGAGGATTCGCTGGATCGTCTGTGTTGTCCATTTCGGCTCTCCTGCAGGGCTTGGGAGGCCTGCTTTCTCCAGCTTTTCCTTGATCCCTTTCAGGCTGCCGCCGTTCAGGAATTCCCGTGCGATCATGAGGATTGTTTGGGCGTCCTTGGGGATGATTTCAGGCTCTCCGTCCAGCCCCTTTTGAAAGGCGAAGCCGGTGTAACGGAAGGCAAACCGCCCTTGCTTGTACCCCATGCGAATTCCCTTGGTGACGTTTCCGCTGATGGATTCGCTTTCGGCCTGTGCGAAGGAACTCAGGCAAGTCAGGATCATTTCGCTGTTCATATTCGAGGTGTCGATGTTTTCCTTCTCGAATATCACGGGGATACCCCAGCTTTTGAGGATTCGGACGTGTTTGATGCAGTCGAGGGTATTCCGGGCAAATCGGGAAATGGATTTCGTCAGGATGAGATCTATTTTCTTTTTCCTGCAGAGATCTATCATTTCATTGAATTGGTCCCTCTTTTTGGTTCGCACCCCGGAGATCCCATCGTCTGCAAAAATTCCGGCAAGCTGCCAGCCATCGTGATGGGTGATCTTTTCGGTGTAATAGTCCACCTGTACCTCAAAGCTGTTTTGCTGTTCTTCTTCCTCGGTGCTTACCCGGCAGTAGGCCGCAACTCTCAGCTTTCGTTTTCGCTTTCGCAAATCTCCCAGCATGGGGTTTGCCGGGATTTCCATGACTACCTTTTGTGGCATGGGAAGTTCGCTCCTTTCAAACTATTTTTCCATTCAGCAGCTGAAACTTTATGGAGTCATCCGGCTGCAGGATAACCTGCTTCACGGTCTGCTCGAAAAGTTCCCGGTTCAGTTCCTCGTCGTTGCTATGCTCCTGAAAAAGAGCCTTTATTTTGATGGTGAGGTGGTCGGATTCCTTGATGCTGCAGGTCTTATACTTTTCGGCAGCGCACTCTAAAATGAGGGAAAGCACCTTGTTCGTATCAACTTCACGCTGATCCAGCATTTGATTGATCTCGTTAGTCAATCGGGCTGCCTGTATGGACAGGCTGTTATTACTTAATTTATCAGGCTCTACTTTCTGTGGCTCCCGGAAAATTTCCAACAGTTTTGCCATAACCATCTGCCTAATCTCATCATCAGATATAGGTCCGAAGTACCTCTGACACTCTTGGCAGTTCCACAAAATAATAGGTTTTCTTTGACTGTTTCTGGTCAAGCGTTTTCCGCATATCGGACAAATCATCTTTTTTTGGATAAAGAGAACGTCAGAATATGGTGTAGCTTTGCTCCTTTTTAATTGGACTACGCTATCGGCAAGTTCCTTGCTTATAATTGGCGGATATTTTTCCCCGTTCCAGTAGCGTTCATCCTCCAGTATCCGGGTAACCATATTCTTGTTCCAGCCATTTGAGTTTTCCCGATATGGGATTCCACTTTGTTCTGCATATAGCGCTAATTGTTTGATGGACCAACCCTGCAAGTATTTCTGATAAATTTCTTCTACAAGTTCTTTCTCAGGAGGATTTTCAATTGTTTTTCCGTGTACTATTTGATATCCGAAGAGAAGATATCGTATTTTTTTCATGTTTAACACCGTCCTTCATCAAGAACCAACCCATTGATAAGGCAAAAGCCAAATTTTTCCGGGTAAACAATGATCTTCTGTATCATGCTCTTAAATATCACCGGATCAAATTCTACCATTGGTTGGGCTTCTTCCAATAAATCCAGCAACAGCCTTGTATCTTCAATCGTTTTGGTGATATTATCTGGCTCCTGTAGTTGGCGCAGTTTCCAGCGCAACTCTTCGATTTTCTGGTTGTTGCGGTTGCTTCGCTCTATAAAAATAGCAGAATCGATGCACCCCTTGGTCTGTAACCTTGCGAGTGAATGGTTCTGCTTGACTAATTCAGATATTTTTTCGTTTATCTCTACGATGTCTGGTTTCGTGAGTGTGGTCTTGACTTGGAGTTCTAAAAGCTGGTCCAACATCACTTTCAAAATCATATCCTTGTTGTCCAAAAGCTTGTTGTATACCTTCAAAAAGGCTTGATAGAATTCTTCTTGGGGAATTGCTTTTATAGGGCATAATTCTTTACTTTTTAGATGTTGGTAACAAATCCATTTTGTAAGTCGATCATTGGATTTCCGATAAAAGGTGGAATCGCACAAGCCACATTTGACTACTTTACTTAAAGGAAACTGTTGGACTTTATTTTTCGGTGAATGGGTAATACTTCTCTGCCTGAGAAGTTCCTGTACCGCTTCAAAAATCTCAACAGGTATAATACCTTGGTGGGAATTTTTGATGTAGTATTTGGGAAGTTGTCCGTTATTTTGTTTCCTCCGGAATGGCAATTCTTCTGTTGTGAAGCTCTTTTGAACTAACGAATCGCCAATATATTTTTCATTTTTCAAAATTTTGAGTACAGTCACGGAACGCCAATGTTTAGCAATTCCAGCCTTGCTTTTTATCTCTATTTCATTAAGTTCTGAAGCAATTTCATCAGCGCCTTTTCCGGCAAGATAGCTGCTGAAAATATACTCGACGATGGGAACTTCCTGTGGGTCTGGCACTAAAGTCTTATTCTTCAGAATATAGCCAATAGGTGCGCTGCAGGTAATAAAATCGCCGGATTTCATCCGGCGGCGATAGCTCCATTTCAGGTTTTTCGAGATAGAGAGGGATTCTTCCTGTGCGGCTGATCCTAAAATACTCAGCAGCATTTCGCTACCCATGTTCCCGGTGTCGATTTCCTCTTTTTCAAATTCTATAGCAACGCCAAGCTGTTTGAGTTCCCGCACCGTCTGGATACAGTCGATGGTATTCCTTGCAAATCGGGAAATGGATTTGACGAGGATGCGGTCGATCTTCCCGGCACGGCAGTCGGCCAGCAGGCGCTGAAAATCATCCCGCTTGTCGGCTGTGGTGCCGGAGACCGCTTCATCCGCATACAGCCCTGCGAATTCCCATTCTTCTTTCGACCTAATGTAACTGGTGTAATAGTCCACTTGGGTGGAAAAGGAATTCAGCTGGTCGGCTGAATCGCTGCTCACACGGGCGTAAGCTGCAACCCGTAGCTTTTTGGCTTGTTCTGCTATTGGCTGTATGACCTTAACCTGCGGCACCTTTGCCACCCCCTTTCCGGTTGGACATCTTTTTTGTCACACCAAAGACTACCACAACCGGTTTGGGATAGCTATCACGACAACCACTAAATATGGAGTTGTGAAACGCCGTACTTTTCGGCAATAGCAACATTCGCCAGCCGGCAGTTTTCCAATGTGATTTTCTCTTGTTCTAACAGCCGTTTTAATGCGGAGAATGCTGCAAAGTATTTGATTTCATTGATCACCTTTTCGCTTGGGGTCTGCAAGGTATAGGGAATTGCCATGAAAATTCACCACGGCAGATGGAGGCCCTTTTGGGCTGCCCTCTGGAAAAAGCGGTTTTCCAGTCCCTTGATGTAAAGCTCATACCGCAAGTCGCTCTCGGTGGTGATCAGTACCGCGTTATGGTCCTGCAGAAACTCCAGTATTTGAATCAAGATGGCGGGATCGTGGCTCAGGCGGGATAAATCCCGCACAAGCACAGCGCGGACGAAGCCGCCCTGCACAGCCCGCATCATCTGTTTTAGGCCCATGCGGGCTGTGCTCCTGCCGGTTCCCATATCCTGCGAGGTACCCACGACAGTGTATCCCCGATGATTGGCTTCCTCTAAAAGATTCCGCATCTGCTGAATCAGGACAAACATTCTTTTATCGCTGCTGCGGCTGTATAACCACATGGGGCGGTCTGCGTAGAGAAATCCCGCCGTTTCTGTTTTTCTGTTCATCTATGGTAATCTCCTTTATGACATAAAATAATCCGGGCCTTTCTTTGCCCGGATGAAATCCTCTACATCTTCGATTTTTCCGGTGAGCCGAAGGTTCGGCAGGGTTTCCAGCACAGCTTTGTGATACCGTTGGCCGGGGGCTGCCCGATAATCCAAAATGCTCACCACGCAGGTGTCGGTTTCGGTGCGGATGGCCCGCCCGAATCCCTGCCTGAGTTTTACCTGCATATCCGGTATGACTACGGTCTTGATGTAATCCTGCAGGGTTGGGTACTGTTCCCGTTCCGCTTCGCTCAATGGATCTGGAACAGGGAACGGCAGCCGCACAAGTATGAGCGACGACACCATATCGCCGGGAAAATCCACACCTTCCCAACAGGAGCCCGCCGCGAACAGCACGGCGTTGCTGGCCTGCTTGAATTGGTGAATGATATCCTGCGAGTGCCGCCATACTTCCATCAAGGGAAAAGACAGCCGGTCCTTTACCTGATTATAAACAGCGCCCATGAGGGAATAGGAAGTAAAGAGCACCAGAGTGTGGCCATGAGTGGCTTCCACCAACCGGCAGATCTGCTCTGCCAGACACTTAGCTTCCTTTTCGCTTCCCATCTGCGCTCTCGGCAGGTCGCCGGGGATGTAAAGGAGGCAGTTTTCTTCATAGTTAAAGGGCGAAACCGCAATAAAATCCTCCAGCCGTTGGTTCACGGACAGCCCCATGACCTTTTTTGTTCGTTCAAAGCTGCCACCAGCCATGAGGGTGCCGGAGGTCAGGATGGCGGGGATATCCTTTAGCCACAGCGCCCGGCGCAGCTGCTCCGGCATTTCCCGGCTGGCGGCGCAGAGGCTGGGACTTCCGTCCCTGTCGTATTGAATGTAGAGGATGTATTTGCGATCCCCGGTAAAAAAGAGGTTTAGAGACTGCTCTGTTGTTCCCAGCCGGTAAAGAAGCCATCGTGGGAGGTGCGGGGCAAGCTGTTTTTGTAGCTGCCGGAGGAGGGAAAGGCAATCCCGAAGGGCCGTTTCCCGATCCGGCGTTAAAATAAAGGCGGTACGTTGGGCTTCTTCCAGCAGTTCGCCCCGGCACATGGCACCCAATAGGGCAGTAAACTTTTCTTTCAGACGCTGGGAAGCAAGGATATATTTTTCTTTTGCCAGCAGGTCGCAGAGTTCACGGAAATCCTCCGCCGACAAACTCTGCCCGTACATCTGGCGGGCTGCGTCCGGCAGCTTGTGGGCCTCGTCGATTACCAAAGCCCGGTAATCATTGAGAAGAGGCCGCAGTTCCTGTAAACGGTGGGCTGCATCTGCCAACAAGTAATTGTGATTGCAAATCTGGACAAAAATCTCCGCGCTTCTGGCTTCCTTCAGGTATTGATGGTACCGGCAAATATTTCGCAGCGAACAGGTTTTCTCGCAAACCTTGGGGACGCACACCTGCCGCCTGTCAAATCCACTGAGGCCGGTTACGGCGTCTAAATCATAATAGCTGCGAAGGGAGAGCAGGGCTTTCATCTGCTCCGCATTCTTTTTCTTATGTTTCACGGCTTCCAACCGTTGGGCGAGACGTGAGTCGCAGACAAAGCGTTCCTTACCCTTTCGCACCATTGCCCGGATGGGCTTTTGAATGATGCGGTTCTCCAGAAAAATCCGGGATAAAAACGGGATGTATTCCCCGATGATGGCGTCCTGCAGGGCAACGCTGGAGGTGGAGACCACCACCGGCTGGGAACCGGCAGGCCCGTGCGGGGCAAACTTTTTCAGTAAAATGCAGGCGGTCAGGTAGGCGTAGGTCTTGCCGATCCCGACTCCCGCGTCGCATAAAGCGATATTGTTTTGGAGCAGGGTGTCCAGCATGGCGTGGCAGAGGGTAATCTGTTCTTCCCGAACTGCCAGCCCGTTTTGAGGGAGAAGGATTCGGAAGATCCGTTCGATTTCCCCATGGGCCTGCTCTTTCAGAGAGTGATTGTTCATTTCGGCACATTCTCCTTGGCCTGTTGGCGGCAAACTGATGCGGCGCAGTTTTTAGGCTGCGCCGCACGGATTCGCCGTCAACGGCAATCTGAATTAAAAAAGGTTTGATTTTGATGTGCCGTATTTGCAGCTCGCCCCCCGGCAACCTTGGGAACCATGCGGGCAGGCTTGCAGTTGACAAGCCGTTCACTGGCTCCCCAAAGGTCTTGCTGATTACAACCCAAGGTCGGCCAGCCCATCTGACGTGTGGGCAAACGATAGCGCGTATCATAATCCCCCGCCCAAGGTCGTGGCGAAAAGGGAAACTACCCCCTCTTTCCGGTCAAAATGCATCGCTCGAATCCAAGAGCAACAGCCGCCATCCCTGAAAAGGGAGACAGCTATGGCTCTGGATTGTCTTGGCGCTTTTTCCGAAGTTTGTGCATAACAAACTTTTAGTCGCTCGCTCAGGCGGGAACGTACCCGCATGGCTGGTATTCATTTTTCAAGCTACAAGGCGAACGTTTCTTTTTCCCCGTTCGCCCTATAGCCCAGGAAAAAGGCCGGAATCTTTCCGCTTATAAAAAATTTTTTAATTTTTTCTTGAGTTTGAAAATCCGCAGATCAATGGCGTTTACTGACAGGCCGGTTTTCTCTGAGATTTCCTTGCTGCCATATCCGTCCATCTTCATGAAGAGAATTTCGAGGGTGAGCTTGTCTACATTATGTAATAAAGAAAAAAGCTCTATATCCTCGATGCTGTCCAGCAGGGATTCCGTATCTTCCACGGGCAATTCCAGATCCTGCGCTGACACCCAATCTATATATGGTGACCATTCCACCTGTCGCTGCAGGTACTGGCGCTCTTTGTTGAACTGCGCCCAATCGTATGTATGAAGGCGCTGGATGGTTTCTTCATCCACGCCAAGTTCTCTGAGTTTCTTTTCTTCTGCTTCTTTCCAGCGGAGCCATTCTCTCTCCGCTTTGGCTTTGTTGTAAGCCACGGCTGTTTCCTCCGATCAATCTGAAATTTTGAAAAATTCAGATTGTCGGGGCGGCGGCCTGCCGCTATGTATCTTTAACCATGACTTTTTTCTGCAGACATGAAAAAAGCGCACCCGCCAAAAGGCGAATGCGCATAATACGACTATTCTATCAAAAAAAGAAGATAAAGGAAAATTACAGAAGAAAGCTGTCAAATGAAAAAGGTGATTTATTATGTAACGAACACTTTTCTACTCCCATATTTACAATAATAATCACTATTGTACTATTTAAATATCCCCCTAGTTCTATTATTTTATTTTTTTGACATATAACATATTACTGATTAAATAAGGTTGCCTATAATTTCTGCGAGCCACAACAAAAGAATCCATATCCACACAGCTATGACCGCATTTTCCAATATAAAAAATATGTTTTTCAAACTTATACTCGCTTAATGCATGGACTTCTTCAGATAAAAACACTCTTACCGTTTTCATTTCACTGTCCTTAAGCTTTAAGTTGATTCTTTTGCCATCTTTTATAATAGCCTTGGCGGACTATTCTTATGGTATCGTCAAAAATATTCATTGTTTTCAATTTACTACCTCTTTAGATCATATGCTCCTGTCATTTACGCTAGAGGAGCATACAATCAAACGTATTGTTTGCTAAACTGCGCGAGCTCACAATTTTTCCTGAAGTTCTTGCAAAAAGCCAATAAATTCATCTACGGTCAATATCGTTACTTTAGGATCATTATTCCCAATTGTATGTAAAAGCTGTTTGTTTTTCGCTTCCATCAGCGCTTTTCTAAAGAGGTTATCCTGTTCAAATCTTGCATGATACGCTCTGCGAACAAGAACATGATATTGTTCGGAAAAACGATCAATCGTTTCTCCTTGCCAATAGAGATGTTTGCCATCAAAGCCTGCAACTGCCAGACCTGCCTTTTTTGCTTCTTTGCCTGCAAGAGAGCATATATGAATCTGTTCTTCTTGATTTGAAGTTTTTAGTGATTGCAAAAAAACCTTCCATTGACTTGATGTTTATACCCTCAAATATAAAATCTGTCTTACAAAAATTACTGAGATGAGATGCACAAAAATTACCGTGCGAATAAATATCTACTGCCTTAGCGGCATCATAGAACATTCCTTTTTCTCTCAATTCCTGCCTATAAGCGACTGCCTGTTCTCTGGGCATATCCCGCATTTTCTCTATATCACGGCCATAATATGGCATTAATCTAACTGTAATGCTAGCTATATCTTCCAATTCACCTCTCGAAACAGAGGCTGGGCAATAATCATCAAAATCGTTTCTCATAGCAAAGGACTCCTTCTTTTATTTAGGATTATATTTATTTGTAGGTATGCTGTCGCCGTTTCACTAATTAGAAAAAATATTTCTTTAATATGTTTGGTAATTGATGCACTTTGGCGTATCCTTGAATTGTTGCAATGCGATAACCACCGGTGCAATAAACAGCATGAATATTTCCGCTTTGCTCTTGTACTAAATACAAGTCATGCCATGAATCATATTCCCGATCTCCTGAATCAAAAGTCGGAATATCCTTAGAGAGCCGAACAACCCTCGGATAATAACCATCGGTAAAAAACCTCACATTGCAGTCTTTGAATTTGTCCGCGTCAAGGGGGGTGCCGCTTTGATATTTCTCCAGATCTTCCTCTGTCACGTTTAAAGTCTCCATTGAAAAGAGAAAGCCCTTACCGAAATCGCGTTCAATAGATTTGTTAAACATAGTTAATCCTCCGCATATCTATTCATACATACATCTAAAAGCGCTATTTTATTCTATTGTTTCAGTATCTTCATTTCTGCTTTCGTATGCCTGCATTGTCAAATCGATTGCATCAACCACACTTGTGATATGATATTTCAGCATAAACAGCCTGTCTGATTCCTCTGGATAATGATCCTTAGCTTGTCTCAACAGTGGGAGTACATAAGTTCTTGTCTCTTTTATATAAGACTTGAGCTTTTCAACAGAAAAAGTACCTGCCATACTTGAAACATTATGGCACCGGTCGATAAACTTGGTAATCACAGCTTCCTTACTCTGAATGAGCATATTATAATATCTGGTCTTGGCAATATCTTTTGTTTCTCCTGGCAAAACTTCGAAAGTCATTAGCTGAACGCCCCTGCGGACAATATCGTTTACCGGAAGTTCTTCTAAAGCCACACCGCAATCTTCACAAACATCATGCAGAAGAATTGTTGCTATGGTATTGTCATCTCGAATTCCCATACTCAACGCATTACAAGCCATAGTAAGAGGATGCACAATATACGGATCGCCATTTTTACGTTTCTGTCCATTATGCTTTTCCCTGGCAAAAGAAAGTGCCTTAAGCGTCTGGATCATACCAACCCCCGATGCATATCCGCGGATATATGTATACATTTTGTCCGCATTATAAACTGTACGTTCCATTTCACATCCTCCTTTGTATTGCCTTAACCGACCTATCGCCATTTTATCATATCATTCTCAAAAATAACTCTTGTCTGCATTTTTCACCTTCAAAACCGCTTTTTTGGCGCTCTGTTATTGACCGGCTTCAGAATTCTGTGCCACAGCGATATCAATCCCTTCAATTTGCAGCGCAATCCCCTTTTGTTTCGACGCTTCGGTAAGCAGACGCTGAATATCCTCCTTATAATGGTTTAAGCACGCCACGGCAAGCTCATCCCTCGTATCCTGCGGAAGCGCTTTTAAAGCCGCTTTTGCCGCTATTGACGAAACACCTTTGGTCTTCGACAAGACGGAAACCAAAAAAGCGTTCTCAGATTTTTTTGACAAATGCTCCAGCAGCACTGGAAGCAGTGTATCCAAAGCGGCTTCATAATCAACATTGTTCACAGAAATTTTAACATCAATCATAATTTTCCCTTTCTTTCCGCTCTGACTTCAAAAATAAGGTTTTAAGAACGGCCCAGTCCGCAGCTTTCAAAAGGCAGACCAGACCGTTTTTGTCTTATGCAGGGTTATAAATTTAGCAGGCAGAACAGTTCAATACCCCGTCAATTTCCTCCCGGACAAGGGAAAGCTGTTCCAGATATTTTGTAATTCCTTCTCTTTCCGCCTTTTCCCTTTCGCTTTTCTGATATCCTTTCATCGCCGGGTACAAAGCCACCGCTGGAATTGCCGCTGACAGGAGGGTTCCCCATGTCCCTAAGTGGAGAATCCACGCCCCGACACCGGCGCCGGCCGCCGCTCCTCCTGCCGCAATCCCGATAACGCCAAGTTCCGGGAAACCTTTTTTCTCTGGGATTTCCTCCAGCTTGATTTCCTGTAAAATCGTTTTGACTTTCTCAGCCGTCTGCGGTTCTTCCTTTTCCAGCTGTTTCAGCCACTGGCCGCATGCGTTGTATGGATCGAACCACATGGAGGCCGCATCTTGAACCGACATCTCCGCCGCAGCACCGCTTAATGCGCATTGTTTGCTTTTTTCCATCAGCTTTGCCCGGCACATCACCATAAACTTTTTCCATACGGAATCAAATTCCCGGATTGTATCCATCACTGCTTTACTCCTCTCTTACTTACATCTGACTGATTTTGTATCTTACTGACTTTATTTGTTCAAGCTGCTGCTGCGTTAAGCTGATATCGCCCTGAATGGCCCGGATTTTTAATGCGGCCTCTTCCTGCGCATGCTGATCGCGTTTTCTCATTTCATGAACTATACCAGTATACTGCGTGAGATACTGATCCATAACACGCTCGACCTGCATCCAGCAATTTGCTGCATTTTGATAAAAAAACTGCAGCACACTATCTTTCAAGCTTCTGAAATACTGCTCTACCACCGCGTTGACATCACCAGCTACCTGATTGCGGAAAGCCGTCCCTCTGGATGAATCGTCTGATTTTTTGCTAAACCGCATAAAGCCGGCAACGGCGCCAATAACAGCTCCCGCTGTTGTTCCAATAATCGGGACAACTGAACCGATCGCGGCCCCGGCTGCCGCTCCCGCTCCCGCATATCCCATAAAACCACGGTTTGACTGTTTGACGTTGGCCTCAACCTTTTGACGGATGGCAATATTAGCCTGTATATTTGTCATCAAGGAATCATCCAGACGGACGCTTTTATCCACCTCCTGCACCAGATCATGCGCAAGCAGTTCCAGCTGCCGGTATTCTCTCTTAAAATCCGCTTCAAAGCGTCTGCAATGCCCTTCCGCTATTGACTGTATCTCACTCAAATACTTCGAGGAGCTCTCTGCGGATATGCCGGCATTTTTCAAAATTTCCGATTTCTTTTCCTCCAGCAAAGGATTCAGCTTTGTCTGTAAAAAATCCCGTATGCCGCTTTCCGTTGCCGGTTTTTGAAACGCTTCATATACTTCTCTCTTTTTATCCCGAATCCAGACGTCAACGTTTTCTCCAATCGCCTTTAATTTCTCGTTTGTGTTTTCCTGATAGGATAAGCTGATTTCCGACTTTTTTCTCATGACAAAGCCCTGCAGGTCCGTTGTAACGGCCTGCATAAGCTGAAGGTGCCGCTGCTCCTGCTGCGAGGATATCTGCTCCATGCTTTCTTTCAGCCGTCCCATTGCGTTTTCTGACAAGGCCATGCACCGCTGCAGCTGGATCCGGATTCTCTGCTCCTGCAAAAATTTCAGGATTCTTTCCTCTGTTTCACGATTTCCCTCAATATATTCTGTTCCGGTCCCATTTATGACCGGCAGGGCGGAATAGGGTAATACCAACGGATCGTGAACAGACAGCTTCTCTTTCAGGACTTTTCGGATATACTCCAGCTGTCTGGCCTGCTGCTTCGGCGGAACCAAGTCGATCTTTGTCACTACAAAAACACAGGTTTGCAAAACGTCTTCAAGGTTATCCTCCAAAAAACGGCAGAAGCTTTCCGGGAACGGCTTTTCAGCGCTGGTAAGGATAATACAGGCGTCCGCCTGTTCCCGGATTGCTTCTTTTGTGACGTCCTCGTGCCACTGCTCCAGCGAATTGGTTCCCGGGGTATCGATAATGCGGATACCCTGCTGCAAAAAATCAGATGGGTATCCCACCTCCAGGTGCTGCGCATTTTCATCCTTCCGATTACCGGAGGTATATGCTGCAAGAAGTTTCGCCAGTGCCGCTGCGTTTTCAACGCTTCTCGTCTGCTTGCCTTTTCCGCCCCTTCCATAGGTGCAGAACATTCTTTCCGGGCTGTAGCCAATCAGGGTAGAGGCTACCGTCGTCCCCTGTATCGCGTCTGCTTCCAGCAGGTTTTCCCGCAGAAGGGCATTGATAAAGCTGCTCTTTCCGGAAGAAAATTCGCCGATTACCGCCATATTCAACGCTTTTTCGTTCTGACGGTCCTGGATCTTCTTCAACTCCGTTTGAAGCTGTGCTTTTTGTTCGGATGGGAAACTATATTTTCCCATCAAGGCCTGTATAAACCGGATATGCCCGTCAATATCCGCCAGCTGGATTATCTGCTGTGTCCTGAAATCAAGGGATACAGGCGTTGTGCTCTCTGTTGTACATATACGTGCTTTCATTTTCGTTTTCTCTCCTGCTGATTCGGCATATTCTCAAGCGTATCATTCAAACTGGTAATCACCCGATTCAATTTTCTCCTGAGATAGCTTCTCATCAATTATTTCCACTATTTGAGGCTCCGCTGACACTCTCGGATTCTATAGCCGTCAATTCCTTCCAAAGGCAGGAGCCCCCGATATATTCCAGATATGCCAGTGCAAAACAATCATTTTCCCCGACTCCTGAAAAACACTTTGAATAGGAACTATTCTTCAGTAAAAAACGCTTGGGAGGAAGCGGATGTTTTCAACCGCTCCAAACTGCTATTTCAACAGTTCAAAAATAAAGGTATCGAGATTCTCCGCAGTTCCCTTCAGCTGCTTTTCATATTCAGACAACTGCGCTGACTTCTGTTCCACAACCTCTTTGCCTTGTTCCATATCGCGGATAATGCCTTCCAACTGTTTCTGCATTTCTCCGATTTCCACGTCCATTGAGTTGGAAATAATATCCTTGATTTTATCAAAATTCTCTGTCGCCCCGCTGACAACGGTATCGACCAGCTGCATGCTTTTGCCGCTGATTTCTTCGCAGAACGTTGCCGCCACCTGTTCCTTGGCATTCTTCACAGCCTTTTCGGATACCTTGAGCCCGCCCCTGATGACGGAAGCCGCAATCACAGCAATAATCGTGACCGGGTTCAGGAAGCCCAGTATTGCCAGACCGATATAAGCGCCAAGCTGTAAGGCAATGCCCTTCGCAAATTCTGAAGAAAGCCCTGTCGTAGCGCCCAGAGCTGCAACGCCGATATCTCCGATCAGCAGTCCGCCGCCGGCGGCTACAACGCGCTTCCAAACCGGGATATCTTCTGTATCGATATTGTGAGACCCCGTTACGCTCACCTTGACCTGATCCAGAGAAACAAAGAATTCCTCCAAACGGCCTTCCAGAGAATCCTTCAAGGATTCTACTTTATCATTGACCAGATTGGTAAACGGCCCGGACAGCCATTCTCTGGTTTCACCGTCTATTTTATTCTGTATAAAATTCACAAGCTCGTCCGACAACGCTTCCGCATCCCGCTTTGGATGAAGCGCCGAAACCTTTGTCTCCGGTTCATATTCTTCAACCCATACGCGGATTTGCCCCGGGAGGTTATTGAAGTAATTGACAGCGCTCCGCCGGATATCCGGAAGCAGGTTTGCAATAAAGGCTTCCGTCCGGCTGGTAATCAAATCCTTTTGCTGCCTGAGCTTTTCGATTTCCGGCTGCGCCTCGCTGTACCGCTGCTTCAGCACATCCAAATCTGTGGACAGCGCGTTTCGCCGCTGGGGAATTGTCGTTTCCAGCGCGTCCTGCCGAATAACGCGGATCAGTTCCCGTGCCGGCGTCGCCAGCTTGATCTTCCCGCGCTCATTGGCCAGATAATCCGCCAAAGCTGTTTCCACCGCCGGGATTTTGGATTCATCCAGCATTGCCGGATTGTTTTGAAGCTGACCCACAAGCCCCTTATAGGCTGAAGTATAATATACGTGCTTGGTATAAGGCGCCAAAAGGTTGTCCGAGAATTTGCGCAGACGCTGCTGTTCCCGCTCGCTGGTCAGCTGGTCGAACCGGTTTACCACGCAGAACAGGCTCTGCTCTCCAAACCCGTTTTTCCGCAGCGTATCGTCTATGTATGCAATCTCTCCCGCAGAACCCATCGCCAAAGCGCTGAACACAAAAATGATAGCGTCCGCTTTGCTCAGGTATTCCATGGTTACCTGGGTGCGCACCGGATTTTCATTCAGGCCCGGGGAATCCACAATCTCCACGCCGTCCTTGAGCAGATCCAGCGGCCAGAACAGTTCCACCTTTTCAAAGGGGCTTTGCTTAATCGCCTCTTTATGTTCCATGCCCATCGGAATAACCACATAATCCTCGATTTCATCCACAGGCATCTCAATCGGCGGGACGTCCTTCATTTGGAACCGCCGCATATGGGTAAGCGCCTTTTCCGGAATCCCATCATACATCTTTTCCGGCAGCGGGTTCAGAAAATGCAGGACCGCTTTCGGCTTTTCGCCATATTTGATTTCATTGATAATCGCGGTTGTCGGCACGGCATAGGCCGGCAGGATCTCCTGCCCAAGAAGCGCGTTGATAAACGTGCTCTTACCGTTTTTGAAATTTCCCATCACCATGATCTTGAATGTATCCGATGAAATCTTCTGCCGCAGCTGCTGCAATACTTGCGCACAGTGCTCCATATCCAATTTCTGTACCAGACCGGACGCTTCCTGGATGATGCCGGTCAGACGCTTCTGCCTTGCCGCATATTCTTTGAGCTGATCGTTCGTCATTGTATTTTCCTCCTACTCCGATATCACCTGCTGATGCTATATGCCGATCCCTCTCAGTTCGGCAAGCTTTTGGCGGATGGCTTCCTCACGCTTCGGATCATCCGCCTGTTTTTGCGCCGCGTCGATGGCGTCGCATTTTACCTTTACCCAATCCGAACAGGTTCGCTTCATTGTGCGGATCGTTGAGATATAAACCTCCCGGATATTCCTCTCAACCGTTTCAATACTGCCGCTGAAAACGCCCGGCAGTTCTTCGCGGATAATCCTCGCAAGCTCCCGTTTCTGCGATTCCACGCGCTTATTCATAAAGACCTCGGAAATAATACCTCCGCCAATGCCTACAGCCATCCCGATGGGCGACAGCCCGATAAGCCCGCCTACCAGGTATCCTCCGACTGTAGCGACGCCCGTCCCCACGCGGGAAATCAGCCGGGAACGTTTCATATCCTCCAGTTCAACCGCTTGCTGCACCATCGGCGCACGGAAAACGCCCTTCTCCGCAATCCGCTGGTTCTGCGGCGGAATAGCGGAACCGTATTTCTCTTCAAGGAGATGGTTCAGCCAGTTGACGTCACGGGTATAAAAGCCCTGAAGGTTGTTTTCCAGAATATTCCCCAAGGAGATCATTTCCATTTTCATCCGGTACGGATAATCCTTCTCCCACCAGTCTTTCGGATTAGCCACATGGGTAAGCTCCAGCGTCAGTTTTTCTATGACGTCCTGCTGGCGTTCCTCCGTCATGCTGCGGATCCACTCAAAGTTTTGATTGCATCGCTTCAGCATATCGTTCTCAAGCATGTCCCACTGGATTTGTGCGCTGCGGAGCAGCTTCTGTTTGCTCTGTTCCGCCGTTTCCTTCCGCTTTTCTTCCTTTTCTGCGATAATATCCAGCTGGCATTGGTAAACCGTTGCCAGATCTGCGGAAACCGCCTTTATTTCCTGGCTGGCCCTCTCTTTTTTCAGCTGGATATGGGAGGATTCATGCAGCCATGCAAGGATCTGCTTCCGGATCGCCTCTGTCCCGGACCGCTCTTCCCAGCCCTCCGCCATGTTCTCTGCGGACAGGTAAAGCGGGATCTCTGCTTCCATAGCTTCCAGTTTTCTCTGCACAGATTCCACAACGCTTAACCGCTGTTTTTCTTCCACAAGGTCAAGCTTTGTCAAAACAACCATAATGCGCGGGACTTTTTTCATCAGGATCCGCTCCTGAAGAAACAGCTTTTCCGATTCGCTGAACGCCGCTATAGCGGCCATTGGCAGGATGGCGCAGTCGCATCCGCTCAGCGCCTGCTCCGCCATGCTGAGATCCCCGCGGATTTGCGAATTTACACCGGGCGTATCAACCAACTCCAGATCGTTCTCCATCAAAAGACTGCAGTTCCGCTTTAAAAGGATCGCGCCTTTAGTCTCCCTGAGTTTTTTCTTCTCTTCTTCAATGGCTTCCCAGCTCTTTTCCGCGACCGGGTACTGTTTCTGCCCGTTTACTGTTTTTAAAGTGATGCTTTCCTGCTCTCCGCCCGACACGTAAATCGGAAGGGAGGTTGTCGGGATATCGCTGGTCGGGATAATATCCCGACCGATCAGCCGGTTGACCAGGGTGCTTTTTCCCCGGTTAAATTCGCCGACTACCGCCACGCTGAATTTTTCCGAAGCCAGGTACGCTCTGATGGAAGCCAGCTGTTCCAGTAAGTCCTTCCTGCCGGCCTCACGGCAATACCCTTCCAGCTTCTGAAGCCGCGCCATAAAAGCTTCGTCATAGAAGCTGAGATTTACGTCCTCCCAATCCTTCTGCTCTTTTCCAGAGGATTCTTTTTCCTCCTGAACGTCCGTTTTCTCCGTACGCTCTTTCAGAGGAGCCGGGTCGTTAAAAAAATTTTTATTTTTGAGAAACACAAATCCCGCCTCCTTATTGCTCGATATACCGTTCAAAGAACTGCGGCGAAAGGGATTTATAGAACGGATGCAGGGGCGGTTCGGTCATCATGGTATACAGTCCCGACAGCTTTTCCTCATCCTCTTTCGTAAACTCGCCCTCATCCCCTAAAAACGCGATTAAGCGGTTCAGAGCTTCATATAAATCCTCTTTTGCTTTTTTGTATCCATCCCGGTCCAAATGCTTGATTGCTTCATGACGGAACATCCCTAACGGCTTATCAAAATTCACCTTTGCATACCGGTAATCCAATCTAAGATTTTCAAATGAAATCAGTTTCCCACTCGGATAATCAACCGTGAGCTTATATTCCGGGGGCATCAGCAAAGTCTGGTCATTTGGCCGTAGCACGGAACGATAGTAAAAGACGGAAACTAAAAGCCGGTCCCCTGTAATATTGAGCACAGGAAATCCCATTCCCAACCCCATCGGGATATTTTCACGGACGGCGCTGCCCGTATTGATTTTCTTTAAAAATTCCTGTATTGAAAGCATTGTTTTATCCTCCTGCTCTTTTATTTTCGATATTCCGCTTCCTTTCCGGATTAAGCGTATGCTTCCACATAATAGCAGCCGCTGTCTTCCCATGCGTCCATAAACTGAGAAGCCGGTACTGTGATCGCGTGTCCGTCCATCGTGCCGGAATCATTGATAATAACCATTGGCTCCGAACCGGAATAATCGATCCCGATAACCTCTACCGCATGGTTCGGATCGTTCGGCGCATAGGTTTCCGTATTCCCATACCAGATTTCATTTCCGTCCACTGCGACAACAATCCTGCCGCCATCTTCCAGACAGTCATGAAGATCCTGCATATCTCCGCCAAACCCTTTTTCTGTTTCAGCGCCAAGATAATTCAAAATCTTGTCCATATCCTCCAGAGAGGTTCCATCATCGTACCAGCCCTGCTCCGTGGCGATGTCTATCATCTGTTGAGGGTCAATATCCTGGCCGGTCATGCCTTCATACGCCATCACCTGCGCATATATTGCGCAGGGACCGCTTTCTCCCTGATAATCCCAGCATTGCTCGTCCGCAGCAGGAGTTCCGACTACCTGGGACATATCGGTTTCTGCGGGATTAAACTGCTCATATCCCGCGTCAAAGCCTCCGCCTTCGTCTACCGGGACATATCCGCTGTCCGGACTTCCGGTAAACATGGCCCATTCCTCTGCGTCCATGATCTGTGTTGTCTCAAAAACAGTGTCGCCGTTGGCGTCTTCGCCAAAAAACACACTGTCCGCGATTCCATCCCCGTTTGTATCAACGTCCATAAGGGTGGCTGAATAATCTGTAAATCCATCGCCGTTCGTGTCCTGATATACAGAAACAAAATCCACGATCCCGTCGCTATTTGTATCTACCGATGCGGTAATGGTATCGAACACGCCGTCTCCATTCAGGTCTTCATATACTGCTTCCCCGTCCATAATGCCGTCGCCGTTGTAATCCGTCCCTGTTGTAAAGCTGTCTGCTCCCTGCGATATGGTGGGATCTTCACCGTCTAAGGCCCCTGAAAAATCCATAAAGTCCTTCATGATGTGCTTCCTCCTTTTTCAGTATCTTCAGCTTGTCTCCATTATATCGTTGTAGGGATATGGCGCCACCCCTTTTGCCGTATTGGACGAGCAAACTGCAGATTTGGTCTTTTCCTGCAAATTTAGCTTTTATATTGTGGCTTCCCATGGAAAAATGCGGTTAACGTCTTTATAATACCGCTTGCTGATTCCGAGCGTTTCTCCGTTGCTCAATATCAGATTCCGTCCCGTGCGGTCAAGCTGGCAGATGCTGTCGATATTTACGAGGAAACTTTGATGGCATCGGAAGAATGTTTCTTCCGGAAGCGCTTTTTCCACATCGTCCAGAACGGCGGCAAAGGCACACACATCCTGCGGCCGTACCGTATGAACAATTACCTGATGAAGACGGCTTTCCAGATATAGGATTTGCCGGTACGGGATCCGCACGCTTTTCGCTTTTGTACGGATACAGAAGCATTCTTCACGTTTTCTGTGCAGATGATATAGGCAGGACTGTAATGCTTTGGCTACCTCTCTCTGTCCGCCACCATCTGAATGTATCCACGCCGCAGGCTTGTACCGCATATATCCTGATACTTCCTCCGCAGGCGTATCCAGAAGAATATACTCCGGATTGGAAGGATTGTGTTCCATGAGCTTTTGCGCCTGCTCTTTTTCAGCCGTATCAACACAAATGATGTCAAATTGATATTTCCCGTTCAAAAGGTTCTCTGAAAATTTCTGTAAGTTTTGAATGGAGTACACCTTTCCATAGACCTGTGACTGTTTTAAGCTATTTATAAAATCCTGTAAAACTTTTTTCCGCTGCAGGCTGTCGTGATGATATACTGCAATTTCAACCATAAATACGGCCTCCTTTCCCAGAAGCCATATATTGGGAAAAAGTAAAAAAAGGCACAGAAACCCTTATGGATTTCTGTGCCTTTTCCAAATCAAAAATATATTTATAAAAGCAGGCTCTTATCGCTGTCTGTCTGTCTGTCTGTCTGTCTGTCTGTCTGTCTGTCTGTCTGTCTGTCTGATAGACATTATATTTTCGAGAGCCATATCTTGTCAACCCCTTATCCCAAAAACAACAGATTTATTTTTTATTATATCAAATACAGGTTGTAAATGCAAGCACATGATACTGTGGATTGCAAAAAATTGGCGAAAATGATCGCATTATTTCAAGAGATAAGCCCTCAGAAATCTCTGTGAGCTTACCTCTTTCAATTATCTGTTCAGACTACATTCAGTTTTGCTGAAAATTCCCCTATCAAGAAACTTCTGCACTTAAATTTTCTCAATCATTCGCTTTAAAATATCCAAGGGCATCGGTGCGTTCCCCATTCTGCCAGACCTCGAAGTGCAGGTGATTTCCGGTGGAATTGCCGGTGGTGCCGACATAGCCGATGACCTCGCCCTGTTTCACTTCCTGACCAACCGTCACGCAGATGGAGGAACAGTGGGCATACAGGGTGTCATAGGTATCGTTGTGCTTCACTTTGATGTGGTACCCATACCCGCCGCCCCATGAATCGATGGCGTTGGCTATGGTGACGGTTCCGTCTGCTGCGGCAAGGATGGGCGTGCCGCCCGGTGCGGCGATGTCGGTTCCGCTGTGATAGGCAATTTCTCCGGTGAAAGGGTCCTCCCGGTAACCGAACCACGAGGTTATTGTATAGCTCTGCGGCAGCGGCCATTGGAAGATGCTGGTGCCTATCCAGTCAGTATTGGGATTTACAATCTGTCCTCCGCCGCTTGTGTAACCACCCAGCAGCTCCGCCCACAGATTCTGGTTCTCCGGCTCCGACATTAAGGCGAGATATTCGTTCTGCCTTGGGTTAAAACTGTACTGCCGGGCCATTTCCTCCGGGGTTTTGTGGGTGATGGTAATTTCCAGAATGGTTTCTGTCACCGTTTCGGTATGGGTGGTTTCATTGCCATCCTCATCCACTTCGGTGACTTCCACCTCTTGGCTTTCGGTACGGGTGCTGGAAGACACCGCATTCATCTCCCACATAATATCCCGCAGCTGCTGAACTTGGGCGTCATCCAACGAGGCCACCTGCGCCCCATCCTTCGCGCCGGTAACCTTTGCGGAAAATACAGCGAGAACATCTTCCCAGTTGATGGAGAGCACTCCGTCGTTGGAGGTGATCTCCTGCCGGTCATGGGGATTGGAATCCTCTATTTCCTGAATGTGAGACAGATATTCCCCATTGAGGGTAGACACCGCCTGTGTTACGCTGGTGCCGGTTCCGGTGGAATCCGAACCAAAAAACAGGCCGAAGCAGGAACCGACAATCAGGGCAATTAAACAAATCAACAGGATAATGACCACAGCCACCCAGCCCCCAGCTGCAATAGCGGCAACCAATCCCTTTATCGCTGCCGCTGCTGCTTTGATGGCAGTGGCGGTCGCTTTCACCGCTGCCTTTGCCCCTGTCACTGCCGCTTTCGCTGCTGTTTTGGCTGCTTGGGCCGCCGCCCTTGCCGCTTTTGCGGTAGCCTGCGCTGCTTTCTGTGTCGCTTTCGCTGCCTGCTGCGCCGTCTTTGCTGAATGCTGGGCAGTTTTGATTCCCTTGGCGCTCTGCTTTACGCCTTTCACAGACCGGCTGGCTGTTTTTACCGCCTTT
>UQLR01000019.1 GCA_900541975.1 uncultured Oscillospiraceae bacterium | reverse complement strand
TATATATCAGAAACCTCTAATAGAATTTTCTGGTATTTTCTTGTTGGCCTTTTGTCAAAACAAGCCGTACCAAGCGGTGTTTGTACGCCGTTTATACTAAAAGAAGCAAAGAAAAAGAGAGGGATCCCCCCTCTTTGTGGCCTTTGGTTTATTGCTTCTATAAGAAATGAAGTAAAACTTCTTAGAAGATAATGATGCAAACGTACAAACCCGGCAAATAAGACAAAAGTTATATAAAGCGTCCCGCAAAAGCTTGGAAAAACAAAAAAGAGGGCTTGCAGCCCCTCTTTTAAGCATCGCCTGTTTGCAGGGGCTCTGCGGTCAAAAATAAAACGGATCGTTCAATTGCGTCTTTTGCATTGCCCCAGTCGCCGCCACGGTTGCGGTAATCGTACATCGAACAAAAATGCGAAATATCCTTTTTCAGTGTTTTGATGTAATTGCCTGCGAGGGCTGCGGTTTGCTGATAAAAAGCCCCCAGAGCCTTTGCGCCAATCCCGTTTTTTGCGGTTGCCGCCTGCATAAGCTGCGTATAGTGGGGCAGGCAGATGAACGGCTGCTCGCCGTACAACCGGCGGAAGGCCGGGTCGTTTTCAAAACTGTGAAAAACGGTTTCGAACATGTGAGACTGCGCCCAGGCAATTTGATCGCAGACAAAGCAGCTGTGCTGCAACCGCTGTAGCTGGGAGAGCTGCTTTTTGTCCGGCTTGCCTTTGGTTTTTTCAGGAAAGTACGCCGTAATAAGCCGCTGTAAATGAGATTCCAGAATCAATGCGTTTTGCAAACGCTTGCCGCATTGCAGCATTTTTTCATAATGCGCGTGGCAAAAGCCTCTGTCATTGGTCTGTGTACGTACATCCGGCTCCATCATGGCGGCGCCGGTAATGTATTCTACATATTTTTGTTCCAACATGTCGTGCATACGGCAGACCGGGCAGCCTTCTCTGGGGCCGAATACGTCGTTAACAGGTATAGTACAGATGGTTTCTTTCATACAGTTCTTCCTTTCGCTCGTTTCCTTTTTATATTGTAGCACAATCTTTGCAGGTATGGTATAATTACGGCAGATTCTTTAAGGGGAGCAGACTATGGAAAAGGAACGCTGCGCCGCAACGCTGGCGCTTGATGGTGTGCAGGACCTGGTGTTGTCGCAAACGCTTGACTGCGGACAGTGCTTTCGCTGGGAGGCGCAGCCGGACGGCTCGTTTTCCGGACAGGTGTTTGGCGGCACGGCGCAAGTACGGCTGGAACAGGGGACGCTTTATATAACAGACACAGCGTGCCGCCCCGGTGCAGAGCAGGCACAGGCGGCGCGGTGGCGGCGGTATTTTGACCTTGAGCTGGATTACGGCAAAATACGCGCATCGCTGTCCAGGCTGCACCCCGTTTTAAAGGCCGCAACCGATTATGCTCCCGGGATCCGGATTCTGCGGCAGGAACCATGGGAAGCTTTGTGCTCGTTTATTTTATCCCAAAACAGCCATATTCCGCGGATAAAAGGGATGATTCACCGCCTGTGCGCGCTTTTTGGAGAACAAAACGGCGGCGCACATACCTTTCCCCGGCCGGAGGCGCTGGCGCTTTGTACGGTGGAAGACCTGACCCCTATAAGGAGCGGCTTCCGGGCAAAATACCTGCTGGATGCAGCGCAAAAGGTTGCCGGCGGCCAGATCGACCTGCAGGCGGTATCTGTAATGGAACTTGAGCAGGCACGGCAGGTGTGCATGCAGATCAGGGGCGTAGGGCCAAAAGTTGCCGACTGCACGCTTCTATACGGCATGCACCGCCTTGAGTGCTTTCCCATGGATGTATGGATGAAGCGCGCCATGGAAACACTGCTGCCCGGGATGCATCCGTCTGATTTTGGGGAATATGCAGGGATTGCACAGCAATACATATTTCATTACAGCCGCACACATCCTGCGCTGTTTACACAGGCAATATAAAAATAAAATATACAACACAAAAGCGGAGGAAGCTTGTACTCCCTCCGCTTTTTGCCATGTATAAAGAGCTGTCCTTTACGCCTTGTTAACAGAGCCAAACAACTCCATTTTCTCCTTAACCGTTGCCTTAATCGCCTCAAATCCAGGTGCAAGCAGCTTTCTGGGATCAAATCCCTTGCCCTGCAGATCTTTGCCTTCTTCAATATATTTTCTGGTGGCCGCGGCAAACGAAAGCTGGCATTCTGTGTTGACATTAATCTTTGAAACGCCCAAAGAAATGGCCTTTTTAATCATATCCTCCGGAATACCCGTACCCCCGTGCAAAACCAAAGGCATAGAACCCGTAAGCTGCTGGATGGCGTCCAGCGTTTCAAAGCTGAGTCCCGCCCAGTTTTCGGGATATTTTCCGTGGATATTGCCAATCCCGGCTGCCAGCATGGTCACGCCCAGGTCAGCAATCATTTTGCATTCGTTCGGGTCGGCAACTTCGCCCGCGCCGATCACGCCGTCTTCCTCGCCGCCAATGGAACCCACCTCTGCTTCAAGCGAAAGGTTTTTGTCGGCGCAGATTTTTACAAGTTCCTTTGTTTTGGCAATGTTTTCGTCAATTGGATAATGGGAACCATCAAACATAACCGAGCTGAAGCCTGCCGCTATGCATGCCAGCGCGCCCTCATAGCTGCCATGGTCCAGATGCAGCGCAACCGGAACCGTGATATGCAGCTCCTCGAGCATGCCGTCTACCATCCCCACAACGGTTTTATACCCGCACATATATTTACCCGCGCCCTCCGACACGCCAAGAATCACCGGGGAGTTCATTTCCTGCGCAGTCAGAAGGATCGCTTTTGTCCATTCCAGATTGTTAATGTTGAACTGGCCGACTGCATAGTGGCCCGCTTTTGCTTTTGTAAGCATGTCTTTTGCATTTACCAGTGGCATATTGATCACTCCATACTATAAATTTTTCCGCATGCTCCTGTTCTTTTGGGAAACAGGGGCAATGTGATACACGCTTATTATACATGATTTGGATGAAAATATAAAGGGGGCTGTAAAAAAAAGTCAAAAAAGGAACAGCGGAGCAGGCCTTGTGTTCCCATAAAGAATATAGTATGATAAAGTTATCTTATTTTTGGGAGGTTTTTACACCATGCCTTTTATTCATGCAATGGTCAGTACAGATATTACCCCGCAGCAGGAAGCCCGGTTGAAAGACAGGCTCTATCAGGCAATCCCTCTTTTGCCCGGGAAAAGCGAAGCATATCTGATGGTTCGTATTACCCCGGGTTGCCGGCTGTATTTTCAGGGAACGAACAACGCCCCCGTGGCCTTTACCGAGGTTAAGCTTTTCGGCAAATCCACGCCGCAGGCATATCAGGCGCTCACTGCGGAGATATGCGCCATTATGCAGGACGTGTTGGGAATTACCCCAGACAGAACCTACGTGCAGTACGAAGAAACACCATACTGGGGGCACAACGGCCGCAATTTTTAGGAATTTGCCAAAACAAGTGGAAAGAAAGCCGCCGTTGGCAGCGCACACGGCCACGCGGCGTGTGCCAAAGGCCATTGTTGCCTGTCGTAAGCGGCCTACAACACAAAGTAAAGATAAAACAGGGGGCTTGTAGAGTTTATGAAATCTTACAGAAAAGAGCTTTTCTTTAACATCCCCAAGCGCCGGGGGCTTGTGAATATTACAAAAGATGTACAAAAAGCAATAGATGAAAGCGGCGTGCGCGAAGGGCTTGTACTTGTCAACGCCATGAATATTACCGCCAGCGTGTTTATCAACGATGACGAAAGCGGGCTGCACCAGGATTATGAAACATGGCTGGAAAAACTTGCGCCTGAAAAGCCCTACAGCCAGTACCGGCACAATGGCTACGAGGATAACGCCGACGCACACCTCAAACGCACCGTAATGGGGCGGGAGGTTGTTTGCGCAATCACTGAAGGAAGGCTGGATTTCGGCACATGGGAGCAGATTTTTTATTTTGAATTTGACGGGATGCGTCCCAAACATGCGCTGATCAAAATTATCGGCGAATAAAGCCACAAAATCTTTTGTGATTTCCGTATCCCTGCAAATTTGTTTTTGCGGTGTTTAGGTGTTTATAAGGGCTTGTATCTTACCTGCCGGGTAAGCTGCAAGCCCTTATAAAGTACCCCGCAAAAGGTTTGGGCAAACAAAAAAGGGGAAACACAACTGTTTCCCCTTAAAATTCCCTGTATGCCTTTATGCAAACGGATGCCCGCATTCCGGACAGAATTTTGGTGTATCGCCCTTTGGCTCATAGCCGCATTTGCTGCATTTTACCGGCTGCGTGGGTTTCGGTTTGCCGCATTCACTGCAAAATTTGCCGCTGTTTTTCGCACCACAGGCGCACATCCAGCCGTTCTCTTCCGGTCTTGGTTTGCCGCATTCGCTGCAAAATTTGCCGCTGTTTTTTGCACCGCAGGCACAGGTCCACTGTGGTTGTGCGTTTGCATTTGCCTGCTGCTGTTGCTGCTGCGCCTGCTGATAACCACCCATAATATTTCCACCCGCATTCATAGCCATGCCCATACCCAGAAAGCCCGCCATGGCTCCGTTTTGGTTTTCCCCGGCGGAGGCAATCCCTTCACCGATTTTTCCAGCCATATAGCCGGCCTGGATATTCTGGTCAGACAGCATGGCGCCTTCGTTACGCAGGTTGATCAGCCTTTGTGACTCTTCATCATAGGAAATGCTTGCAATACCGACCGCTTCCACAACAAAACCGCGCGCCTGGTTCCACTCCTCGTCCAAAATGGTGCGCATATGGCGGCTCAAAAGCGTCCCTTTTGAGGTCACAAACGAAATCCGCTCTCCGTCGGCAGAAAGCTGGTTGAGCGCCGCCTGAAACGCCTCCAAAAATTCCGCCAGATACTGACTGTTAATCTGTGAAATATCCACGCTTGTATTGGAAGTTACGGCAGCTCTTGGAATAGCTTCCGCATAAAATTTAAACGGGTCGGTAATACGGATGGAATACGTACCGTGCGCCCGCAAATGCAGCTCGGCATTATAGAAATTGTCAAAATAATTGACCGGGTTGGGCGTGCCAAATTTTATCCCCTTGATCTCCTGCGTGTTGATATAAAATACCTTTTGGGCGGTAGGCGTAATACCGCCATATTTTATACGGCTGAACGATTCCTTAAGCGTATCTTTAAACTGGCCGTTAAACATGGAAGGCAGCGCGGAGTTTTCCACTTTATAATAGCCCGGCTCAGCGGTATAGTCAACCACCTTGCCGCCGTCGAGCAAAAGCATAAGCTGGTCGTCGTACACATGTATAATCGAACCGTTGGATACAGTGTTGTCGGTCCCCTTTGTATTGCTGGTTCTGCGGCTGTCCTTGTGCACCTTCACACCCGGGACAAAAACCGTCGTGTCCTGCATATCGGACGGCTCGTATACCTCCAGCCACTGATCGGCGAGCCCGCCGCCTATAGCGCCTGCTACCGCTTTAATAATTCCCATATTGCGTCACTCCTTTGTAATCCGTAAGGCTATTCTCCATAGCCGTAGAAAGGGCCTGCTATAGCATCATTATAGCCTGTTGTACAGAAAAACACAAGAAAAATGCGCGCCGTATTTTTTACAGCGCGCATGTTTTATGCCCAAGACAAGTCTTTATTCTAAAACGGCAATACCAAGCTCGTCAAGCTGCTGCCGGTCTACACCGCTTGGCGCGTTTGTCATCAATTCGCTTGCGTTTTGCACCTTTGGAAATGCGATCACGTCGCGCAGGGTAGAAGCGCCCAGCATCTGCATAACCAGCCGGTCCAGGCCAATACCCATGCCGCCGTGCGGCGGCGCGCCATATTGAAACGCGTCGGTCAGAAAACCAAACTTTTTGTAAGCTTCTTCCTCGCTGAGACCCAGCATACGGAACATCCGCTTTTGCAGTTCCGGGTTTGTAATCCGTATGGAACCGGAGGAAAGCTCCGCGCCGTTTAATACCATATCATACGCCTTGGCATAGACCTTGCTTTTATCCCCCTCCAGGTCGTTGAGGCATTCGTCCGTTGGAGAGGTAAACGGGTGATGCATGGCGACCCACTGGCCGGTTTCCTCGTCTTTTTCAAAAAACGGGAATTCTACCACCCACAAAAATGCAAAGCCCTCCCTTGGCAGGTTTAATTTCTGCGCGGCTTCACAGCGCACGGCGCCCAGTGTAGTAAGCACCTGACGGTCGCTGGCGTCTGCAATGATCATAACCACATCGCCCGTCTGTGCGCCGGCGCGATCCAGGATCGCCTGCATCTGCGCTTTGGTCATAAACTTTGCAAAACTGCTGGAAACGCCCTCGTCTGTAAGACGGATCCACGCAAGCCCCTTGGCCCCAATTCCGCGCACAAACTCCGTAAGCTTGTCCAGCTCTTTTCTGGAATAGGTCTTTACAGCGTTCTTCGCGGTGATCCCGCGCACGCCGCCGCCGCTTTCTACAGCATTTTTAAAGACGGCAAAATCGCAGTCTTTCACAAGATCTGTCAGGTCAAACAGCTCCATACCAAAACGTATGTCCGGCTTGTCTGACCCAAAACGCTCAAGCACCTGGTTGTATGTATACCGAGGGAACGGGGTTGGAATATCGACCCCCAACGCTTCCTTAAACACCCGTTTTATATAGTCTTCGCCAATTTGTAAAACGTCTTCCATGTCCACAAAGGACATTTCCAGGTCAATCTGTGTAAATTCCGGCTGGCGGTCAGCGCGCAGGTCTTCATCGCGAAAACAGCGGGCAATCTGCATATACCGGTCGAAGCCTGCGACCATGCACAGCTGTTTGTAAATCTGCGGAGATTGCGGCAATGCGTAAAACTGTCCCTTATGAATTCGGGAGGGAACCAAAAAATCCCTGGCGCCTTCCGGCGTAGATTTTACAAGCATGGGCGTTTCAATTTCTATAAACCCCTGCTCATCAAAATAATCCCTTGTAATTTTTGCAACCCTGTGGCGAAAAAGCAGGTTGCGCTGCAGATCGGGACGGCGCAGGTCCAGGTAACGGTAGGCAAGGCGCGTGGCTTCCCCTGTGGCGCTGTTTTCCACAATTTCAAACGGAGGCGTTTCGCTTTCTCCCAAAATACGCAGCTGCTCAACCTTGATTTCCACCTCCCCTGTGGGAAGTTCCGGATTTTTTGCACTGCGCTCACAAACGGTTCCAACGGCACCAAGCACAAATTCACTGCGCGCCGACAGGGCTTTTTCAAATACTGCGGGGTCTGTTGCGCTATCAAACGCAAGCTGTATAATGCCTGTGCGGTCGCGCAGGTCTATAAAAAGAAGCTGGCCCAGGTCGCGCCTGCGCTGTACCCACCCAAATAGGGTAACCCGCCTGCCTACGTCCTGCATACGCAGTGTACCGCAATTGTCTGTCCTATGCATGCCCGTCATAAATTCTGCCATAAAATCGTCCCTTTGCTTGTGTTAAATTTCTATTTTTTCGTACGCCGTTTTATAATAGCCTCAGGTTTTCAGCTGTTCCATAAGCGCTTTGCCGTCTGCATCCAGATAGACGGCAAAAAACTTTTCAAAAAAGGTGTCGTCCAGAGGGAGCTGCGTCTGCTGGCCCGTCTGCATATTTTTCAAAACAGCGCAGTTTTGCGCAATTTCGTTGTCGCCCAACACCATACTGAATTTCGCGCCGATTTTATCTGCGTATTTCATCTGTGCGCGCAGGCTTCTTCCAACAATATCGCCCTCTGCAATCAAAGAGGAGCGGCGTACCTGCTCAATCAGAGAAAACGCCTTCATTTGGGCAGCTTCGCCCAGTCCCGCAATATAAAGGTCGCAAACAGGCGCCGGCGGAATCTCTATCTTCAGCGTTTCCATCAGGTTGAGCAGCCGCTCCATACCCAGCGCAAAGCCCAAAGAAGGCAGGTGCTGACCTCCAAGCTGCTCAATCAACCCATCGTAGCGCCCGCCTCCACAAACGGTGCCCTGTGCGCCAAGTGCGTCTGTCACAAATTCAAAAACAGTCCTTGTATAATAATCCAGGCCGCGTACAATCCTGGGGTTTACCGTATAGGCAATCCCCGCGCTGTTGAGGTATTTTTTCACGCTGTCAAAATGGATGCGGCAGTCGTCACAGATATAATCCAGCACAACCGGTGCACCCTGTGCAATTTTAGAACAAACCGGGCTTTTGCAGTCCAATATACGCATGGGGTTGCGTGAAAGTCTGGAAAGGCAGGTTTCGCAAAGCTGGTCTTTGTACTGTGAAAAATAAGCCGTCAGCGCAGTATAATAGTTTGCGCGGCATTTGGGGCAGCCTATGGAGTTAAGCTCCAGCTGCAGGTTTGTAACATGTAGGCGGTCAAAAATAGATTGCGCGGCGGTAATGAGCTCCGCGTCCGCGGTTGGGGACGCGGTACCGTACACCTCCATGCCAAACTGGTGGAATTCACGGTAGCGGTTTGCCTGCTTTTTTTCATAGCGATAGCAGGAAACAAAGTAACTGGCCTTTACAGGAAGTCCGTCGTTATAAAGCGCGTGCTCCAGAAGAGCCCTTGCCGCTCCTGCGGTGCCCTCGGGGCGCAGGGTAACAGAATCGCCACCTTTTGTTTCAAAGGTATACATTTCTTTTTGTACAACGTCGGTGGTGTCGCCCACCCCACGCTGAAAAAGCTCTGTATGCTCAAAAACAGGCGTGCGGATCTCTTTAAAGCCGTAAGAAAGCGCTTCTTTACGCATGACGTCTTCAATAAACTGCCATTTATAACTATCCCCAGGCAGAACATCCTCGGTACCGTATACTTTCTTTGTGATCAATGCCATATGCCAAACCCCTCTGTTTTTGTAAGCAGGCGCGGCCAAAACCTGCCTTTATAGATTTTTACGGGGGCAAAGCGCGCGCTTTGCCCCCACGTTTTTTCACAATCCAATTGAACGCCGGCTGTTAAAGCTTTACAATATTCCTCCAGTCCAGATCGCCGCGCTCCAGGCCATGGATCAAAACCTCGGCCGTTGCAATATTGGTCGCAACAGGAATGTTGTGCATATCGCACAGGCGCAGCAAATTGATATCGTTCGGTTCATGCGGCTTTGGATTAAGCGGGTCGCGGAAAAACAAAAGCATGTCCACCTCGTTACAGGCTATACGCGCCGCGATTTGCTGGTCGCCGCCCTGGGAACCGCTTAAAAATTTTTGAATTTCAAGACCGGTAGATTCAGAAACCATCTTGCCCGTCGTACCTGTCGCACATAAGCTGTGCCGGCTTAAAATGCCACAGTATGCAATGCAGAACTGTACCATCAACTCTTTTTTTTCATCATGCGCGATTAATGCGATATTCATACACAAGCCCTCCTAATTATATTTAGATATTCCATAACAGAAAACAGACACTCGCTATTTTTTACTCGCTTTCAATATACGGCAAGCGGCCGGGCTTCTCCGTCTATGCGTGCAGCCAGATTGTCCACAGCTTTCAGCGCCGTACATCTGCCGGTATAAGACAGCCCCTTCTGTATGGCGTACACAACCTGGCGATTTTCTGTTACAATGCCAAGCAACTGTATGCCTGTCTGGTCAATAACAGCGTCCAGATCTTCATAAACGCCCAGTTCTTTAAACCCCGTCCTGGAAAAGCGGTTAATGACCAGACGAACATTTTGCTTTCCCAGCTCTGCCAGGCGTTTCTTCACATTAGCGCAGCCACGCACGCTTGTAGGCTCGGTATTGGCGACCACCAGACAAAGCTGTGCGGGTGCAACTGCTGTTTCAAAGCCTTTGCCAACGCCGGCGGGAGAATCTATAATTATATAATCATACTCGTTTTCCAGCCTGTTTATAAACTGGGTAAAGACGCTGCTGCTGAGTTCATCCTGCGCGTTTTGCGGCGCAGGGATCAAAAACAGTCCGTCTGAATAAGGGCACGGGTAAATAATGTGCTCCGGCTGGCAGTTGCCGCTGATTGCGTCTGCAATGTCAAAAACCAGGCTTTTACTTATCCCCAGCATAATATCAAGCCCGCGCATACCGCTGTCACAGTCGATCAAAAGCACCTTTTTGTTTCGCTTTACAAGAGCGTTGCCAAGGCTTACGGCAATCGTAGATTTGCCGGTTCCGCCTTTTCCCGATGTTACAACTAAAATTTTACTCATAGTGTGACCTTTCTTCCAGACAGCGAAAAGAGCTTTTCATGTAAAAACTCTGTCCATTGTTTATATTACCATAAATTTACCAAAAGGTCAAAGTGTTTTAACACCATGTTTTAGCCAAATTTTTGTCACAATTCATAGTAATAATAACCTAAAATCTGATTTCTTTTCATAAAATTGTATAATTCATACAGTTATACACTTGTCATCAAGTGTATTTTTTATAAACAATTATAAAGTTGCAACCAGAACAACCCGGATCCATTATATTTTTCCGGTTGACCCAAACCCGCCAACACCGCGCTGTGTTTGGTCCAGACAGGTAACCTGCTCTATCACCGGACAGCAAACGGGCAAAATCACCATTTGCGCAATCCGCTCCTGTGGAACAATGGTATAAGGCGTATTCCCTACGTTGCAAAGCCCTACGCAGATTTCTCCCCGGTAGTCGCTGTCAATTACGCCGACGCCGTTTGACAGGCAAATACCATGCTTTACGCCAAGGCCGCTTCTTGCAAACAGAAAGGCCCCAAAGCCGCTGGGCGGCAAAGCCATAGCAATACCGGTGGGAATGGTTACAAGCTCCTGCGGGCAAAGCGTGACTGGCTGCTCTATACAGGCGTATAAATCCATGCCGGCCGCGCCCGGCGTCGCCCTTTTGGGTAAAACGGCGTTTTCTTTCAACTTTAAAAATTGAACAATTTCTTTCATAACAGACCTCTTTTTTGTAATTAAAATAATTACGGTTTATTGGACACCTCTGAAATAAAGCCCTCTTGTAATGGCTTTGTCAAGGTGTTTTCTCTCTTGAAAGGCGTAAAAACTTTCCTCTTTTTCCACATGGTTTTCAACAGAAAACCGCAAAACGAAAAAGTCTATGCCGGAAAAACGGTCCAGACAGTCAAACAGACATAGCGCAACGCTGTTTAGAATTTCCGTGCAGGTATACGCGCATTGTATTGGGAACCGTTGCTTTTTTCTGTCTGTCAAACAGCTTTTTCCGCCGCATGCTTTACAGGAAACACGCGCGTTTTTCTGCGGGCAATTGCGCGTAAGCATAAGGGGAAGACGCCCGTAGGCCAGTATACCGCGTTTGATTTTGCCGCCCAGCGCACCAATCTGCCGGGCAGTCAGCTCAAACGACAGCTCCGTGTCGCAAAGGCCTGTCTCCTGTGCCCAGTCAAGGGATTGCGTGTTCATAAGGTTCAGGCCAAATCCGCCGTGCAGGACAAATCCCTGCCGGGCGGCTAAATGAATTGCGCCAATGTTATTTACCAGCGCATGCGTAACGCCGCAATTGCGAACAAGCTTCAGCTGCTTTTCTACCTGTGCTTCAATCCCAAACATTCCGCGTGGAATTTCTACCGCTACGGAAAATCCGTTTTCCATCAGGCGGCGCAGCTGTTCAGGCGGAGAAAACAACGGTACATAGATCCACTCACATGCCCGGAAGCAATCCGGAATATCCGTATCTGCAAAACGCGCACGGACTGCAGGCGCAGCGGCGGCATGCGGGGCTTGTGTTTCATACCGTCCACAAGCGCAGGCCACAGCCGTACGCTTTGCTCTTTCCTGCAAAAGCCCGTCAAGCGCCAGCCTGCGCATGCGGTTCAGCGCGGCCGCAGGCATGGACAGCCCTTGCCCGATCTCACACGATACGCCCGTACAGAAAAAAGGTGTGCCGCCGGTTTTCTTAAGCTGCGTCGTGCATATGTCCGGACTTAAAGGAAAACGGCGCGCCTGTTGCGGAACTTCCCCTTTTGCAACGGCGGTGTGTCCGGTATTGTCAGATACCGTAAGAAGCGCTTCCTTGTCCGGCTGGACAGACAGCCGGAAACAGACAGGTATGTTTTGCAGCTCGTCCTTATATTGTGCGCGAATCGCAGACAGAAGCTTTTCTGTGGCCGCCGTTACGTCATTCTTTGAACGAATGCCAAACATGGCCGGTGTACGCCGCCCTGTATAATATGCATCGGTAAACCCCGAGCGGGAAAACACATCCTGCAGGCGTTTGCGCTCTTCTGGCGCTGTTTTGCCGCGGCGCAAAGTATTTTGCGCCGCGCTCACCGCACTGTATACATATTCCGGGCGCTTCATGCGTCCTTCAATTTTAAAGCTGCATACGCCCAGCCGGGCAAGCGCGTGCAGATGCGAAAGAAGGGAAAGATCCTTCAGGCTCAGGTCGTGGCCTGTACCGCCCTTTACATAAAAAGGCAGACGACAGGGCTGGGCGCAACGGCCGCGGTTTCCGCTTCTGCCGCCAAGCATGGCGCTTAAATAGCATTGGCCGGAAACGCTCATGCACAAAGCGCCGTGTATGAAAACTTCCAGTTCAACCGGGCAGCTTTTTGCAATCTGTTCAATTTCCTGTACAGACAGTTCCCTTGCAAGGACTACGCGCTTAAATCCCATTTCATACAGCAGCTTTGCCCCGCCGGGGGTATGGACAGACATCTGCGTGGAAGCATGCAGCGGCATGGAAGGGCAAATTTGCCTTATCATCCGCACAAGGCCCATGTCCTGCACGATCAGCGCATCGACCGGCAGCACACAGGCCTGTTGGATCGTCTGTATGGCGCAGGGAAAATCGCCGTCGGTCAACAGTGTGTTGACCGTAAGGTATACCCTGACGCCACGGGCATGGCAGTAAAAGACAATATCTGAAAGCTCCTGAAAAGAAAAGTTTTGGGCAAAAGCGCGCGCGCTCAGGCTTTTTGCGCCAAGGTAAACGGCGCCCGCGCCCGCGCGCACAGCTGCAACGGCAGCTTCAAAAGAGCCGGCCGGGGCCAGCACCTCCGGGTTTGTATGGAGCATATCCATCATCTGTTGTCAAAAAAGCTGAGCATTTCGTCTTCTGTGGCTGGGTCTGAAAAATCCTCCCTGCGGTACTGCTCGCTAATTTTATCGTTTTCCTGATAATTAATCTTCATCGGGTTTTGGCCGGTACGCTGTGCCGATGTTTCCTTTACAGCAGCCTGCGCGCCCGTGCCTTTTTGATAAAAAGGCTTTCCATGCCCCTGCGCGGTGTGCTGCGGCCGCTGCCTTGTCTGCTGCAACTGCGCCTTAAGCGATTCAATGCGGGCGTGTAGCCCTTTCTTTTCTTCCTTCAGCTGCTCGTTTTCCACAGAAAAGCTTTGCAGGTCGTCCTTCGCCTTTTGGGCGGCGGCTTCCAGCTCGTCGTTTTTCCTTAACAGTTCAGCCGTTATTTTTTTCTGCTTTTCCAGTTCGTCGCAATAATTCAGCGCGGCCAAAACGGTTGCCATAGAGGTTGAAAGATTTGTGTTTTCGTTTGCAAGCGACTGAATTCTTTTATCCACCATTTTGCTGATTTTAACAATATATTCCTTATCTTCTTCCGCACTGATCAAAAATTCAGAGCCGTTGATCTTAAATTTTATCTTATTCTTTTCACCCATTGTTTCCACCCTTTCTTGTCTGTTTCGCACGGCCTGCAAACAGGTAAGACTTGCGTATACAGTGTTATTATAATATATATATACGGAAGTTTAAAGGGATTTTGTTAAATTCCTATATGAATTTATATTTTCCGCTTTAAGGGTAAGGTTAAAATGCAGAAGAGAAAAACGCTTTTTCCAGACTGTGGAAAGTTGCTGCAAAAAGCCACATTTTTATTGAAAAGGCGCGGTTTTTATAGTATAATAAACAAATCGTCCGGCTATAATTGGAAGAAGGCCGGCGGCATATTGTGATTTCCATATTTTTCTGAAAAAGTTTCAGGAGGAAGAGGTATTTTTATGGTAAACTACAATTTTACGGTGGAGCAGATGCGGGAAAAAATAGAATCCAAACTCTCCCACAATTTTGGCGTTACGCCTGCAGAGGCTACAGATGAACACTTCTACAAGGCGGTTGCCCTGGTCGTACGCGACCTGCTCAGCCGTGGATACGCAGATTTTGCAAAACGGTCTGTGGAGCAGGGTAAAAAGAAGGTCTATTATCTGTGTATGGAATTTCTCATGGGACGTTCTTTGAAAAACAACCTGTATAATTTAAATTTGGAGCAGACTGTTGCCGGTGCACTTTCAAAGTTTGGAATAAAATTGGAAAATGTATATGAGCAGGAACCCGACGCCGGGCTTGGAAACGGCGGCCTGGGCAGGCTGGCGGCCTGCTTCCTGGATGGACTTGCCACACAGGCATACCCTTCTATGGGATATTCGCTGCGGTATGAATACGGAATTTTCAACCAGAAGCTGATAGACGGCTGGCAGACAGAACTGCCTGATTTCTGGCTGCCCGGCGGTTCTGTATGGCTGCATTCCCAGCCCGAAAAAGCAGTAGAGGTGCGTTTTAACGGAAAAGTATCTGAAAGCTGGCGCGACGGCTATCATAATGTAGAGCTTACCGGCGCAAACAGCGTGCTGGCCATTCCGCATGATATGTATGTTTCCGGCAAGGACGGCCGGGGACTCAGCCGTTTGCGCCTGTGGTCGGCAAAGTCTGAGGATTTTGATATGCAGCTGTTTAACGACGGCGAATATATACGGGCCATGGAGCAAAACGCCATGGCGGAAACCATTACCAAGGTTCTTTATCCCGGCGACAATCACACAGAGGGGAAAAGCCTGCGCTTAAACCAGCAGTATTTCCTTGTATCTGCAACGATACAGGACATTATAAGACGGCATTTGCGTGATAACGGCTCGCTGGATAATTTACCGGATCTGGTTTCCATTCATCTCAACGACACGCATCCCGTTCTGGCTGTCCCTGAGCTGATGCGCATTATGCTGGACGAATGCGGCTACAGCTGGGACAAGGCATGGGATATTGTAACGCGCACGGTGGCATATACAAACCATACGGTCATGCGCGAAGCGCTGGAATGCTGGAGCGAAGATATGTTCCGCCAGAAACTACCCAGAATTTACCAGATTATAGACGAACTGAATAAGCGCTTTTGTGCACAGCTGCATAATATGGGTGTTGACGGCTACAAGGTGGGCAGGATGGCTATTTTAAACGACGGCATTGTACGCATGGCAAATCTGGCTGTTATGGCAAGCTTTAGCGTCAACGGTGTGTCCGCACTGCACAGTAATATCTTAAAAGAACATGTTTTTCACGATTTTTACACGGTCATGCCGCAGAAATTTACAAACGTTACAAACGGTATTGCGCACCGCCGCTGGCTCAACCAGTCAAACCCAGGCCTTGCAAAACTGGTTACAGAGCTTATAGGGGACGCTTATGTAAACGACGCCCGGCAGCTTGAAAAACTTATGGCTTATAAAGACGACGCGCGCGTGCTGGAGCAGCTGGGGAAAATCAAGCGTGAAAACAAAATAAAAATGGCAAAATATATAAAGGACAACAACGGCGTTACGGTTAATCCGGACTCTATTTTCGACGTACAGGTCAAGCGCTTGCATGAGTACAAACGCCAGCTTCTCAACGCGCTGCATATTCTTTCCACCTATCAGTGGCTCCGTGAAAACCCAAACGCAGATTTTGTTCCCAAAACCTATATTTTTGGTGCGAAAGCCGCACCAGGCTACTATTTTGCAAAACAAATTATCCAGTTTATTGTCGCACTGGGAAATAAAATCAACCATGATCCAGCGGTCAATCAAAAGCTGTCCGTTGTATATCTGGAAGATTACAGAGTAACCGTAGCTGAAAAACTTATGCCGGCGGCAGAGATCAGCGAACAGATTTCCCTTGCCGGGACAGAAGCCTCTGGTACGGGCAATATGAAGTTTATGATCAACGGCGCCCTTACAATTGGTACGCTTGACGGCGCCAATGTTGAAATCCACGACGCAGTGGGTAAGGAAAACATGTTTCTGTTCGGCATGACAACGCCGGAAGTTGAAAATATGAAAAAAGCCGGCTATCATCCCTCCGTTTATTACCATAATAACTATGAAATTAAAAAAGCGGTGGATGAAATCAACACCACGCGCTTTACCCCGGTTTCCAATTCTTTGATCAACACAGACCCGTATATGGTACTGGCAGATTTTGCAGACTATTCCATGGCGCAGAAAAAAGCTTCACAGATATATAAAGACGCACAAAAATGGAACAGCATGTCGCTTGTCAATATTGCAAAGTCGGGCATTTTTTCTGCAGACAGAGCAATTCGCGATTATGCCTGCAATATCTGGAATTTATCCCCCGCAGAGGAGTAGGGAAAAACACAGCGCAGCAACCCGTATTGCCGGGCTTGCAGTTTAAAACACCGAAAGGGTTGAGCAGATGAACGTTCCATACGATTCAAGAAACAGCTTTTACCGCAGCCCCATGGGCGCGGTGGAAGAAAATACCCGCATCCATTTTAAGATCATCCTTCCGCGCAGCCTGGGCTGCTCAAAAGCAGAGCTGAATATTAAGCATGACTTTGACGGAGATTGGACCTATTGCAATATGTTCTGGTGCGGAATTTACAGCGAGGGCTTTGAAGTGTGGGAATGCCACTACACAACAGAAAAAATTGGCCTTTACTGGCATGGATTCCGCCTGCAAACCAACGAAGGGGAACGGTATGTCAATCCCGCAGGGCCGGAAAAGAAGAGCGAAATCTGCCGCAGCACCGGCGCCTCCTGGCAAATTACCTGCTACAAAAAGGGCTTCCAGACACCCAAATGGCCCGTTGGCGGCGTCATGTACCAGATTTTTCCCGACAGGTTTTGCTATTCGGGCAATAAAAAAGAAAACATCCCCCAAGACAGGACAATTCATGAAAACTGGCAGGAAGGGCCCCAGTGGTGGCCAAACGCGCAGGGGGAAATTACAAACTCGGACTTCTTTATGGGCGATTTGCAGGGGATTACGCAAAAACTCGATTATTTAGAAAAGCTGGGCGTTACCTGTATTTATCTCAACCCCATATTTGAAGCATATTCCAACCACAGGTACGACACGGCCGACTACAGCAAAATTGACCCATTGCTGGGTACGGAGGAAGATTTTCAAACACTTTGCAGCGAAGCAAGAAAACGTGGTATCCATGTAATCAACGACGGCGTGTTCAGCCATACCGGCAGCGACAGCGTCTATTTTAACCGTAAGGGACGGTATAACAGCGTGGGGGCGTACAACAGTCAGGAGTCGCCCTATTACAGCTGGTACCATTTCAGCCAGTGGCCAAATCAGTACAATTCTTGGTGGGGCTTTTACACACTGCCGGAGGTAAACGAAACCGACCCGCAATTTAACGAGTATATCAATGGCGAAAACGGGATTGTAAGAAAGTGGATGAAAAACGGCAACAGCGGATGGCGGCTGGACGTGGCCGACGAGCTGCCGGACACATTTTTGGAAAATCTTCGCCGCGCGGTAAAAGAAGAAGACCCGGAAGGCCTTGTGCTCGGCGAGGTCTGGGAGGATGCTTCCAATAAGGAAAGTTATGGCCACAGAAGGGCGTTTTTGCTGGGAAACCAACTTGACAGCGTAATGAACTACCCATTTCGAGCGGCAATTCTTGATTTTCTGCGCGGAGCTGACGGCAGGGATATGATGGAGCGCATTTTATGTATTGTGGAGAACTATCCCAAGCCGATACTCAACGTTTTGATGAACCTGTTGAGCACGCACGACACAGAACGTGCGCTGACCGTGCTGGCGGGCGAGCCGTTAAACGGCAGGGACAGACAGTGGCAGGCAAATACCAGACTGACACAGCAGCAATATGAACGCGGAATTAAGCTCATGAAAGTAGCGGCAGGTATGCTGTATACGCTTCCGGGCGTCCCATGCATCTATTATGGAGACGAGGTGGGCATGCAGGGATATCGGGACCCGTTTAACCGCGCCTGTTTTCCTTGGGGAAACGAAAACCAGGAACTTTTGAGCTGGTACAAGCAGCTTGGAAAGCTCAGAAAAGTATGCTCTGCGCTTAAAGAAGGAGATATTGTCAACGCATTTTCAAGCGGTAGACATATATCGTATGTGCGCCATGATAACCAGACCGCGCTGTTTTGCGCGTTTAACGCAGGTTTTCAGGATATAACAATCGACATCCCGCCGGGATATGCTCACGGCAGAGCACTGTTGGGGACGCAGATTACCGACGGAAAACTTTGGATTCCTGCACTTTCGTGCGCGTTTGTGGAAATATAAAACATGGTATTGCAGCAAACCCGCTGCAATACCATAAACGTGTTAGGGGAAGGATGATTGGCCGGTGACGAGAAACAGACAAAAAAGAATGGCTGTAATTAACGATTTTTCAGGCTTTGGAAGATGCTCCATAACAGTTTCCCTGCCGATCGTTTCGGCAATGGGCATACAATGCTGCGCCATGCCGACGGCGGTTTTTTCGAATCATACAGGGTATGCAGACTACTTTTTTGACGACTATACAGACAAAATGGAGCTGTATTTTTCCAAATGGAAAAAGCTCGGGCTTACTTTCGACGGAATTTATACGGGCTTTTTAGGGTCGGAAAAACAAATGGGGATTGTAGAGCGTTTTTTTTCGCAGTTTTGCACCGAACAGACCGAAATTATTATTGACCCCATCATGGGCGATAACGGAAAACTGTACTCCACCTATACCCGGCAAATGTGCAGGAACATGAAAAATTTGATCGGGTATGCCGACATTCTTACCCCTAATTTAACAGAAGCCTGCTTTCTGACAGACACGCCCTTTGAAAAAGGCACATACAGCAGAGAAAAACTGACGAAAATGGCAAAGCAGCTGTGCAAAACGGGCGCAAAAAAGGTCGTCATTACAGGAATATCCCGCGAAGAAGAGCTAACCAACTTTTTGTATGAAAAAGATCACGGCGCCGTCAGCTTTTGCACGGTAAGCGGCCTGAAAGTTGGAAAAGAGCGCGCCGGAACGGGCGATGTTTTTTCTTCCATTATTGCGGCAGACGCTGTAAACGGCGTGGAATTTCGGGAATCTGTCATCAAAGCGGGGCGGTTTATTGCAAAAGCAACCTTGCTTTCAGAAAAACTTGCAGTCCCCCCGCAAGACGGAATCTGTTTTGAACCGTTTTTAAAGGAATTATAAAAGTAACAAAAGGAGTCAGATATGGGTGGCAACGGTATGGTTATAAAAACTTTAAATACGCAAAGGAACTGTTCGATTGATCTTTTTCGGCTTGTGTGCGCGGTGATGGTGGTGTCAATCCATACACATCCGCTATCTGGTATAAGCGATGCGCTGACTTTCTTTATAAATGATGTTTTTCCCAGAATTGCAGTCCCGTTTTTCTTTTGTACGTCGGGCTATTATTACATACGTGCGCTCAGGGCGGGAAAAACCGTGTTTAAAAAAACGTTCTTGCACCTTTTGACCATTTATTCGGCGTGGAGCGCCATTTATTTTCTGAAGAAATTACTAGTTGTTTTTGCAAGCAACGGATCGCTGTTAGACTGGATCTTAACTTGTGTAAAAAATTATTTCATTTTTGGTTCAGAATACCATCTCTGGTTTTTCCCGGCATTGTTTTTTTGCTTATTTGTCGTAACGCTTTTTTATAAGATTAAGCAACTCAGGCTGCTTTTTTGTTTTTCACTGGCCCTCTATGCGCTGGGGTGCCTGGGCTGTTCCTATTATGCCATCGGAGAACAGATTCCCGTGGTGCAGCAGATCATTAATTTGCCGCAGTTCGAAATCATTCGGCGCGTTGTCCTGATGGGCCTGCCGTTTTATATGCTGGGTTATGCACTGGATGCAGCCTGCAGAAAAATAAGGGGAAAACGGCTTACGATGGGGCTGGTTATAAGCGTCGTTTTATTTCTAGCGGAAATTGTGCTGGTGACCGTTTTGGGCATGCAGAAAAATGTGATTATTACCTTTGGGTTATATGCGCTTTTGTTGTTTGTCATGCTGTTTTTGTTGCAGCACCCGTTTACAGTCAGGGAAAAAACGGCGCACTATGCAAGAGGCATTGCAAACTTTATGTTTTATTCCCATCCGTTGGCCATGTCCGTTATTCTCTTTTTGTCAGAGGCAATGCTTCCCGGTCAGACGGTTTCCACAACATTGCTGTTTCTTTTAACTGTGCTGTTGACATCATTGGCTGGTTTTCTCCTTGTAAAAATGGATCATACCGTTTTAAACAAATGGTTGTTTTAAAATAAAGGGGCTGACTGCGTCCCTTTTTACCTGTTCTTTATACAGGGCTGTGTATCTTATTTGCCGGGTTTCTCTACGTTTACATATCTTTCAATAAGATCTCTTCAGAACAAACCCCATAAGAATGAAACAGAAAAAGCCGGGAGCTGCATAAAGCGCTCCCGGCAGTATTTTATTCTTCGGGTTGTTTCAGTGCATGGTTTTCCAGCATTTTACAGGCCGCCTGTACGATTTGCTCCTTCACCTGCGCAAGCGTGCCTGTCATTGAACATCCGGCCGCCGCCTGATGGCCGCCGCCGCCAAACTGTGCACAAAGCGCGCCGGCGTTATAGCCTTGGGTCGTACGTACCGATATTTTATAGCCGCCGTCCTCTTTTTGCTTGACCGTAATTCCAATACACACGCCCTCCACCTGTCTGGGCAGGGAGGAAAGCCCTTCCGTTTCATCTTCTGTCGCACCGCTGTCTGTCATCATCTGGTTGGTAATGCAAACAACCGCGCACCGGCCCTGGGCATAAAATTCCATTGTTTCCAGCACGCTCTTTTCTATCCGTATGCGCCGCCTGGATTTTGTATCGAACATCACACGGTTAATATCTGCCGCACGAGCGCCACGTTCCATCATTTGCGCAGCTATATGGTGCGTTCTGGGCGTAGTGTTTGCATAACGAAAACAACCGGTATCGGTCGCAATCCCTGTAAAAATACAATCTGCCGTTTCCTGGTCGATTTCTACTCCCAGTAACTGGGCCAGCTGGTAAATAATTTCCGCTGTTGCCGCCGCAGTACTGTCCACATAAATATACTTTGCAAAGGCTTTATTGGAAGCATGATGGTCAATACACAGCTCCACACGCCCGGAAAACTGCCCTCTGTTTTCCCCCAGCAACGCTTCGTCGGCAACATCTACACTAACCACATGGCCGCCCTCAAACGGCTGGCAGGAAAGCCCCCTTGCCATATAGGCAAATTTTAGAGGAAGATCGCCACAAACCAGCACATTGGCTTTTTTTCCCATGGCGCGCAGCAGCCTGCAAAGCGCAAAGCCGCTGCCCAGTGTGTCGCCGTCCGGATACTGGTGCGTTAAGATTATAACCGCATCCATCTGTTTGAGTAAGAGCGCCGCCTTATTCAGTGTGATCATCCTGTTCATCCTTTTTGTCAAGCTCGTTGAGTATTTTGGAAATATTTGCACTGTACGCAATTGAGTCCGTCGCGCCAAACAGTAGTGTTGGCACATGCCTAAGCCTTACCCGAAGGCCCAGTGCACGGCGGATATAGCCGCTTGCCGACTTCAGCCCCTTAACCGCCTCCCTGGCCGCATCAGGACCCTCCATTGCGCTGACGTACACCTTGCAAAACGACAAATCATTTGTAAGCTCCACACGCACAATGCTGAGCATGGTGCCGCTTACCCGTGGATCCTTCAGCTCACGCAGGATTGCCGTAAGCTCACGCTTTATATCCTCTGCCGTGCGGTCAATTCTATGTCCGCTCATTTAATCATCCCTTTTGCCTGTTCCAACTGTTATTATTCCGTGTATTCCTCTATAACATACGCTTCAAAAATATCCCCTTCCTTAAGGTCATTAAAGTGCTCCAGGCCAATCCCGCATTCATAACCCGCGGCAACCTCTTTCACAGCGTCTTTAAACCGTTGCAAGGAAACCACCCTGTCTTCGGCAATCACTACGCCGTCGCGCACCACGCGCACGTTTGCGTTGCGCGCCACCTTGCCGGAAAGCACATAGCTGCCTGCAATAAATCCCACATTTTTGACCTTAATTACATTGCGGCATTCTGCGCGGCCAAGCTGTACCTCGCGCGTTTTTGGCGCAAGCAGGCCTTTCATGGCTGCCTCTATTTCTTCAATACAGTCGTAGATCACCCTGTAAAGACGCATATCTACGCCTTCTGTTTCTGCGTTCTCGGCCGCTACAGGGTCTGGCCTTACATTAAACCCTACAATAATCGCATTGGAAGCATTGGCAAGCATAACGTCAGATTCGCTGATTGCCCCAACGCCGCCATGAATTACATGAACTCTTACTTCGTCGTTTGACAACTTTTCCAAAGACTGACGAACAGCCTCTACAGATCCCTGCACATCCGCCTTGACAATCAGCTTTAATTCCTTAACGTCACCCAGCTGCATCTGATCAAACAGGTTATCAAGCGTAACCCTGGTTTGGCGGCTGAACTGCTCTTCTTTCTGCTGCGCCTTGCGCTGCTCCACAAGCTCCCTTGCCAAACGCTCGTCAGACACAGCGTTAAATATGTCGCCGCCGGACGGTACATCGTCCAGTCCGGTAATCTCCACCGGATAAGAGGGGCCGGCACTTTCCACCTTTTCCCCTTTGTCGTTTGTCATTGCGCGTACACGGCCCACCGCTGTGCCCGCCACAATTGTATCGCCCACATGCAGCGTACCGTTTTGCACAAGCATTGTCGCAACCGTGCCCCTGCCTTTATCCAGGCGCGCCTCTATAACCGTTCCCTTTGCGGCGCGGTCCGGGTTTGCTTTAAGTTCTTTCATGTCTGCAACAAGGATCACCATTTCAAGCAGGTCCTCAATGCCCTGTTTTGTCTTAGCAGAAACCGGAATACACGGGGTATCTCCACCCCATTCTTCCGGAACAAGCTCATATTCTGTAAGCTGTTGCTTTACAAGCTCCGGATTGGCGCCCTCCTTGTCTATTTTGTTAATCGCAACAATTACGGAAACGCCCGCTGCCTTTGCATGGTTAATTGCCTCAATTGTCTGCGGCATAATCCCGTCGTCCGCCGCCACCACAAGAATCGCTATATCGGTAACCTGCGCGCCCCTTGCGCGCATAGTTGTAAACGCCTCATGCCCCGGCGTGTCTAAAAACGTAATATCCCTGTCGTTGATCTTTACTCTGTAAGCGCCAATATGCTGCGTAATACCGCCCGCTTCACTTTGCGTTACGTTGGTATGGCGGATCGTATCGAGCAGCGAGGTTTTACCGTGGTCAACATGCCCCATCACCACAACAACCGGCGCTCTGGGAACAAGGTTTTCGTCATCGTCTTCGCTGTCGTCAATAATTCGCTCTTCAATGGTGACAACAACCTCTTTTTCCACCTTTGCATGGAACTCCATCGCGGCAAGGCTTGCCGTGTCAAAATCAATCACGTCGTTTACCGTTACCATCGTACCCATCAGAAACAGCTTTTTAATAACTTCCGCCGCCGTTGCCTTTAAACGCAGCGCAAGTTCGCTTACGGTAATTTCGTCGGGAATGGTAACGGTGATCGGCTTACTCTTGCGCTCGGCGGCAATTCTTTTCAGGCGTTCAGCCTCTGTTTCTTTTCTGGAATTCCTTGGCTTGCCGCGCTGCTGCGAGCGTTGTGTAATTTTTTGCTTTCTGACCGTATTTTCCGTTTTAATTTTTTCCGACGCCAAACGGTCGTATTTTTCATTATAGCGCTCCACGTCTACAACGGCTGCGCGTGTGTCTATAATCTTTTTATCGCGCTTGCCTTTCATGGGTACATCGTGGTTTGTATTTTGGCTTTTTTGTACAGCCTTCTGCTGCTTTTGCTGGGCAGACGCTTTTTTGTTCGGCTGCGGCTTTACGCCCCTTTGCTCTTCCTTTGCCTTTTCTTTTGTTTGCTCCCGCTGCTTTTTTTGTTCTTTTTCTTCAATATGCTTCTCAATTGCGCGGTCACGCACGGCAAAATACGAATCAAAGTTTTCAATTGCATTTTGCTGTGTATAAAAATCAAAAACAACATCCAGCTCTTCTTCTGTCAGCGCCGTCATATGTTTTTTTGTGTCTCCGAAATGTTTTTTCAGCAGGCTGATCACCTCTTTGCTGGGAACATTCAGATCCTTGGCGACCTCGTGTACTCTGTATTTTATCAACATAAATTACATGCCTCCCCGTTCGTTTTGCTGTTGCGGCACAAGCTGCTTGAGTTTTTTTGCAAACCCTGCGTCGTTCACTGCCATGACCGACGCATATTTTCCCAAAGCGGCGCCAAGCGCATCTTTTCCGCAGCCCGCCTGTACAAACGGCGTACCCGCCTGCTTTACATGAAACAAAACGTCCTGCTGCGTATGCTTTGATATATCCTCTGCCAAAATAACAAGCCTGGCTTCTCCTTTTAAAACAGACCCCTTTACAGCCTCACATCCAATTGTCAGCTTGCCGGCGCGCCGGCAGAGTCCCAATAGTGATAAAAAGGCGTGATTCATATGCGGCTAAGTTCCTCCTCCATTTTTTCATAAACCTGCTCCGGTATCTGGCAGGAAAATGCCCTTTCAAAACGCTTTGCCTTTCTTGCAAGCCGTAAGCATTCCGGGTTGCCGCATACATATGCACCCCGTCCAGGCTTTTTCCCGGTAAGGTCCAGGCTGATTTCCCCTTTTTTCACAATCTGCCCGTTTTCGTCTTTTTCATCGGGCCCCCTGACCACCCGTATCAATTCTTTTTTCGGCTTCATTTCGCCGCAGCCCGTGCACTTGCGCAACGGGATCTTCTTCTGACGCATAAGCCTCACCGCCTTCCCGCACCCTTCTATGCATATTTCAATAACATCATACTTTCTCTTCTGCCAATTCTTTTTCTGCATCCGCCTGCGGGGATGTTTCCTGCTCCGGCACGGGGGCTGGCTGTTCTTCCTCCTCTTCTTCTCCATAAAACCCGCTTTCCGGGCGAATATCAATCTTCCACCCCGTCAGCTTGGCTGCAAGGCGCACGTTCTGCCCCTTATTGCCAATCGCCAGAGAAAGCTGGCCGTCCGGCACCGTAACCTTGCAGACCTTTGTACCGTCGGCAGCGGGGACCACGCTGATCACATTTGCCGGTGATAAAGCTGCTGCAATAAATTTTTCAGGACTTTCGTCGTATTCTATAATATCTATTTTTTCTCCTCCAAGCTCCCCAACAATCGCGGCCACTCTTGTTCCCCGCGCGCCAATACAGGCGCCCACGGGGTCAACGTTGCTGTCACGGCTTGAAACAGCCATTTTTGTTCTGGAACCGGCCTCCCTGGATACAGACTTAATCTCTACCGTACCATCAAATATTTCCGGTACTTCCGTTTCAAACAGCCGCTTTACAAAGTCGGGGTGCGTTCGCGACAAAATCGCCCGCGGACCTTTCTCCCCGTCGCGCACGTCAACAATATATACCTTAATATGTTCACCTTCCCTGAATTCCTCTCCGTTTACCTGCTCGCTCTTTGGCAGCACAGCCTCTGCCTTGCCTATCTTCAGGGTAACGGCGCCGCTTTTCGGATCAATTCGCTCCACCGTAGCTGTAACAATTTCCTGATTGCGGCTTTGGAATTCAAGCAGCATCTGCCCTTTTTCCCCGTCGCGTATGCCCTGTCGGATAATGCTTCTGGAGGTCTGCACAGCAATTCTGCCAAACTGCTTGGGGTCCAGCTCAATCCGCACTTTTTCTTCAAGCCGGGCTGATGGATCCAGCTTTCTTGCCTGGTCGAGCATAATTTCACGGTTTGGGTCTTCTACTTCCTCCACAACCGTTTTTAAAAGATATACTTCAAACTTCCCCGTGTCCTTATCCATTATGATATCGACGTCTTCGTTGCCGCCATATGTGTTCTTGCATGCAATCACAATGGCCTTTTGTATTTGGGAAAGCATATAATCAGCCGGGATTCCCCTTTCTTTTTCCAAAAGTGCCAGTGCGTCAAAAAGCTCGCGGTTATCCATTTTCCAAATCAACCTTTCCTTATATTCTTCTTTATGCTTGTGCAATTGTAGTTTCTGCCGGCGCAATCCTATACAGAGATTCTGTCCTTACATAGCAAAATCGTCAAGCTTTACCCACGCCGCATCTTTTTTTTGTATGGTAATTTCATTTTCCCCACCGTCCGACACCGTAAACGTATGTTTATCGGCGGCTTTCAGAATTCCGCCAAATTCTTTGCCGAGCGGTTCTATGGGGCGTATCATATGAACCAGAACGTCCGCCCCTATAAATTTTTCAAAATGTTCTTCCCGTATCAGCTCACGTTCCAGGCCAGGGGAACAGACCTCCAGGCAATAGCTTTGTTCAATCAGGTCAGCTTCATCCAAAGGCTGGTCCAGCGCCCGGCTGACCGCTTCGCAGTCCTCTATGCACACACCGCCTTCTTTGTCAATAAAAATCCGTAAATACCATTGCGCGCCCTCTTTAACAAAACGCACATCCCAAAGCTGCAGCCCCATAGCAGCGACAACCGGCTGTGCAAGCAGCCAAACGGCCTCTGCCGTATTTGTACCTTTTTTCTTTGCCAAACAACATACCCCTTTTCGTTGCTCCGCCCAACCCCTGTTTTTTAAAAAGGGTTTTTCGCATACTCAAAAGAAAGGAGCGGGCTTTTTCCCACTCCTTACTCTTATCTTCTATTCAACTTTTATTAGTTTACCACGCTCTGTAAAAAAATGCAAGTTTTTTCTTCTGGTGTTTTATCCCTTGACCGCGCCGGCGACAACGCCCTTAATAATATACTTCTGGCACACAAGGTAGAACACAATGATCGGAATAATTGCAAGCACAAGCATCGCCATCATGGCGGCCATGTCAATCGCCCCATATCCGCCGCGCAAAAACTGGATCGCCATCGGGATCGTCTGCTGTTCCTTGGGCAACACGAGCGTTGGGAGCAAATAGTCGTTCCAAATCCACATTGCGTTTAAAATTGCTACCGTAATCGCCGTTGGCCGCAATATAGGGAACACAATGAAAAAGAATGTACGCATGGACCCACACCCGTCGATCATCGCCGCTTCCTCTATTTCAAGCGGGACGCTTTTGATAAAGCCCGTGAACATAAAAACAGAAAGCCCCGCGCCAAATCCCAGATAAAGTATAACAATCCCGAACATGTTGTCGATCCCCAGCCTATTTGCAACCTGCGACATGGGGTACATCACCATCTGGAACGGTACGATCATCGAAAACGCGCATAAAAGGTACAGCACCTTTGTATACCAGGCTTTTATTCTTACAATAAACCATGCGCACATGGAGGTGCAAAGGATGATAACCGCAACGGAACAGATGGTAATAAACAGAGAAACGCCAAACGCCTGGAAAAACCCAATTTTTTCAACGCCGTTTATATAATTGTTAAGCCCCACAAACGATTCTGCGTTCGGAAAGGCAAACGGCTCTGCGCTTAAATAAAGTTTCCCCTTGAAAGAATTCATTACAACCAGAAAAATCGGTGCTAAAACGGCAATGACCACAACTACCAAAATGGCAAATTTCAACCAGTCTCTTCCGCGCATCTTGGCCTTGATCTTTTGGTTGTTCCCTTTCTTTTTCTTTTTTTCAATCTGTGCAGTGGTAAGCAGTTGTTCCGCCATCAGCTTTCAACCTCCTTACGTCTTGTCAGGTAAAGCTGCGTCAAAGCAATGACCGCAACAATCACAAAGAAGATAACCGCCTTGGCTTGTCCTACGCCCTGCCATCCTACGCGTCCGTAAAACGTATTGTAAATATCCAGCGCCAGCATTTGCGTCTGCTTTCCAGGCGCGCCTGCCGTAAGCGCATAGTTTTGGTCAAACAGCTTAAACGAGTTTGTCAGCGTAAGGAACACGCAGATGGTAATAGACGGCATAACCTGCGGGATGGTAATTTTCCAAAGCTTCTGCCAGTTGTTTGCGCCGTCTATATCGGCAGCCTCCATCAGTTCGGGCGAAACGTTTTGTATGCCGGCTATATAAATAATCATCATATATCCTACAAGTTGCCAGTTCATTAAGATAACAAGCCCCCAAAAGCCATAGGCCGGGTCCGTTGTAATTGTCGCGTTTGAATAATACAGCACGCCGTTGATGATCATAAGCCAGATATACCCCAGAACAATACCGCCAATCAGGTTTGGCATAAAAAAGGTCGTTCTGAAAAGGTTTGTCCCCTTTATAGCCTTTGTTAATAATAAAGCCAAAAGGAAAGCCAGTACATTTATGGTTATGACCGATACCACGGTAAATTTAACCGTAAACCAAAGCGCGTTGATGAAATCAGCGTTTGAAAAGGCTTTAATATAGTTTTCAATGCCCACCCATTGCGCATTTTCTACTGTGCTGAACTTTGTAAACGACAGATATATTCCCATGATAAACGGGATAATAAACGCAATCAGAAAAGCGGCCAAAGTGGGCAATACCAAAACGGGAAACCATCTTTTCATCGCTTTTTGCATACAATCCCTCCTTTGATTTTATAATTAAGAAAAGCCATTTACTTAATCACACCCCGTACCCGAGGGTACGGGGTGCAAATTTTGTTTAACTGGATTTTTCGGATTTAACGCTTATACAATAACATTCTGCGCCGCCTAAACGTTTTTATGCGGTCGCTGCCTTTTCAGACGCCCAGGCGTCGATAACTGTCTGCGTTACTTCATCCCAGGTTTTCTGATCCTGTACATACTCCAGCAGCGCGGCGCCAAACAAATTCTTGAATTCTTCGCTGGGGAATGCCGTAAAGAGCCATTCCGGGTTCACAATTTCGCCGCTTTCCTTTGCTTTCCATCTTAAAACTTCCTGTGCAAGCGGGTCTGTGGGCTGTTCGTCCTCTTCAAAGGTGTTAAACGGTGTGATAAAGCCCAGGTCGTTTGTAACAGCCTTTTTACCCTCTTCGCTTGAGAAGAGCCATACTAAAAAGTCGATCGAAGCCTGCTGTTTTGCCTGGTCAACCTGGCTGTTGATGGCAAAATAGTTTTCCGTACCAATGCAAATGCCCTGTGTTTCTTCGCCCTGCATACCGGTATAGATGGGCAGGAACTTAACGTCTTCCGCCTTTGTCACATTGCCGTCTGTTCCGTTAATCTGTGCCCATCCCCAGTTTCCGTTTTGTACCATTGCGCATTTGCCCAAGGCAAATTCTGCCATAGCGTCGTCAACCGTTTTGGAAGAAAGCAGGCCCTTGTCGGTTGTAGAATTGTTAATATACAGATCAAAAATATTTTGGAATTCCTTATTGTACTTAAACGTAATTTCATTTGTGTTAAGGCCGGCAAGAATTACGTTGTCATAGTCGGTATTCTCTTTAAACTCATAGTAAAGCGGCAGGTTTGCAAGGTGCGTCTGCCATCTCCACTGGTTCCCCTCCGCCATGGAGGTGGAAGCAAACACGCCGTCTATACCAAGCTCGTCCTTAAGCTTTGTCATATCCTCTACAATTTCGCTTAACGCGGCAAAGTTTGTAATTTCCTCCACAGATGTGAAGTTGGTGCTTTTATTTTCAGAGGCAAAATACGCTTCCATGATGGCGTTATTGTAGATAATTCCATAGCCTTCCAGCGCGTACGGAATCCCATAGATCCCATCCTCATTGGAAACTGCCAAAGACTTGTTTTCATCTGTAAGCATATTATACAGCTCTGAATCCTTCAAATCTGCGCAGTAATCTTTCCAGTTCTGATAGCCAACCGGGCCGTTGATCTGGAAAATGGTGGGCGGGTCAGATTTTGCAATCTCAGACATCAGGGTTTTTTCATATTCGCCCGACGCCGCTGTTGTAATCTTAACCTTAATGCCTGTTTCTTCTTCATATTGCGCAGCAATTGCCTCATATTTGTCGGCAATCTCCGGTTTAAAGTTTAAAAAATAAATTTCGTCTACTCCCGATGTGTCTGTAGTACCTCCTCCCGACGATGTCTGGGACGAGCCATCGCCTGCGTTACATCCGGCAAAAATGCCGACTGCCATGCAAAGAACCATTAGCAGTGCCATAATTTTTGAAATCTTGCGCATTGTAATTTCTCCTTTACCCTTTATTTTTTGGTTTTTATCCCTAAAAAGCCGAGCCTTCGGCTTAATAAGCAATTTTAAAGCAATTCTTTGTTTATTTTCGACAAAATTTCAGATCATATTCTTTTCTCATAAGTTATATTAACATCTGTGTTTTTCATTTGCAACACTTTTTTCTGTAATCTCATTTAACAATATTGTAATATTTTTCCACAAAAAATTTTCTTATATCAATATATAGGTTTCTTTATTTTATTTTTTCTATATATTGTGCTTTTCATCTTTGCAAAAACAAACGGAAGCGCCGCCCCCGCAAAAGGAACGACGCTTGTATTATTTACCGTTATTTTTAAATTATTTGATTGCGTTCAAAAGGCCGCCTTTTGTAATAATATTTTGAATAAACGGCGGGAACGGTTGCGCCTGGTAGCTTTTGCCCGTTGTTTTATTTGTAATCACGCCCGTATCAAAGTCAACGCTTATCTCATCCCCGTTTTTTATATCCTTTGCCGCCTGTTCGCATTCCAAAATTGGCAGGCCGATATTGATAGCGTTCCTGTAAAAAATCCTTGCAAATGTGGAAGCGATCACACAGGAAATACCGGAAGCCTTAATGGCAATGGGCGCATGCTCCCTGGAAGAGCCGCAGCCAAAATTTTTTTCTGCGACCATAATATCGCCCTTTTTTACCTTTTTTACAAAACCCTTGTCAATATCCTCCATGCAATGCGCTGCAAGCTCTTGATGGGAAGCCGTATTCAGATACCTTGCCGGAATAATTACGTCTGTGTCTACATTGTCTCCATATTTATGGACGATGCCGTGTGCGTTCATATATATTGCGCCTCCATTCTTTCTTATTGCTCCGCACAGACCTTTTCAGGGTCCGTAATATAACCTGTCACGGCGCTTGCCGCCGCAACCGCGGGGCTTGCCAGATATACCTCAGATTCTACATGCCCCATCCTGCCGACAAAATTGCGGTTTGTCGTGGACACGGCGCGCTCTCCCCTGGCTAAAATCCCCATGTGCCCGCCCAGGCAAGGTCCGCACGTGGGCGTAGAGACAACCGCGCCCGCTTTTACAAAAACATCAAACAACCCTTCGTGCATGGCGTCCAGCCAAATCTGCTGGGTTCCGGGGAAAATAATGCAGCGCACACCCCTGGCAACTTTCTTTCCCTGCAGGATCTCAGCCGCCGCGCGCAGATCGGTCATCCTGCCGTTTGTACAGGAACCGATCACAACCTGGTCGATCGGTACTTCCTTCTCCCCAACCTGATCTATGGTTCTTGTATTTTCCGGAAGATGTGGAAACGCAACCGTGGGGCGCAGGGCAGAAAGGTCAATATTGTAAACCGCTTCGTATTCCGCGTCTTCATCCGCCGTATATTCCACAGGCACACCCCGGAACCTTCCCTGCGTGTACGCTCTTGTAATATCATCCACCGGGAAAATTCCGTTTTTCGCGCCTGCTTCGATCGCCATATTTGCAATACAAAGGCGGTCGTCTATATTCAAATACTGTAATCCATCCCCACAAAACTCCATGGATTTATACAAGGCGCCATCCACACCGATCTTCCCAATAATATGCAAAATAACGTCTTTTCCACTTACAAATTTTGCAGGCCTGCCCGTCAGGTTAAATTTCAGTGCTGCCGGCACCTTAAACCAGGCCTTGCCGCTGATCATCCCCGCCGCCATGTCTGTAGATCCCACACCTGTGGAAAACGCACCGAGCGCGCCATATGTGCAAGTGTGCGAGTCTGCGCCAATGCAGAGGCTGCCCGGCCCCACAAGCCCTTTTTCCGGAAGAAGCGCGTGTTCAATCCCCATCTGTCCTACGTCAAAATAATTTTCAATGGCATATTTGTCTGCAAACCGTCGTACCTGCAAACATTGCCCGGCCGCTTTAATGTCCTTATTCGGCGTAAAGTGGTCCATAACCATTGCAATTTTTGTATTGTCAAAAACAGTGTCTGCCTTACATTCCTCAAAAACATTAATCGCCACCGGGGAGGTAACATCGTTGCCCAAAACCATATCCAGCCTTGCTTCAATCAACTGTCCGGCCTGCACGCTGTCAAGGCCCGCGTGCGCCGCCAGAATCTTCTGCGACATTGTCATTCCCATAAAATAGCCCTCCTGTTCAATCTGGTAATATAAGTTTATTATCGCACAGCTGTTGTCAAAAGAATGTAAACTATGCTACAATTAATTTATAGAAAATTTTTGCTGGGATGTGATCCTATGGAACGCACAATGGCCTATTACGGGGACAACTATGCAAACCTTCCGCCGGAAATACGATGTCATTTTGAAAACATCAATATGGCAAGAACTTTTCACAAAAATCAAATGGTCTATACCCAGGGGGAAGCCGCAGACTGTTTTTATTATTTAAAACAAGGGCAGGTCCGTATTTTTTTCAGTTCTCCCGACGGCATGGAAAAAACGCTTACCGTAATTGGCCCCGGCGCAATCCTGGGCGAAGCCGCTTTTTTTGACGGGATGCCAAGGGTTTCCTCCGCCAAGGCGCTGCAAAGCAGTTTGCTGGTTGCCGTCACAAGGCCGCGCCTTTTAAACAAGTTCCGGCAAGAACCGGACCTTGCCCTGCAACTTTTAAATTTACAGGCGCGCTCTATACGTATGCTTTCCTCACAGGTAACCAGCATTATGTTTTTGCAGGCAGACTGCCGCATTGCACGTCTTTTGCTGCAGGCCCAAAGCAGCGCTCCCGGCAAAGAGCCCACAGTCAATATGACGCACGAGGAAATTGGAAATATTGTAGGCGTTTCACGCGTAACAGTCAGCAAAATCTTAAACGCTTTTACCCGGCGCGGTCTGGTAAAAACTGCATACCGCAGCATCCTGCTGAAGGATCCCGGCGCACTTGCGAAAATTGCGGAGTTTGACGCGCAGGCATAGATCATGGCGGCCCGGGAAAGTTCTTTCCCCGGGCCGCCTTCTGTTTTTTTACCGTCTGCATAAAAAATCCATCAGCTTTTTATACTGCTGCTGTGCGTCACAGTAGCCGTCGTGGTACAGCTGTAAAAGCTTTTGCCTGTTCTTTTCCGTCCTTGCCACTTCTACCGGCTTTTGCGGGCGGATCACAACGGCCTGGCCGCTTTCTTCCAGCTGTTCAATATATGCAAGCGTTTCATTATAGCGTACATGCCGGCTTTCTATCTGCGCAACCAGCTTCGGATACACCCTGTATTTATGCCGGATTAGCCTCAAATGCCTGCTTTTTTCCTTCCGGTACGTTTTACACTGGGTCAGGACCAAAACGTTTTTACAGTTGCCGTTTTCCACAGATCTTTTGATTGGGATAGAATCCGCCACGCCGCCGTCCAGATATTCTTTCCCATCTACTTTCACAATGTGAGAGAGCATGGGCAGCGAGCCGGATGCACGCACATAAATCATATCCTTTGCAAGATCCTTTATGGGAATATATTCCGCCTGTCCCGTTTTACAGTTTGTCACAACGGCGTACAACACAGAAGGGTTCCGCCGGAACGCCTGATAATCAATCGGATACAGTTTTTGAGGAATTTCATTATAAATAAAATCCATGCCAAACAGATCGCCTGTTTTTAAAAAGCTGTAAATCCCCGCGTACCGCTTGTCGTTGAGATAATCTATATTTACCGACAAGGCCCGGCCCTTTTGACGTGCCAGATAACTGCAGGCATGGCCCGCGCCTGCAGACACCGCGTAACATTCTTTAAACCAAAGGTCCTTCTCCATAAAAAAATCCAGCACGCCCGTCGTATATACGCCGCGCATCCCGCCGCCTTCTAAAATCAGGCCTGCATCATACATAAATATCACCCAAATTTATACAGATTGCGACAAAGAGCAGGGTTTCTCTCCCCTGCTCTTCGCTTTGTTTCAGCGCCTTTAAAAACGGCGCCGCATTTATTTATACCTGCCGCAGCTCTGGCAGCTGCGGCTTTCCACTTTGTTCAGTTCGCCGCAGTCCGGGCAAAACCATTTTCCGTCAGGCAGCGGCACAACCCTTGCCTTGTCCGCCTGCCGCACTCCCGGCTGCGCGACCTCTTTGCCCTGGTCCTCTATCACCCTTCCCGCCATCGGCGCTATAGACAATCCTCTTGTACCTATACCCGCAACATCCTTCAGGTCAAGGCTGTCCAAAAACTCCTTTGCAGAACGTTTTTGGGGCAGCTTCGCCCCGCAGCTCTGGCAAAAACGTGCCGCACTTTCATTTTCAAAGTTGCATTTTTTGCACACGGTTGCTTCTCTTTTCATTTTCGCTCCTCCATTGCACCGCTGTCTTGCGGTTTTTCAATTAAAACTCTTGCAATCCGCCTGTCTTCAATCTGTACGGCGGTAAGCCGCACGCCGCCAATCAATACGGAAGGGCGATCGTTGTCCTTCGGGATTTCTCCCAACTGCTCAAGCATTAGCCCCGCAATCGTTTCACACTCGTCATCCGGCAGCTTCACGCCAATCAGTTCGCTTACATCGTCAATTGCCGCAGCGCCGTCGACTGTAAATATATTGTCGCTTAAACGCTTGATCTCTTCCTCTTCATTGTCGTATTCATCCTGTATATTCCCCACAATGGATTCAATCAGGTCCTCCATGGTAATCAGCCCTTCTGTTCCGCCGTATTCGTCTACCACAACGGCAAGCTGCACCTTGTTGGCCGTCATTTCCGCAAACAGTTCACTGCAGTTTTTTGTTTTGGGTACATAAAAGGCATCCCTTTTTATATCTGTAAGCTTAAGCCCTTCTGGTATGTCGCCGCATACATACCGCAGCAAGTCTTTGGCATACAAAAGCCCCACAATATTGTCAATATCCTCATGATAAACAGGGATTCTGGAATAACCCGTCTCTATAAAAACATCCACCGCATCCTGCAGGGGATCGCTGTCTTCAATGGCCGTCATATCGGTCCTATGCGTCATTACCTCAGCCGCCGTAAGGTCGTCAAATTCAAAAATATTTTTTATCATGCTGTAGGTGCTGGCCTCAATCACGCCTTTTTCCTTAACGGCAAGAAGCATCAGCATTATATCCTGCTGCGTAACCTTTTCCAGCATATTATGCCCAAAAAGTTTTAAAATTCTGTTTTGTTTTTTAATATTGGCGCTCCCACCTGCGTCATCAGGCATTGGTCTTGTCCCCTTTCGCTTTTCATGCGCTTTCATTTAAGCATATTCTACGATTTTACCGTCTGTTTGTCAAATAAAGATCTGCCGTGCAGGCGCGTTTATATTTTGGCAATCCATTTTTTTAATTTTTTATTTTTAATATTGTTTTTAAAAAAACCTAAAGTTGTATTAAATTAAAAAATCAGGGAGAAAAATTTTCATGCTTTCCCACTTTACACGCGTCTTTAAACGTGATAGAATTCAAGGTGGCACATTAGAGCGTGTGCCGTCTAAACTATTTATACAATACTTGCTCCCTATTAGCAATGTATATTTTAAGGAGGAACAGTCCAATGTCCAGAAAAATGAAAACCATGGATGGCAACACTGCGGCGGCGCATACATCTTATGCGTTTACCGACGTCGCGGCAATCTATCCAATTACCCCTTCATCGGTCATGGCTGATGAAACAGACAAGTATTCTGCTGCAGGACGTAAAAACCTTTTTGGCAGGGAGGTCAAGGTCACCGAAATGCAATCTGAAGGCGGTGCCGCAGGCGCCGTACACGGCTCGCTTGCAGCCGGTGCGCTGACAACCACGTATACCGCTTCCCAGGGGCTTTTACTGATGATTCCCAACATGTACAAAATGGCCGGCGAGCTTCTGCCCAGCGTTATCCATGTATCTGCCCGCGCGCTGACAAGTCACGCTTTGTCCATCTTTGGCGACCATTCCGATATTTACGCCTGCCGCCAGACCGGGTATGCCATGCTTTGCTCCAACAGCCCGCAGGAGGTTATGGACCTTGCAGCCGTAGCACATCTTTCCGCTATTAAGGGCAGGGTTCCGTTTCTCCACTTTTTTGACGGCTTCCGCACATCCCATGAAATACAGAAAATTGAAACCTGGGATTATGAAGATCTAGGCGAGATGCTCGATTGGGATGCAGTCGATGCATTCCGTCGCCGCAGCTTGAACCCGGAGCATCCTGTGATCCGCGGTACAGCGCAAAACGACGACATTTTCTTCCAGGCCCGTGAAGCCTGCAACGTATATTATGACGCAATCCCCGAGGTTGTTGTAGAATATATGAACAAGGTCAATGAAAAATGTGGTACAGATTATAAGCCTTTTAACTATTACGGCGCACCCGACGCAGAGAGGATCATTGTTGCAATGGGTTCGGTCTGTGACTGCGCAGAAGAAGTGGTTGATTATCTCAACGCCGCAGGTGACAAGGTAGGCCTTTTAAAGGTAAGGCTGTACAGGCCTTTCGTAGCAGATTATATGCTGCGTGAGCTTCCCAAAACTGTAAAGGCCATTTCTGTCTTGGACAGAACAAAAGAACCTGGTTCTATTGGCGAACCGCTGTATCTGGATGTTCTGGCTGCAATCAACGGTTCTGATTTTGCAAATGTTTCCGTATTTACCGGCCGTTATGGACTTGGTTCAAAAGATACAACCCCCGGCGATATTGTCGCCGTTTACCGTAACATGGAAAGCGCCACCCCGAAAAAGCGCTTTACCATTGGTATTGTGGACGACGTTACAAACCTTTCCCTTGATGTGGTAGAAAACCCCGACACAACGCCCGCCTGTACAAAATCCTGCAAGTTTTGGGGCCTTGGCGCGGACGGGACCGTCGGCGCTAATAAAAACTCGATTAAGATTATCGGCGACCATACAGATATGTATGCACAGGGCTATTTCGCATACGACTCTAAAAAATCCGGCGGCCTGACCGTGTCTCACCTGCGTTTTGGCAGCCAGCCGATCAAGTCCACCTACTACATCAGCAAAGCCGACTTTGTCGCCTGCCATAACCCCTCTTATGTGGACAAATACGATATGGTGGATGACCTTAAAGAAGGCGGCAGCTTCCTGCTTAACTGTGCTTGGGATGTAGACGAGCTTGACCGCCGTCTCCCTGGAAAAATGAAAAGGCTGATCGCCCAGAAAAAAGTTCATTTTTATACAATCGACGGTATCGCCATTGGTAAGGAAATAGGCCTGGGTGGAAGAATCAACACCATTTTACAGTCTGCTTTCTTTAAAATTGCAAACGTTATTCCCGCTGAGGACGCCGTTCAGTTTATGAAGGACGCGGCGACAAAGTCCTACAGCAAAAAAGGACAGGCAATTGTCGACATGAACCATAAAGCCATTGAACGCGGTATGACAGATGTTAAAGAGGTTGTCGTTCCGGCCGCCTGGGCAGATTGTCCGGACGATATGCAGGCGCATGTCGTTACCCAGGGAAGGGAAGAGGTTGTCGATTATGTAAATACCATTCTCAACCCTGTCAATGCGTACAAAGGCAATCAGCTGCCTGTATCCGCTTTTTCCAGGCATATCGACGGTACGGCTCCGCAGGGTTCCTCCGCTTATGAAAAAAGAGGTATTGCAGTAGACGTTCCCGAGTGGCAGCCCGAAAACTGCATTCAGTGTAACTTCTGCTCTTACGTATGCCCGCACGCCGTTATCCGTCCCGCCGTTATGACGGCTGACGAACTGAAAAACGCGCCGGAAGGCACCAAGAGCGTCCCCATGACGGGTATGCCTGATTATACATTTACCATGACGGTTTCTACACTTGACTGCACCGGCTGCGGGTCGTGCGCACAGGTATGTCCTGGTAAGAAGGGACAGAAGGCGCTTATTATGAAGCCTATCGACACACAGCGCGCAGGCCAGAAGGTCTTTGATTATGGCTTTGCACTGGATCCCAAGCCGGCTGTAACAGAAAAGTTTAAAGAAACAACCGTCAAAGGCAGCCAGTTCAAACAGCCTTTGCTCGAATTTTCCGGCGCATGCGCCGGCTGCGGCGAAACGCCGTATGCCAAGCTTGCAACACAGTTGTTTGGCGACAGAATGTTTATTGCAAACGCAACCGGTTGTTCGTCTATTTGGGGCGGCAGCGCACCGGCAACGCCGTATACTGTCAACAAAAAGGGGTACGGCCCGGCGTGGGCAAACTCCCTGTTTGAAGATAACGCAGAATTTGGCTTTGGCATGGCGCTTGGCCAGAATGCAATCCGTGCAAGGCTTGCAGAGTATATAGAAAAAATAGCAGAACTTACAGATAAACCAGATGTTCAGGAAGCCTGCAAAAATTATCTGGACACCACAACCGACAGCGGCGCCAACAGAGCGGCTGCCGACACGCTGATTCAGAAACTGGAAGAGCTTGCTGGCTGTTCCTGTGAAGCAGGCCAGCTGGCAAAGAAAGCCCTTGCAGACAAAGACTGCCTCGCAAAGAAATCTATCTGGATCCTCGGCGGCGACGGCTGGGCGTATGACATTGGCTTCGGCGGTCTTGACCATGTAATTGCTTCTGGTGAAAATGTAAACATTCTGGTATTTGACACAGAAGTTTACTCCAACACCGGCGGCCAGGCATCCAAGGCAACGCCCGTAGGCTCCGTTGCACAGTTTGCCGCAACCGGTAAAGGTACAAAGAAAAAGGATCTTGCCGCAATTGCCATGAGCTACGGCTATGTATACGTAGCGCAGGTTGCAATGGGCGCAGATTATAACCAGTGCATTAAGGCATTTGTAGAAGCGGAAAGCTACAACGGCCCGTCTATTATAATTGCTTATGCCCCGTGCATTAACCACGGCATCAAGGGTGGTATGAGCATAGCCCAGGCGGAAGAGAAAAAGGCCGTGGCCGCAGGCTACTGGAACTGCTTCCGCTTTGATCCGCGACTTGCAGACCAGGGTAAAAATCCCTTTATGCTTGACAGTAAGGCGCCTACGGCAAGTTATCGCGATTTTATTATGGGCGAAGTCCGTTACAACGCTCTTACACGCGCTTTCCCGGAAAGAGCCGAGAAACTCTTTGCGCAGGCTGAAGAAGGCGCTGCAAAGAAATACCAGCATTTAAAGAGGCTGGCAGAACTGGACAGCGCAGAATAATCATCTTTCCGTTACGACGATTTTTAAACAGCAAGACCGCAGAGGCTGGCGCCATGGCGCTGCCTGTGCGGTCTGTATTTTTTCACCAGATTTTTATAACATACTTGTCTTTTCACCTGTTTTTAGGGAATTCTTTTATTCGTTTTTTGTTCTATTTTATCGTTTTTTGTAATATTTTC
>UQLR01000018.1 GCA_900541975.1 uncultured Oscillospiraceae bacterium | reverse complement strand
TGAGATGCGGCTGGTAGGCAAGGGAGGGCTTGAACTCCAGCATTAAGGCAACAATACCGGTGACAATGGGCGCTGATGTGCTGGTACCGCCTCCTAATACGTTTGCAGGGGCAATGATATCTGGTTTTGCGCATCCAGACTTGTTATTGTATCTGCTATAATCTTCCAGTATATCGTCTGAAAAATTTGTGCTTGTATATTGATCGCTATAAGCTCCAACAGCAAGCGTATTATCAGCCATAGCGGGAGATAAAATGGGATGATTTGGACGAACTCCATTCTCTAAATCATTATTACCGGCAGAACAAACCAATAAAATATGATGTTGTGCAGCAATATGATCAAACCATTTATCATATGATGAATAAGGAGTGTCGGCTACTCTCCACCCGAAACTGACATTTATCACTCTCACACCTGAACTGATCATCTGCTCAATATTACTATAATCAGCGTTAGTTGCATATAGCGTAATGTTGGGCGCAATGCCAACTTCAGAGCTTGCAAGGGCCCTGGCAGTATTGGTTGCATGATCCTGTTGCTCCAACCCCGTTCCTACTATTGTAAATGTAATTTCTGAATTTGGGATTGGCGGCCCTACTTCAAACATTCCAACCTTTACATTTTGCCCTGTCAGCCCGATTTCATTATACACTTTATCCAAACCAAGCGTCTGTTTAACAGATGCCATTTGTTCCAGATCCACCTCAAGTGTACATTCTTCCTCTTCTCCTTGCTCGTAAAGCTCCACCGTTTCAATATTTGTACTTTCCACCATGCGTTCGATTTCTTCTTGTGTCATTTCTGCTATAATCATCGGCGCATACTGGCTTTTAAATATTATATCATCTTCATCCAAATTTGTCTCTTCTATGATTGCGGCACTTTTTGTATTGTATTGTTCCCTTGCAACCTCGCGCCTTGTCATGATCAGGGTATCTGCCCTTTGGGCTTCCAGCGCCCTTGCCTGCGCTGTTGCCGCCAGATAGGCCTGCATCTGCGCCTGGCTGCCCGGCTCCTCGTTTTGCAGGCTGTTGAGCAGTGCCGGGCTGGGCATGGCATAATCGACCGCCGCATTTTCCACCGTCAGGCCTGTTCTTGCCTTGGTAATATTGTCAACCTGCGTTTGGTTGACGTCTTTATACCAGACCCAGACCGGGATTTTTTCTTCCGCCATATTTTTTCCTTGGGCTTCCAGACGTGCAAACTCTTCGTATAAAGTATCGGAAATTTTCTGCTCCGCCGGAGCTGCCGTCTGCGCCGTTTCGCCGGCTGCGTAGATGCTCACGGGTAGCGCGCACAGCAAAAGCGCCAGACAGATAGAGAGACATTTTTTCATAACTTTATGTTTACGCATGCTCCTCAAACCCTTTCCATTTCTTTATTTTTTGTCTTTAAACCCCTTTTTCCCGTCTTGCTTTAAGCCACCTTTGCTACATATTTTTGCATTGCTAAAACGTCTTTTACGGTAATCTCTCCATCCCCGTTATAATCGCACAGCCTTGCATACGAGTCAAACGACCCGATAGAACCGTCTATTTCGTTGGCAATAACCTTTTGTACCATTAAAACATCACTTACATTGACAACGCCGTCTGTATTTGCGTCCCCTGCAAGGTATGCATTGAATGTTCCATCGTTTACTACACAGGCTATATCTATCTCCCCTGCTTCATAGGCTTCTTTCAACGTTAAAACCGTCCCGTCCTTTTCTGCATACAGGCCGATTTGATAAGGCTCATACCAATTAACAGAATAAAAGACATATTTACCGATTCTGTCTGAGGTAGGCATTGGCATTATCGGACCATAAAACCCTAAAAAAATCGTCCAGCCTTCTGAATAAGTTTGAAAAGTAACGGATACTGTCTCTACTTCCGGCATAGATGGATCAGTATATTTTATCCCCTCTGCATCCAAATACTCTTTAAACACCTGCAACAGCGAGGCTTGGTCAGGCTGCTCCTGCGCGCCAGCCGGCAGCATAAACACGCTGCACAGCAGCAGGCACGTTAACAAAAAACAAACCGGCTTGTTTATTGTTTCATGTTGCATTCCCTCCTTACATGCGCTCGCCCATGTGAAAACAGTTTCCATAAATAAAATACATAGCTCTTCTGCTTTTTGCCTTTTGCGCTGTCTTTTTGTTTTTGTGTCTTTCACCTCCCGGCTGCACAGACTGGGTTTTGTTACTTTTTATCCACTGAAATTTGAACAATATATACATTTTTTAAAATAATTCTACGTATTTTATACCACATTTTTCCATATATGTCAATACACTTTTCATAAAAATGGAGGACGGCGTTGCATCAATAATCCCCAATAAAATAAAAATGGACGTGCTAATGGACAAACTATTTTTAAAATTTTATATGCCTTTTTTCAAATATATTTTTTCTAAAAAACACCGCCCTTTTTCCGGCTTTACGGTTTACCGGGAAAGAGCGGAAATTTTATTTATTTTTGTTTTTTAGATAATATTTTTATATGGACAAAAAACTTTGCTGTGTTCTTTTTGCTGTTTGTAACAAATATTTTTTATTTTAACATCGTTTTGCATCCTTTCCGTATGTATCTTCTTTGTGCTATGGTCTCTGTTTGTACAAAGGGCGGATTTGTACAAAAGAAAGAAATGCATCTGTTTAAGCTGCAAAAAGGCGGAACCATTTATCATTCCATGGTTCCGCCTTTTCCTTTATAGAATAGATTGATTCCATTTTCCTTTGCCGTTATCCTTTATACCAACCAGCCGTTTTGCAATGAGAAATCATAGAGAACGCCTACCCGTAAGTATAGGAAGCCACCTGGTATTTCCCCTGGCTGTTTTGCGTTGTGCAATAGTAACCTGTACCACTGCTTCCGACCAGTATGTCTACCGTCTGCGTACCGTTTCCGTTGCTGAAAATGACGTAATCATACTGCGTGCCGTCAAAGGTATAGGAATATATATCTTCTCCGTACTCGTTTGTACTCTCATAAAGCATGGTAACCCCAGGCCAGGCGGCATTGCTGTTGGTATTTTTAAAGCAATATGCGTAAACCTGGTCCCAGTGCAGATTATTTGAAAAATAAATGGTTTTTGCATTGGACACGGGTTCGCTGTCATAAATAACCGCTATACCTTTTGCAGGTATTGTTCCTTTGATCCTACCGTTTTCAACGGTAAAGGTTCCGCCGGATACATGTTCCGCGTATGTGCCATCAAGCATTTGGTGAGCCGTTGCATTGACGTTAACGCTGCTGTTTCCAAGATTGACAAGCACTGCGCCACGGTTGCCGCGTTCATTAATGACTACGCTGCCGCTGGAGCTTAAATATTCGGAGCTGCCAATAAATTTATTATGGAATTTATTGACTTCTTTTACAGCATTGTGCTGCCAGGAGTTGTTTCCGTTTTCCCCCATAACACCGCCGCTCCAACTGCTTGGACGCCCAAGGAACAGAGAGGTGGCATCTTTACGTGAAGCCAAGATTGCCCACGTAAGCCGAATATTTTCATCGGAAACGCCTCTGCTGGTATTGTCCGCATATGTGTCATGAGACTCTGCCCATAAGACGCTGTGGTCAGCGCCCACGTTAAAAACATACCCTGAAGCGGCAGCGCCTGCAGCATTGGAGTTTATCACGTTGTCTCTTACATTTTCACCGGTTTGGTTATCTGTAATACTCATATATTCTGTGTAATTATGCAGCGCTGTTGATGCTGTATAAAGAATTTCTCCATAACAGTAAAGGTCAATTCCCTTTTGTGCAGAAGCGTAGTTTTCCGCCGCGCCAATTACATTAGGCCAGAAATTGCTGCCTGCACCGTATGTATCTTCCGGTACTTCTATGTGTTTGGCTGCGTCAAACCGGAAGCCGGAAGCGCCTGCATCAATGCACTCTTCAAGCAGGTCTATAACCATGCCCTGTACCTCGCTGTTGCCGGTGTTCAGGTCGGGCATGCCAATAGAGCCCTGTACCATATCATAGCGGTTGGAATCGCTTGCCCAAATATTGTTTACATGCCAATAGCTATCATTATTGCGAATAGAAGCCGGAATCCCTGTGTTACGGTTATTGGCAGAGTTACCGTAATCTTCGTTCACATTTGCCATATGATTTGCGACAATATCGACAATGACCTTCACGCCGTAAGAGTCGGCTATATCACACATCTCCTCAAAATCGCTTTTTGTCCCCAGCCAGGTGTACTGGTTCGAAAAGGACAGCGTCAACGGCTGATAAAATTTCCACCACTGTGTGCTTACTTCATTCCAGTACGACGCATAGTCCCTGGGCTGCTGTACCGGAGAGGTCTGTACGGCGCTGTAACCGGCGGCGGCGATGTCGGCCATATTCTCTGCTATGGTGTCATAGTCCCAATTCCACGCATGGAGAATAACGCCGTCTTGAATGTTTTGTGCCAGACCGTTTTCACTTGCAGCAGCGGCAACCTCAGCAGCGCTCATATCGCTGCTTGTTGCAAATGTGTTTATGGAAAACGAAAATACACATGTTGCCATCATACACAGCGCAATAAAAATACTGGCAATTTTTTTCTTTTTGCTTATCATGTTTTTCCCTCCAATTTTAATATTCATTGAAATAGACATTCCGGGGATATAGTGAATATAAATCACAAAGCTATAAAAAGTCAATAGTTTTGTGATAATATGTTAATTTTTTTATATATTTGGTACTATTTTAAAAAATATTCAAAAAAAAATAAAAAAATGTCGTTTTGTACACCTGCGCTTTTTTCTGTTTTTCGACATTTTTCAAATGTGATTTTTATTCTGATTTGGAATCTTTACACTGTACAGAAGAAAGTCCCTCATGCGCAAATCCGGAAAGCCGCTGATCAACAAGATGCAAAGCAGGAAACAGAACGCCGCTTCCATAACGGTCTTTTAATGTATCTGCAACACATTGCAGACGTTCACAGCGCGTCCGCTGCTGTTCCTCCTGTTCAAAAAGAGAAAGCTGCCTACCTGTTTCTACAGGAAGAAAATCTCCTACGCGCAGTCCAAGAGCGCGCACCGCCCGTTTTCCCTTATGATTTTCACAAAAAAGCGAGAAAGCGGTATGAAAAATATCTACTGTCATGCATGTTGGTACAGAAAGCCTGATTTGTCTTGTATAAGTGGTAAACGCGCAGTCGCGCACATGAATGCAAACTGTCCGGCAGCACAGCCTATGCCTGCGCATACGTCTGCCTACGCTGTCTGCAAGAGCGCTGAATACAATTTTTATATCCTGCATTGTCTGAAGATCGCGCACAGTAGTGGTGAAATTCCCAATCCATTGGGGAGGCCGGATAAATTCATGGGACAAAACAGGCGCGTGTTCCATCCCATTTGCCGCGAGATAAAGCCAATTTCCCCATTTTCCTAAATTTTTTTGAAGTATATTTAAACGGCAGGCTGCAAGTTCCCCAATGGTATAAATACCAAGGCGGGCCAGTTTCTCCTTAAAGGCCTTACCCACATACAGAAGCGCATCGACCGGCAAAGGCCAGAGCAGTGACCGGTAATTTTCTTTTGTAATCAAAGTGACCGCGTCCGGCTTTTTGTAATCGCTCCCTAATTTAGCGAAAACCTTATTATAGCTGACGCCTATGCTTACGGTGATCCCGACTTCTTTTTTGACGCGCCGCCGTATTTCCCCGGCAATACGCATTCCGTTTCCAAACAGATGTTGGCTTCCGGTTACATCCAACCAGGCTTCATCCAGACCAAATGGTTCTACCTGATTGGTATAATCTGCATAAATTGCGCGCACTTTTTCAGAAAATTCTAAATAACGTGCAAACTGTGCGTTTACCGTAACCAAATGCGGACATTTTTTCTTTGCCTGCCAAATTGTTTCTCCTGTTTTTACACCAGATGCTTTAGCCGCTTCATTTTTTGCAAGAACAATGCCATGCCGGGCTTCCGCATCTCCGCATACGGCAACTGCTTTCCCCTGTAAGGATGGATGTAAACAGCATTCCACCGACGCATAGAAGGCGTTGCAGTCGCTATGCAAAATAACTCTGGACAAAATACCAGCACCTCTGATCGAACAAATGTTTTTATTAGTTATATTATAGAACTTTTGTTCGAATAAAGCAAGGAATTTTTTCGTTTTTTAATTTGTTATAAAAAAATGTTGCAATTTTTAGCGAAAACAGTACTTTTTGCAGGAATTTATTTTCCGGGAAATAAAAAGGACAGACCACAACAGATCTGTCCTGAAAAGTTATATTTTTTATAAAAAACGGCCAGCTTTAAACTCCCATGATTTTTTCGCTGTCTTTTGTAAGGCGTTCGGTCAACATTTGTGCATTTTGTTTGTCGGTTCCGACCGCAGTAATATAAAGCTTAATTTTGGGTTCTGTTCCGCTGGGGCGTACAATAACAGAATGGCCGCCCTGCAGAGAATACGCGATGACATTGGACTTAGGAAGCGTAATCGGCGTTGTTTTCCCGTTTTCCAGATTCTTGGAAACGCCCTGCAGATAGTCATCTGTCTTTATAACGGCAAAGCCTGCAATGGAAGACGGCGCGTCATAGCGCAGGCTTGTCATAATATCGTTCATTTTTTCCATACCGGCGGCACCGGCAAAACCAAAATTCAACGTGGTGTTTTGGTAATAACCATATTCCCGATAAAGGGAATCAATCACGTTGGCGAGCGTTTTCCCCTGCCGCTTATAATATGCGGCCATTTCACAAATCAGCATGGAGGCTACGACCGCGTCTTTGTCCCTTACATAAGTTCCGGCAAGATATCCATAGCTTTCTTCAAACCCAAATACATAACGGTTCTCTTCCCGCCTTTGTTCGAGCTCCAGAATCTGTTCCCCAATATATTTAAACCCGGTAAGCACGTTAATCAGCTGACAGCCATATTTTTCACAAATACGGTTGGTCAGGATGCTTGTAACGACCGTCTTGACAACAACGGGATTTTCCGGCAGGTCTTTCTTTTCTCTGCGGCGCGAAAGAATGTAGTCGGTCAGCATAATACCCATTTCATTTCCTGTAATCAGGCGGTAATCGCCGCTGTCTTTGACGGCAACGCCTACCCTGTCGCTGTCCGGGTCGGTAGCCAGCAGAAGATCCGCCTGCTCCTGCTGGCATAATGCCAGCCCCAGCTGCAAAGCATCCCTGATTTCAGGATTGGGATACGGGCAAGTTGTAAAATTGCCGTCGGGATTTTCCTGCTCTTTAACAATGCAAACGTCCTCTATACCTATTCTTTTTAAAATTTCGCGTACCAGCTTGTTTCCCGTACCATTAAGCGGCGTGTAAACAACCTTTAGCCCGGCACCGGCACATATGCCGGGTGTGACCGCCTGCTGGGCTACTTTTTGTAAATAGGTTTCATACAGGCTGTCGTCTATATAAACAATCCGGGCGCTTGCAACAGCGCGTTCAAAATCGGCCAGTCTGACGCCTTCGAAGCAGTCAACCGCCTGAATTTCTGCATAAACGGCGTTTGCATCGTCATCTGTCATCTGACATCCGTCCGGCCCGTAACATTTATAGCCGTTATAAGCGGCGGGATTGTGGCTGGCAGTAACCATAATCCCGGCCTGGCAGTGCAGCTGGCGTACGGCAAAGGAAAGCACAGGTGTAGGCTGCAGCTCCCTTGTAATATATGCACGAATCCCGTTTGCGGCAAGCACGCGCGCCGCCTCCTGTGCAAAAAGGGCAGATTTTATTCTGGAATCATAAGAAATGGCAACGGCGGCGTCTTTATCTTTATATTTTTTATTTAAATAATTTGCCAGGCCCTGAGTTGCAAGGCGCACGTTATATATGTTCATACGGTTTGTGCCGGCACCGATCACGCCGCGCAGTCCTGCTGTGCCAAATTCAAGATTGCGGTAAAACCGGTCGTATATTTCATCTTGATTGCCGGCAATAGATTGCAGCTCATCCATCAAGTCCTTATCATCAAGTGCTTTTTCAAGCCACAGCTGATAAAGCGTTTTTGTTTCCATTCTAAAAACACCCCTTCAAAAGTAAGATGTACTGTTCTTGCTTATCTATTATTTTCTTTCTTTATTTCTCTTCATTTATAAAGATACAGTATATAATATACCACAACTTTCTTACGTTTACAAATTTTACAGAAAAAGACAGCAAAAAACATTTCGCTTATTATTCTAATATGAAAATAAAATTTTAAAAAAAACCGCATAGGGTTGGTAATATAAAACAAGAAAGTTTTGCAATTTTATAAAAATATAATTGCAAATGCAAGAAATATGCGCCGCCGGCATAAAACGGTTTGTGAATATATTTTTAAATCCTTATGATATACCTAAATTGGGCTTGTAAGCAAAAAAAATATGTTGTACAATGAATAAAAGCAAAGTGGTACAGGCTGTACCGTATTTAAAGGAGGAACCGACGTGGACGAAACACAGAAGAAAAAAAATACAGACGGCGTTGCAGAGACAGGCAATATGCAGGAAGCTGCCGAGCAGGTACAGCCGGAAGATGTTCATGAGGAAAAAACGCCCTTTATGGACACAACCGACGTTTTGTCTGAAGCACCTGTAGATGAGGACAGCGCCTTTTTACATAACGACCTGTCTGAAAATGAAGGATACACCGCGCAATTCAGCGAACTGACCGAGCAAATGGAAGACGCTCCCGCCCTGCAGGAAAGAACAAAAGCGACAAAGAAACGGTTGCTGATGCCGTGCGTGACCGTTTCAATCCTGATTTTTGTGCTCGCAGTGGTTGCCGGAGCTGTGTACGTCTTGTTTTTTGCAAACTCACCGGTAGGCGTTTGGGCGCAGGATGGTCAAACGACGGCAAGCTATTATATATTCGATAACGAAGGCAATGTGCAGCTGGTGAACGGAACCGTTTCGTATAAAGGGACATATTCCTTTAAAGAGGCAACGCAGGATACGCCAAGTAAGATTACGTTGTATATTCCAGTGGGTTATACTGCTATTTCAGGCGATTTTGACTATTCGATAGCCGGCAACCTGATTACAGGCAAGTCGTTTGTGATTTCCAGCGACAACGGCGCGCAATTGAACCTGCACTCTGCCTCTCTGCCTGAAAACACACTCAAACCTGCTGCAGACAGAAAAACCGATGAAAAGATCATTGGCACATGGAGCACGCTGGACGGCGCATATGATATGGTATACTGCTTTAACGCGGACGGCACAATGTATATGGAATCCCAGAATATGCGCATAGACGCGGTTTATACGCTGGAGGACGGACAGATCGTTACCACCTATATGCTTTCCGGCCAGGAAGGCACAATGGAAGAAGCCTACTACTTTGACGGGGATACACTGGTCATAAGCGGTATAGGCTATCAAAAAGAATGACGTTCCGGCTTTTATTGCATTTTCATACAACCCTATCTGTGCCTAGACGCATTTCTGCCGGCAGAAACAATTGCCTTTTGGTAAAGCAAAATTAAAACAAAAAACTTTCTTACGGCTTTGCCTGGTATTGCCGTAAAGAAAAGCGTGCGTGTGTGACCGGAAGGTTTAAAACCTTCCGGTTACGTTTTTTTAAAGCTATTTCTTAAAAGATTCAGGGCGACCTTATATAAAATACCCGGCAAACCGGCCGATGGTTGGATAAGCGGCGCATACTCCCGCTGCCGCTGACAGTTCTGCCGGGTTTTGCTGATAAACAGACAGGCAATTTTTAAGGGGTGGCAGCGAAGAATGCTGCCGCCCCTTTCTGCTGAAAATACTGATGTTACCGCCTCTTGCAAAAGACAAATTAACTCACCTGCAAAAATAAATATAATAGTCTCCCTGTCTTGCCTTTATGGCTTCCCCACCGTTATAATCGCTCAAATATTCAAAAACGTCTTCTTCCCCGTTATTGTAAGAGACATATACAAGGTTGCCATCTATACGGTAAGTACCCTGATGTGCGTCATTATCCTTGACAATTCCCACACTGACAGAAAATGTTCCGTCGGTATTGAGGTCAAGCGACCCGCCATAGGCGTAGCCACTTCCGTAAATTTCCTGAAGATTTGCCGCTGCGCCGGACGCAACGCTTTCACCAAAGGCCGGCGCCCAGCTTCCTGTAAGATCTGTTTTGTTTTCCATATCCTCTACCTGCTCCGTGGCGCTTTGCTCCACCTCCGGCCCGGTATCAGGGGTTTCCGGCTGCCGCGGCTGCGTTCCCTGTGTGGGCGCTTGTGTCGCCGCGGTGGTAGAGTGCTGCGCTTCCTCTTGCGCACTGGAGGAGCGTCCGGCAGAAGAAGACGGGTTTGTCGTTTCCTGCGGAGATTCCTTCTGCCCGCAGCCGGAAAAAAGCGCCGCTAGCACGATACAAAGTACTACAGCAAATGTTTTCTTCATATCCCTGTTCCCCTTTCCGTTATTCCTATCAAAAATCCTATCGCGTTTTTAACCGCCTGTCAAATCACAATTTTGCAATAGTTTGTTGTAATTTGTCATTTTCTTCATCCGCGCGCATAGCATTGTATGCTGTTAAAACCGCTTGTCTGCTGATATTGCAGTGCAGAACATAAACAGGCGTTTTATGCAAAAAAATGTCCAGCAAAGAAAGCATGGTTTCCATGTTTTCTCTGTCCGCGCTGTGAATCATTTGTGTAAAAATCCGATTGATTGCCTGTTTTCCATCAATTCTTTCAATATGGTTGTCCTGGGCGCGCTCCAGAAAACAGAGCGCTTTTACCGGCGCGCCAATATTGGTGTTCAAATCGTTTTTTCCTGAAAACGGCGTCCCAAAAGCATAAAAGGTGCCGCTTTTATATAAAACGGCTGGTTTGTCGTCGTTAAGGATCTGTGCACGCTCCTGGCCAAAACAATCCATCCACAGCCCTGTGTGGGTAGATTTTCCTGTTCCGCTGTCCGCCGAAAAAAGGTAGGCCACGCCGTCAAGCGCTATGGCCGAGGCATGCAGGAAAAAGCCGCCGTATCCGGGCAGCGCGCTGTAAAACCGATACCCAAACCAGGCGTATTCATTGGCCGCGTACGAGTACACTTTATATTTTTCCTGCCATACGGCAAATCCCGGTGAATGTTCGTCAATGATGATATCGCACTGTTCCTTTGTAAGTCTGCCGCGCTCCAGGTATTTTTTTGCGCGCGTCTGTAAAAGCGCACCTTTTGGCTCCATAAAAACATGCAAACCTGCAATATTGTAAACCGGCATGGCTGTTCCTCCCAAGCTCTGTTACTTTATACAAATAAACGCCGCCATACCGCCGCGTTTTCCATGCGTTGCCCTGTGTGACCAAAGCAGCTGGCTGTTGCAGCAGGTGCATACGTCGCTTACCGTAATATGCGTTTGTTTTACACCCGCCTTAAGCAGAATCTGCCGGTTTGCTTCCAAAAGGTCAAGCATATATTTTCCGCCGCCCTTTGGAAAAACAAAACGCGCCGTATCCAGCGCATCCATTGCAAGGAAATGGCGGCAGCAATCTTCATCTACCTCATAGCAGCAGCTTCCTATGGCCGGCCCTATGGCAGCTATGATATCCGCCGGGTTACATGCATATTTATCTTGCATCGTCTTTATAGCCTGCTTTCCAATACCGCCTGCTGTGCCGCGCCAGCCTGCATGCGCCAAAGCTACGACCTTTTTAACAGGGTCTGCAAAAAACAACGGTGTGCAGTCTGCATAGTAGGTCACAAGCGTAATTCCCCTCTGGTTGGTAACAAGCCCGTCTACACTTTGCATATCCCTTGGTTTTGTAATACCAATGCCTTTTTCTTTTTCTGTTATACAGCGCACGTAGGTATGATGATCCTGTGCCGATGCCGTAAGGCTTTGAAAATTGAAACCGGCCGCCATACAAAATCTGCGGTAATTTTCCAGCACATTTTCGTCCGGGTCGCCTCTTCCAAAGCTTAAATTCATAGAGTAAAAATCGCCCGTGCTTACCCCGCCCAGGCGTGTAGAAAACGCGTGTCTGATAAAGGGCAACGCCGAAAGAGCAGGATAGGTTAAAAAGGAAACGCCGTTTTCCGTTTGCAGAGTCATGGTATTGCTGTGAAACTGCATGGAGCACCTCCAAGATCAAAATATAGATAAGGCTTTCACTATCGCTGCTTTACATTATAAGCGCAATAATGCTATAATACAAGCAGAAAACGTCATATTATCTAAGCGGGGTGTTATACGCCATGAAGTTTTACAGACTTTTCGGAAACCACATTGACCCAAACTGCGCATACTGCAACCATTGCATTTTTGAACAGGACCATGTACAGATCTGCAGGGTAAAACGTGAAATTAAAAACGGCAAATGCCGGCGCTTTCAGTATAATCCCCTGCTTCGCGTTCCAAAGCAGACGCCTGCGCTTCCAAAATACGACCCAAAGGATTTTGAACTGTAACAACTCTTCTGCCCTTTGCAGGCTGCGCCGCAGACGCCCTGATTCTGCCTGACAATGCAGATTATAACAACCAAACTGCCGCGGTGGACGTATTGCATTTGCAAAAATATATTGCACAGCAGGTGAAAGCGTTCCTCATTATAAAATGAACATGCTTTTACAACAAACCAACGCAAGAGGCTCTCTCTTGCGTTGGTTGTTTTATTAATAATAAATAGACCTTGCCCGAAGGCAACGCAACGCCCTTTTTATATGGCGTGAAACCGCAGATGTGCTGATCCCGAGTTTCCTGCCGATTTCCGTCATGGAAAGGCCCTCAAAATAATACAGCGTCAGGCACTGGCGTTGTCTGGGCGTCAGCTCCGCATGCAGAGCTTTTTCCAAAAAACGTTTCATCCGCTGAATTTCTTTTTCATTGCCGCCATGCAGATTATATTGCCGCAGACTGTAAAGATCGCCTGTAAAATTATCAAGCGAAAGAACCCGGTTTGAAGGCAATTTTCTCCCCTCCTTTTCGTGATAAAATTTCACCAGTATGCTTGCAGTCCAGATACATGGAGTATAAAATCATGATTCTTCTGGCCAGCTCTCTGTTGTTTTCTTCTTTCTGCTCCCTGTACTGTTTTTTTAGCACATAAAGTTTTTTGTAAATTTTTTCTGCTTCCATAAAATATTCCGCAGCCCATTTGCTGTAATCCATCTTTTCCTCCCGGATTTTGCTTGTCCACAAAGCGTATTTGCAGCAGGATAAACCAAGATGCCTGGGGTAACTGTGTTTATCCTTTTGATAAAGCAATCCTAACACGAATATATGTTCGATTCAAGGCGAAAAAGCTTTCTTTTTCTTAAACGCTTTTTGTTGTTTCAAAAATGGCACAGCAGGAACATTTGTTCTATATTATGCTTGTAAAAATTGCGGTGCAGTGTTATAATATAAAATAGCAAAAAAAGAGCAGACTGGACAGTCTGCTCTTTTTTGCTTATCCTCTGTTTTTCAGTGCTGGCAAATGGATCCGTACGACCAGCTTTTGCGCGCCGTACAGCAGCGCTGCGTTGACAGGAAGCAGGGAAATATAATTTACAATCCTCCATGGCAGCATAACCGCAAGCGGCGTACCGTACATCCAGTAAAGGCTGGCTGTGGTAACAACCAGATCGCACAATACAGCCGACACCGTACAGGCGAGAACGGTTCTTTTCAAGGAAATCGGCCGTTTATACAGAAACAACCCCATTATAAAGCCCGATAAAATTTTGCTCAGTACAATTCCAGGGTTCAAGGCGCCAATTGGCTTAATCAGCAGCGTTACAATGTCTCCCAGGCCGCCCAATATACCGCCGGCCACCGGGCCGAACAGCATACCTCCAAGCGATACCGGCAGCGCTGCAAAGGAAATGCGGTAAATACTTTCGATGTTGATCTCTAAAAAGCCGATCACCACCCGCAAGGCAAGCAATATCCCGCAAAGCGCGATCACCTGTACGCTTTTGAGCTCTGCGCAGGACGCCTTAATGTTCCATAGCGTTGTGTTGTTCTTCAATTGTTTCCACTCCTTTTCTTTCTGTTGTCACATAAAGGAGGCGGGAAACAAAAAAAGCGGAAAACAGCCAAAAGCCGTACTCCGCTTTCTACGTTTAATCAGGCAGGCTTTTATAAAAGCCCTTACACCCTTATGTAACAGCGGGATGCGAACCTTGAACCGCAGGGATTTCCACCCGTTTCGTCCATCTGACAACTCCCCGTTCAGACGGCACTGCACGCCACTGGGCGCCACGCACAAGATTCTACTCTGTACTTATAAAATTTTCTGCCCCTGTAAGGCATGGTACTTATTATAGCGAAAAAGTACCTGCTTGTCAACTGTTTTGATCAGCCCACTGCATCGCTGCTGTGAATTGCAATGAAATTATCCACGCGCTGCCCGACATTTTCCTGTAAGTTACGATAAAAGAACTGGTAATCATACAAATGGTACACGCCGCTTTCAAAAATATCCAGTCCCGGTAGATATTCCTGCGGGTCTACGTCCGTGACCTTCAGCGTTCCGCGTACCGGGTCGATATACGCGCCTGTAAACGCAGGGATTTCCTTTGTGACCGCCCCGCTGTAATCGGTAAAACAGGCCCCTTTGTTCTGCTCCCTGGACACGGGCTGCGGGTCTGTACTCCAGGAAAGCGGGTTGATGGAATAACTGTAAACGTCATCCGGCACAATGACCGATTGTGTAACGGACGGATCTTCTGTATTAAACGAAACAACCGATCCAATATCCTCTGCGCTATACGCCAAAGACATGCGGGGAGCCTCCTCCAGGTCCTCCTGCGTTACACGCCACCCAATAACATAAGAAGCTACCAATATATCACCGTAGGCGCCCCCGCTGTTATAATAATCCTTTGTCAGGCGCAGTATCATATCTGCGCCCTGAGAAAAGCCTGCAAGAACCACTGGCCTGCCATCGTTATAATTTTCCATATAGAAGTCAAATGCTTCTTTTACATCCTTATAGGCAATATCCAGATAAGGTTGCGCGTCGCTGTAGTTTATCTCATACGCTTTGATAGACGCCTGCCTGTAATACGGCGCAAAGAAGCGGCAGTCTTCGGCGTAAATTCCACGCTCCATATTGATAGCGCCTAAAAAGCTTTCTTTTGTTTTTTCGTCCTGCAAAGACATGTTCATCCCGCCGTCTCTTCCCATATATACTGTTGGCGTCACAAAAAACACGTCTGCCTTTTTGGCCCGGCCGTCATTTACACAAGCCCAGTTTTCCTTTTTCATATAAATGGAGGGCAGTTCCTGCAGGCTATTAAGCATATGCGCCAAATATTGCTGTATGTACAGCACGTCCTGTATATTCACTCGCCCGCTGCTGTCTATATCCGCGGCCATAAGCCGGTCGCCTTCCAGCTGCGCCAGGTTGGCCAGGTACTTTTGTAAAAGGAGCACATCCTTCGTAGTTACCTCGTTGTCGCCGTCTGTATCACCCATGATATATGCAACGACCGGCAATGTCTTTTCCTGTACTTCCCCACAGTCGCTGCAAACTCTGGTTTTCAGCCCTTCATCCTGCAGGGTAGCCTCCCGTACGATCTGCCACGGCTCCCATATGTGCACAAGCGCCGTATACGGTTTTTCTTCCCTGTACTGATAACCACAGTTTTTGCAGGTATAAAGCGTACAGGCGTCGCTGTCACAGGTGGCGGCAATTTCTGCACTTTCAAAAGAATGCTCTTCAAAAACCGGGTTCAGGATAACACTCCTTTTGGGTATGGAGAAGACATAGCGTTCCCTTTCATTATCATACGTTACATCCGCCTGCCGGGAGGTCAGCTCCAGCAGTATCTGATTGGAAAGATTTTGTACATACGCTTCCCGCCGCTGCGTGTCCAGCGTAATGGAAAGCTTTCCTTCCCCAACGGTTTTTACCCATACCAAGGAATTACCAGGTTCGTCCGCTGTCGGAGAGCCCGACCAAAGCCCCACATAATTGCTCCCTGCAATCAGGCTGTCTTGTATGGTACAATTCTGCACGCTGGCTGTATCCACACTTCCGGAAAATCCTCCTACGCTTTCGTTGCCCTGAATATTTGCATTTTTAACAGAGCAGCCGTATATCGTCCCGGGTGCAAAAACAGCGCCTGCCAGACCGCCGGTATTTATGGCAAAATCGACTTCTCCCGAAACAGCGCGGACCGTCACATTTTCCACATGACAGTTTTCAATGGAAGAATCCCCCCACAATATGCCTGCAATCCCGCCGCAGGCACCGCTACCGATGATCAAACTGTCTTTTACCGTTAAGTTTTTCACGGTTACATCTTGTAATTCCGAAAAAATGCCGGCCTGGCTGGAGCCTTCTGTATAAAAGCCGGAAATTGTATGACCCCGCCCGTCAAAATTGGCGCAAAAGGCTCTATCTGCTCCAAGCACCGCAATTTTCTGCGCGCCGCTTTTTGCCGAAAGGATATTCCCGTTTTCGTCGTATGTAAACATCTCCGGCGTGTTAAACACGATATCGTCCGTCAGATACACGTTCCGCGCACGGAAATTCAGCGTCTGTACAGCCGCCGCCAAAGCCGCAAAATCGTTTGCTGAAGAAATAGACAGGTCTATGGCGTCTATACTTTCAAACACGCTTTGCAGCATTTTTTTTGCGTTTTCCACCATATAACGTGGCACGCTTTCGTTGCGCAACACATTTTCCGTCAAGACAAGCTGTCTTGCAAGCTGTTCTTTAATATCCTGCGGCAAATTGTCCGTTTTAATGTTTTTGGCTGTTTGGAGCAGCTGTGCCAAACCGGCCTTATCTACCTGTTCGTCCGCCTCCTTCGCCATGGCCTTTATACATACGTTTCCATAGCCGGAAAGCGCATACAGGTCCTGCCAGTATGGAATCCCGGTGGTGGACTGGACATAGATAAAACTTTCCCCTTCCCTGCTGGAAAAAACATATCTGTTGTCGCCAAATTCGCCTTCCATGGTCATTAATGCATTCTCTCCGGCAGCGTTTTTAAGGGAAAGCACCACGCTGAAGCGCTGCCCCTGTGAAACAGCCAGCGGCTGCTTTAAATCTACCGTGTGATACCCGGGCAGGTCTATATTGCCGCTTTGCAAAAGAAGACGCTGCCCTTCGCGCGGCGTTTGATAACCATCGTTAAGAAGATAAATGGAAAGCTGGTAGTCAACCTCATTTTCAGCTGTCCAGAATCCCACCTGATTTAACAACTGGTCCCTTGGAGCCGTAAAAATGTTGGCCGCTTCTTCGACTGCCAGCAGACTGTTCCCACCAACGCCGTCATATTGGTAATTGTAATCCCAACTGTCTGCTGTTTCGGCCTGGAACTGCGAAAAATCCTGCAAAGAGGGGTCATAATAAGACAGCCAGAAATAACCCTGGTCAAACATCCCTTCTCCCCAGCTGTTTTTAATAAGCCAGGCGCCGTCCCCGGGCGGCATGCAATCCGGATTAAAATTTTCTTTTGAAAAACCGTCGTCCCATCCTACAATTGCAACCGAATGGTTAATGTCGTCTCTTGTATTCTGATAATAGGCTGTTTGCGCTTGCGGATCGCCCGTGTTGTAATAAAGCGACGACTCAGAATAATACGATACGTTTACCGCGCCGTCCTCATAAACCCAGCCTTTTACAATATTGCGTTCCTCTCCGGAAATGCGTTCGAGCAGATTAAACGTATCCAGATGGTAATAGGAAACATCCCGTTCTGCTTCTGAAAAACCGTACTGCCAGTTTTCATAGGGCGTGTTGACCTCCAGCTGCAATCCGCTTCCGCCCGCTATAGCTGAGGCAAACCAATAGGAAAAGCCCCCGTCAGAACCTTTTTGAGGAGCATAAATGTAATCGCCGCAGGTACCGCTTTGCATGTCTGCAGGCTCTGTAAATGCAAACCAGGAGGTATGCGCAGGTGCAAAGGTTAACGCACTTTCCCCTAAAACATCTGTTAAATCGGTTTGCAGTTCACTGTTTGAAAGAATATTCGATTCCAGTGCCGCGTCGCATGCAAAGGCCCAGCACTGGCCCTCTGTACCCTGGTCACGTACTGCGCTTACCCTGTTTTGCTCGCGCAGGTCAAACTGTGCCGGCAGTGTTTGTGCACCGTCTGTTTTCACCGGCGCATCCTTTGCAGGATCCAGCTGCTGCCCGTATTTGTTTTCAAAGCCGGCGCGTAAAAGCCCGCTTTCAGAAGCATCGTCCTCTACCACCAGCGTATATGCGCTGTCCAGCACTTCATCTGCAACAGAAAGCCCGGGGGCGTTTTCCTGCGCGCCGGCCGTAAGCTCTGTTGAAAAACTGACGCCAGCCAGCATAATAAGCGCCAGGCAAAAACCAATCCATTTTTTTGTATACTGCATATTTTTCTCCTTTTGCGGGGTGGAAGCCCCTGCCGTTTTTGTGCTTGCCAAATTTTCCTTTGCGTAAAATTTGTATCATTTCTGCAATAAAATTATAGCGTATAACACCCACGTCTGCCAATAGATTCCTTAAAACTTTTTATGCACTTTTTGTATGCAACACGCTTACAATAGAATAAAATAAAAAAATGTTGACAATCTGTTTTTTCAGATGTATACTAAAAACAATTTTATATAGTAAAACCGTTGAGCAAGAGTAGTAAAAAAGACCAAAACGCTTTCAGAGAGCCGTCGGCTGGTGCGAGCACGGCAGCGCAGTTTTTTTGAATGGACTTGCGAGGGCAGCCCGAAACGGATTTTCCGCAGTAGGCGCTGACGGGCAAATTCCTTTGCCGTTATCAGTAAGGAGCGTATGTTAGTACGTAAAGGCGGGCGATTTATCGTCAATTTGGGTGGTACCGCAGAAGTATAAGCTTTTGTCCCTGTTTTGGGACAAAAGCTTTTTTTATTTCTGCTACCGTCCTTACCATAAAAACAAACAGAAAGGGTGAAAAACATGGTCACGCCAAGCTTTGAGGAAGTTAAAAAATTTGCAAAAGATTACAGTGTAATTCCAATATGCAAGGAAATTTACGCAGATCTTGCCACACCTATTACACTTTTAAGAAGAATTGTACGTTATAAAAAGGACGCTTTTCTTCTGGAAAGCATAGAGGGCGGTGAAAAATGGGCGCGTTACTCTTTTTTGGGCTTTGACCCCAAAGCGCGCATTTACTGCAAGGATTCGGTCGTGACCATTGAAGGCGAAGGCGCGGCCGTCCTTAAAACGTTGCGTCCTCTGGAGGTTTTGCGCGAGTATATGCAGCGCTATCAATCACCGCAGCTTGATCATATACCGCCTTTCACCGGCGGCCTGGTAGGTTATTATGGTTATCATATGATCACCTACAGCGAGCCCGCTTTAAAACTGCAAAGCGGCGACTGCAATGATTTCGACCTGCTGCTGGCCGACAAGGTGATTGCCTACGACCATTTAAAACAAAAGATTACCGTCATCGCCAACATGAAAACAGACGATTTGACCGCCCAGTATGAGAAGGCGCTTGACGATATACAGCGTATGATTGATCTGATTACAGAGTCTTCTCCCTCTCCCATATTGCACACGCCGAAAGACGTACAGTTCACCTGCGGCGTATCCTTTGAGCAATACCGTGCCATGATTGAAAAAACCAAAAGGCACATATATGACGGCGACATTTTCCAGGCGGTGATTTCCCGCCGTTTCGAAGCACCCTATGAGGGCAGCCTTTTAAACGCTTACCGGGTTCTGCGCACAACAAATCCTTCCTCCTATATGGTTTATCTTTCCATAAACGGCCGTGAAATCATAAGCACCTCTCCTGAAACGCTTATCCGTCTAAAAGATGGCAGGCTTTCCACCTTTCCCATCGCCGGGTCCAGGCCCAGAGGTGTTTCCGAGGAGGAAGACCATGCGTTGGAAGCAGAGCTTTTACAAGATGAAAAAGAACTTGCGGAACACAATATGCTTGTTGATCTGGGAAGAAATGATATTGGGAAAATTGCAAAAACAGGCTCTGTTCAAGTTACAGAGTATATGCAAATCCACAAATATTCTAAAATCATGCATATATGCTCGGAAGTACAGGGAGAGCTTTGCAGCCGTTTCGACGCATTTAACGCCATAGAAGCGCTGTTGCCGGCCGGCACACTGTCCGGCGCACCAAAAATCCGCGCATGCGAAATTATAAACACGCTGGAACCGCACGCAAGAGGTGTTTACGGCGGCGCGATTGGATATGTGGACTTTGGAGGAAATATGGATACCTGCATTGCCATCCGTATGGCGGTCAGGGATAAAGGCCGGGTATATGTACAGGCCGGTGCAGGCATTGTTGCCGACAGTATTGCGGAAAACGAATATGCAGAAAGTTTTCAAAAAGCAAAAGCAGTTATGGACGCGGTGCGCTGCGCCGCAGACGTAGACAGATATTGAAGGAGGAAAAGGTATGATTGTACTGATCGACAATTACGACAGCTTTTCCTACAACCTGGTCCAGCTGGCAGAACAGATCAAGCCAGGCGTGCGTGTTATACGCAACGACGCCGTTACCATAAAAGAGCTGGAAGGAATGCACCCCTCCCATATGATTCTTTCCCCAGGCCCCGGCCGCCCGGAACAGGCAGGCATCTGCATAGATGTAATTTCAGCCTTTACAGGCCGCATCCCCATTTTGGGAATTTGCCTGGGGCATCAGGCAATTTGCCAGGCCTTTGGGTGTAGAATTGTTCATGCAAATGTGCTTATGCACGGCAAGCAAAGCGTTGTCAAGCTTGACCCTGCCTGCAGGCTTTTTAAAGGCTTGCCGACAAAGACAGAGGTTGCACGTTACCATTCGCTGGCCGCCGAAGCTGAAAGCTTACACCCTCCGCTTATGGCTACGGCTTTTGACTCTGACGGCACCGTTATGGCCGTACAGCACAAAAAACACCCCACATACGGCCTGCAATTCCATCCCGAATCCATCCTGACCTCCTGCGGCGGACAGATTATGCAAAGCTTTCTCTCTTTATAAAATGAAAAAATTTTATTATACCAACGTTTTGGAAAGGATATGAGAAAAATGATTCAACAAGCCATACAGACTGCCATACAAAAACAAAATTTAAGCTTTACAATGACCAAGGAAGTCATGGATGAAATTATGAGCGGCAGGGCGACAAATGCGCAAATTGCCTCTTTTCTTACGGCGCTGCGCATGAAGGGCGAAACGCCGGAAGAAATCACCGCCTGCGCCATGGCCATGCGTGAAAAAGGCGCCCGGCTCCGACACAATTTCCCGGTGGCGGAAATTGTTGGTACCGGCGGCGACGAAGCTTATACCTTTAATATTTCCACTGTGTCCTGTTTTGTAATTGCCGCCTGTGGCATGCCGGTTGCAAAGCACGGCAACCGCAGCGTTTCCAGTAAATGCGGCGCGGCCGATCTTCTAGAAGCGCTCGGCGCGCAGCTTATGCTTTCTCCTTTGGAAAACGAAACCGTTTTAAAGGAAAGCGGCCTGTGTTTTATGTTTGCGCAGGTATACCATGCTTCTATGAAATATGCCGCTCCTGTCCGCAAGGAACTTGGAACTCGCACAATTTTCAATGTGCTTGGACCGCTTGCAAATCCGGCTGCCGCAGATATTAATTTGATCGGCGTATACGACAAAAGCCTCGTAAGGCCGATTGCCCAGGTGCTTTTTAACCTTGGCGTGCGGCGCGGCATGGTTGTGCACGGACTGGACGGCTTAGATGAAATTTCAATGTCGGATAAAACGGCTGTTTGCGAAATAGATGGCGATACGCTTAAAAGCTACACGCTTGACCCGCGTACGTTTGGCTTTTCCTTTTGTTCACGTACACAACTGACAGGCGGGGGCGCCGTGGAAAATGCAGAAATTGCAAAGCGTGTGCTAAGCGGCGAAAAAGGACCGAAAAGCGATATTATTGCGTTAAATGCCGCGGTGGTGCTGTACCTGGCAGATAAATGCAAAAGCATTGCGGATGGAATAACGCTTGCAAAAAAGGCGCTTACAGACGGAAGCGCTTATAAGAAAATGCAGGATTTTATCCGAGCGACAAACCGCGTCCGCGGCTTAAATGTGAGGGAAAAGCTATGATACTTGACACAATCGCACGCGCTACAAAAATGCGTATAGAAAATGAAAAAAAACAGCTGTCCCCGGAAAAAATGGAAGCAGCTGCGAGAGCGCTCCCCTGCAACACTGGTTTTCCATTTGAAAAAGCTCTGCAAAAGCAGGGGATCACATATATTTGCGAAATAAAAAAGGCTTCCCCCTCCAAAGGACTGATTGCAAAGGACTTTCCTTATCTTTCTATTGCAAAGGAATATGAGCATGCCGGTGCGGGCGCAATTTCCGTTTTAACCGAGCCGCAGTTTTTCCTGGGGAGCGATCTGTACCTGCAGGAAATTCACAGGGTTGTTTCCGTCCCTGTTTTGCGAAAAGATTTTGTTTTAGACTCTTACCAGATCTTCCAGGCAAAGGTATTGGGCGCACAAGCCGTACTTCTTATATGCGCATTGCTGGACTATGCGGCGCTGAAAGCAGGTATACGCCTTTGCTCGGAACTTGGCCTTTCGGCACTGGTGGAAGCGCATACGCCGCCGCAGGTAAAAACCGCCCTGAAGGCTGGCGCACGTATTATAGGAATTAATAACCGCGACCTGCAAACCTTTAAGGTGGATCTGCAAACCTGTCTGACACTGCGCAGCCTTATCCCAAAAGAAGTATTATTTGTTGCAGAAAGCGGCGTTCAAACGCCAGACGATATAAACGCCCTGCGCCGGGCACACGTTGATGGTATTTTAATTGGTGAAACGCTTATGCGCAGTGAAAATAAAAAAGCAGCCCTTGCCGCACTGAATGGAGGGCCGTTATGAGTAAAATTAAAATCTGCGGCCTGCGCAGCCTGGAAGATATTGCGGCGGTCAATCTGTATCAGCCGGATTTTGCGGGTTTTGTATTTTCGCAAAGCAAAAGGCAGGTGCAAATAAAACAGGCGGCTTTACTGAAGAAAAACCTTTCCAAAAATATTCTGGCCATTGGCGTTTTTGTAAACGAACCCGTCGATACAATTTGCTCTTTGACAGAAACCGGCGTAATCGACTGGATTCAATTGCATGGGGATGAAGACGCTTCCTATATTGCGCAGATTAAAGAAAAGACGGGGAGCCCTGTGATTAAGGCAATCCGCGTACGGCGCCAGGCCGACATTTTGCAGGCGCAGGCGCTTCCCTGTGATTTTTTGCTTTTTGATACCTACCATGTAAAAAGCTATGGCGGTACCGGTGCGCGATTTAACTGGGGGATTATTCCACCGCGCTGTACAAAACCGTTTTTTCTGGCGGGCGGCTTAAATAGCGACTGTATCGTACAGGCTGTACAGACGGTTTTCCCCTACGGTGTGGACGTCAGCAGCGGCGTGGAAACAAACGGAAAAAAAGATCCTGAAAAAATAAAGGAAATTATTCGTTTCGTGAGGAGGACAGAACATGAACAACGGTAAATTTGGTATACACGGCGGGCAGTTTATTCCAGAAACCTTGATGGCTGCCGTGCATGAGCTGGAAACGGCGTATGCACGCTATGGCAAAGACCCTGTGTTTGTTGCACAGTTGCATTCGTTGTTGAAAGATTACGCGGGCAGGCCCTCGCTTTTATATTATGCGGAAAAAATGACCAAAGACCTGGGCGGTGCGAAAATTTACTTAAAGCGGGAAGACCTCAATCATACCGGCTCGCATAAAATTAACAATGTTTTAGGGCAGGTATTGCTGGCCAGAAAAATGGGAAAAAGAAGGGTTATTGCAGAAACCGGCGCCGGACAGCATGGCGTTGCCACAGCAACCGTTGCCGCGCTAATGGGAATGGACTGTGAAATATACATGGGGCTGGAAGATACAAAGCGGCAGGCGCTTAATGTATACCGTATGCGTTTGCTTGGCGCAAAGGTCCACCCTGTGACAAGCGGTACGCAAACTTTGAAAGATGCGGTCAACGAAACGCTTCGCGAATGGACCCTTCGGGTACACGACACACATTATGTGCTGGGCTCGGTTATGGGGCCGCATCCATTCCCCACCATCGTGCGTGATTTTCAAAGCGTCATTGGAAAAGAAATCAAAACGCAGTTGCAGCAGCTGGAGGGACGGCTGCCGGATATGGTTGTTGCCTGTGTAGGCGGCGGGAGCAACGCCATGGGTGCGTTTTATGAATTTATAGACGACAAAAGCGTAGCGCTGATTGGCTGCGAGGCGGCCGGCCTGGGTGTGGAAACGCCTCAAAACGCCGCTACTATTGCAAACGGTTCCGTCGGTATTTTTCATGGTATGAAATCCTATTTCTGCCAGGACTCAGACGGACAGATCGCACCGGTGTATTCTATATCTGCAGGGCTCGACTACCCCGGCATCGGGCCGGAACACGCCTTTCTGCACGACACACAGCGCGCGCAATACGTTCCGATTACAGATCAAGAAGCGATTCAGGCATTTGAATACCTTTCTAAAACAGAAGGCATTATTCCCGCTATTGAAAGTGCGCACGCCGTTGCATATGCGCAAAAGATTGCCCCCGCAATGCGGCGCGACCAAATTATAGTCGTCAACCTTTCAGGCAGGGGCGACAAGGATGTAGCCGCTATTGCCCGCTACAGAGGGGAGGATCTTTATGAGTAAAACACAAGCAGCGTTTCAAAACAAAAAAGCGTTTATTCCGTTCATTACCGCCGGGGATCCCAATCTTGAAACAACCCTGCGGCTAATCCCCGCCATGGCGCGCGCAGGCGCAGATCTGATAGAGATTGGTATTCCTTTTTCAGATCCGGTAGCGGAAGGAGAAGTGATCCAAAGAGCAGACATACGCGCTTTGCAGGGCGGCGTTACAATCGACCGCATTTTCAGCATGGTCAAACAGCTGCGAAAAACATGCGATATTCCCCTGGCCTTTATGACCTACAGTAACCCGGTCTATGTATACGGACCTGAAAAATTTCTAAACGAGTGCGTACTTTGTAAAATGGACGCCTTGATTGTGCCGGATATGCCCTTTGAGGAAAAAGGAGAATTAAGCCCCTTATGTGAGAAATACGGCGTCGATCTTATTTCCCTGATTGCGCCCACTTCCGAAAAACGGATATTAAAAATTGCAAAAGAGGCGCAGGGTTTTTTATATTGCGTTTCTTCAATGGGCGTTACAGGTATGCGCAGCAAAATAAATACGGACATAGGTAAAATGACAGCGCTTGCAAAATCGGCCTCTTCTATACCGGTGGCCGTGGGCTTTGGCGTATCGACCCCGCAGCAGGCGCAACAAATGGTGCAATATGCCGACGGTGTGATTGTAGGCAGCGCAATTGTCCGCCTTTGTGAACAATATGGAACAGACTGTATAGAACCCGTATGCTGCTATATTAAAGAAATGAAAGCTGCAATATCCTGACTTTTTAAATCCTGTCTGAATTTTTCACCCCTCATAGCTTTAACCGCAAAAACGCGCTATAAAAACGCCCCCTTTTGAAGGGGACGTTTTTATAGCGTAAATTTTTACTTTTCACTATGATTTTTAATAATACCTGCAATTGTATTATATAAATAAGGTTTCATTGTTTCAATATCGACCGGATTTTTATAAAGAATGGTATTATAGCAAACTGCGTTGACCACTTCTACAATCAGATACAGCATAATATCCGGGCGTTCAAAGTGCAGCTTTGAACGCCCGATCATATTCAGGTACATCTGGCGGAAATCCACGCCGCCTTCCAGTGTTTCTGTGAGCAGGGCGTTTTTCAAAATTTCCCAACTGAGGTTTTTGGATATAAACTCCAATAGGGAAAGATCGGTCTGAAACTGCCGTATGATATGATCCACAAGAAAAAGGATTTCCTGCGTAAAATCTGCAAACGCTTTTTTCCGCATAGACTGCGTCGCCTTACCGATGATCACGCCCGATTTATACGCGATCAGCTTATTGCGCAGATCATATTTGTCTTTAAAATACAGATAAAACGTACCCTTTGCAACGCCCGCGTTTTCCACAATTTCTGAAATAGACGTTCGGTTTGTTCCTTTTTCTGTAAAAAGCGTAAACGCAGAAGCCAAAAGCGCCTCGCGCTTGGCTTTTTTCTTTTCTTCTATTTTCCCCATGTCTGCTGTCCTTCATTTTGCAAAATTTGTCCTTTTCCAAAGGCATTATATATCTTCTGTGACCTTTAGTCAATATTTCTCATATTTCATAGAGAAATAAAACACAATTCATACTAGTTTTCAAAAGCACAAACCGTGCGGTTTCTTTAAATCGTCTTTCATCCGGGATGGAAATGCCTTATGCCGTTCCCACTCTTCAATGGGATTCAATGCATTTCTTCTTTTACGTCAAACGTGTGGCTATTATTGTCAAGTTCTTGTGTTCCCCGAGATTTCATTAAATAATAAAACGCAATTTCATGGAGATATAATTGATCCGGTAATCCGCCTTTACCATCAAAAAGTTCTCAGAACAGCGGCTAATCTTTCAATTTGATTATGTCATTTCACAATCGTTCACACATTGACTTTACTTTTTTCTTTAGCGGGTCTTATGTAACCTTTAAGCATTCAGACTGTACCTTCCTATCATTTTTCCTTACTGGCAGAATATAATTCTTTAACAAGCAATTTCCATATTACACGGCTGCACCCGATTTTTTCCGGGCAAATTTAATTCTGGAATTTTTCGGTTACCCGCGCCACTCGGTTACTTCTTCCAAAGTTTTTCTTGGTCTGGCCGCAGGCTCTTCATCGGCATATCCAACGATTAACGCCGCAAAAATCTCCCCATCGATCCCAAGCCATTCTTTTAGTTCCGGATAAGCAAAATAGGTGTCGCATATCCACAGACTGCCAAGGCCGAGCCCGGTTGCCGCAAGCGCCATATTTTCAATTGCCGCCCCAACCGACTGGGCATTACAGATTTCATAAATCCGTTCTTCGGGTGTAAGCTGTTTTTGCAGGTCTGCTCCCAGTGGATTAACAATAAAGATCGTAACCGGAGCCTGTTGCATAATTTTGGCCGTATATTCTGCTCCACTGATATATTTGCTACTGTCTGGGAGTAATGGCGCCTGTTTTTCCCGTTCTATTCCACAGCGCATTACAGAAACCATATCTGCTTTTGTTGCGCCTGTCATTACAATAAAGCGCCAGGGTTGTCTGTTTTTAGAAGACGGAGCCAATATGCCGGCTTGAAGAATTTTTTCAATTATATCTTTTGGAACATCCTGTTCTTTGTATTTTCGGATGCTTCTTCTGTCCTCAAACGCAAAGTACATGCAGTCACCACTTTTCATCTAAATTTTTTATAATTTACCAAAACAAACTGTTGCCGTTTCTGTCGCTATTCATAAAATGAAATCCATTTTTTATTCTTCTTCAATAAAAGTTGCAACGTTAATACCACACTCTCGCCAGGCGGGAAATATAGAATTTCTCCTATGTCGATTTTTCCCTACGCAAAAGAACTACCGTCTCCACATGGCTCGTCTGGATACGCTGGATTTCTTTGATATTTTTCCGAGTACGGGAATACATCATCAGACTTTTTTACACTTTTGCCGTTTGTGGGAATATGTCAATGAAACTGAGATTTTCAGATTCTTATATTTTAGTAATCGTGGCAGAATATACATCCTGCCACAACCTATTACTTTGTTGCTACAATCAAATATCTATGTATTGTACCCTTAACAAACCCATTTTTATCAATGTCTTCTTGCATCTTTAATAACTGTTTAAAACACTTATCAACAAAAAAATTTGGAAACTCCCATTCTATAATATGTGCAAACCATACAAATGCACCAACATCATAGAAATAAATAGGTCTATATGCTTCTTCAGCCCTCAGTATTTTAAAACCTGCCTCCTCAAACTTTTTCTGTTGTATTTTCAAGTTTAAATCCGGAAAAGGTTTCTCTAAACCAGGCAGCACCATTTCAACTAAATCTCTTTCGTTGTCTCCTCCGACTTGTTCAGTAATGAACACACCATTTTTTTGTAATAATCTATATATCTCTTTCGGTGCAAAATCTCCATGCCTATTAATCATAATGTCAAACACGTTATCTTCAAATGGTATTTTATTAGGATTCTGACACTCTTTAAAACCAACGCCAAGAGGTAATAGCTTACTTTTACAAATTTCAACATTTGGAGAATATCCTTCCGTAGCAAATGTCTTTTCATATGGATGGTTTAACGATAATAAAAACTCGCCTCCACCTGTATCGTAATCCATCATTTGCATATCATTGGATAAATACCCTCTGACTATTTCCTCATAATTCCAAGGCAAATCATTTTCTACTTCGTACCTTCCATGAATATGGGAAAAATCCCAACCGTGAATATGTGCTATTTCTTCTTCCTGTTTCCATATCTTTCTTAAATATTCTTCATTCATAAAACTGCTTCCTCTCAAATAAAATGATAAATTTTATAATTCGGTGCAGTCCCTGACAACATAAGCAATTTGCCTAAATTAACCTCGATACAATCTGCTGTCAGTTAAAACTGCACCGAGTATTTAATTCGTTTTCTCACCTTAATACCTCCGTCAACTTCAAATTTTCCATTGCCTACTTCTTTGCCTTTTCCTCTAATTCAATCAGGTACCTGTCATAGTCTGATACGAACAATCTATCTTGAATAATGCGATATTTCTCGAACTCTGTTTCTGCATGAAGCTTTGCCTGTTCTGCACTAATCTTACCTGGACCTGTAAGTATCTCGTTTCCGTTAAATTCCAGAAAACCATCTAACCGCTTTGCCCAATCTTCCATACTCATCGGAATATGACGTTCGGCTTGCAATTCTGCTTTTATAATTTTTCCATTTGGAGCCGCTTCCCAAGCGGTCAATCCCATATGTTCTTTTTCTGCATTAGCTCGTTCAACAATAAGTTCTGCTGCCGTATGCCTGTGAACGGCCCAATGCATTTTATTCTGCACCGTCTGAAAAAAATCGTCTGGTAGTTTTAGCATCTTTATCATAGTCAAAAGCGGTAGCATAAAGGTCAGTAACTTTTTGATAAAACTTGCGTTCAGAAAGGCGTATCTCACGAATATTCTGTAACTGCCGCTCAAAATATTCATCTGTAAACATATGTCCTTTCTTCAGACGTTCCTTATCCATCGTCCAACCTTGAATTGTATAATCTTTAACAATTTGTCCTGACCACTTACGAAAACGAACTGCCCAATCATTGTTCACCTTAAAGCCCACGGCAATTATCATCTGTAAATTATAATGGATGACTTCACGACTCACCTGTCTCGAACCCTCCGTTTGAACTATTCGGAATTTCCGAATAGTTGCCGTTTCGACTTGTCAAGCTCGTTGCCGTTGGGATTCTTGCTGTTGCAGAGCTGACAACGGCTGCGTTCTTTTGTTTCACAGAGATAGCTATAAATCTTCTCACCCTGTGCGTTTGTCCGCTGGCTGAGCTTGGGACGCATAAAGCTGCCACAGTTCCCACAGTACAGCAGGCCGGACAACAACGCCACATTGCTCTTGGGCTTGCGGTAGGACTTGGAACGGTTTTGATTCAGCATATCCTGCACTTTCACCCAATCTGCTCCGGCGATCAAGCCCTTGTGCTTTCCCACAGCAACAATCCATTCGTCCATATCCCGCATTTGATTGGACTTGCCGGATTTTTGAATGGTTTTGTTGTAAGCCATAGTTCCATGCTTGCCGTCAAATTCCGAGTGTTCAGCGTAAATCTCTACGCCTAAGCTGTCGAAATACACCCATGCGTTCTGGTCGGCTATCATATAAACCGGATTTTGCAGAATGGAGCGAATGGAAAACCGGGTAAAATTCTTCCCGTTTTTTGTGGTGACATTGTTCTGCAACAAGTGAGTATCTGTTTTGGTAAGCGAATTGGTTTCTATAAATTTCGAGAAAATCAGCCTGATAATTTCCGCTTCTTCTTTGATGATGTCCAATTTATAGGCTTTTCGCTCTTTTCCGTCCACTGTAACGCTCCCAACAATCTGCGTACTTTTATAGCCGGTCGGTGTTGTGCCGCCTAACCAACGTCCAGACTTGGCAAGCTCGTGCATATTATCCCGGATACGTTCTGCGGTGGTTTCCCGTTCCAACTGTGCAAAGACGGAAACCATCATCATGGCTCTACCGCTTGGGGAAGTAGTGTCAAAATCATCTCGGATTGAAGTGAACTCCACATTGTAGTAATCAAATTCGTCCTTGAGCTTGGCAAAATCTCCCACATTACGGCTGATGCGGTCTAGGCGGTAGCAGACTACAGCCTGAATCTGATTGGCCCGGATTTGCTTCATCATGGCCTGAAACTGCGGACGATTGACGTTTCCACCGGAGAATCCCTCGTCTTCAAAAATGAGAATGTCCTCTTCCGTTACATTGTCATGGTGGAGCTTGATATGTTGACGGCAAAGCTCAATTTGGTTTTCAATGCTTTCGCCTTTGCCGGTAAATTTTGATTTTCTCGAATAGATAGCGTATTTTCAGTTATCCTGTCCTTTCATTAGCTTAACCCTCCACATTAAGTTATGTGACTTTTTAATTCATCACATAGCGGCTTTTCCTTACAACCTTATTATAAACCGAATACACCTAAAAAACAAAACATTTTCTCAATAAAAAGACCGTCTACGTTTTCCGCAGACGGTTTTTCATTATCCTTCGTTATTTTTTCCTTGTAAAGTCGATTTTGATGATTTTACATCTTCTTTCGCATTGATTCTGATAAAGGCTTTGCCCTGCTCTAAATATAGCTCCTGTTGTTCTGTGCTCAATGACCGGAAAATCCGCAAAAGCTCATTTTCTAAATGAGATTGAGTGTTTCCGATTTTGAGATTTAACAGGTAATCGGCAGACACATTAAAATAGTTTGCAAACAACTTCAATGTCTCAAAATCCGGCTCACTTGTTCCTTGCACATATCCGCCAAGGGTAGACACAGGAATTTCCAAGGCCTGTGCCAGTTGTTTTTGTGTAAGTCCTCGTTCATCTATTAAATTGCGTAATGTATCGCAAAAAGGCATAAATATCAACTCCCCTTTCATTCTAAAGGAGAAACGAGTTTTCCACTCTTAAAAACGAGATAATCATTGACAAAACGAAAAACAAGGATTAAAATAGTTCTATATAAAGTATGCTCAAAATCATTCAAGATATAGAAAAGGTGAGGAAATGATATGCCCTAAATGTAGTGCTGTGATTCAGGAAGGGAGCAATTTTTGCCCAAATTGCGGGAAGAAATGTTTTAAGCATGTAGATAACAGAGAACAACTACAACTAAATTCAGATGGTAAAAAGCATTGCCGGAACTGTAACAAAGAAATCCGTGAGGGAACACTCTGTAAAAAATACTTGAGACAACTGAATCAAGAGCAACTAACAAGAGATGAACGAAAACTAAGAAACGACAATCGGGATAAAATCGGTTGTCTTTGTGCCTGTTTTGGACTTGGTCCTATCATTATAGGGATAATTTTTATGTTTAGTATTGACTTTATAGTGGGATTGATTATTGCAGGAATCGGCGTATTACTTTTCTTACCATGGCTGCTGACAAGGGGTAGCGTGTGTCCTGCTTGTCAAAGAAGGAAGACCATGCAAAGAGTTCATTCAGAATTAGTGGGCACAAGGAATACATTCATAAAAGAGACACGCAAAATCTATCATACACGAAAAAATGGCAAAACTTATATAAATGCAACACCTGATTATGATGAATATGAGGTAGACGTTCCAGCAACAGAATATTTCTATGATGTTACCTATCAGTGCAGTAAGTGTGGTCATAAAGAAATTCAGCGGGAAAGTAAGGTTCAAAAGAACTAAACGAATGAAACTTTGCTTTTTCCCCTTAACATGATACAATAGAACAAAAGGAGGTAATGCAAATGGCTGTTTGGGGTATTGGTGCATATTACAATGATTCTAAAGTAAAAGATAAAGCGCAGGATTTTCTTCGGAATAATTTTGCATATATAGGTTGGAAAGAACCAGAGGCACCTGCAATTTATCAGATGTTAACATCAATAAAGGTTGGCGACATAATCTATATTAAGTCCTTTTCTCCTAAGACAAAAACTTTGTATATTAAGGCCTTGGGAATTGTAATAGACAATAAGCTACAGTATTCTGAGGATTTAGGAACTGGAGTTATGGTAAAATGGAAAGACGAGTTTACAGAAGTAATCGAAATTAGTATTACTCCAGAAATGTATCGCAACAACATATATAACAATTCTCTTTATGAAGAATATGACAAGGGGATAATTCAAAAACTTATAGAAGAAATTATGAAATAGTTATTGAAAAAGACGCTCTGAAACAAAATCAGGGCGTCTTTCTGTTTGCTCTCTATGCAACCTATAAGGCTCATAGAGGGCTTTTTCTTTTTCCGGGCAAGCTTTCCGCAAAACATATCTCTTTTTGTTCTATACACTTCTTAGCCGCTTCTGAGACAAAAAGAAAGGTTCTTAAAGCTTAAAGGTTTCTAAGCTCTTCGATCATGGCTACCAATGTATCGTCTACCGCTGTAAAGCTGATACCGAGATGATTGCTTACTTTTCCGTCCTGTACCAGTTGACGACGAATTGCAAGAATCTCACGTTTTGCCTTTTCCAAACCGCTTGTTACATCAATACTTTCTTTAACAATGCGTATCATCTTTTCCCCTCCTCTCTGCTTTGTCACAGAAATTCAGGCAGATTCCACCCAGATGTATTACGTCCCTGTGTTCCCTTTATTTTATCTTTGCCGTTCTAATTTCTAAAACTATAAATTTTTCACTGTGATATACACACTTTTTGCGTTATTACTGATAAGAAAAACAAGTTTATTAAAGAAGTACATTTATGAATTTTTTATTAACACTCAAAAAATCCTGATGTTTTCTCTCTTCCAAAACGTTATTAAATACTAGAACATATAGGAGGTAATCTGATGGAAGAGAAGAAACAAATTGAAAATGAGCATTTAACAAAAGTGTCCCATACCAATCACATTGTAGAAGCCATTACGGTTGAAAAACGTTGTACTGGTATTGCACGTTATCGCAAGGTGAGCAGGCAGGGTTATGTCAATTTAGAAACCGGAGAGTACATCGAGAGCAAAGCTCGTGCAAGTCCGATTGATACAGAAAAGAGATTTAAAAAGTCCTGTCATGAGCTGAGAAGAATTATCAATCTAAACTTTACAGGGCATTGTTCTGAGAAGTTCTTGACACTAACCTATTTCAATGTCATGAGGGACTATAAGCAGGTCAATCTGGACTTTAAAAGATTTTGGAGCAGGTTTCGGTACTCCTATCCATCTTGCGAGTATATCCGTATCATAGAACCGCAGGGTAACGGCAGCTACCATCTTCATGTACTGATGAAACGTATGGACAAACAAGGTTTATTTGTTCCAATCGAGAAACTCAAACAAATGTGGGAACACGGTGGTGCATAGATTGAAAAGTTACCCTTTGTCGAAAATTTTGGAGCGTACTTTTGTCCGAAGTTTTTGAAAGAGAGTACCACTCCTGCTGATACTGTTTCAAAAGCATATGAAAAAGGAACTCGCGTTGCTTTTTATCCAGAACATTTCAGATTGTATAGCTGTTCCAGAGGGATTCAGAAACCTGTTCCTGTCACGATGACATACGAGAAGTTAAAGGCAATCGTTGGCGAAACACCACCTTGCTATTCCCATACGACAACCATTCGAGATGAACAGGGTAGCGGGAAAATTTTGAACTCCATCACTTACGAACAATACATTTTAAAAGGAGAGAAGCGCCATGAATAATGTAACACATGAAGATTTAGTAGATATGCTGTTTCGAGAAATGCAGTCGGCAAACAATTTGATCGACACTCTTGAATGCACAGGATTCATGTCAATGGAACGTTGGAACTTTATGTTAAAATATATCTCCAAGCTTTCCGAAATTCAAAACGAGGTTCTAGAGGATTTTGAACGTTACAAGCGTACTGCCAAAAAGTAAAATCATGTTGGACAATGCTTCACGCATATCCTATTAGAAGGGAGGGGGCCTGGTAAAGCGTGGAGGTAATCATGCACTACCCTAAGACGGAACAGGGCTGGCGCGAACTGCAAAAAAGAATAGCTTCTGTTCATGCTGAGGCGGTAGAGCAGTATCTCAATAAACTGCCATGCCCCAAGGAGCAGAAGCTGGCGCTACTGAAAGCCGTTCAGGAAGATTTGAAGAACGGCAAGTAGGTACATAAAATGAGACGGTCAGGCTGGTTAGGCTTGACCGTCTTTTCTTTCGTTCACCTCCATGGTATAATCAAAATTAACAAATTGTATCCGGAGGTTGCCATGAAAATTTTAATGTTTTCTGATTTTCATATTAACAATATTGATTTTAATATAGATGAAGCAATCCATATTATCGACAAAGCATATGAGGCTGTTTGTGTTGAATTAGATATTAAGGAAATTATTATTATCCTCATTTGCGGTGATATCATTAACATGGGAAGTGCGGAATCATTTGATGAAGCAGAACAAATATTTGACCATATTAGAAACAAATTTGCGGATCTAAATGTCATATTTAGATTTGTTCCAGGAAATCACGATATTTGCAATAGCAGTCTTACTGATTTTGATAATTTTACGCAGAAATATAGTGATTTTCATACAAATTATTCTACAGTATCAGCTTATAGTGAGCAAATAGAAAATGTTAATTTTATCTATGCAAGTTCAGTTCAAAATGGAAATTTTCGTTTTGGTCAGCTCAATTACGAAGAGATTAAGACTTGTATAGACAAATCACATTATAATGTTTTCGTATTTCACCACAGTCTCTTTAGCGAAGATAATAAAGGAAATGATGAGGCAGTAATAAGGGAATCTATCAAATTATTGGAACCTTCTTTTTGCCCTACCCCTTATTATATATTACATGGTCATTATCATGGAGATCAGATTATTCCTCTTGCTGGTGGTGGACTGGTGATAGAAGCTGGTTCGATATTTTATGCAAGGAAGAATGTTAATAACCAATTTAACCTTATTTGTTTGAATAAAGAAAAAATTGAAGCTGTACAACGTTTTACTTTTGAAGCTAATCATGATAGTTTTCGTAAGACTTCACTTTACCCTTTTTCTAAGGCTGTAGTTACTGAAACTTATAAAAAGATGAACTATTCTGATGTAACCAATTATATTCCTCGAAAGGTTGCCCTTTTCTCATTAATACAAGAAAGGAGTATTCAACTTTATTTTGATAACAGTTTAAAGAAAAATTTATTCGAACTTTGCACAGAAGTAAAACATGTTGTATTACTTGGAGAAGCAGGATGTGGAAAATCAATAGAATTAAAGCGTGTAGCATTTCAGCTTTCTCAATCTAAATATCTGTACTATCCCGTATATATTAGGCTAGACACTTATACAAACGAAGATATTTGTCAGCTAATTCCCAAACAATATTCTGACTTAGACATACAAAAGCTGTTTCTTATTTTTGATGGGTATGATGAAATTGAGTTAAATAGTTTAGTTCTCTTTTCAAGAAAACTAAATGCCTTTGTGAAATCATATCCTGATACGCGTATACTAATTTCTTGCCGCAATAATTTTTATAAATTTGAAGATACAAATAAAGGTGGAACATTTTATGGGTTTAAAGAGTATGGTGTATGCCCTTTATCTTCAGATGACATAAATAGTTATATAGTAAAAATGAAACTTTCTCCTTCTGATTTTTGGAATGCAGTTAATAGAAAAGAGCTAAATGAACTATTACATAATCCGTTTTATCTCGTTGAAACTTTAGAGCTATATAAAAATGATTTGGAGCTACCCAACAGACTAGAGCTTATGGATTTTTTAATTAAAAGTAAATTTCAGTGGGACAAAAGCAAATATGTAAATACCAAAGATATAGAAGATATGGAATTTGAATTATTAAATCTTCTTCAAAAGATTTCTTTTTCGCTCCAATGTTTACAGAAGATTAGTATTACAGGTTTAGAGTACCAGCAGTTAACTACACCAGAAGAGAGAGAATTATTAAAATATTCTGGGATTTGGTTAAAGGATGAGTTAGGCAAGTGGTCTTTTGAACACAATAATTTCAGAGAGTATTTAACAGCTAAATATCTTGCTGATAAGCCAGTTGCAACTATTGAAAACTTAATCACCTATTCTAATGATAAAACCCGTATAAAAGAGTCTTGGCAAAATGTTCTATCCTTTTTAGCTTTATTATATAGTGGTCAAGAATTATTAGACTGGCTTCAGAGAACAGATCCCTCTTCTGTAGTCAAGTTTGAAATTTCACGGATAGACGAAGCAACCAGAGAGAAACTGTTCTACAATATTTTTGATGAATGTAAAGAAAAGAACATTTGGATATCTTGGGGTCGAAACAATCAAAATGACCTCGCTCGATTTGGGCAAACCCAAAATACTCTAATGTTTTTATTGTGCGAAATTAGGAATCCCACACATTTCCGTTCACAGGCTAATGCAATTCAATTACTACAAAACTTTACAAATCTTTTTGGACAAGAAGAAAATGTCAAAAAGATTTTGTTGTCATGCTGTAAAAATGATAGTACCCGCTTTTATGAAAAGAAAGATGCTATAATTGCACTGGTACAATTAAAGTTAAATTCTAATGAAGTTACTCAAGAATTATATGAATGCTTAGGCGAATCGAACGAAGCAGTGATTCGCTATGGTTTATATACCTATTTTTTGGAAGCAAATTTGCAAGATGAATTTGCAGAATACTTTATTAGGGGCATTAACTTAGACTTAACGTTTAAAAACCATGATATCAGTTGCTCTTTTATTTTAGAAAAAGGAATAAAGGCCTTTTACACTATAAGAGCAATAAAATTGTTATTTGTGTTTTACAGCAGCAATAAATATAATCGTTTTTATCATGCAAAAGAGATATTGGCAGATGCCTGCATAAAACTGGAAGCAGTTTATTTGCAAAATCCTGAAGATATATTTGATTTAGTCTTTGGTAGTATGTTGTCTCTTTCTCAGAACTATAATTGGGAGTGCGTAAAATCGTTACAGCAATTTTTTAAAAATACAAATACAATAAAGAAAGCTGTTATGCGTATTATTGATTTAGATATAGATAATCATAAAAAAATATTTTTACTGAATCAATTTGACTTGCACGATTATATGGATATTGTTTCAGAAAGATATAAAGAAAACAATTTGCACAATAAAGAGATTTTTTCATTTCTTGTTTCCGGAATGGATATGGAGTCATCGGAATTTAAGAATTATCAGAAATTGATTTATGAAAAAGAGGACATTCAAATTGAAGGACATAAAATTGTTGACTATAAAAAATTAGAACAAGAAGGACGTCAAAAATATTTCAACTCTTTGTTTAGCAAAAAAGAATTTGAAAACTTGCTTTATGAGTTAATAAATTTATCCGGCAATGACAAAATCACATATGATGAATTGCAAGAAAAGTCGTTTGAAATTACACAGTACCGACATGATTTGCAAGAACTTGCCTGGGGGATTACTCACAATAAATTGAAAGATAGGACTGCTCGAATTTTTTTAAATTATGTAAACTGGGAATTTTATTCGATTAATGGTATTTATCATATATTAAGCGAGTCCAAAGAAGATAAAGCTATTTTTGTAAGTGAAGGACAAAAAGAATTTATATATCAATATTGTCAAACGAGCATTAAAAATATTGACTTCAATACAGCAGTACAATATAGTGTTGACGGAGGATGGTCTTGCTCTTGGAATATAATTTATGTGACTTTTTTCTCCGCCTATTTTAATTTTGATTATAATGAATCCATATTATTGGATATGCTTATGGTTCCAGCATCATTTTTTACAGAAGAAACTATCATTTCAAATGATTTTCCCAAGTATATACTTGATAAACTTTCGGAAAAATCAATCAATAATAGAGTTGCACATAATATTGCAAACTTAAATTTGGTTGGTCAAATTGCATGTACCCATATTAAATACTGCAAGACCAAGAAGCTTTTTGGTGCGCTAGAATTAGCTCAAAAAGTCTGTCATGAATCAGGCAAAGAATGGGACAAAAGGACTGCTTTTGAATACCTTTTAGAATTAAAGGGTGAGGATTTTATCTATCAGGATATACTTTCTCAAGCAGATGATGTTTTGCTAAAAATTATTGCAGATTCATTATATAAGAGTCGAAATGCCGTTTTAGAAAACAGATTGATTTCTGAAAATGAATCGTCAGCAGATAGGACGAATTATCTAACAACTTTAATAAAAATGAATAGTGAGTTCGGACTGCAAACTTATTATGAATTGGCCTCTAAGCAACAGTCTATTCCAGATTATAGTGAAGGCAATAATATTTGTACTATAACAGAGGCCATTTGTGAAATTGATAGTCCGTCTTTATTACCACAGATTAAAAAGTTAGTTGAATTGGAATTCAAGTCTGGTTTTAAAGATAAGAAGGATTTTGGACTTTATCATAGCTTATCTACCGCATTAAAAGGGATTGCTTCAAATGATTATTTTCAAGTAAAAGAACTCCTACAATGTTTGTTTGAACAAAGTTTGCAAGATTCCGAGATACGGTGTTTTTGCAGTATTCTTTTAAAAGATATTGAAAGTCAATACTATAACGAGCAAGATCAGCCATGGTCATTAAAAGAAATTAAAGAGTTTTTCTCTGAAAACAGCTAATATTTCAATCTCTCCCACGTCCCCTTTGTCACCCTCACTTTTCCGCTTTCCCACCGTTTCACTGCTCCGGCACTCACGCCGTACACTTTTCCAAATTAGTACTGTGTCAAACCCATGCTCTTACGAATCTTCCGTATCTGCCAGTCCTGTCCATCATAGAGAAATCGGTTGTACTCGTCCAGCAGGTCAGTGATTTTCACTTCCAGCAGTTCCGCAATCCGGCTGAGCTTGTCTATCGGGTAGTAGTCGTGTTCCGGATTCTCATAATGAATATAGGTGCTCTCGTTAATCCCTGCATATTCAGCGACTTCCCGCTGGAGCAGGGATTTTTTATATCGGTAGTACCGCAGCTTGTCCGCTGTTGTCGTGAGCATTGCCGGATTTGGGTACTGGATATTGAACTTTTCGGCGTCGGTGAGCTTCTTCGGACGTAAAAACTGAAAGCTGTGAATTGCAAGAGGACTGTAAATCGTCCGTCCGTTCTTTTGCTTGCTGAGCACATACAGACTGTCGCTGATTTTTAAGAACAACCGCCATTTTGGAGCATTCCGGGAAAAGGGAGCTTCTTTTTCCTGTTCGGAACCCAAAAGAGCCGTTATGAGGGAATTGGTTTATCTATACTCATGTTTCTATTCTCCCAAATACATATCAGATAATCTCAAAATGCTTCAACGCATCTTTAATTGCTTCCACTTTCTCCACTGTCGGGTGTTTCCTCGGCTGTTTCAATTCCTCTACCGCATTAGGAGCATCATACATCGGCAAGCCCAGCCCCCTCTTCACCTCTGCAATATATGCGGTATGTGCTTTGAAGCCGTATTTTGCTTCTATGTACTCCTGTATCATCTTATAGGTCACTCGCTCTTTCGGCTTGTAGGTTTCTGCTCTTTCGGAAATAGCCTTTATCGGCACTTTGCCCTCTCCCTCACCAAACTCGACTTTTACATTGATATGACTGTCTGGTTTTTTGTGGGAAAGCAGTACTACCGTCTCAACATGTGATAGTTAGGCTATTCCACACAATTTATCGACTCTAAAATTTCATTGATTTTTCTACTTTTTCATCAATTATAACCTGTTAACTGCCGTTTTTTAATTAGGCTATTTATCAAGGTTTCTGAAATTTCTAAATCGAATAAATACCTTAATAAATATATTCTTTTTCCAATTGCTCTGCACTAATTGAAATCAATGATACTTCACTGGTGTCTTTAACCCAATACGGCGAATAGTAAATGGCTGCAGAAACATCGAATTGCTTCATTTGAGCAATAAATCCTTTTAATTGGTATTGGGATACCCCTCTTACTTCAAATCGTTCAGCATTTGGTAGATTACAGAGCATTTTACTGGCTATTGTTTTGGAATAAAACAACGGAACCGTTAATTCAGGTGTTTTATATGCATAATATGTTCCTGTTGTTTCTCCATTATTCACTTCCATTAATGTCCAAAACGGTTGTCCTTTTGTATTTCTATTTGGAAGAAAAGCTTTTTGTATTACTCCCGCTACTAACTGTGGTATGCTTGGAAGTTGCTTTTCTGTTAGCAGCGTAATTCCTTTTGATTTTGCATAAGTTTCAGCTCCTTCTTGATATCCATTTTTAGAAACCATTACTCCTAAAAATTGCCCCATTCCTACATCCTCTATTTTACTTGCAAAATCCCTAACTTGCGCGATTGGAACTGGATTTTTCCAATCTTTGCATTCTATCGCCACCTTACACTCTATATTCAAATGCGTAAATTGATAAAAAACATCGAACTCATTTGTAGCGCCACTTTTTCCTAGAATAGTAACATTTTTTGACACAATAACCTCGTCATAGTCATTCAAATTTAATAACCTTGAATACACATATTGAATGTAGCTTTCTAGGCTTGCTCCTGCTTTCATATTAATCCTCCTTTGTAAGATTTATAGTTTCGAACTATATTTCTTACTTTTTCTCTGTATATCATTATCATTTCTTATTACATTACTTCTCCGCCTTTTCTCAATCTGCACCGCTTCAAAAGTTTCTTTCGATATCATCGCCGGATTATTACCCGTTGCCAAATAATGTACTTCGCTTTTACCAGTTTTCAATAGCCGGACATCCCCTGTGTACTTCTCATTACTCAGCATGACATCTATTGTTCTCTTACACCATTTCTCCTTTCCTGTAGGAGAAGGGATTTTCCGCTTCTCAAGTTCCTTGATAATCCCCAATACATTTTGTCCTCTCAAATACAAGTCAAATATGATTTTTACATTTTCTGCTGTTTCTTCATCAATAATCAATTTGCCATCTTCATTATGTTTATACCCATAACACTTTCTATCATATAATTTCGAGATTCCTGAAGCTGCTCCCTGCTTAATGCCCCATTTTATATTTTCGCTACGAGACTCATTTTCTGCTTGTGCAAAAGACTCAATAATTGAAATCATTAAGTCACTATCTGTGTTTGCCGTATCAAGTTCTTCCTGCTCA
>UQLR01000017.1 GCA_900541975.1 uncultured Oscillospiraceae bacterium | reverse complement strand
GGCAGACCCTTTTACAGCTATTGTAGCTATGTAAAAGGATCTGCCCTTGCAGTTACTATAATGTTTTTGCCAGCGACTTCAGGAGTGCTGCCATTTCCGGATTTTGCAGAAGCTTCAGAAGAAGTTCTTTATCATCAGCGGAGCTTTCCGTTGCGGCTGGTTGAACCGGCTCAGGCGTTGCCTGTCTGCCTGAATAGAACGCAGCTTCCATTCTTTCAGCGTTCAGTCTGCGGTCATCGTCGATGATATGGGAGTAAACATCCGCTACCATCTTGACCTGTGCATGACCGGAATCGCCTTGAACGGATTTCATATCGCCGCCGTTCAGCTTCAGCTTGTAAGTGATACTGGAATGTCGGAGACTATGGAAAACCACTTTCGGCAGTCCCTTCTCCTCAATCAGCTTATTGAAAGCACGGTTGATAACCTGCCCCTCAATCGGCTTGCCATTGGAAGAACAGAAAACCAGATTGAAGTCTACGAACTCGTCACCGAAAAGGTCTTTCAGTTCTTCGATGTCAGCCTTTCGCTGTACCAACATTTCCGCTACGGTTTTCGGTAAGAACACCTTGCGGACACTTGTTTTGGTCTTAGGAGTTTTGAGAACCAATGCGGTATGCGTACTGGCGAAGGTCGGTGGGAACTTGAACATGATGTCCTTACCGTCCAGATCTGCCATCGCTTCACGATTTACTCTCTGCAACTCCTTTTCAACGAAGATGCTTGCCTGACCAAGTTCAATACTGGTAGGGGAAATGTCAATACAGTCCCAGGTAAGCCCCAGAAGCTCGCCCATTCGCAGGGAACAGGAGAAGGCAAGGTTAATAGCCAGGCGAAGAATATCATCGTCACAGGCTTCCAGAGCCTTCTGGAGCACTTCTGCTGTCCAGATGTCCCTGGTCTTGTGTTCTTCTTTCGGCAGCGTAGCGTGCTCCACAGGGTTTCTGGTCATCAATTCCCACTTGACCGCCTGATTGAAAGCATTTCGCAATGTCTTGTGAACCTCTCGGACAGTATGCGGAGTCAGATATTCTGTACGGGCTTTTACATACTTAGAAGAAACCGCTTTGACAGAAAGCAAATCTCGGTAATACTTGTCCATGATTCTCGGTGTGACATCCTCCAGCTTCATATCACCGATGAGGGGACGAATATAGTTTGCAATCAGGCTCTTTCTGCTTTCATAGGTAGACATCGCCCATGTGTTCACACCATAGATTGACATATACTCATCCAAAAGATCGTTGACGGTTTTAGCAGAAGGGGGAATAAAGGTTCCGGACTCCTGCTCATATTCAACCTGCAACTTCCTTTTCTTTGCTTCGGAATTCGTTTCAAAGGTTTCCCACTTCTGACGCTTGTTGCCGTTCTCATCGGTGTATGTATAAACCACAGAATACTTCTTTTTTCTCTTAACGATAGATGCCATGTAATCAGCTCCTTTCCTGTCTATCTTCCGCTAACTGGTAGCGGGTCTGATTCTGATACCATTTTTCAAAGCTCTCTTTGGTAGCTCGCTTATATCTGCCAACCTTGATAAGCTCAAAATCTTCATTGGCAACGATATAGTAAATGGTCTGACGATGTACCCCAAGCATTCTTGCCATTTCCGGCAGACCGTAGGTGGATGCCATAATATCTGCATCCAGTTCCTGATCCTCTACCGTGCGGTAATCGGTTTGAGAAGCATACCATCTTTCAAAGCTCTCCTTGGTCACTCTGCGCTTGCCCAGGACATCAACCACATCAAAATGCCCTTTGGCAACCAGCTCGTAAGCAGTCGCTTCTTTCAGCCCAAGGCGCTGTCCAAGCTCCTCCATTGAATATGTAGTTTTCTTCAGTTCCTCTCCGGGAGGGGTTCCATCGACCTTCTGATATTTGAACTGATTGGCATACCATTCTTCAAAGCTGTCGATCATCACCCTCATGGTGTTGCCGACAAGAATGGTTTTGAAGTAATTCTTCTTAATGAGCCAGTATGACTCCGTTTTACCAAGACCGAGCATCCTGCCCATTTCCGGAACAGACATACTCGTGCGTTTTCTCATTTCCGCCATCGTACAACCTCCTATGTAAAAAATGTAGCCATGTGTTTCTTGTCATGGCTACATTTTATCGAACTTTCAATATGTTTTGAAGTTTGTCGCCGGGTTGTACGACACCCTTGACAAATCTTACATTTGATGATCCAACCACTCATCAAAACTCTTTTTGGAGATTCTGATGCTGCCGCCAATGCGGACACTGTGAAAAACTTTCTTTTTCACAAGGTTGTATGCACTGGTTCTGCTGATGCCCAGAATATCCTGAATCTCATCAACCGTATAGGTTCTCTTATCAAACTGAACTGCGTTAGCAGCCATCGCTTCTTCGGTGCGCTGATTCATGGCAGCGATTCTTTCTTCAAACATTTATGTTCACTCCTTCGTTCTCTTTGCTTTATGTTTTGTGGGACGCTTTTTCAGCTGTTCCATTGCCAGGCTGACGGATAAGGCTTTCTCAATCGCTACCATTTCACGGGGCGTTACCTTACCTAAGTAATTATCAATCCTGCTTTTATCAATGGTACGAATCTGTTCCAGCTGAACAACGGACGCTTCTTTGAATGCAGGATTGTCGTAAATAACAAAGTGCGTCGGCATATTCGCTTTCTTATGGATTCTGGTGGTGACCGTTGCCACAATCAATGTGGGAGCGTGTTTATTACCGGTATCGTTCTGAATGACGATAACCGGACGGATGCCGCCTTGTTCCGACCCAACTACCGGGTCCAGATTGGCGCAATAAATATCACCACGGCAATATACCCAATTTTCTTTCATCATGTGCCATGACCTCCTTTCGTTGGGTATGTAATAACTGACTGCCCGAAAGGAATCAGGCAGTCAGTCCAAAAGTCTATGTGTCCCATATTTGCCACGCACCCCTGGGAAAGAGGGCTTACGCCCTCAGGGAATCACCGAACGACTGATTGCGAATCAGTTCCATAGGAATCTAACCTCTGCCGGGTTCTCCGCCAGCTCCGTAGAGAAGTATCTTTAATCCTGTTGCTTTCATGGCCGTATTGGGAGCAACCCAATATTTACAAGCCAGTATTGATCGCTGGCATCGGGAGAGAGACAAGCACTTAATTTATAGAAGAAAGTCGTTCTGCTTCTCTGTCCGATACGTCTCGGCGTACCGCTGATGTGGCTGATGCTCTCGCACCGGCAACAGGAACGTATTCGATGACTGTGTATTCAGTTTTCAAGGATCAAGCAGCCGATTTTCTTTGGCTGTATCTAAATTGTACCTGTTCCTCATGCAAGTTTTTATTGCCTCGTAGGTATAGTTTTGAGGTTATTCACGACCTAAAAATATGTAATCAAGGGTTGTCTCAAAGCGCACAACCAGTTCGATTGCCAAATCAATAGAGATACCTCTGTTTCCAGTTTCAATTCGTGCAATGGTGTTTGCAGCAACACCTAACTGCTCCGCAAGCTGTTCCTGTGTAAGCCCATGTTCCTTTCTCAAAGCTTTAATTCTTTTTCCGCTTTCGATCAAGTCGTAATACATTTTCGTTCCTCCGTGTTTCTGAATTTGTGAAGTTGCAAAATCAAAAACAGCAGGAGGAGATCGTGCCCGATTCTCAATGCCCTTTGCCATCTGCCTGTCCTCCTTGCAGGCATAAAAAAAGAGCCGGAGTAAATTGCTCCAAGCTCTCGTTCATGCCTTTGTGTTAAAATGAAGGAAGATAGGCAGGTATAAAAAAAGCCCCGTACCCATTACAGGCACGAGGCGTAACTCTCTCTATTCAATTTTATGCCGTTATCTCCCAGCATAGCCATTTTAACACTGGACAAGTCGGACTTTCAGTAGGGAAACCGTCGTATTTTCATCGGATTTTAGTCGGACTAAAATCCTGTCTTAGCACTCACAATAACACAAGGCTTCTTCCTCCCTGGCACTTTCCAGGAAATCTTTCAATTTAGGAATGGCTGTTCCCCAAAGTGACAGACCAAATAACAGTATCGCTTCTTTCTTTCGGTCATAGTAGGTGCTGCGTTCCATATTCAAAACCTCCAGCATTTCTGATTCCCTGTACTTGAAGCGGTTGAGATATGCCTTTGAGATAATCTCACAGTACAGAGCGCCTTTATCTGGATATTCTCTGATTTTCAACATAGCCATATCTACCAGTTCAATGATCCACTTTGTCTCAAATAAGCTACGGATGCGTTCTTCAAATCGTTCTCTCGCTTCATCCGGAGCAAAGTTCTCCAGATAAATCAATGCACCATCTAAGCTGTCACCGTAAGTACAAATAAGGGTATCACATACATCATTCGCACGATCAATGGTAGACCAGCACACCTCTCGATATATGGATAAAATCAGCTTTGCTCTTTCATACAGAACCTTCTCGTTAATGTTCCGCATCCGGCAAAGCATTCGAATACTGCTTAATACCTGTGTATTATATCTGCTCATTCAGAATCTCCTTTCAGCCTAATCCATAAAATAAGAATTCCTTTCTAACTCCTGTCACTTGGCTAAAGGGAAACAAATACCATGGGACAAGAATGACTATAACTTCCGATGTATGATTAAAAACAGAAGTGAGAATCGGAAGTTCTTGACTTTGCAAAAGTTCCGATATATAATTAAGTGGAACTAAAACTTCTGCTCTGATTCTCATTATAGCATTTTTCAGAAGTTTGTCAACAAATAATCGGAAGTTATGAATAAATATTTTTTGAAAGGAAGGATACTACCATGACATTTGGAGAAAAAATTAAAGAAGCTCGTTTGGCTATGAACCTATCTCAAACCGAGCTTGCCCAGCTTACCGGTATCTCTGAACGCTCCCTCTACACTTACGAACAGTTGGGAACCATACCTCGCAAAGGTAATATCAGAAAATTAGCTGAAGCTCTCCATGTTTCTGTAGCTTATTTATTAGACGATCAGGAAACCAATACACAAAGTCATATAGATGAAGATATGTTTTTGGCTGAAGCACGAGAGCAGTTTGGTGCTAAAGGTGCAAAAGAAGCACAGGAAGTTTTGGGACGTGTGAGTTCGCTCTTTGCTGGTGGTGATTTAGATGAGGACGCTAAGGATGTATTCTTTCAGGCATTAATGGCAGTTTATATGGACTCTAAAAAGAATGCCAAAGAAAAGTTCACCCCAAAAAAGTACAGAAAACATAAGAAGCTTGCGCAAAGTGAAATCTGACGATTTCTTATCTGTATTTTTCTGTGTTCAGTTTGGAGGTGAAGCAAATGAGAACGGCAGCACATATTATCGAAACCGTAGGAAAGCTCGTAAAAAAATATGATACTAGAGATCCCTATGAGCTTTGTAAATGCCTGGAAATTAAAATTCATTTTTATAATTTGGAGAAAAAGCTGAAAGGGTTCTTCTTCTATCAATCCAGACAAAAAAATATCGTCATTGACAGTAATGTAAATGACGTGTTAGAACGTATATTGATTGCTCACGAATTGGGACACGCAGTGCTTCATACAAAAATTGCAATGATGAAAGGCTTTCAGGAAATGGAAGTATTAGATGGTCGCTCACAAGATGAGGATGAAGCAAATTTCTTTGCAGCTGAACTTCTTTTAGAAGACAAAGAAGTGTTGGAATGCTTATCCAAATATTCTTTCTTTGAAACCGCTAAACAGCTTTATGTTCCCGCAGCATTACTGGACTATAAATTCAGCCTTCTGCACGAAAAAGGAGAACTAGTCAGTCCTATGTACATTCGAAAGACGAAGTTCCTGAAAGATGATCTTGGAGATTATGATGATGCAAACCATTTTGAATACGAATAGCAAAAGAGTTGGAACTTGCTGTATTCTATATTGAAATAAGGTTTCTTAAAGCAAATGAAAGGGGTTATCAAGCGAATGCCGATAACCCCTTTTGATCGTACAAATAATTAGTACTTATCTTTTGGTTTTAGTGACGATACAACCAGTATGACCAAACCCACTACTCCTAAGCATAAGGATAATGCCGATAGACCACTAGAACACATTTCTAATAGTATTGCAAAGAGTAGTAATCCTATCCCTAAGTTACTGTATTTCATTTTGTGCCTCCACTGATTAGGAGAAATAACTGAACTTAATGGTGGTTGTCGGACGATAGATTCGGCTTCCTACATACACATCGCCATTTTCGCTAAACGTACAAGAAAAAGCTGTGCCACCAACTACGAGTCCATTAAAACTTGCTCCAGCAACATTGTCATATACCGGCTGAGATTGCCAAGAAGCACTGCTACCACTACCAGAAACAGACGGCGGCCAAGAAATAGAAACTGCAATTCCACTTACAGAAATGCCCTGATTCAATACGATGTAGTCACAATTTCCGCTTCCAGACCAAAGCGATGACTGTCCGCCCTCAAAATTATTATCTGTTTGACCGGCAGTATTTCTTTTCCATGCGTAAGACATCGCATCGCCATCATACTGTGTATCGTTATGATACTCAGACTCTCCAGGCTGCAAAATACCTCTTGTCTGAGGAGTAGGCCCCGGATCACCAGTAAGTTCGTTGATATATTCCATAGCGGCCTGACGATATTCTTCGTCTTCCACATCAAAAGAATACACCGTCCTACCGTTATCTTCATAAGTGCTCAAGGTGAATTCCTTGGTTTCAGCACTTCTGGTATTTGCACCAGAAGGACTCAAAGCCACTTCCTGAGTAGAAATGAGGGTAGGTTCATCTTCTGCTGCAAAAGCAGTAACCGGCATGAGCATAACTGCTCCCATAGCTAACGCCAATGCACTTTTTAACATTTTCTTCATACACGTTACCTCCTTACATTTTAGTTAATACTTTCACACAAAACAACTGCATCATAGGTACTACGAAAACTTACAAGATCATCATTGGAATCTCCTCCTTTAAATAGACCGCTTTCATCTTGCGATTGACTCAAAGTGTTTACTACTATTTGATTAAATTCTGATGTGACAACATAGTTGCTTAATTCAAAAACATTTAATGCCATTTTTTGCAACATTATTTTATTACTTACATCTTCAGATGACAATTGAATTAATGTTGTTTCTAATTGATGGCAATATTCTTTGGAATCGTCTATGTTATCTGGAGATACTAAACAAATGAACTCAATCAATCCGGCTAAATCATATGCCTTTTGTTGTTGATCAGAACTCACAGAAAAATTTTTTACTATAGCATCATAGTATTCTTCAGAGAATTGTGGATTCTCGTTTAAAATTTTTAATCCTTTGATACAACCATTAATTTTAGGTAAGTTCGCATTTATGGATGATGGGTCACTAGCTAGGACTTGAATGCTTGAAGATAGCTTCTGTATAATCTCATCACGCTCAGCGTCCACAAGCTCTAACAAATCATTCCTTTGCAACAATTCAAGAAAATAGTATATATTTAATACATCGCTCTCAAGAATTGCGGGTTTATTTTCTATACAATATTGACTAATAGTATTACTTGAATCTATACCCAAATCATGAATTAAAGCATCCACATAATAAGTGTCCACAAAATTTGATTCCACATATCCAGGAGACATATACGAATCTTCACTTAACAGAAAAGAATCGAACTCATTAAACACCTCTCTAAAATGAACACAACTTTCAAAATTGTAGTTTGCAAGTTTTAAAGCACGTATAGTTGCGTACAAACCATACGCATCATATTCAACAAATGCATCTTTCTTTACGCCATTTTCGTCACATAAAACACGTATAACTTTGTCGTGATTTTTTGAACTATCATAGCCCGCAAATCTCGAAAAGTCCAAATAATCCATTAAGAATACAGGCACATATATATTTTGATTGTCCAGTTCATCCATATTGTCTAAAGTATTTTCAAACATTTGGATGATAGCAGTTATCGATGTTTCCGGAACTTCTATGTTGTGATTCTTTGCCAATTCAAAAAACATAGAGTACGCACTGGAGTTATCTGCAATTATCTCATCTGATACAAAAACCTCTTCAATTGCTTTTTCAAGCCAATCATCAATAGGCTTCATTTCTATATTCAATGAGCTGGAAATAAAGTCCACTAGGTAGTTCGCATATATATTAAATATATACTCATTACCTTCGCCATTATAAAACAGTGTATAACACTTTAAATCTTTATCATAGAGTGAATCTAAGTAAGATGAAATATTTTCTTTTGTTTTTGCAGGCAAGTTTTCATTACTTCCCAGTAAAGAAATAGCGCAAAAAATATCCGTTAAATCCATGTCAGAAGCATTTAAAAACTTTTCTTCAATTTCACTTTTGGTTTCTGGAGATATTGGGGACTGCGACCAACCAGCATATTCTTTTGCCATCCTTATATAATATGTGGCATAAACACTAAATTGTGATTCAAATTCAGCATTTGCAAATCTATATCCACCATCCTCCATGGCGCTTTGTTCAATAGCCGCTGCAATGGATGTTTCATTTACTTCAGGTAAAGTCGGTGAAGAATTTGATAACGATACGTTAGAATTACTACAGCCGGTGTACAATATCATATTAGTAAGTAACGCTATCATCCCGATAGTTACCTTACGTTTCATACTCATACTTCGCAACTATATCACCACACTCTCAAAATAAACACTCTCTGTTTATGATCAATATATTATGATCAGTATAGCACAAATTCTCTTGTTTGTCACCACCAAAATAGTCATTTTGTATTTTTACACACAAAATCGAATATAACTTTTGTGCAACATTCCTATCAAGGTGTACACTCTTTGGCAAGCAGTGTAAACCTGTACAGGTTCACCCATTTTTTCAATTTCGCCTTTGGCTCAATTTTCAAAAATTGCTTGTTGGGGCAACATCCCCAATCCCCTTCGAACATCATCTTTGATGATGGCTGTAAAGTTACTTGATAGGTACAGTTTTGTTGGTATTGCATAACTTTCCTGTGTCAAATTCTAAATGTGGAAATCAAATACATTGTTGCAATCCTAACAATAAAGTGGTATACTATATAAGAAATATAGTACACAACAACAAATCCCAATGTCTGCTTGCGCCTATTAGTTGTGTAAATGTAACAACATGGAATGTGCAATTCGTACAATTCGAAAGATTAATTTTAATATGGGGGCAATTAAAGTGGAGGATACAAAGAGAATTCGATTTTCGAACATGGCTAAGTTTATGTTTAATGAGGATCAAGCTATTATATTCAATCGGCTCAATGGTCAGTGGATTAAAGTTCCAAAACAGTGTTACGATATTTTGGAATTGTGTAATAAGGAAGGATTGTCGTGGAGTGCCTTGTCTGAAAGTCTTGCTGATGACGAGGATCGAGAATATATGAAGCAGCTCATTAAATTATTAGACTCAATGAACTGTCTATATAATGATGATGAAAAAATTATTGAAAATATTAGTTTTGCAATTACACATAGATGTAATTTGAAGTGTATTCATTGTATGGTCAATGCTGCATTTGGTCAAAGTGATAAAGAACATTTTGACACAAAAACAATTTGTGCGTTTCTCGATAAAATTGTAGCTGCTAATCCCAAAAACATTACGCTAACAGGCGGAGAGCCTTTGCTGAGATCAGACTTTTTGACAATATTGGGATATTTACGGAGCATATATAATGGAAAAATCACCCTCATGACCAATGGCACTTTGATCACTCCTAAGAACGTTAAAGAAATCGTTAGCCAAATTGATAGCATAGATATTAGTCTTGATGGAGCAGATGAAGAGTCATGTGCTGTTATAAGAGGCAAAGGGGTATTTGAAAAGGTTGTTTCAAGCATAAAGTTGCTTCAATCTCATGGCTTTAGTAAGATTAGTATTTCTATGGTTTTAAGTGCAAACAATGTGAGATATACTAAACAGTTTATGGAGCTGAATGAATCGTTAAATACAACTCCTATGCTGAGAGCATTATCTTACGAAGGTCGAGCAAAAGAGAATAAAGATATTTTGGATAATGTGGTTACTACGGAGTTCTTACGACAGGAAGATAAAAAGACAAATTCAGAGTGTCGCACTTGCTGCTGCACTGCCGGGTATAATCAGATTACTATAGAAGCCAATGGAGATATTTTCCCGTGTAATTTGTTTGTTGAACCTGAATTTAGACTTGGTACTATGTCTGAAATTGATGACTTGAGAAAACTTTTCTATACGAATGATGGCTTTTTCGTTTGTCCTTGCGTGCAAAAGTTTGAGCCAAGTGAATTTGAACCCTGCAAGAATTGTAATATAAATTATTTTTGCTGGTCTTGTGTTTATCCCATGTATAAAATAGATGAAAAAGAATTCAAGGAAAGATGTGCTTATAAGAAAGAGATTTTGAAAAATATTTGGAAATAAGAAGGTGATTGATTGAATTACACCATATTTTTTACCAATCAATGTAATATGGATTGTACATACTGCTATGAATGTAATAAAATGGTACGTTCAACGTCATACGATGTGTTAGACGGTATTGTGAATTTTATCGTAGAGAAGCAAAGAAGTTGTTCAGATAAAACAGTATCTATTGTGACTCATGGTGGAGAACCTTTGATTGAGTTTGATAAAATTCAATACTTTATCAAAAGGCTGAATGAAAAAGTCAAAAATGTCCAATACATAATTACCACAAATGCTACTCTATTGACTGATTTAATGATTGATTTTTTAAGCCAACACTATTCAGAAATATCAGTCAGTATTGATGGTATTCAATCTGCCCATGATGCTAATAGGGTTTTTGCTAATAAAAAAGGTTCCTATGCTGTAGTCGTAGAAAAAGCAAAAAAATTATTGGAGAAACGTAGTGATGTAAAGGCACGAATGACTATTAACCCCCAAACAGCATCGACACTCTATGAAAGTGTAAAGCACCTTTTAGATTTAGGTTTTACAACTATTGTACCTGTTATTGATACTTTCTGTAATGACTGGACAGAAAAAGACATGGAGATCCTTTTAGATCAGGGAAAGTTAATTATTGATTATATCAAAGATTATGACAAGATAACCAATGTAGGGCTTATTAACGATGCTTTATCGAAAATGGCTAATTCTCCATGTAACGGAGGTACATCGACATTTAGCATAGATACCGATGGTGTAATATATCCCTGTGTTGTTACTGTTGGTATACCGGAATTTGTAGTTGGCACAATTAAGGAGGGGGTAAATAAAGAAAAAGTAACGGAGATACTTGGTTGGGATAAAATTGAAATTACTGAATGTATAGGATGCTCGAGATACAATTACTGTAATACCACTCGTTGTAGAATGATCAATAAAGTAATGTGTGGTAGTCTTCATACTCCATCAGCGATTGTTTGTAGTATTGAAAACTTGAAAGTTAAACTTTCTGAGTATTATTTGCAAAGGAATATTGCAAATTTATAGTCGTTTATAGTAGTCGCCTCGTTATTCCATGAAACAAAAAAACAAAGGATGGTGAATTACATGAAGGTTAAAAAGATTGAAACTACTCTTCCATTGAAGGTTCAGGGACAAGCTTGTACAAACAACTGCGAGGAAAAGATCTGGGCTGGCAAAAAAGAAGCTGATGGTTGGGAAGCTGGCTGCTGGTATACAATTGGGTATACTGCTCGTGGAGCATGGTGGTAAACCTTGCCTTTTAGTCAATTTTTGAAAGGAGTGGTGTTTTATGATGAAAATCAATAAAATTCAGAACACAAACTTGAACTTGAAAGTTCGTGGTCAAGGTTGTGCTGATGATTGCACGGAGAAAAAAGTGTGGGTTGGAAAACTCGACGGTAATACACAAGGTTGTGTCTACTATGATACCGCCTACACTCCCAAAACTACGACTTGGTGGTAATCTCTGAGTGGTAATTTCTTGTACTTGTCGTCATACTATAATTAATAAATGCGAATGAGGCGGCTAATATAGAAACGGAAGGCGGCGGTGTAAGACTGCCGCCTTCTTTTTTAAAAAATGATGGGAATGCAAGTATATGGATAAAAAAGTTGTTGTACTTATAGATAGTGGGATAAATAAATTAGATTTTTGCGATTGTTTAGTTGGTGGGAAACATTTCTATGTAGAGGAAAACTATGTATGCTGTGATGATAGTTTTGATGATGATAATGGTCACGGTTCAGCATGTGCATATACTATTAAGTCTATATTTCCAGAAACTCAATTCTATATCATCAAAATATTAGATCAGAATTTAGAAACGGTTTATCCTGTGCTTGAAGCAGCACTAGAGCACTGCATGGATTTAAAATATCATATTATAAATCTTAGCTTATCATTACTTGAGGAAGTAGGAAGCGTAAATCTTAAACTCATTTGCGATGCGCTACAAAAAAAGGGAAAAATTATTGTTGCATCGGTTTCTAATGGACATCGCCAAAGTTTTCCAGCAGCATATCCGTCAGTAATTGGTGTACGTGGAAGTTTCTTTAGTTCCTCTGAAGAGTATTGGTATAATTCAAAAGAAGACATCCAATGTATAGCAGACATTTCACCGACCTTTACATCCTGGACCCTCGATAACTATTTTATGTTTAGTGGAAATAGTAGAGCGTGTGCAGTGATCTCTGGTTTATTACTCAAGTTAGAAACGGATTATAATATGATACTCAATTTAGAAAGTGCTGGTCTAATACTCGAAAAAAACGCAACAAGAAATGACTGGACGGAAAATGATATTGTTGCTTTTACAGATACATATGTAATAGGGCACCAACAAGTTTGTGATCAATCGGTTTTAGTAGCAGTACATCAAATTCTGAGTGATATTATGGGATGGGGAGATAATATAGTTGTTGATTTGAATACAAATTTATTTAAGAATGGACTCATACATACTAATAAAATCAAGCAATTAATAATTGACTTAGAAAAGCAGTTCGGAATTACTATAAACCATTCCAATATTAAATATACTTCGCTATGCTCGATAAATAGTATTGGAAAATTGATTGGAGGGATAGTAGATGAAAAGACTAAAATTGATTCGTGAGCTATTTCCTCTTACAAAGGGATATAGAACCACATACTTTTTAAATTTTTTTCTCGTTATTATTAGCGGAATAATGAAAATATCCACACCTTTCTTTGTATTGCAAGTCTTTGATGTTGCTATTACAAAGCTAAGGTTTGACAGTTTAATCTTTTATACCATGCTTATTGTTATAACGACTGCAATAGGCTCAATTTGCGAAATATTATACCAGCGAAACATAAGTAAATTTAATCGTACCTTAGTTATTAAGTTACGATCACGCTGCTTTGAACATATAAATAAATTATCAGGGAACTTTATGTCGAACTACAATAGTGGAGATTTGTTTACCACAATGTATAGGGACATAGAAGAAATTCCAAGTATATTGACCACATCGCTTTTCAATTTTGTGTCAAACCTGATTACTGTAATTGGATTAGCGTTTTTTCTAATTACATTGCAATTTGATTTGCTTTTAATTTTAATTGCATTTCAAATTATATTGTATCTTGCCCAAAGATTTTACAACAAGAAAATAGAACAAGTAACAATTTCAATCCGCAATGCAATCGGAAAATTGAACAGCTCTGCTCAAGAAATGATTGGCAATTTATTTTCCTTCTCTGAAGGAGGTTTAAAAGAGTTTTTTCAAAAAAAACACAATAAATTAGAAACGGATTATGCAAAAGCGAATATTAAAGGTGGATATACTATTGCACTTAATCATTCTGTTCTGAATTTCATAAATGCAGTAACTATTGCTGTACTGCTGGGGTATGGTGGATATAAGGTTATTATCGGTAGTCTATCGTATGGCGGCTTAGTTACCTTTAATTTATATTCTCAAAGATTTATAGCACCGATTTTACAGCTTGTACAGTTTAATAACGATCTAACAACTTGCAATATAGCATGGAATAGATTAAATAATTTGCTGAATACTAAAATAGATGTTAAAAATGGTACTCAGACTAAAACAATACAAGGTAATATCAAATTTGAAGATGTGACTTTTTACTATGAGGAAAAAAAGCCTGTTCTGCATGATGTTTTTATGGAATTCAAAAAGGGAGAGATTTATGCGATTGTTGGACAAAGTGGTGCAGGAAAAACAACGTTAATGCATCTGCTATTTAGATTATGGGATTGTATAAGTGGTTCTATAACTGTAGATGGAATTGATATAAAAGATTTTGATATTGATTGCTTGCGAGGACAAATCAGTATTGTCAGTCAAAATATATTTCTTTTAAACGATACTATTTACAATAATATCGTTTTAGGCAAAGAAATAACCGATGAAGAATTACAGCATATACTTGTTCAAGCCGGTCTACACGAATTTATCAATACCCTGCCCAATAAGCTAGAAACTGTGGTAGGTGAAAATGGAATAAAACTATCTGGAGGTGAGAAACAACGTATTTCTATAGCTAGAGCTCTCTTGAAAAAAAATCCCATTCTTATTTTTGACGAAGCCACATCTATGCTTGACAACGAAACGGAAGAAAAGATAATATCAATCCTTTTAGATTCATTTAAAGATACAACCATAATTCTGATTGCTCATCGCCTTTCTACAGTTAAAAATGCAAACACCATATATGTGCTAAATAATGGCACAATAATGGAGCATGGTAATCATGATCAGCTTTTAGAACAAAAAGGAATATATTATCATCTTTATAACATCTAACAGGAGTACTGAAAGGAGTTAAATATGATTATTGAAACCTCTAATTTAACTAAAAAGTATAGTAATAAAGTTACTGCATTAAATAATGTTTCGCTCTCTATTGATACTGGAATCTTTGGACTATTAGGACGAAACGGCTCTGGAAAGACTACCCTTATGAGAATATTAACGACACTTATTGAACCAACAGGGGGAACTGCATCTATATTAGGTATGGACATTACTCCGGCAAATAAAACTCAAATCAAGCGCAGTATTGGTTATTTACCTCAAGAATTTGGATTTTATAAAGAATTTACCGTTTCTGAAATCATGGAGTATATATGTATTATGCGTGATTTTGATAAGAAAACCATCGGAGAAACACTGGAAAAGGTAAATTTATATAATGAGCGAAAGAAAAAATATAAAGAATTATCTGGAGGTATGAAACGGCGGGTAGGGCTTGCTCAAGCTATACTTGGTAATCCGCCAGTTTTAATAGTAGATGAGCCCACTGTAGGAGTTGATCCTGAAGAGAGAATAAAAATACGAAAATTGTTAAACGAATATGCTGAAAAGAATACTGTTTTATTCTCAACTCACATTATAGAAGATATAGAGTATATATGTGATAAGTTGGCGATCCTGGACAACGGGAAACTACTATACTCTGGCAGCATAGAAGATTTGTTAAAGTCAGTGCAAGGGAAAATTTATGAGGCTAGATTCAATACAAAAGATGAATTACACAAGTTTGAAGAAAGTCATACGGTGATTTCCTTTAAGCGAGATGATACGCAAGTACGGGCTATTGTAATATGTGAAAATGATGCAGAGCCAAGCAGCATACCATATAAGCCTACATTAGAAGAAGTCTATGTTTATTTGACAACTATTAAGGGGGGAAAATGATGGACGCTATTAAGCTAATATGGTTTGAATCAAAAAAACAAATTACAAGCTTTCCATTTATCATCACTTTAGTGTTGCTCACAGTATTCTCTTTTACGCAAATGAGTGAAGTCTTCCACATACCAGTGAACAGCGAAAGCGATATACAGGCACTAGATCGTGCTGGTGAACGAGATTTTATTGATGTGTCCAACACGGACGAAGAGCTAAAAGAGAAGACAAGTCAGTATTTGGAGCAAATGATCTCTGCTGGAACTATATCTGATGAAAATGCAAAAGAATTTGAACCGGTACTGACAATGCTCAAAGATGATAACTATACCTTTGATGACATTTATTTAGCTATGAAAGATAATAGCTATATATTTCCTTGGCTGATGGCAAGCAAAAGCCAATTTGGAAATCGGTTGGGTACTGTGGATGAAGTAAACAGTAATATTCAAGCAGAACTAGGTACAAAAGGATATAGTCCTATTTTAATGGAGAAATATATTACTTATGTGCAAGGAATATCTGCCTTTTTGATTTTTCCACTATTCCTTTTATTGCTTATTAGAGATTATCGAAGCAATATGTATGAAGTAGTTTATGCGCAGCCCTTATCTCCGACTAAATATATCCTTAATCGTTATCTGGGGATTTTTATTCCTTTTATGTTATACCTATATCTGTTTGGATTAATATTAAATCTTATTAGTGTATTTCGCTTTATTGGTTCTGGCTATAATGTTTTATATACACCATTTATCAGTTACTTCGTTATATATCTATTGCCGACTACTTTCTTTTTTAGTTCTTTGATAATGCTTCTTATGTTACTCATAAGAAAAGTGGTTGCTGTATTTCCAATATATATTTTGTATATTATATTCAACATGACACCAGGTGTATTTAATGATACTAGTAGTTGGATCAGACTAGCGAATCCGATCATACGCTTGGATGGCGATGCCATAACCATAAGCTCTCTTATTGTCAATCGCTCTTTTTATATAGTTTTAGGCGTTGTATTTTTATTGCTGTCATGTAATGTTTATCGGCAGCTACGAACTAATTTAAAGAAGGTTATAAGTATATGAAATATGAATTTAAAATTTTATATTCTCCTATAAAGTGGATTAGCTGTTTGATATTGGTAATATTGATACCGTTGGTCATGTATGTTCCAACATATTTTGATTTTGTAAACGTATCGTCAATTTATATGCCATTCGTAGGTATTGTTCTTTTTTCTGATATTAACTTATTATATAAAGAAAGTCATACCGAAGAAATAATGTATTTGACAAATAAAAAACCGATCAAATTTTTTGTAGAACGATATTTGATTACAGTGGCACTTCTCATTATTTTTGTTATTGTAGAAAATATCATCTTTCGGATAATACAGCAATTTCAAGGCGAAGTGTCTGCTGAACCTATTTCTATAATAAATGCCATCGCAATCGTGATAGGTGGTTGCTTGTTTGTATCAGCTATATCCATGACAATTAGTACGATCTTTAGCAACGTTTATATTGGTTATGGATTTTCTGGTATTTTCTGGCTATATTGGAATATCAATTGCCAAACAGAATCAATTATAAATCCGTTTCCATTTATAGCTAATCCTACTTTTTATGAAAAGCACTTAGTACTTATTTATATCATTACGGTGGGGTTAATTCTCGTAAATTGCTTTTTATGCACAAGAAGTCCCTTCTATTTTGGTGATAAAATAAGAAAATGCTTTTATCGTTAAATAACATTATTATGAATAAAAATGGGAAATCGTTAAAACGCTATGGTTTTTACGATTTCCCATTTTTGTCCTACAATTTAAAATATACTAATCCAAATTTTGCTGTTGCGTTATAATCCTATTTTTCCGATCAATACCAAGAATATGTTCTACAGTTTGTTTTGCAATCAAGTATTCCTGCATATCCTTTTTCACTTGTCGGTACTCGGCATAAGCTTCCTTTTTTCCTGATAAAAGGCGATGATACTCTTCATTCAAAGATTGTCTAGTAGGAACCTTTTTACCAGGAAGCTGATCGAACGCCTTCTTTGCCGCTTTATGAATTTGGATTTCTTCTCGATGTTCTTCAAAGAATTTTATGCTGTATCCAGATTTGCGATAGGCTTCATACACCGATCTGGTTCTTGAATAGTTGTTGATGTGAGTCTGTAATGCTCCAATCTCAACCATTCTTTTTTCATTGGCTTTAATAGTATCAGATAGCTCTGCAAAGCGGCTACTGAGCTGTTCTGTCAAGGCAGTCAATTCTTCATAATTGCTGATGCCTTTTTCTTTCAAAAGGCAAACCGTTCGGGCAGCTTCTTTGCGGTTATATTTCTTTGCCCACCGCTCATAGCCCGCTGATTTACCTTCTGCCATCTTTTCCTGAATATCTATCAGCAGATTAAACTCTCTTTGAGTATGAACCTGCCTGCTTGCTCTGGATGCTTTCTGAACAGACTTACCGGACAGAATTGCAATTATATCCTCCTGACTGTATCCCTCTCCAAGAGAGCGCAGACGAATAAATCGCTTCTCCCCACTATGCCGGAAAGCCGGTTGCTTTCCATCCTTAAATTCATACCCCAGCTCTGAAAGCTGAAAAACAAAATCCGAAAAATCTTTTGGTTTCTTTTTTAATATCTGGTCGATTGCCGCACACAGCTCATCACGCTTGGTACGCTTTTTCGGATAGATCGTTCTCTTGACTCGTTCCCGGTATGGCTTTGGCTCTATAATTGATAAGCCATGCTCAATACAAACCATATCGCTTAATCGCTGAACCGCAAGCCCGGAAAGAAAAAAGTTCTTGAATTTACGGGTACAGTCCAGAGAAGTGGAGTTATAAATGATATGGTTATGGATATGAGAACGATCAATATGTGTCGCCACGATAAAGGCGTGTTTTCCTTTTGTCCAACGCATTGCTGTTTCATATCCGACTTGGTTGGCTTCTTCTGGAGTAATCTCTCCCGGCTTAAATGACTGGCGTATCTGATAGGCAATGATGTCATTTTTCTGCTGTCTGCCTGTGATATGCTGATATTGTCTTTTGGTCAGGAGAAATTCTTCATCGGCTGTTTTGGGGTCACATTCATAAGAGCTGATATATTTTCCATCTTCTGTTTTCGCAGCATTTTGGGAATAATCTGTACGATCTGCCAGACACTGTGCTACCGTTTTTCCCTTGTTAATATGAAGGGCAATCAGTCTTGTTGCTGCCATTTTCTCACCATCCTCTCAAAAAATAAGACTGCCCGCAGGCAGCCTTATTGGTAATTTTATGAAAAGATAAAATCACGTAGGTTTTCTTTGATATGTTCTCCGATTTCTTGGAACAGGACAAACAGGAACAACACCGCATAAACCGCCAGCCCAATTCCAACCAATAGACCAAGCTGCAACCACAGAGATTGAAAAACGCAGTAAATGCAGCAACCAAGAATATATAAGATCAGTGCTCCTATGGCAAAGGAAGAAACATTCACGACAAGTTTTGCCAGAAGGCAAATCAGACCTAATACGAACAGCACAGGCAACGCAACCAGCTTTAAGACCATTTTCCCTACAAATTTCAGAAACCTCATAGAAACACACCCCTTTCTTATCTTCATTATACTGTTTTGAAAAATAAAACACAATGATGTCAATATGTACGGCTGCGGCAATTTTCTTGCCACAGCCCATTTTTATGATTACTGAATACTGGACAGGCACACCAGCACCTCCTTCATGTCTGTCCAGATTTCCTCCAATCGTTCCTGCAAATCCCTGATGTCCGACTCATAAATATTGCCGGTTTCATTGGCTCTTTTAGCATACTGATTCAGGTTGTTGCTGCATCTTCTCAGAAGGGAAACCAGCTCTTTCACATCCTGTAAATCCAGGTTGATGCAGTATCCATCCAGAGCCATCTTCCTAAGATATGCCCCCATGCTCCGGATACCTAGCTCATCCATTTTTTCATGGATTCGCTGTACTTCCTCTTTCGATGCCAGGAAGTGAACATCCTGGTCCCGTCTGCCCATTACAGCACCTCCTCACGCCCACCAGATGCTCGATATGGAGGAATATGCTCTGACTTGGCTTTCAGATCTGCCAGCACAGAAGGTTTATCTGCCTGTTCTGCTTCCTCACGCTCCGGCATGGAGTCCTCCATATTAAGAGCCGCATCCAGTTCTGCCAGACGAGCACTTTTTTCAGCAAGCTCCGCTTCCTGTGGGAAGGGTTTTCCTAGTTCCGCTCTGGTCGCTTCCTGCTGATTTTGAAGATTGGTGAGCTGTTCATGGGCTTTCTCCAGCTTCTCAGGGATGCTGGAGAGGGCATTATCCAGTCGGATGATATTTCCCCTGGCATCAGTTCCAAGCGATACACGATGGCTTACAGCGCCTTTCAGGGTAATATCAAAGTCATGCCGGAAACTATCAAAGGAAAGTTCCATCTGAAAACCACGATAACTGCCAAGAGGGATTGGCTCGGTCGCTTTCATCTCCTTGCAGGCGGCAAGAATCATTTCACCGGCATCCTCTTTTTCCATATAGTGCTTGCCCAAAATTTCCATACCGCAGAATCCTTCCACAATCTGCGGATGAGTTGTAACCGTTTGGATGTCTGCTTCAAATCCACGAATATAGCCTGTCTGCCTTTCAATCTCCGCAGGGAAGTATTTCAGGAGTTTATCTTCCATGCGATACTGCTGGCTCTGATGGTCAGCTTTTAGAACCTTAAGCCTTGCCACATCAATGTCCAAGTCCATTTTTTCTTTAATCAACGGATTCCCGGCACACAGAGCCTTAATTTCGGCATAGGACAGAGCTTGCTCGTCTACATCATCACAGGAACGGACAGGCGATTTCGAGGTCATAATCTGAGAAATGAATTTTTGCTTGTTTTCCAGTGTCTGATAAAGATACGCATCAAAAGTTCCCTCGGTTACATACTGATAGATCTGAACCTCCTTGTTTTGATTGCCCTGACGGATAATTCGACCATTTCGCTGGGTCATATCAGATGGACGCCAGCCCACATCCAAGTGATGAAGCGCCACCAAGCGATCCTGGCAGTTTGTTCCGGCTCCCATTTTCTGTGTACTGCCCATCAGCACACGAACCTGACCAGTACGCACCTTTGCAAACAATTCTTTTTTCTTTGCTTCAGAATCTGCATCGTGAATAAATGCAATTTCTTTCTCTGGCACACCGGCTGCTATCAGCTTCGCCTTGATGTCATCATAAACATTAAACGTGCCATCGTTTTTCGGGGTGGAGAGGTCACAGAACAGAAGCTGGGTCAGCCTGTCAGCTTTTCCTTCTTCCCAAATCCGCAGCACATTTTGCACACAGGCATTGAGCTTGCTTTCCGGGTCATCTGGCAACAGAGGATTGATTAAACGCTGATCTAACCCCAACTTTCTTCCATCGCCGGTAATCTTGAGCATATTGTCCTCGGATGGGTCAACCATACCGGAATGAACCGCCGCTGCACGTTCCGAAAGGTTTGCTACCATGTCTTGCTGATAATCAGAAGGCTGCACAACAACCGTTTCAAATTTCGCATCCGGCACTGGGAGGTGAAGCTGGTCGGAGGTTTTAATATCCGCAACTTCCTTAAACATATTCATGAGTTCCGGAAGATTAAAAAACTTTGCAAATCTGGTTCTGGCACGATAGCCGGTTCCTTCCGGAGCCAACTCAATAGCGGTGGTTGTTTCACCAAAGGTAGATGCCCAGCAGTCAAAATGGGTCAGATTTTTCTTTTGAAGTGTGCCGTACTGAAGGTATCGCATAACAGTATAAAGCTCCGTCATGGAGTTCGATACGGGAGTACCTGTTGCAAAGATAACGCCTCGCCCGCCGGTCAATTCATCCATATAGCGGCACTTCATAAACATATCCGAAGATTTCTGTGCTTCCGAAGTGGAAAGACCAGCGACATTCCTCATTTTTGTGTACAAAAAGAGGTTTTTGAAAGCGTGGCTCTCGTCTACAAACAGCCGATCAACGCCCAGCTGTTCAAAGGTAACAACATCATCCTTTCTGTCAGTAGAGAGAAGTTTATCCAGTCTGGTTTGCAGGGATTTTCTCGTTTTCTCCATCTGTTTGATGGTGAAATTCTCGCCGTTCTGATATTTGAGTTCTGCAATCGCTCCCTCAATCTCATCAATCTGTTCACGCAGCTGGCGCTCCTGACGTTCCGGAGAAAGAGGGATTTTTTCAAACTGACTGTGACCGATAATGACTGCATCATAGTCACCGGTGGCAATTCTCGCACAGAATTTCTTGCGGTTTGCCGTTTCAAAATCCTTTTTGGTTGCCACCAGAAGTTTGGCACTGGGATACAGATGAAGAAATTCATTTGCCCACTGCAAGGTCAGATGGTTGGGAACAACAAACAATGCCTTCTGGCTCAGTCCCAGGCGTTTACTTTCCATAGCGGAAGCCGCCATTTCAAAGGTTTTGCCCGCACCAACCTCATGTGCCAACAGGGTATTCCCACCATACAGCACATGGGCAATGGCATTTCGCTGGTGTTCCCGAAGGGTTATATCGGGATTCATGCCACCAAATCGGATATGGCTACCATCGTATTCACGAGGTCTGGTGGAGTTAAACAGTTCATTATACTTGGTCACAAGTGCTTCACGGCGGTGCGAGTCTTTCCAAATCCAGTCTCGGAACGCATCCTTGATTGCCTGTTGTTTCTGCTGTGCCAGAGTAGTTTCCTTTTTGTTCAGCACACGCTTCTGCTTGCCATCCGCATCCTCAATGGTGTCGTAGATACGAATATCTTTCAGATTCAGAGTTTCCTCTAAAATACGGTAGGCGTTGGCACGTTCCGTACCATAGGTCGTGTATGCTGCCACATCATTCTGGCTCGGAGAACTCTTTCCGTTGATTCTCCATTCTGCTGTCAGTTCCGAAAATTTGACCTCAATCGTGCGGCGGAGATAATACGGAGTTTCAAAAGTTTCCTGCATGAACTGCTGGATATAGGCAGAATCAATCCATGTTGCGCCCAGACGGACATCAATTTCAGAAGCATCCAAATCCTTCGGCTGCGCCTTTTCCAGTGCCTGCACATTGATTTCAAAAGAACTGTCTTTCTGTGCAGCCATCTGTGCAATCCTCAGCTTACTTCTCACATCGCCGGAAAGATACTCATCGGCTGTCTGCCAGCCCGAAACAGGGTCATCCGGAGCCATTGGGTCTTTAAAAATCACACCTTGCAGCTCGGTTTTAATGGAATCATATTCGCCGGGAGTCCCCAGCAGTTCTGCCATATAAGGCAAATCCACCTTGCCATGCTCACCAATAGAAATCGCAAGTGCTTCAGACGGTGTATCCACGCTGTTCACTTTACGTTCCGGTTTAATGGTACGCTTAGTGAACATATCCGCTTTGCTCTTGAGATGACCATCCTCATCCAAGTTTTCCAGTGAACACAGAAGATAATAGCTGGAATCATCAGCAAAAGCCTGACTGTTGGCTCTGTTGTTGATTAACCCGTTTTTTGCGGTAAACGCATCATAGGCAGCATTCAGCTCTACCTGTTTTGCCTGAATCATATCATCCGGATAGTCCTCCAGCTGATATTCAATCAGTTCATTTACAATGCGGCGAAGTTCCACCATGCCGCTGACACGTTCTTTGGCTTTGTCGTTCAGCTCTACCAGACGCATGACAGAGTTTTCCCGGAAATATACCTCATCGTCTACAACCGTGTAGGAGAAGTTTTTCACATCTGGGCGGGCAGGAATGGTAATCTGTTCTTTTTCCTGGCTGTTTGCTTCTTCAGTTAGCTCCGCAGGAGCATAAGTGCCACCGATACGGGTAACAGCTTCACGAAGAAGGTCAGCCAGTTCCATATCTTCACGGGGACGGACTGTGAGATCATCCTTACCATATTGGGTACTTTCCATAGAAAGTTCTCCCAAAACCATTTCCGGATGCTCTACAAAGTAGCTGTTCATGGTGTAACCATCCGGTGTAGTATTCAGCTGCACCCAGTCCGGCATGATGTCGATGGGGTGGTCACGCTTTTGCAGGAAAATGATGTCAGATACAACCTCTGTACCGGCGTTTGCCTTAAATGCCGTATTGGGCAGTCTAATGGCTCCCAGGAGTTCCGCTCTCTGTGCCATATATTTTCTGGCATCAGAATTTTTTGAGTCCATCGTAAAACGGCTGGTCACAAATGCAACCACACCGCCCGGACGAACCTGATCGAGCGTTTTTGCGAAAAAATAGTTATGAATAGAGAACCCCAACTTATCATAGGGCTTATCCGAAACCTTATAGTTGCCGAACGGAACGTTGCCGACTGCCAAATCATAAAAATCCCGGCGATCCGTAGTTTCAAAGCCCGCCACCTTGATTTCAGCGTTAGGATAGAGTTTCTGAGCGATACGCCCACTGATGGAGTCCAACTCCACTCCATAGAGATTGCTGTTTCGCATGGCGTCAGGGAGCATACCGAAAAAGTTACCGATACCCATTGCAGGTTCCAGAATATTTCCTGTTTCAAATCCCATCTGTCCGACCGCATCATAGATGGCACGAATGACGGTAGGACTGGTATAGTGGGCATTCAGGGTACTAGCTCGTGCTGCGGCATATTCTTCCGGAGACAGGGCTGTATAAAGTTCTCTGAACTCCTCAGCCCAGCTTGCCTTGTTTTCATCAAAAGCAGCTGCAAGCCCACCCCAACCGACATATTGGGAAAGGATTTCCTGTTCTTCCGGAGTAGCATTTCGCTCATCAAACTCCAATTCTTTTAGGACACGGATTGCATCCATATTGGCTCTGAATTTTGCTTTCGCTCCGCCCTCGCCAAGATGGTCATTTGTGATGTGAAAATTGATTGCTGGAATATCGGGACTTTCCTTTGTTTGAATTGCAGTTTCAATTTTTTGAACCAAGTCCAGAATCTCAGGGTTTTCCCAACCAGCAACTTTTGTGTAGTCCTGGACAAGTTTATCTTCGCCATCTTTACACTGAATCAGATCCAGGCTACCGGGGAATGGAGTCCGTGTGTTTTGCACTCCCAGAGCTTTCATTCTTTCAGATGGAAGGGACTTGTATGCTCTCATTGCGTCCTCGAATGTGCTGTACTCCTTGAGCTGAAGCGCCCCTCGAACCTGCAAATCTTCTACCACATAGTAATGGTCGATAAAATGTTCCGGCTCAGCTGTGGCAACAGTTTTTTCCGGTTCTTCACCTGAAATAAATCGGGCATTGCGTTCATCCTGTCTTAAAAGGCGTTCAAAATTCTCTTTGCTTTCCGCCCGATAAATTGGGTACACCATTCCTGGAGGCAGCAACTGTACATCAGTAGTTCCAATGGCAGTGATATTGTATGCTTCTCCCTCCAGAAAAACAGTGTCACCCACCTGATAAACCGGTTCCTGTGTTGCTTCAAATTTAGAGCGTTCATTGTACAGCCACTCCGCAGATTCTTTGGCAGAAACCGCTTTTTTGACTTCCTGCAAATAATCGTTTGCCTGCCACTCACTGGTGAATTCCTCACTGACACCCTCATCATCTACATAGATTTCATCCCGAATATCATCCCAGACAGCATAACCGTTTTCTGTTTCAATCACACTGAATCGCTCATAGGATTCTTCTTCGGCAGCAATAGCTTCTACATCACGCATGACCTGTGCAACAAACGGGCTTTCTTCTGCTTCATCCACAGAGGGTGCTTCTTCCTCCAAGTCGATTACCGGAGCATCTTCCACACGGAAGCCTTTCGGCGGTGGGTCAAGTTCGCTGAGAAAATCTTGTGGGATGGTGTTTCCCTGTTCGTCCCGATACAGAACAACAGTGAATGGAACACCATAGAATGTTTCATCTTCAATATTCTTGATAAACTGTTCCGGATCAGTATATTCAATCACTTCACCCGGTCTGCCATTTGTTCCAAGATATTCAATGCGTCCCACAGGATTCGGCTCGTTTTCTATATCCGATGCTCGTTCTTGTTGAACATCTTTCAAAACTTCAGGAGAAATATAACGCTCCTGCTTAATCAACGAATCAATGCGATTGGCAACCTGTGTCCAGGACAGCTGCACCTTATCACAGCCGCTTTTGGTGTATCGGATTCCTTTGGCATCGTGATCTTCACCACTGCCAGAAGCACCGGAAAGCGCATGAGAACGACCGCCTGTCCCATACTCATTTTTCAAAAAGTCCGCTTTTTCTTTTGCAGAATGTCCTTTCTGCCAATACTCATAAATACGGGCTTTTCCACCAGAGAAACCACTGCCCCCGGACAGGGATTCATTGATTTCATCATCCGTAATAAACTGACGGACAAGAGGTGGCATGGTCATACTGCTCTGATATTCTCTGAGTGGCAGATCAAGCTCATCCAGTCGCTGTGCCAAGCGTTCCAATTTGTGATAATGGAATCGCAGCAAAGAAGAATCCTCATTGTGTGCCTGTAAAAAGTTCTGATATTCAGCTTTCAGTCCGGCTCTGAATTGACTATCATTCAGCTTTTCAGCCAGCTCTGCTGTTTCTGCCGGAAATCCCACACTGCGGACTTCCTGTAAAGAAGGGAAGAAGCCTTGTTCTCTGGCATTATCAGAAAGATCATGATACAAATACCAAAGAGATTCTGCGACCTTTGTTCTCTCATAACCCGGAGCCTCCACCAACTCTACATTGGTGGCATACTCGCCATTCTCCAGTAACTTACCGATACGCTCGGCGGCTTCCTGCCAGGATACGATCTGTCTGGACGGTGCAAAACGGGCAGTCTTTCCTCTGGCAAGATGAATACACTGCTCATCAAACCATGCGCTGACCTCATGACTATCCAATTTAAAGCCATTGCTGCCACGATAGAGTGCAGGCAGACGCTTTGCAATCTCCTCTGTGGATTTTCCTTTCATATATTCCAGTGCCACCATCATTCGGAGATTAGCTTCATTTCCGCCAACAGTAAGCACCTGGTCGATCTGATTTTCAGATAAAGAAAAAGCAGAGAGCGTTTTGCTCTCTGCTTCGTCAATAAAGCTGATTTGTTCTGATTCTGAAAGGAAAAGGTTCAAACTCAGCTGTTGATAAGCTCCGCTGTCACGATTTCCTCTGCCTGTGCTTTCAGGCTGTTCATGTGCTTCACCCATGCCATCTGCTGTGTTGCTTTGTCCGGTGCCGGATTCTTCTCCAGCAGTTCTGTCATCAGCTGCTCCACTCTGCGGTGCGCTGTCTCGTCGATCTCCTGGAGATGCGGGAACAGCTGCTCGCTGAGAATCAGATCGTTCAGCAACATCGGATTGTTCTCTTGCAGAAACGCCCTCCGCATTCTGCCGTACTTGCCCAACGGTTTCGTTTCGGTGTTCTTCAGTTCGATGTCCGGAATCCGGTAATCCCCGACCTGTGTGTAAGTCATTTCGTTCATAATCATGGCTCCTTTCCACGGTTTTTGTCTGTTCAAAGGCTTCTATGGCTTTTTCGATTTCTCCAAACATTCGAGAGCTGACTGCATTGACCGCCGTACCCAGAGCATTTACCGTCTGACGGGTATTAAAGTCGAATACATTTTGAAAATCTTCATGCTCAAAATAGTTATCCGGATTCTCGGTAATACGGCTGTACATCGCATAGGAGACACTATTTGCCACTGCGGTCTTAAATGCTACCTCGATGTTATATTCATCATACTCCTCAAGGAAGCTATCTGCAACGATGTCGAGGATCGGCTTTTTGAAATCGTCCCAATACTCTCTGGCAAGGTTGATTGCGATATTTTCCAGCTGATATTCCAGAATTCCCTCTGACGGAACCTGAAAGACACGTTCCATCTCATCCATTATAAAACGGCGGTTTTCATCGGTCACTCTCCACGGCGTAATTGACGGAGAAGAACGACGCACACCTGTGTCCGCCACATCAAAGACATAACGCAGATACGGTTTATCCTGGTTCATCACAAAAAGGGCAATACCAGTGGAACCCCTTTTCACATAGCGCCGATACTGGTCTGTGTTCCATTCCTCATAAGGTTTGCACAGTGTAGCATTGGGACGCTGCGCATAAATCATCACCTGTTCTGGATAGGTGAAATCATAATTTCGAGCCATCGTTGCCAGAAAAGAAGTCCAGTTTTCTCGGTTGGCAGTAATTCTATGGATCGTTTCTCTTGCCACACCGGAATAATACCTCTCTTTCGGATTCATTATTTCCCTCCAATCTTTATAAATCCAGAGAAAGACTCAGCTTTTCAAAGACTTCATCATCCATATCTGATAACTTCTGCAAAACAGAGTTGGTCAAATCCAACAATTCTGTTTCATCCTCCTCAAGCTGCTCTTTCATCTGCTGTAATGCTCCATACAGCCCCATTCTGGTTCCTGGGCTGTACAGAAGTATCAGCATTTTTTCATCAATGGTTAAATCCATCATTCCATCTCCCTCTCTGTTCGGGCTTTGGGCGGTTTATGGGGACTATCCAGAACAGGCTGTTCTTTCAGCTGTGCCAATACAGAAGAACGTTCTTCCGTTGCAGGTGCTTTGCCATTATTGATAACGCCATCCAGCATCCCATAATCGTCCTCCATCGCCATCTCTGCATTTTTCAGGTAGTTCTCCGGCTTCATAAAGCCCTGAAGCTCCTGAAAGCCGATAGAATCCACATAGTGAAAAGATACCACAGCATCGGTTTTCAGTGCCACGATGTCGCTGACGGACAGGCTGTGCCCCCGGAAATCCTCTGGACGCTCCACATTAAACTTTGTGTACAGCCCTTCCAGCATGGCAGTCTGGTCAGTATAAGAGGAGAGCGGAGCCACATAAACCACATCATAATGGTCAATGTTCGGCTCTTTTCCTTGACGTTTCAGGGCTTCATAGGATTCAAAGCGTTCATAAACGGTTTCATCTGTACGGCGCAGCTGCAAAATCGCATACGCATCCGTGGTACTGTCCAAAAATGCTTGCAGCTTTTCACCATTATCGAGATTGCCATCGACTTCATTCCAACGTTCAATCTTTTCCTGTGACATAGATTATCCTCCTTATCTTTCGGGTTCCTTAAAACTGTGCGACATTTTAGATGGTACTGTCTGTCCCGAAATCTGTTTTAACTGATCAATTACGGATTCTTTAGGTCGAGAAACCGCCTTATCCAACTCATTCTTTAACTGTGTTGCTGCCTGTACCACAGAAATTTCATCCGAATCTTCAATAACCTGTTCTAAAAAATCTCGGTACGGAGCAGCGTTTCCATTTGTGAGATCATGATAAATCTCAACAATGTTGCTCTTTTTATCATCAACTCTGTCAGCATATTCATAGTGATCGTACTCATCAGAGAACTGGTCAATTTGTTTTGCCAGGTCAAGCAAAGAAGCATTTACAGCTTCAACAGCCTCTGCTTTTTCCATGACTTCTTCATATACTTGTACTCGCAGTTCTCTCATCTGAAGTCCAAATCCAGCCAGAATTTCAGCTCGTGCTTCCAGCATAGACAGCTCTGGATTGTCCAACTGACCGCCATCAATCTCATGAAATTCTTTATCAAAGAGCGTATAGTCATAACCATCTTCACAGGTCTGGATTGCAAGATACTGATCTCGCCCAACCTGCCATGCAGCTTCATCACCCATGATTTCCGGTTCCGCCTGACAATAGCTTCCGTTACGCTCCAGGAGTTCTGCAAACTGGCAGATGTGGAACACATTGTTTCCAATCTGTGTATGGTACTCATCAATAAACTTGCAGGGCTTAATGACTACTGAATCATCGGAGTAGTGTACCTGAATCGTTCCGCCATCCGGGATGCGAAACAAATCTCTATAATGGCTGTCAATGAACCGAATGTCCTTGCCATCCGGATTAAACTCATTCATCATTTACTTTTTCCTCCGTTCTCAAAATTCATATTAAACTGCGGTTTCCCTTCCTCCGTTACTGTCATTACAACGGTTGCATCGTACATTCTGCCGGTCTTAGCAGATTTACATCCTTTGAGCTTAACCTCTCCATTGGACAAGAGCTTTTGTGCCACCGCTGATGTCAGGCTTTTTCCGATGCTCTCGAAGTAACGGCTGTTTTTCCATAGAGCGAAATGGCATTCTCTTTTGGAACAGAAAAATCCTTTCTGCCGTTCTGTGACGGAACTGCCACAGACAGGGCAAACACCCACTGTCTGCACTTCCTTTGCCATAAGCACATCAGACCCTTTTACCTTTTCATAGGTCTGCACCAGTGCAGAAATCATATCCTGAATTTCTTTCAGAAAAGCATTGCTGTCATATTCTCCACGCTCAATCATGAGCAGCTTTTCTTCCCAGTCAGCGGTCATGGATGGAGATTGAATCTGTTCCGGCATCACGGTTACCAGAGCGGTTCCTTTATGGGTGGAAATCAGGTGCTTGGTTTTCTTATCACCTTTACGTTCCAAAAAACCGATTCGTACCAGCTTTTCAATCGTAGCAGCACGAGTCGCCGGTGTCCCCAATCCCTTGCGCTCCGCATCTTCCGGCATTTCATCTGCACCGGCAGTTTCCATACTTTGCAGAAGGGTGTCTTCTGTAAAATGCTTGGGCGGTGATGTTTTTCCTTCTTTTACCTCAGTGGAATAAACACTCAAGCCCTCACCAACTGTGAGAGAAGGGAGCTGCTTTTCACCCTCTTTATCCTTATCAGCAGGTTTTCCGGAGAAAATTTTCCATCCAGACTGTACTGTTGTTTTGCCCTTTGCAGAAAAGATATAATTTCCATCCGAAAGTTCAATCACGCTTTCGTTGTACCGGAAAGGCTCACCGACCGCACAAAACAGGCGGGTGGCAATCAACCTGAGAATTGCCTGTTCACCCTTTGGCAGATCATCCAGGCTGCATTTTATGGCTTCTTTGGTGGGGATAATGGCGTGGTGGTCAGAAACTTTCTTGTCATTGATAACCTGCGCCGCATGAACCGGAACGTTTTTCACATCCTCCACAGGGAAAATGTTGAAAAGCGACTTTATCAATTCCGGAAGCATATCCTTCATGTCACTTGTCAGATAACGGCTGTCAGTACGGGGATAAGTGACCAGTTTTTTCTCGTATAGACTCTGGGTATAGTCCAGTGTCTGCTGTGCTGTGAATCCCAACACCCGGTTTGCATCCCTCTGCAAAGAAGTTAAATCATACAGGGCAGGCGGCTTTTCAGATTTTTCCTTGTTTTCTGCCTTTGTGACATTCAGAACCGAACCAACACACTTCCGGGCAACATCATCCGCAAGAACTTTTTGCTTCATCCGCTCGCCAGATGCAGTGAAGTCCTGAAAAGCCAGTTCTACTGTATAAAAAGGCTCAGGTCTAAAAGCTGAGATTGCAGCTTCACGCATCACGACCATTGCCAGAGTGGGCGTCATAACCCGACCCACATTCAACGTCTGTCCATAAAGGGTAGAAAAAAGCCGGGTAGCGTTAATTCCAACCAACCAGTCGGCTCGCTCCCGGCATAATGCCGCTTCGTACAAAGCATCATATTCTGTTGACGGTTTCAGCTGCTCAAATCCCTCTCTGATAGCGGAATCCTCCATAGAGGAAATCCAGAGTCTTTCAAAGGGCTTTCGACATCCAGCCTGCTGATAAACCAGACGGAAAATCAGTTCTCCCTCTCGACCGGCATCTGTCGCACACACAAGGCTCTCTACATCTTTTCTTGCCATCAGTTTTTTGAGAATTCCAAACTGCTTTTTGGTACTAGCAGACACCTGATATTTCCACTGATCCGGAAAAATAGGAAGGTCTGCATACGCCCATTTATTATATTTCTCGTCATAGGCTTCAGGCTGTGACAGCTCTACCAGATGCCCCACACACCAACTGACTACATAACCGTTTCCCTCCAGGTATCCATCCTCACGCTTTGTCGCACCCAATACCTTTGCAATACTTTGTGCCACTGATGGCTTTTCAGCCAATACTAATTTCATTTGCATCTGCTCCTTTCTGGAAAATAAAAAAGCAGCCATACACCGAAATGTAAGACTGCTATGTAACAGGGGGTTATCTCCCTCATTGATGAAATATCTCCGTCATTCTTTTTTCAAATGACGGAGATAACGGAATTATTTATTCCTGTAACAGCCACTCTGCAATATCGTGAATCTCAATCCCTTCATAGCTGTACTTTGGATGTCTGGTTCGTGCGATAATCATTTTCGGATACGCATCTCGAATTTGCAACAATGGAGAATATTCTCTTTCAAAGGTTTCCTGCCCGGAGATATTGTCGCTGACCTGAATATAGATTTTCTCACTGCCTTTCTGGGCTACAAAATCAATTTCTTTCTGATACAGCTTTCCAACATAAACATCGTAACCACGGCGCAGAAGTTCGATGCAGACCATATTTTCATAAACTCTGCCGTAATCCATATTTCTGCTGCCCAGGATTGCATAACGAATCCCCGTATCACACAGATAGAATTTCTCGGAGCTTTCCAGATACTTCTTGCCACGAATATCATATCGCTTAATATCATAGAAAACAAAAGCGTTGCACAGATATTTGATATATTTGCCCACCGTTACGTGACTTGTCGCTATATCATTCGCATTCAAAAGCTGACTGACCTTGTTCGGAGAAGTCAAATTGCTGATATTGTCCATCAGGAACTCGCTCAGTCTTTGCAAAACGGTTGTATCAGATAAAGCGTATTTCTGCACCAGATCTCTTGTAACAATGGTTTCATATACTTCCTTGATATAGGTGATTCGATCTCTGTCGTTTGGATAGGCATAAGAGCCAGCCAAACCACCTTTGAAAGAGTATTCATCAAAGAGCTTATCCTTGTCGGTGACATTATCGTAGTATTTGCAGTATTCCTGAAAACTGAATGGGAACACATGGATTTCAATATATCGTCCGGTAAAAAGGGTTGCCAGGTCAGCACTCAGCAGGAAGGCATTGGAACCGGTCATGTAAATGTCATATTTGCCTTTGGAATAAAGGCTGTTAATAGCCAACTCAAACTTCGGACACATCTGAACTTCGTCAATAAAGAGGTAATTGGTTTTGCCTTCTGCATAATGCTGCTCCACATAGGAGTGGAGAGCGTGATATTCCTTGATTTCTTCAAATTCCAAATCCATGAAGTCAATGAAGATGATATTGATATTCTCGCAATTTGTTTTCAGGTGTTCCATGTATGCCTGCATCAGCTTGGACTTACCGGAACGGCGAATACCTGTGATGATCTTGATGTCCGGCGTACCATTTAACTCGATGATTCTATCGAGGTATTTTTTTCGCACAATCGTTTTCATATATCCACCCGCTTTCAAAAGTTGATAATTTTTTGAGTTTTGAAATTAAACTGTTACTCTCATTATACAATCCTCAAATAGTATATGCAAGATGCCGCTTTCAAAAACGTGAAAATATTTGTTTTCTGAAAGTGTGTATGTAAAGGGCAATCCGAAGATTGCCCCAGGCTCAATGCCAGACTTCAATTACACCAGTTCTTTGTCCTCACTGTCGGAAATGATGTCGCCATCATCTTCCTCGTCATAGCCATAATCCTCGTCATCGTCCACATAATCAGCATCCGGATCGGGCTTTTCCTGGGCTTTTTCTTCTTTCTTACCCTTGAGTTTTTTGAAAGCATAGAATCCGCCGCCACCAGCAAGCAGGAGAATTGTCAAAATAGCAGGAAGAACATTGGGTTTCTTTTCCGGCTCCGGCTCTGGTTCTTGAACTTCAGTATCAGTCTCCGGCTTGGTTTCCGGCTCAGGAGTTGGCTTGGTTTCCTCAACAGGTTTCAGCTGCTCCAGTTCTTCCTCATCCATCAGCTTCATCAGATCAACTTCATCGACCTGATTCAAAAAGTGAACTGTTTCTTTACCCTCATCATCACGATCAATAATGAGATAAAAATAATTCCCAGTTTTTGTTACAACGGTGATAAACTGTTTTCCCTCAGAAGGGTGTTCTCCTTCATCATCCACCAGTGTCATATTGCCATCCGGTGTAAGCGGCTTCATCGGCTCACTGGTTTCCGGTACGGTTTCTTCTGTCTGCTCCTGCGTAGTTTCAGCAGGAGCCTCAGAAGCATAGGCAAATGCCGTTGTGGAAAATATCCCGATGCTCAAAAGCAGCGCCATACAGGTAGCGCCCAAATACTTAATTTTCATGTGTAGTTTCCTCCTCTGTTACAGATTGAATCGTTTCCGGTTTTGGTGCGGAATCTTCCGCAAACATTTTAAGAAGTTCGGAAAGCTGGTCAGGGGTCAGGTTGGCGGCGTGTACCATCTCGTGAATCTCGGAGTTTTCCTCCTCACGGTATCTGCGCTCCAAATCCTTTACCCTGGAATCCCATTCCGCTTTCTTTTTTCGTGCCTTTGCAAGTTCAGCACCAAGCCTTTCTAATTTTGCGCCCATAGTTCTCCTTTCCGGCAGCTTAAGGGATTCTGCCAAAGCAGTAAAAGTGCTGCTGCCAATAATTTGTTTCGATGGAAGCATAAGAAATCGGATCACCACAGTGAATCATCATCCCGTTGCCCACATAAATACCTACATGAGAAGCTCCTGATGTGTTGTAGGTTCCCTGGAAGAAAATCAGATCTCCTGGTTTTGCTTCAGAAGGCGGAATAATATCACAGAGGTTTTTAAGCCCGTTCGCAGTTTGTCTGCCGACACTCCATCCATTGCCGCAGTTATTGATGACCCAGCTGACGAATCCAGAACAATCAAAACTGGTAGAAGGGGAAGAACCACCCCAAACATAGGGATACCCCAAATATTTTTCAGCTTCTCTAACCATGTTGGCAAAAGCAGTGTCCGTCAGTGCTTCACCTGGAATATCGTAGTCAGTGTATTCACCACCACCTCCAGGGGCAGAGGAAACATCTTCACCAAACAAATAAGAACGATTACCTAGCGTTTCCAACAGCACCTTATATCGTTCCCATTGCTCTGCGGTCAGTCTAGAAGATGCAATTACATTGCCAAGTCCGTAGTTGGTCAGGGTAACATTCAGAATACGATATTCATAATAAACAGTTGATGTGTTGCCATCTTCATCGGTAGTAGTATAAGAGCGTATCTCAACTTCCTCATCAAGTTCAAGATCATACTGTTCTTCAAATAGTCTAACAAGTTCTGCCTGTACTTCTTCACGTGTATAGTCCTCAAAAACAACCGTCAGATAAGCTGCCAGCTCATAGGGGTTGTGTCCGATTTCATCGAGAGCATAACGGTATTCGTCATATCCCGGATGGGTGGACTCAATATTGTCCACCTGGCTTCGCAAATCATTTTCTAAAGCCGTATAATCTTCATCTGTCCCCAAAATATCCTCATCTTCCGCAGTAAAAGAAGTCCCCAACACTACCTGAGTACCGCCCTGGAACATGGTAGAGCAGGCGGAGAACATTCCAGATATGACCATGAATAACAGCCCTATTGCCAAAACCCAGAGCAATGCGGTCTTGTGTGATACACAAAAATCGGCAATCTTCTGTGTCAGACTTTTTACTCCTTTTGCAGTCTTTCCTGCACCCTTTGCCGTAGCCTTTCCGCCTTTTCCGGCTCGTGCTGCGGCATATTCTTTCTTGATGTTATGCTTTTGCCGCCATCGTGAAAGAGGATTGGAAGAAGCATTGGGATTGTCCTTTTTAAACTTTTCAAACAGTGCATTCACATTTGCTTTATCTGATTTGCTCACCAGCTTTTCTGCCTTGTCATAGGCTTTCAGCTTATGACTGTAAACCGCATGATCGGCAATATGGTAAGCAGTTTCCGCACCAAGCTCTGTCTGATGGGCTGTCTGAACGCCCACATTATCATCTTCATATCGAGAGATAGATTTATGGACATTCGCAGACAGGGTATCTACCGGTGCATGAGTTACCGTTCGTTTGATACCGGAAGGCTTTGGGGGAATATCATCTGCCTTTGCCTTGCCAAAACGAAGTTTTGCAGTTCTGCTAGCGGAAACATCAGCTTCCTGCCGCAACTTGCGGTGTTTCTTTGGAGTGATTTTATCCACTGCCTTTTCTGCCTTCGCTGCGGCTTTTTCCGCTTTTCCAGCAGCCTTTTTTACCGCATCGCTGGACAAATCATCCTCAGTAAAACGGAGTCGGGTAGGTCTTTTCGCCATCTATTACCCCTCCTTTTCTTTGGATACCTCAGACAATTTGGTGGTCATAATACGGTACAGCTCAATGTCCTTCGGGAACCGGTCAACAAACGGAAGAATCACATTGCCATAAAACAAAAGTCCTTCGCCCTCACCGGAGTTTGTGACATAGGAGAGCTGATGGGGAGAGATATTCAGGCGCTGAGCCAGAATGGTTCTGTCCTCGCTTGCCTGATTGAGCATATAGATGAAGTCCGAATTTTCTAGGATGTTGGCAATCTCCGGACTACGAAGCAGGTCTTTTACATTCTGGGTGATACCGGTCGGAATGCCGCCCCATTTACGAAATCGCTTCCAAATTTCAATGGAATAAGTTGCGGTCTGTTCCTCTTTGAGCAGCAAATGGAACTCGTCGATATAGTATCGAGTAGATTTTCCTGCATTACGGTTTTGGGTGACACGTCCCCAGACCTGATCCTGTACAACCAGCATCCCGATTTTTTTCAGCTGATTGCCCAGTTCCTTAATGTCGTAACACACCAGACGATTCTGAATATCTACATTGGTTCGGTGATTAAACACCTTCAGAGAACCTTTAACATAGATTTCAAGGGCAGTTGCAACATGATGCGCTTCCTTTTCTTCCTGCTTCAAAAGGGCATTATACAAGTCCTCCAGAATAGGCATATTCTCCGGTTTGGGATCATCAAAATATCGCTGATAAATCTGATGCACACAACGGTCAATGACCGTCTTTTCGACCGGCTGCAATCCGTCCTTGCTACCTACAATCAACTCACAAAGGGACAGGATAAAATCTGCTTTCAATGCCACCGGATTGTCGTCCTCTGAATAGTTGATATTAATATCCATCGGATTAATATAGTTGGTGCTGGAAGAACTGATTTTCACGACCTGTCCGTGGAACTTGTGAACCAGGGCAGTATATTCTGCTTCGGGATCACAGATGATAACATCATCGTCAGTTACCAGGAAAGCATTGGTGATTTCACGTTTTGCACTGAAGGACTTACCAGAACCGGGAGTACCAAGAATCAGTCCGTTCGGGTTTTTGAGTTTCTTCCTGTCCACCATAATCAGGTTGTTGGACAGTGCGTTCAGACCATAATAAAGCGTTTCTCCGCCGTTCTGGAACAGTTCCTGTGTAGTGAACGGTACAAAAATAGCCGTAGAACTTGTAGTCAATCCACGGCGAATTTCAATCAGGTTCTGCGCCAGGGGCAGGCTGCTCATCAGCCCCTGTTCCTGCTGGAAGTCCAATCGACGCAGATTACAGTTGTGCTTCTGAGCAATGCTCTGTGCTTGAAACACATTGTTCTCCAGCTCCTGCTCTGTGCGTCCGGTATTCATAACAAGAAACGTGACCATGAACATACGCTCATTCTGGCTTTGCAGCTCTTTCAGCAGAGCTTTGGCATCCCTGCCATAGGTGGCGAGATCGCTTGGGATAATGTCCATGTCATATCCGGAACGAACCGCCTTCTTCTGCTCTTCAATTTTACTACGATCAAGTTCGGTGATGGTGCGCTTAATGGTTTTGATAGCAGCGGTCTGATCTACCGACTGAATGTGTATAGTAACAATCTGACTGGATTCCATATCCAGAAAATCTGCCAGCATCCGGTCACTGAGATCAGATGCCGAAATGGATAGAAAAGACATAGAACCGTACAAACTGCCCATCTGAAAAGTTCGGTTGTTTTTGAATGCAAAGGCGGTAGGGGCAATGAAATCCTTTACGGAAAGCCCGGACTCTACCAGCCACTTCCAGTCAAAAAAGAACTTATCATCGTCCCCCATGTGGAACATAGCGTGCATCAGACGCAGACGCTCTTTGCCGTCCATCGGAGTTGCCACAACACCCAAACGGCGGAAATTGTTGAGAAGGTCGTTTTCGATATGAGCCAGTCTCGGTTTTGCCTGACGCATGGATTCTGCCTCGATACCGAAAGTCAGATATTTTGTTTTAGTCAAACCGTTGTTTCCTTGAGAAAGCTGTTTTTTCAACATCTGACTGTACTCCGCACGAACGGGATTGAACTCATCTTTCTGAAATGGGATACGGACACTCTTTTCAAAGCTCTCTGCATCGGTTCCCATATTCATAAAAGATAGTTCAAAATGAATAGAACTATCAAAGAAATTCAGAAAGCTGCACCATTCATCGAAAATAGCAGTTTTATCTTCCTGCTGGGCAAGCTGATAATTGATGTCCTGATACTGGATAGTTTTGGTGTAATAGTTATCCGTCACACGACAAATTCCATCGGGGAACATCCTTTGAAACGGGATAGACTGTTGAGCAGTCTGCGGAATCCCGTTATCTTTTTTTGCACGTTCGACAACAGCTTTAATTTCTCTCTGCTGCTTTCGATTGAGATGGGCAGGCATTTTTATTTCTCTTGTCTGTTTTTTCTTCTGGAAAAACAATGCGTTCTACCTCCTTTTCAAGCTGGTACTGACGAAACAGTACATCATAGTAATTATCGGTCTGATACGGTCTGATTTTGGGGCGTACAAACTTCGCCTGAATGAAATGGTGTGCAATAACTTCAAGCGGCTGTCCATCCTTTTCGTACATTGCGAGAAAGAATAGTGGAAGCATGACGATAATCATGCCCAATGCTGCCAAACTGACATTGCCAAAAGATTTGAGAAAAAAGAAAAACGGCACTCCGATGAGCGCCGCTGCCCCAAAGCAAATAAGCTGTCGTTTTGTCAGGTTAAAGAACACCTTAGATTTTACCCTCGTCAGGTCACGAGGGACAGGGATATATGCTGCCAAACAAACACCTCCTCTCTGTTAGTGTGCATTGAATACGCTCTTTGCAAGTGTTCCTGTCTTAAACAGGGTAAAGCAGAGCAATACGGTGTAGCCCATGATTCCCCAGATATCCGCAATAATATCATCTGTAAATGCAAGGGACTGTACCAGTACCGCATAAATACCAACACAGATGATGATTAAAAAGCCCTGAAAACCGAGAGCAAATAAAGAGCGCAGATAGTTCTGCCCGATCTGATTTTGTTCACGATTTGCAAAAGTTGAGAATGGAATGGGTGCAAGGCTCACCATTAAATAGATTTCAATCATTCTGCCATAAACAATGACAAAAATGATAATGGCAAGGGCAGACATTGTAATCTGCACAACGAAAGATTGCAGCAACAAGCCAATCAGAGGACCTAAGTCCATTCCCTGAAGCGTTTCTTCCAGCGCTTCCAGTCCAGAAGCGTCTATGGCTGTGTTACCGGCTATAATGCCGCCACTGGCATTTACAACGTGCTGTGCTACATCGAAAACCGCCATTGTAATATTGAATGTGTTGGTGATGAGCATGACCGCAACAAAGGTCTTGAAAACCCATTTGAAGAAAATCCAGGTTTCAAAATTAGCAAGGTTGTTGTGGTCAATTATCAGCTGAATCAGCTCATAACAGGCTATGAATGTTAAAATCAAGCCTGCTATGGGAATAATTACTGATTCGGAGATGTTGCGAACCATAGCAAAAATCTCCGGAGAGAAACTCTCCGGAGTTCTGCCCACGGAGGTTGCTATCTCGCCAACCTGATTGTTGACGGACTCAAACATCCCCGACAGATTTCCCATAATGGCACTAATAAGCATTTCTTTCAGCCAGTCTGTGATCTGTTGGAGTATGCTGTCCAAAGGCGATTACCTCCTTTTTCTGTTTAACCAAACAATCCGGAAAGCAATGGAACCAGTGTGGTTCCAATCAGAGCGACACCACCGCCCGCCATCAACTGCTTCATACCCTGGGACTTTGCGCCGGGGTTATCGTTGCCGTAGCCCTCAAGCAGATTGATTGCACCCCAGATGCCAAGACCTGCGCCCAGAGCGATAACGAGAGTCTGAAGAACGGTTACTGCGCTATTGAAAAATGCCATAATATTTTCCTCCTAAAATTTGAAATTGTTTTGAGAATAGAAAAAGCCCTCCGTACTACCGGTATCAAAACCGGACGGAAGGCTTAGTTTGCGAGAATCTTTTCAAGGAACTCCTCAACGGTTATCACGCCAAGTTTCTGTTCCATTCTGCTTCTTGCATATTCAGTTTCACAATCATATATATCACCACCACCTTTCATGAGAAACAGCCAATACATTGACTGCAACAAATCTTCACGAGAAGCACAGATCGTCGGTGAAAAAACAGCAGGTGAAACCTTCAGAACCTCTGCGAGTTTCGCTGTGGTTTCTGCATTAGGGGTTCGAGCGTTTTTCTCATACTGAGCAATACGGACATCCGCTGTTTTCTCGGAATACCCCATCAGGAGTCCAAGCTCTTTCTGTGTAAGGCGGCGAAATCGTCTAATGAACTTCAAACGCTGCCCAATAGAGGTATCTGTGATCCACCAAGTCATTTTTTACACCTCGCTTTCTGCAAATTCTCGATATACAACCTCATTTTTTGCTCTGCGTTTGCCTACGGCTTCACTGGGAGCAAGGTCAGGGTAGGTTGCCTGCACTTTCTGTCTGCTTCTGCGGACAGTTTCAAACCCCGGAAAGCTGCGTCTATCCAGTTCCTTCAAAAACACAGGAACCGTCATGGCATGAATGTCGATGCCACGCAGCCCGGAATAGTGTTCCAGTACCATCAGGTACAAATGATTGTCGGTATTTCTTGCCTTGTGGTCGTGTTCCAAGATGTTCTTAACCAGGGCAGATACCGTTTTCAGATTTTCCAAACAGAAACCTCCTTAATCCGCATCGACTACCACAAACTCATCACCTGCCTTGAGCTTCAACCTTCGACTCAGAAACTGTTCAATGTTGAACTCATTTCTCTTATCAAAGTCTGATGTGTACTTATAATTGGGGTGCTGCGTCAGATCGTACTTGTCAGAAAGAAACGGTCTGACACCACGCAACTGCAAAATACACTTGCTTCCATCCAGAACCGCAAGCTCATCTACGCTCGCAAGGTCTTTGCCTAACTTCTGATAATTCAAGCCGTAAGACGGGCTGTTACCTCTGGTGTTGGAGGTGTTGTAGGTGTCGATAGTTTCTTTTCCCAATGCCTGATTTAGTTCTTTAAGCGTGGTTGGCTCAGAACCACCCAGGAAAATTCGGGAATCCATGTTGCCGATGATGGTATCGGCATTGTCTTTATAAATGGCTTTCAGCTGTGATTGTGCCTGGAGAACAAGGCAAGCTGATATTTCACGGCTTCGGATTGTCGCTACCAGTTTTTCCAGATTGGGAATCTGACCGATGTTTGCCATCTCATCAATCAGGCAGCGCACATGAACCGGCAGTCTGCCGCCGTACACATCATCTGCTTTCTCGCACAGCAAGTTGAACAGCTGTGTGTAAATCATGGAGATCAAAAAATTAAAGGTCGCATCCGTATCTGACATAATCAGAAAGAGCGCCGTTTTCTTATCTCCGAGAGTATCCAACTGCAACTCATCATAGGCAGTCACATTTCTGACCTCCTGAATATCAAAAGGAGCCAGACGAGCGCCGCAGGAAATCAAAATCGACTTAGCGGTCTTGCCGGCAGCCAGCTTGTATTTTTTATACTGACGGACTGCAAAGTGATTTGGCTTTTTCTTTTCCAGGGCTTCGAACATCAGATCCACCGGATTCTGGAACTCCTCATCATCTTCCCGCACCTCCATTGCGTTCAGGAACTCAATCAGGGTGGAGAAATTCTGTTCCTCAACCGGAGCTTCATAGTGGATATATCCGATCAAGGCGCAGTAGAGCAGCGTTTCCGCCTTCGTCCAGAACTCGTCACCGGCTTTTCCATCACCCTTTGTGTTGGCAATCAGCGTTGTCACCAGTTTCAGAATGTCTTTTTCTGAATGGATATAGGCAAAAGGGTTATAGTGCATCGACTTCTGAAAGTTGATGGTGTTGAAAATCTTTATGGTGTAGCCATGCTTCAAAAGGGCGTTGCCGCACTCAATCACGATGCTGCCTTTGGGGTCAGTGACCACATAGGAGCTGTGCATCTGGAGAAGGTTTGGCTTCAACCAAAAGCGAGTCTTACCGGAACCCGAACCGCCGATAATCAGAACATTCTTATTTCGGGCATTGGCAGGATTCTTCGGGCGATTGCTCATCATCAACCGCTCCGTTTTTGTCAGGATCACATTGTCCTCGAACTTTGGTGCAATAAACGGCTCAATATCTTTTGCCGTTCCCCAACGAGCAGAACCGTACTCAACATTGTGTCGGTACTTCTTTGCGTTTTTGCCTTTTAGATAGACAGCCAGCCGGAGTCCTGCGCCGCAGAAAATGCCAATCAGCAAATCCAACGGGTGAAAGCTGGGCAACGGATTGTTCAGGGCTATCGGAAGGGCATTAAAAAAGCTGAGGATTTTCGCAGATGAATCTGCACCCTCAGCCAATCTCCATGCTTCTCCTAAATTCGTAGCGAACAACCCTACCAGAAAATACGGTAAATTCAGAATCAGGAGCTTTTTAATTTTTCTCTTATCCATCACAGATCACGCTCCTGTTTCTTCTCTCGAACCTTCTTCGGAATCGCTGCGACAATTTCCTTGAACTTCTTCAGTTGCGCCAGAACGCTCGGCTTTTCATTCTTGGTTAATGCCCTTGCCTGATGTTCCTTGCAGATCGCATCCAAAGCATCTGCATCTTTGGAACGGACAAAGACAAGAAACCGGGGAGGATCAACGGACTTATCTTTCCTTACGGCAAAGTCCACGCCGTACTTCTTGGCGAGCTTTTCAAAATCACGGATACTCTCTTTGTCGATCTCAACATTCGTAGCACCCTGATTCTGTCCCAAAAGCTGTTTCACGGATTGTTTTCCATGAACGGCAGGGTCTCGTGCCTTTTTCATTTTCACTTTTTCCCGGTGCTGCAAATACTTGCGGATACCGGCAATGATAGTGCGCCCCGTCAGCTTGGTAGTGCTGATCGCCAGGTTCACTGTCCTGTTTTCAACTTCTTCCTGCATGATTCATCACCTCCTGCAAGCAGTAGAGTGAACAGATTATCGTGCCATATCTCTGTGGTCGTAATACAGATTGCCCTTGGCAACTGCGGCATGGCTGATAATCTTGATATTGCCAGCTTTCTGGTTATCCAGAGCCTTCTGATAACCCACATCGCTCAAATACAGGCGATTTCTTTCGCCTTTCCAACCGACAGGCGATTCATCGGTCAGCACATCGAAAATAATCATGTGCTTGGTGGCTTCATCAAATCGTGCCAAGTCCATATAGGTATGTCCCTGGTACTCCTTGGCACCATCCTGAATCCGCTTTCGCTCCATCAGCTCTCCAATCGTCGAATTTCTTTGCATAAGAACCTCCTTACAGAACATCTCGGTCAGGGTTAATTTTATGGGGAACCGAATCAGCTTTGACAGGTGCATCTTCTTTCTTCACCATGTCATCCGGCAGGGGAAGCGCCATAATGCTGCGCCCCATGCGTACAAAAGTCTCAGGCTGATGAAAGTGTTCCTCAAACTGCTTCATCAGTTCCGGGGACAGAGAACAAAAATCCTCCTCACCCAAACCAACCACCAGGAAATCACCGGCGATAATGTCATAAATATCGCCGTCATCATCACGCAGCGCACGGTTCAGGTCTTTGCCTGCGAGTTTACCTTCGTCGTGCATGAGCAGTGCAACCGGCTCATTGAACGGATAAGTTGCCTCAATATCGCCACCTACGGCTTTCTGCAAATCCTCCAGCTCACAGCCGATCTGCACAGCCTGCGGATACATGAACGGCTTTACCAGCAACACATTCATGGTATCTGCCTGTTCTTTCTGAACCTCCCGTTCCTCGGTCGTGCCGAACGCAACACCGGTAAAGTTTTCGGAGTCCAGAATGTACTCCGAATTGTAATAAGCGGCTCTAACCTGTTCCTCTGCCGCATCGTGAGATTCTGCTTGCACCGTAACCGTTTTCTCCAAGGTTTCGGTAATCTTCACATCGTATTCTTTCAAGTTTCGATACCTCCGTTTCTTTGGAAATAAGAAAAGCGACCATCCATGAACCTGTTACAGTTCATAAATAGTCGCATCCGCATCGGCTAAAAGCTCGAACAAGCAAATATCGTCCAGTTCGCAAATCAGGGAACCCATGTCGAAGAAAATATCGTCCTCGCATTCCACCGTAGTAACTACACTGCGGTGTTCGTTAAGACAAATGGCTTCTTCCTTGTCCATCGTAATCGTGGACATACAGGACACCACATAGAAGGTCATATCTTCTGTTAACCACAGCTCCTTGCTCTGAATCGTGCGAACTTTTTCATTGCCGCTCGTATCTTCTACATAGGACAGAAGCCGCACGGCTCTGCTGTTCAGAAGTACCGTTCCCTGATAGTCGATACCCTCACCAGCAGAGGACAATACTCGGTACTCGCAAACCATCTCGGCATTTTTCTGGAACGACCTTGCCAGAAGCGTAGGAGAAATATCATCGAACTCCTCACTGTAATTTACGAGCATATCTACCATATAATCAGGATCGCAAAGGTCGTAGAGTTCTTCCAAAGCGCCCTGAATGTTTTTGGGTGTAAACATTTTTTACCTTACCTTTCCATAGATTTTTCTCTTTTTTTCTGCCACTGTTCCAAAAGCTGAATAATTTTATCCTCCATCTGCTTGTTGGTATAGGACTTCGGGAAGTATTTTCGCAACGAATCCGTTTTGAAGGTTACTCTGTCCAGCTCTCCCTTCTTGATTTCATTCATAATCTCGCACATCGCATCCAGCGTACACTCGCCCTCCTGTGCGAGCTTTTTAATTCGCTGTGCTTGCGAAAGGGAAGGAGCTGCTTGAGCATAATCCATTGCAGAAAGAAAATCCTGCTGTTCTTCTCTTGCCAGATAGGAAAGCTCCACCGCAGGATTGAATTTGATCTGACCCGTATCCACCATATCCAACAGTTCCGGAATCAGTTCGGTTAGACGGATATAGCGTTGCACATTCTTGTAGCTTTCACCGGTTCCTTCAGCCACTTTTTCTACTGACAACAACTTCTGGACAAGTTGTCCAGAAGTTAAATCTGTCCTTTCGCCCTGATGTTTAATTGCATCCAACTTCATCTTGTAGGCAAATGCTCTTTCGCTCGGAAGAATGGTTTCTCTCTGCAAATTCGCATCGACCATCAGAATAATGGCTGCATCATCGTCCAGGTCACGAACAATCGCAGGCATGGTTTCCTTACCCGCAAGCTCCGATGCCCGGTGCCGCCTGTGACCAGAAACGATTTCATAACCACCATCGGGGTCAGGACGGACAATCGCCGGGGTGAGAACTCCGAAATCTCGGACGCTCTCTGCCGTTTTCATCATTTCTTCATCATCAACCACACGGAAGGGGTGTCCCTCGAAAGGGTGCAATTCAGAAAGCGGAATTTCCTGCACTCGCTCCTGCTGAGATTCGGCTCTGGATTGCTCGGTCGAGAAAATATCATCGTACCCCTTCAAGCTGATGTTTGCGCCTTTTCTCTGCATTGTTTAACACCTCCTTCGTCAAGACTCGGTAAGCATCCGCCACTTTTCCTTTTGGATCATGCTTAAAAATGCTGTGTCCTTCGGCACTGATTTCTTCTGCACGAACAGAGCGGGGAATGTCTGTCTTGTAAACCTTCAGCTTTCCTCCATAGCTCTCCCGAATCAGATTGCTGATGTCTTTGGAATAGTTGGTGCGATTGTCTACCATAGTCAGAAGAATACCCTCAATCCTCAATTTCGGGTTGATTTGTCTCTTGACCTTGTTGATGGTTCCAAGCAGCTGTTCCAGACCCTTTGCAGGAAGGTATGCTGCCTGAACCGGTATCAGCACATTGTCGGCAGCTGCCAACGCATTGACGGTCAGCATACCCAAAGACGGCATACAATCCAGAAGAATGTAATCATAGTTCTGTTTGACCGTATCCAGGTATTGCCTGAGAATGGTTTCCCGGCTCATGGCATTGACCAGTGCAACTTCCATACCGGACAGTTCGATGTTGGACGGCACCAAATCAACGCCCTCCGGATGATGAAGAATCCCTTCACCGGGAGCAATGGGGCTTTCCACCATAATCTTTCCCATCAAATCGGAAAGTGTCGGAGACAGCTCATCCGGGCAGGGATTGCCCAAACTGACTGTCAGGGAAGCCTGGGGATCGGTGTCTACCAGAAGCACCTTTTTTCCTTCAAGTGCCAAGCCAACGCCCAGATTTTCGGTGGTGGTGGTCTTGCCGGTTCCTCCTTTCTGATTGACCACCGCAATGATGGTTGCTTTTTTCGACATTTTTCGTCACTCTCCTTCCTCTCGCTTCATTTTCAATTTCTTAAATCCTCCTTCCAAATATCCGTGTGACATATCGTGCCGAACAAGAGCATCGTAGTAGGTGTCTATTGTCGTCGGCGCATTGTATATCGTAGTCAGCATATACTGACGGATATTTCTAATCTTTGTGGTGTTCTCTTTGAAGCAGTCCATAACATATCGAATGTGTTCGGCATTCAGTTTCATAAACCGACTGCGGACAATTTCTGTCGGACGCTCCTCTGCACCAATGCGAATCAACGGTCGCTTTGTGCAAACCGTTTCAACGATCAGTTCCAGAATGTTATCCAGCATTTCAGAATCGTAAGGGTAATCTTTCTTCAACAAATCCATACTGAGCTGATCCGAGAAATAATCAAAGTATTCTTGATACCGGTCATTCTCGTCCATCATTCCACCATTTCCGGAAGGAAAGATAGAATCAGTATCACTAAATTCAGTATTTTTAATATCAGTATTATTACATTGTGATTTCGGAAGTTCTTGAGTTGTGATTTCCATTGTTCCAGAATTGTGATTTTCACAATTCAAGAGTTGTGAATCCACAGCAGAGATAAAGTTCTTCACATAGATCAGGTTGGGTTTTCCCAAACCCTGACGCTTACGTTCAATCAATCCTGCTTTCTTCTCAAGTTCACTGAGCAGCTTGATAGCCTTTTGTTCAGCACAGTTCAGAGCCATCTTCGCTTCGTCGATTGTAAAAATGATATACACTCGACCGTTTTTATCTATCCAACCATTCTTGGCAGACAGGCTCATGCGGTCAAGCAAAATGCCATACAGCATCTTGGCATCGGCAGAAATATTCCAGAACCTCTCGTTCGTGAACAACACCTTCGGAACTCGATAGAATGTGAATAGATCGGATTGCTGACCGTAAAAATAATCAAAACTCACACGGCTTCACCACCTTCTTTCTGCGGAAAACTTTCTGTTGTCAGCGGAATGCTGCGGAAAGTCGTATCCGTCTTTTCGTAAGGACATCGGGCAAAATAGCAGAAGCGGTATTCCTGTTCATACGCATTTATATCAACGAAGCCCCACTTCACGCATAACCTTCTTCGTACACCAACCAATGCACGGGTGATCTCGCCCATAGGGACAGCCATCACATTCCGACTTGGGTTTCGGCGGCAAAGAGATTAAGTAGTAGCAATTATTTCTACCCAGACGGCAGCCCTTTCTGCCATTCGTCCAATAGTAGCAGTAATGGCAATCGCTCGGCTTGTCTGCGGCATAAACAGGCTTGCTCAAATAAAACACCTCCAATCTCTTGTATTTGCCCATGGTTTTGGGCATAAAAAAAGAGCGCCTATCCATCCCCAATGCGGGGCAAATAGACGCTCTATGTATATAACGATATTCAATTTTATCTGCTATAACTGCATGGTACTCAAAACATCCGCCTTTTTTGATTAGCAGGATTTTTGGCACGATTTTGGGGCTGATTAGCAGGAAGGGCATTTTCATTAGCAAGAACAGCCCGTTTTCTGCTAAAAATTAGCTGGCGATTTTGTCTTATAACAACCGTTCGATTCTGGAGGGGTTGTCAAAAATCAAATTTTGGAGTAGAATTTTATCTCATACAGTGAAAGAGCTTTTTCGTGCCTTTTCATATAAGAAAAGCCGAAAACCCTTGAAAACAAAGGCTTTCGGCGTTGTTAGCTGGCGTCCCAGAGAGGATTTGAACCTCCGGCCCCACGCTTAGGAGGCGTGTGCTCTATCCAACTGAGCTACTGAGACATGGCTGGTTTTATGACTAAGCCCGAAGAAACTCGAACTTGAATCCTATATGAAGTTTTTCCAAGGTGGCCGTTGTAACGCAACCTTAGGAGGCGTGTGCTCTATCCAACTGAGCTACTGAGACAATTTGAATCAGGCAGCTGTGCGCGATGCAGGAGTACAACTGCCCTATTATTATAAACGCAACCCTGCAAAAAAGCAAGACATAATACAAAGCCGCCCGCACAGCAAAATTGTGTGGGCGGCTTTGCGTTTAAGTTATACGGAAAAGGGGAGCACTCAGGCAAGACCGTCCAGCCATGCGGCGATGCTTTCGGCGGCAAAATTGATATACGGGTACAGGGGTTGCAGGTTCCGCAGGCTTTTGTCATTACCGCTGCTGCCGGAGGTGCAGAACAGGTACACGTTTTTTTCGGTCAGGTCGTTGCTTTCAATAAAAGTTTGGATGATGCGCGGTGCGGTGGAGTGCATCATTTTAAGGCAATACCGCATAATTCTAAGTGCCGATACGGCGAGCGAGGTGCGGCA
>UQLR01000016.1 GCA_900541975.1 uncultured Oscillospiraceae bacterium | reverse complement strand
CCGCCCCTGTTTATGCGTTGTAATGCGCTTATCGCCCTTTATCAGATGGGCAGAATGAGAAGGCAAATTTTTCGTTTTGTCAAATTGTCAAGCGCTGCAGCGGTTTTTCCATTGGAAGCACAACAGTTGAAAGTTCCATATCGAGAAACAGCTTTTTTAATCTGTTTGCAGCAGGGGTATTTTCCCCAAAATGCATGGGAATGATATACCGGGGACAGACGATCTGTGCGAATTCAACCGCGCCAAGTGAAAACGCATCTTTCAGGCGCGGATCAGCGGGGATAAAAGCAAGGTCAATTGCATGTCCCGCCAGTTTGGAAATTTCCTGACGGTAGGCGCGTCCCATTTCCCTGTTCCAGTGTTCGTCTTCCCCCGGCCAGTACCAATGGTTCAGGTCGCCGGCATGGTAAAGCGTATCATGCGGCGTTTTAATGAAAAATGCTACGCCTTCATCTGTGGAATGCAGGGCGGAAACCTGTAAATGAGGAAAAACAATGGATTGGCCGGGAGCGATTAAAACGGTGTTTGTAAGCAGCTGCTCTGGTATGTGGCTTTTATCGATATCGTAAGATAAGATAAAGCGTACATCCGCAAAATTTGCAAAAAGAGAAAAAATAGCGGGGTTAAAGTGGTCGTGATGCCGATGACTGGCAAAAATGTACAAGGGTTTGTCCTTTCTGATTGGCGGCAGCGTACCCTTAAAATAATCAAATAAAAACGTTGCATCTGCAAGCTCTGATAAAAAGCAGCTGTGGTAGATATAGGTAATATCCATGTTTTCCTCCCGCCGGTTGGTTTTAAAAGCTTCCGTATTTTTTATACTATAGCGCAGGAGATACGCAAGTACAATAGAAATAAAAAAGAATTACAAAATTTTAATTTTTATAATTCTTAAAAAGTTGTTGACAAGTTCAAAATTACAGCTAGTTATGAAAAAAATAAAAAACAGGTTTTACACAGCGGTGTGGAAAACACGGTCTTAACAAAAGCGGGCGGTTTTTCTGTTTGATATGAGCTTTTAAAAATGAATTTTTCACATTTTCAACATAGTTTTCAACATTTTATTGAAAATGAAGCATTTTACTAACGGTATAATGACAAATACGAAAAATCAGTTCTTCCAAAAAAGGTATCTGCGTTTTGTGAATGTTGTTATAAAATGGTCGTTTTTGTAATTTTAATGGAGAGGAAACAGGGGAAAATTTCTATTGCACCGTATAGATCTGAAAAATGATGCCAAAAATAATTACGCTGGTGTATTTCGTTGTGAAGCAGCAGGAAGTTACATAGCTGGAAAAAGGAGGAAAATACATGATTAAGGGAATCAACAGGCAGGTTATTGAAGTACTGGACACGGGAAATATTTATTACGAACGCGCGCTGCTTGTCGTTCGTCCGGAATTTGCAGCGGCGCAGCGCGAAGTGCTGGAAAAGGAAGCCCGGCATATGCTGGGAAAGATGCGCGCGCCGTCTGCAATTAAAAAAAAGAAGGCGTTTCTTTACTGGTTTGTCAGGCTTGGACTTGCGGCTTGCGCAGGCGCGGGAGCTATGCTGTTGCTGTCTTTCTATTCGGTTATATAAAAAACGTATTTTCCCCCTGCCGTCTTCATATATTTCTATGAGGGCGAAGGGGGAATTTTTTTGGACCGAAACTGTTTAAAAAAGATGGAAATAATCGGTGTGTTTTTTACCTTTATCGGCGGCACACTGCTGCATTTTGCATATGAATGGTCGGGCGGGGCCGTGTGGAGCATTTTGTTTGGCGCTGTAAATGAAAGCGTGTGGGAGCACGTAAAAATATTTGCCATGCCATATTTGCTGTGGGGCGTATTGGAGCTCTGCTGCGCGCGGCCATATTTCAAAATGTTTGTAATTGCCAAGGTGGCGGGGGTTTATTTTCTTTCCGCTATCATAATTGCTTTTTTTTACCTGTATTCCGGTATTGCGGGAACGTCGGTGCTGTGGGTGGATATTGTAAGCGTTTTTGTCTGGATTGCATTGGCGCACCTGTTGTCCTATAAAATCACGCTTTCAGACAGGGATCTGCGCGCCTGGTTTGTGCCGGCGCTTTTTGCGTTGCTTTTGTTTGCGGCCATGTATTTTGGGTTCAGCGCAGCCCCGCCCCAGATAGATTTGTTTAAAGATCCGCAGACCGGCGCTTATGGCCTGCAGGCGGCCGGCGGCAGCCCGCAGGTGTACGCAGGGGGTGGAATGATTGACGTTTAAATTGAAAAAATCTGTTTTTTATTTTTAGAAACATTACATTTTGCGCGAATTGTGGTATAATCTAATATAATTGCGTAACTTTACCCTGATTGGGGAAAAAGGTGAAATAGATGGAAAGAAAAAAGACCGCAGATTGCATGATAGGGCGCAACTGTGTAAGGGAAGCGATAAAAAGCGGCCGTACTCTGGACCGTGTATTTGTCGCAAAGGGGCTTAAAGACGGAAGTTTGCGCGAACTGGTTATTAAAGCCAGAGGACAGGGCGCCGTTATAAAAGAAGCAGATACAAAAAAGCTGGATCAGATGGCAGGCGGGGCGCCGCACCAGGGAATTATCGCATTTGGCGCTGTAAAGGCATATGCGCAGTTGGAGGATGTTTTTCTGGCGGCGCAGAAGAAAAACGAGGCGCCGTTTATTATGGTTTTAGATGAGATAGAGGATCCGCATAACCTGGGTGCAATTATCAGAACGGCGGAATGTGCCGGGGTACATGGTGTGATAATCCCTAAACGCCGGAGCGTAGGGCTGAGCAGCACAGTGGGGAAAGCGTCTGCCGGCGCGGCGGAATATATGCCCGTTGTCAGGGTTGCCAATATTTCCAGTGCCATTGCCGCGTTAAAGAAAAAAGGCGTTTGGGTCTATGGAGCGGACATGAACGGACAAACCTGGTGTCAATGCGACCTTGCGGTAGCCTGCGCACTTGTAATTGGAAACGAGGGCAGGGGGCTGGGACGCCTTGTGCGGGAAAGTTGTGACGGGGTTTTGTCCTTGCCGCTGTGCGGAAAGATTGCTTCTTTAAATGCGTCTGTGGCCGCGGGAGTTTTGATGTACGAAGTGGTAAGACAGAGGAAGGGGCTTTAATAAAATCGGCCGTCTGAAAGGGATGATACATAAATGAACGGCAGCAACAAGGGAAAGGGTTCCATTTTTGACAAAATCCGGAATTTGATCAATGCAACAGAAAGCGAAGACGCTCCAACAGAAGAGGAAAAAGAAACAGACGGACAGATGGTAGACATCAATGACGAAAAAAACGGGTACAAAAACACGGATAACCGCCCGATTATGGAAGAGATCTTCAGCGACACAAAAAAGAAAGCCAAGGGACAAAAGCCGCGGCCGTTGGAACATGAACAAGGAAAGAGCGGCGAAGAAAAACCGCCTGTTGTACACTTGCGAGAAATAAAGTTTGAGGAAGTAAAAAAAGAGCAGTTGCAGCAGGATACGCAGAATAGGAAAGAGACACAGCAGGCCCAAAAAGTGCAGCACGAGCCGGGAGAGGCACGGCCGCAAAACGGACAGCCGGAAAAAATACAGGAAAAAGTCAGCACAGCGGCAAAGCAGAAAGAGAAAACGGAAGAGAAGGAAGAAAGCCCGCAGCTGCAGGCAAAGAAAGCAGAAGAAGATCCGCAACATGCACAGCAGGCCGGTGCGCCGGCCCGGAAAGGGGAACGGGAGGAAAAACACCAGAAAAACGGTGTGCAGGAAAAGCGCAAGAAAAACACGCAGACAAGACAAATGGGAGCCACAACAGAAGACGAGGCAGCAGACTTACGGCAAAAGGGTGAAGACGAAACCCTTTTGGCCAAAATTTCTGGGAAAGTTTCTGCGTTGATTGGCTTTATAAACGATAAGCCGGATGAATTTGCACCCGACGCCGGCGATGAGGAGCCGCCTCAACGGCAGGCCGACGTGCAGGAGAAACCTGCCGGCGAACCGTTAGAGATACCGGTACAGGACCACTATGCAAAAAAGGAAAAAACGCCGCATACGCTGCAAAAGGCGGCGTCATTGGAAAAGGAGAAGGCCGGCGCATATTCCGCTGCAAAACCGGAGGAAGAGAAAAAACAAAAGTCCGGAAAAGATGCCGCCGCAAGGGAAAAACAACAGAAAGAGGGCGCGGAAGCTCCGGCGGCGCCTTTTGGAGGGTTTAAAAAAATGAGCGCGCAGAGGCTGCCTTCCGACCAGGTTCAAAAACTGGTTGTGAATGGTATGCCTGTGCCGGAATACATCCATGAAAAGGACGTTAATAAAATCATTTTACCGGGAGACAAGCTGCAGCATGCGATTAAAAAGGAATATGAGGAATACCTGAAGATAGAGATTTTCAAGGAAAAAATGCAAAAAAAGGCTGAGCCTGAAGAAAAGCAACCGAAACCGCAGAGCAAGGCAGAACCTCAAATATCACAGGAAAATACGCATAAATCTTTAAAGGACAGGCTGTTTGGCAGTTATAAAAACGCAGCGGAACAAAGTAATATGCCGCAGTTCTACGAAGAAAAAGAGGAACCCATAGAGGATTACGAACGGCCTGCAGATACAAGGGCCGTGCGGGCGGAAATTAATATGGAGGCCCGCAAGTTGCTGGTGCGCAGTGTTGTAACCGGCATTGCATTTTTTCTGCTTTTGGGTGTTATTCTTTTGCAGAAAAATATACCGGCGGCACTTGCAGATTTTATTCCGAATACAGATATTATGTTTTGTTTTGTTAATTTTCTGCTGTTGGTGCTGGGTGCGGCCGTATGCCATACGACAGTTCTTAACGGGCTAAAGCCTTTGCTTAGCTTCCGTGGCAATTCAGACACGGCTGCGGCTGTTGCAGCTGTGGCAGCGATTGCGCAGGGAATATTGGCGTTTTTTGATTCGGCGGCGTTTTTTAACGCAGATAAGAATTTGTATGCACTTCTTGTGCTGTTTGCTCTGCTTTTAAACAGCCTTGGAAAACTGTCGATCGGAAGAAGGATCCGCGATAACTTTAAATTTATTTCAGCCCCCAACCGAAAATATACTGTAAAAATATTGGCAGATGAAGAAACGGCGGAAAAAATGCTGGCCGGAACAAAGGCAGACAAGCCGATCATTGCGTTTCAGCACCGTACAAAATTTTTAAAGAACTTTTTAAAGCTTTCTTATACGCCTGATCCCAGCGAAAAGACGGCAGCTAAATTTGCGCCGGCGTGTATGGTATGCGCGGTGCTGGTTGCAATCATTTACGGAATTGTTCACCAAAGCGTGCCGGACGCCGTTTCTGTTTTGACCGTTGTCAGCTGTATGGCTGTTCCCGTTTGCTGCCTGCTTTCTGTGAATATTCCTATGCGAAACCTGTGCAAAACGGCCGTTAAAAATAATGCAATGGTCATCGGTTACCCGGCGGTTAAGCATTTTTGCGACACACGTGCGGTTATGGTTGATTCCAGAGAGCTGTACCCAAGAGGACGGGTGGACCTTTTAAGCGTAAAGACCTTTAACGCCTATAATATAGATAAAGCGCTGATGAACGCCGCGGCTGTCCTGAAAGTTGCCAATACACCCATGACGTATATGTTTGAAGATGTGATCAGCGATAAAGGCGAGCAGTTGCCATTGGTGGAAAGCGTAAAATATGAAGACGGCAAGGGACTTGTTTGTTGGGTAACAGGCGAAAGGCTGCTGCTGGGAACAAGAGAACTGATGGCAAAATATGCAATTGACCTGCCCAGTGTGGATTTTGAAGAGCGCAATAAAGAGGATGAAAGCAACCATATTACCTATCTTGCAAATGCAGGGCAGTTGGTGGCGATGCTGGTTACAAGTTATAAAGCGGACAAACGGATTGTAACGGAACTTAAACGACTGGAAAACAATGGGATAACTTTGTTGGTACGTACAGCCGACCCAAATGTTACACAGGAGAGTATAGCCAGAGATTTTCGAATTTATTTCCGTTCGGTAAAAATTTTGCCGACCAGCCTGGGGAATATCTGCAAGGAACAAATATCGCAAAAAGAGGACAGCTCCCGCGCGTATATTTCTACCAGAGGAAAGTTTTATTCACTGGCCAGGGCCGTAGCAGGTTGTATCAAGATTAAAAACAATATTTCCATTGCCATTGTTGTACAGTTTATAGCGGTTGTTCTTGGAATGCTGCTGGTTTCTACGATTGTAATAACCGCCGGATTAAAAGGGCTGGGGGCGCTTGAACTGCTCATTTATATGCTGTTTTGGACGGCGGCGTCAATTATTGCCCCTATGTTGCAAAAGCCCTGACGGGTATGACCGCAGGCAGATGCTGGGAGGATAAAAAATGCAGATTGCACCATCGCTTTTATCCTGTGACTTTTCACAGATTGGCAAAGAAGTAAAAAAAATGGAACAGGCGGGCGCCGATTTGATCCATCTGGATGTGATGGACGGGCGCTTTGTACCAAACATTACATTTGGGGCGCCGGTTATCCGGTCGGTACGCAGCTTTACAAAACTTCCGTTCGACGTACATCTTATGATTGAAGACCCGCTGGCCTATATTGATGATTTTGCGAACGCGGGAGCGGATATAATTACGTTTCATGTGGAAGCGCGGTCGGATATAGAAAAAACCATTGCAAAAATAAAAGCCGCCGGTGTAAAGCCCGGGCTTGTAATCAAGCCCGGAACACCGGCGGAAACAGTATTTCCTTATTTGGAAGAGCTTTATATGGTGCTCGTTATGACGGTGGAGCCCGGTTTTGGCGGGCAGCGGTTCATGGAGCATATGATGCCAAAGGTAGCGCAGATTAAAGCGCAATGCCAAAAAAAGAGCCTGCACGTTTTTTTAGAGGCCGACGGCGGCATTAATGAAGAAACAATTGGGGTCGCTGCTAAAAGCGGCGTGGATATTTGTGTTTCAGGCACTGGGATTTTTAAAGCAAGCAACGCCAAAGCCGCAATCGACAGGCTTAAAAGGCTGGCTAGCCAGGGCGGCTGCATGGCGTCAGCCATTGCACATGGCCGACCCAATGTGTAAAATGGCATGTTTTTTGGCGATGATTTTTCCAAATTCTTTTATTTTGGCAATTTCCAGCGTTTTAGATGTTTTTTCCAGGGAAAACTCGTTTAAGATCCCCTGTGCTTTAAATGGGACGCTTCCCGTGGGCAGAATCAGATAATACCTCCCCTGATGCAGGTAAAGGCTGCTGCCCTCTAAAAGAAAACCGGCTCCGTAAAGCTGCTGTGCACAGCATAAAAAATGCTCCAGCACGTCGAATGCGTACATACAGCACCCGCAGGGCTTCTTTATTTTATACGTTTTCCGTTTCGATTCGCCCTTTGGAACGAGGGTGATCAGAAAAATGCATCCTTCTGCATGTGGCAGGGCTTCTACAACAAGTGTTTTGTCGCTTACGCAAAGTCCTGTTCTTGAGCCGGCCAGCTTTAGCAGGCGTTTAAGAACTTTTCTGGAATGTGGATCGTTAAACCCCATTGTCTCGAAATCGAGCGAAAACACCTGCATGTCTTCACTGCACAGCGCGATAATCAGACGAGTTTCGTCGATTTGTTCTATGGTCATAGTTCTGCCTCCGTTTATGCACAAAGCCAAAAAAGGCTGTGGTGCAGTTTGAAAATCAGGATATATTATTATAATATTAAGCGGACGGGCAGTGTGCAAGAGAGTATTTTTGGATGGCTGAAATTTACATGCCGCAGGGCATGTTTTATATGGTATGATTACGTAGGAAGGAGAGGATAAAGCCAAATGAAGATCATTGATTTTCACACCCATACTTTCCCGGACAAGCTTGCGCCGCGCGCGGTTGGCGCTTTGGAAAAGTCAAGCAACACAAAGGCCTTTTTAGACGGTACAAAGAAAGATCTAAGGGCTTCTATGCAAAGAGCGGGAATTGCACTGAGCGTGCTTTTGCCAATTGCGGTAAAGCCCGGCCAGGCGCATACGATCAATACGGTGGCAATGGAGAATAACAGGGAAAGCGGATTTGCCTCTTTTGGGAGCGTGCATCCACTGGATGAAGCGTTTGAAGAAGAACTGTTCCGGATTAAGCGGGCGGGACTTAAGGGAATTAAGCTGCATCCTGATTTTCAGGAGGTTTTTCTGGACGATCCCAGGATGGTTGCGGTTATGCGCTGTGCAGCAGATATGGACCTGTTGATTACGATCCACGCCGGGATGGATGTGTCTTATCCGGATTTGCATCGCAGCACACCGCAAAGGCTGCACCGCATTTTGCCGCAGCTGAGGGGGGCAAGGATTATATGTGCGCATTCCGGCGGGTTCAGATATTTGGATGATGTGGAAAAATACCTGCTTGGCCGTGAAGAAATTTATATAGACACCAGCTATTCGATTGGGAAGATGAATCAAACACAGCTGGAACGGATTTATCTTGCGATGGATCCAACCCATGTGTTATTTGGGACAGACTCCCCGTGGGACGACCAACAGTCGGCTGTTCGGCAGTTTTTGTCGCTTGCATTGCCTGACAGGCTGAGACAGGCGGTGTTGTACGAGAACGCGCAAAGGCTGCTTGCGTGAATGTTTCAATAAATAAGGAAAGGATCCGATAGAATGAAGGAGAAAAAGCACGGCGCTTTCAAATATTTTCTTTTGCTTTTTTTGCCCGGGGCCTTTCTTCTGGTTTTTTTTGCATCCAGGGATCAGGGCTTTGCAGAATGGTATGCAACTCATATTTACAAAACGGTTTCTTTGGGGTTTGATTGGGCTTCTTCACTTTTGCCCTTTTCACTTGCAGAGGTTTTTCTTTTACTCTTTGCGTTGTGGGCGGTAATTTATATTGTGAAATCTGTTGTGAAGCTGGTTCGCGCAAAGGGAAAACGACTGCGTGTTTTGTGGCGGGCAGTGATAAATCCGGTGCTGCTGGGTGGCGTATTGCTTTTTGTGTTTGTAGCGAACGCCGGGGTAAATTATTACCGCATGCCTTTTGAGCAGGCGATAGGGCTTGCGGTGACAAAATCCAGCGTACAGGAGCTCAAAGCGCTGTGTTATACGCTTGCAGAAGATGCGACACAGCTGCGTACACGGCTGCAGGAAGATGAAAATGGTGTAATGCGCCTTTCGCAGAGCGACGACGCCACGGCGCAGCGGGCAAAGGAGGCATATGATAAAATGCAGGCGCTCTACCCCACTTTGACGGCGGGCTATGGGCCGACCAAGCAGCTTTGGTTGTCGCATTATCTGTCATATACAAAGATAACAGGTTTTTTCTTCCCGTTTACGGTGGAAGCCAATGTTAACAACGACGTACCGGATTACTCGATTCCATCTACCATGTGCCATGAGCTTTCGCATATGCGGGGCTATATGCGTGAGGAAGAAGCAAATTTTATTGCATACCTTGTTTGTATGTCCAGCGGTGATCAGGAGCTGATGTATTCCGGTACAATGCTGGCGTTTGTTTATGCCGGGAATGCGCTCAGCGAGGTAAGCCGCGCCGACTATACCGATGTGTTCAGAACATTGGGGGAAGGTGTGCAGCGGGACATAAAGGCAAACAGCGAATACTGGGCGCAGTTTGAAGGACCTGTGGCGCAGGCAGCCAGCACGATGAACGATACATACCTTAAGGCAAACGGTCAGCAATACGGCGTGAAAAGCTATGGAAAGGTGACAGATTTGCTGCTATCGTATTATAAGCAGCAAACACAATGAATAGAATGATTTGAAAAAATATATTGCAAACCGGGCAGGATATGCTATAATGGGGAAAATTTGATTGTTTGGAGGGAGTTTTATGCCCGACTGGTTGAAAAAGGCTGTTTTTTATGAGGTTTATCCGCAATCGTTTTACGATTCCAACGGGGATGGGATTGGCGATATTAACGGGATTGCGCAGAAGCTGGATTATATCCGCGATTTAGGCTGTAACGCCATTTGGCTTAACCCGTGCTTTGATTCGCCTTTTATGGACGGCGGATATGATGTGCGCGACTACAAAAAGGTAGCGCCGCGTTATGGTACCAATGAAGACTTGGTTCGGCTGATGGACAGGGTGCATCAAAAAGGTATGCATATTTTGCTGGATCTGGTTCCCGGGCATACGTCTGACCAAAACGAATGGTTTTTGAAAAGCAGAGCGCCTGAAAATAACGAATATAGCAACCGATATATCTGGACAGACAGCGTGTGGGAGGCGCCGTCTGCTTATAGGCTGATGTGCGGCGTTACGGACAGGGACGGCAATTATCTTGTGAATTATTTTAGCTCGCAGCCCGCGCTCAATTACGGGTTTGCACAGATTACACATCCGCAATGGCAACTTTCGTGCGACCATCCGGAATGCCGAAAAACTGTGGAGGCGATTAAAGATGTCATGCGCTTTTGGCTTGAAAGGGGCTGCGACGGCTTCCGGGTGGATATGGCGGATTCGCTTGTGAAAAACGAAGACGATAAAAAGCAGACCGCCAAGATCTGGCGCGGTATACGGCAAATGCTTGACAGGGAATATCCGCAGGCAGCGCTTGTATCTGAATGGAGCCATCCCCAACGCGCGATTAACAATGCGGGGTTTCATGCGGATTTTTATCTGGATCATAAAGGAAACGGATATCATTCGCTGTTTCGCAGCACAGACGCGCAGGGAAACAACGACAGCTTTTTTTGCAAAGACGCCGCCGGTGATATTACAAGGTTTACACGCGAATATGAAAAAAACCTTTTGGAAACGAAAGACCAGGGATATATCAGCTTTATTACAGGCAACCATGACACGCCGCGCCTGCGCAGGAACCTGGATGAAAAGGCGGCGCTGCTTGCATGCTGCACGATTTTTACATTGCCGGGCGTACCGTTTTTATATTATGGGGATGAAATCGGTATGCGCTATATAGAAGGCCTGAAAAGCAAGGAAGGCGGCTTTTCGCGTACCGGGTCGCGGACACCCATGCAGTGGAGCCGGGGAAAAAATTTAGGATTTTCACAGGCTGACGAAGAAAAAATCTACCTGCCGGTGGACAGCAGCAAAGATGCGCCGACAGTGGAGGATCAGCTGCGTGACGAACAGTCCATGCTGCATACGGTAAGGCGGATTTTGAAGCTCCGGAATGAAAATGAAGAGCTGCAGGCCGACGGGCCGTATGAAACGCTATATGCGGAAAAAAATAAATACCCCTTTCTTTACAAAAGGGGCAGTTTTATATTTGCAGTCAATCCCTCCGCAAAAGAGGAACGTGCGCCGTTTGCTTTTGCCGGGCAGGAGATTTTTTCTGTGGGCAGCTGCCGTTTTGCACAACAGTCTATTATAATGGAACCACAGTCTTTTTGTGTGTATAAGCTTAAAGGGTGAAACGGAAAGGAAAAGTGTCTGCTTAAGCAGAGTTTTACATAAAATGCGTTAAGTGCGCGGGCGCTATAGGCAATATGCTATAAAAATTTGTATGAAGTTTATACTTTTCGCCGATTGATGTTTACAGTATTGTGTTATATGCTCAATTTATACGAATGTTTACTGTAACAAAAGAGCGGAGGTATAAAAATGCGGTGTGCGGTATTTTACGGGAAGCATGATATCAGGGTTGAAGAATGGGAAACGCCCCTAATTGGCCCGGAGGAGGTCTTGATCCAAGTAAAGGTATGCGGCGTATGTGGTACAGATGTGCATATCTATGAGGGCGATAAAGGGTCGGCAGAGGTAACGCCGCCGATCATTCTTGGGCATGAATTTTCCGGTGTAATTGTTAAAACAGGTGCGCAAGTAACACGTTATAAGCCCGGGGACAGAGTATGTATGGATCCAAACTGCGCGTGTGGCGCATGTGACCCCTGCCGGAGTGGTCTTGCCCATTATTGCGAAACCCGAATTGGCTATGGAACGCTTGTCAACGGCGGGTTTGCAGAATATTGTGCAGTTGACCAGCGCCAGATTTATAAGCTGGGGGAGCATACTTCGTTTGAACAGGGCGCCATGGCGGAACCGGCGGCATGTTGTTTGCATGGGATTGATTTGTGTAAGATCCGGCCTGGGCATCAGGTAGTTGTGATTGGCGGCGGGATGATTGGCCTTTTAATGCTGCAGCTTGCGAAGCTGGCGGGGGCTGCCAAGGTCGCCTTGCTGGAACCGGTGAAAAGCAAGCGTGCGGTTGCAGAAAAGCTGGGTGCGGATCTATGCATTGACCCGCTTTGCGAAGATGTAAAGCAGTGTTTGCTGAAAGCCGGCATGACGTGTATTAATACGGTTATAGAATGCGTAGGGCTTCCGTCGACGATTGAGCAGGCGGTCAGCATTGCAGGAAATAAGGCCGTTGTGATGATGTTTGGATTGACAAAACCGGACGATACGGTTTCAATAAGGCCTTTTGAGATTTTTGAGAAAGAGCTGGAGCTGAAGGCGTCTTATATCAACCCGTATACACAAAGACGTGCGTTGGATTTGATTGATTCTGGACGGTTGGATGTAAGCAGCATGATTTACGGCGTATGTGGGCTGGAGGAATTGGCCGATATTTTAGGCAGTTCCCGGTTGCGTGCAAACGGAAAATATATGATTGCACCGGAAAAATAAGATTATAGAACAAAAGACGCGGATGTAAAATATTACATTCGCGTCTTCTTATATGAAAAAGTAAAATTAAATTATACAGGCTTGTTCGCAGGCTGTGGCAGCTTGCCGGAAGGAATGGTTTGCAGAATCTTTTTAAACCGTGCAGCAAATAAGAGAACAGTTGTTAAAGTTGCAAGCACGTCTGCCACCGGTTCTGCCAAAAACACGGCAAAGACCTGATCAGCTGTGAAAATAAGCGGTAAAATAAAAATCAACGGGATCAAAAGCAGGATTTTCCTCAAAACGGCGAGGAAAACAGATACGCCTGCTTTACCAAGCGCGATAAAGGTCTGCTGGCAAGCTGTCTGCGCGCCTAATACCAAAGAAGCGCTCATGTAGATGCGCAATGCCCAGGCAGTCATTTGCGTTAGATTTTCACTGTCGCTGAACATCCCTATAAAAATATTAGGAAAAAGCATAATAACCGCCCAAAAGAGCGTAGAGAAGGAAAGCGCCATAATCAGAAGGAGGCGAAAGGCTTTTTTTACGCGGTCGGCGTTGCGTGCGCCGTAATTAAAGCTGATGATCGGCTGCGCGCCTTGCGTCAGTCCCATAAGCGGCAGGAAAGTAAACTGCATGACGCTTGACAAAATGGCCATAGCACTGACTGCAAGATTTCCTCCATATTTGGCAAGAGAGATATTAAAGCAGATGGTAATCACACTTTCAGTTGCCTGCATAATAAAGGGGGAAACGCCCAGGGCAAGGACGGGGAGGATAACCGACGGCTTTAAACGCAGGTGTTGTTTTCGGATCTTGAGCAATGTTTTTTTACCGGTGAGGAAGCGCAGCACCCATATGGCAGAAACAGCCTGAGAAAGAATGGTGGCAAGTGCGGCGCCCTTGACGCCCATGTTCCATGTAAACATAAAAATGGGATCGAGCACAATATTCAAAACGGCGCCGATTACAGTTGTAAGCATGCTGGTTTTTGCAAAGCCCTGTGCAGATATAAACATATTCAGCCCCAGTACAACCTGTACAAATATGGTGCCGATTGCGTAAATTGTAATATAATCCAGTGCAGGCAGAATGGTTTCATGGTTTGCGCCGAACGCATAGAGGATATTTTCCTTAAACAGCAGGATAACAGCTGTGATGGCAACAGAGAGCACCAACAGCGTACAAAAGCAGTTACCCAAAATTTTTTCTGCACCCGTGTGGTCGTTTTTGCCCATTTTCATTGCTGCACGCGGCGCACCGCCCATCCCGACGAGTGCACTGAAGGCGGAAATAATCATAATAATAGGGAAGGTGATCCCAACGCCTGCAAGCGAAAGGTCGCCCCCTGTTTCTAAATGGCCTATGTACATCCGGTCCACCACATTGTATAAAACATTGATAATTTGTGCGGCAATAGAGGGCAGCGACATGCTGAGGATCAGCCTGCCAATTTTTGCATGGCCCAGGTCGTTTTGCTTGGTTGTTTTCATAAATGAATCCCTTCTTCAGATGGTAATATCATGTTCCAGGCCGGCAAAAACAGAATCCCCAATTCCTTTTACATTTTTTAATTCTTCCAGCTGCTGAAAGCTGCCGTTTTGCTCTCGATACTCCACAATACGGCGCGCCAACACGGGGCCGATGCCTTCCAGTTCCTGCAGTTTTTGTTCGTCTGCTGTATTAATATTGATCTTGTAAAGTGCAACATTGGGCTGAGTTTGCGCCTGTGTGGAGGATTGCCGTGCAGGCTCCGTTCCGCTTTCCAGAGCGCCGGAAGGAACGGTTCCCTGTTGGGTATAAATTACCTGCGGCAGGCTTGTCGGCGGGACGTAAAAGGCGTTATAGCCGGTAATGACTGCACAGGCAACCAAAGCAACGGCAACCAGAATAAGCGTATGCGGCAATTTTTCTTTCAAGCGGGCGCACCCTTTCTATATATGGCGATTGGAAAGTTTGCTTTTATGCAGCGGGCGTTTCTTACCGTCTGCAAAATTTGTCTGTTTTTATTATAGCGCATTTTAAGGCCGTTTGCTACAAAAACGTAATAAGAACAAAAAAGATAAAAGACGCAGAGCAAAACGATACAAAAAAGAACGCATGGATCTACAGAGGCAAACATATACATTAAGGAAAATAGATACGTGCAATTTTATAAGACGGCGGTGATACAGTGAAAAAAGCGGTTTGCGTATGCTTGGCCGTTATTCTGTGTACGGCGGTATGCCTGGTGCTGGTTGGGGCTTCCAAAGAGGAGGATTATATAAAATATGTGGAATTTAACGTATGCTATGATGCACTGGAGAGCGCAATGAACGCAGACATAGCGTCGCAGGAACAGGAAATAAAGGTCAACTGGATTGACGTGCTTGCTTATTTGGGAGCAAAATACGGAGGAGACTTTAAGCGTTATAAGGCGGCTGACCTCAACGATGTGGTGCAAAGGCTGCAAAGCGGAGAAAAAATGGAGGATATTACGAGGGATATGTCGTATTTTGCTTATTACAGGGAAGCCTATGGGGCTGTATTGGATGGTTTTTTGGGAACGTACAGAGAAAAAACGGAAAAGGATGGGCAATGGGAGGAAAAATATGGGCTGAAAGTATATTCCCCAATTGCAAAGACGTTTCCCTTTTCCCATTTTGATGATTTTGGGGCAAGCCGCAGTTACGGCTATAAGCGCCGCCATTTGGGGCACGACTTAATGGCGGCAACCGGTACGCCGGTGATTGCTGTGGAATCCGGCGTTGTGGAAATTATGGGCTGGAACCAGTATGGAGGATGGAGAATTGGAATCCGCAGTTTTGACGGCAAGCGGTATTACTATTATGCGCATTTACGCCAAAACCGCCCATTTCACCCCGATCTGTGTGAAGGAAAGACGGTCAATGCGGGTGATGTAATCGGCTATGTGGGCAGGACGGGGTATAGCGCAACAGAAAATACCAATGGAATTGAAACAAGCCATTTGCATTATGGAATGCAGTTGATTTTTGACGAGAGCCAGAAAGAAGGCCCAAATGAGATATGGATTGATATGTATGCAATTACAAAGCTTTTGCAAAAACACCAAAGTGCTGTGTACCGCGTTGCAGCAACAAAGGAATTTTACAGGGATGGGGATTTTTCCCTGGAGGACGCGCAGCAAAGCCGGCACAAAAAAGAGACAACAGTAACAGGATTGTAAAGGATTAATCTTGTAAGGATATTGACTTTAATTTTGTGAGCGTTTAAAATGAAATCGCTGTTATTTTTTATCAAAAGCAGCGAGAAATGATCGGAGGTAATGAGAAAATGAGAAAAATTTTGGCGGTTTTGCTGGCGGCATTTTGCCTGGTTTTGGTTGCAGGTTGTTCGGATACATCCGCAAAAGATGTGGATCTGAAAGAGATCCTTGGAAAATTTAACAGCGATTTTGACCTTTCGGATAATATGAAGGAAATAACGGATGTAAATGATTTGAATAAATATTATTCCATTGACACAAACGACGTAGTGAGCTTTGCAGCGGAGATTGACACGTCTGGTCTGGATGAAATTGTGCTTGTACAGGCAAAAGACGCCGAAGCGGCGGCAAGAGTGGAGGAAAAGCTGCAGGCGCGGTATGATTCCAGATCCAAGGAAATTGCAAGCTATAGCCCGGAAAATTATGAAATTATGAAAAAATGCGAGGTTAAGACAGACGGCAATTATGTTCGTATGATTCTTGCAGAAAGCGCGCAGGAGATGGCGGAGGTTTATAATTCTTACTTTTAAGGAAAGCTTTCTTGCATATGTATTTGACCGGAAGATTGAGTCAAAGGAGCAAAGGCAGTGGTCAGGCCAAAATTAAGTGAGAAGTATCAGGCTGAACACAGTTTTACAGAAAGCGGTTTGTCTGGTCTGTACATATAATATGCCGAAAAAGTGAAAAGTACAGACAAGCGGCAATACTGTATGCGTGTTTCTTTTAAAAAATACGGAAGGCATGACCAATATCTACAACGCTTATTTTAAAAAATAAATTGTACAATAAAAAATGTGTGCTGCGGGCGTTTTTTGCTTTACAGACCGGCAGAAATTGTGTAATATGGTAGACAGCATGTGTTTGCGGGGCAATGGATTGTACCATGCCGTATCAGAACTTTCCGATGCTGCTTCCTTGTTATATGGTTTGTACGGCTGCAAGCAGAAAAGGCCTGCTTTTTGTACGGCCTTTTTTATGTTGAAATTAAAAGGAGGGGGAATATGGTTTTTTCAAGCCTTCTGTTTTTGTTTTTATACCTGCCGGCTGTTATATTGATTTATTATGTTACGCCGTGCCGGTACCGGAATCTGTTTTTGTTTGTAGTAAATCTGATTTTTTACGGGTGGGGCGAGCCGGTATTTGTGCTCTTAATGCTGTTTTCCACACTGGTGGATTATACGCACGGCTATTTTATAAATAAATACAGGCAAGATAAAAAGGTTGCAAAGCGTTTTTTGGTTTCTGCTGTTGTAATCAACCTGGGCCTGCTTGGCTTTTTTAAATACGCAGGCTTTTTGACAGAAACGCTCAATGTTCTGCCGTTTTTAGATATTGCGCCGCTTGAGATACCGCTTCCGATAGGGATTTCGTTTTATACCTTCCAAACGATGTCTTATTCGATAGACGTATACAGAGGCGACGCGCCGGTACAGAAAAATATTATTGCGTTCGGTACATATGTAACGCTTTTCCCGCAGCTGATCGCAGGGCCGATTGTCCGTTACAAGGATGTAGCTGAGCAGCTTGATCACCGGAAGGAAACCCTTGCGGATTTTACAAACGGCGTAAAGCTTTTTATGGTTGGCCTTGCAAAAAAGGTTTTGCTTGCTAACCAGATGGGGCTTTTGTGGGACCAATTGCGCGGGACCAGCCAGGAAAACGGTGTGCTGGGCAGTTGGATAGGCATATGTGCTTATGCGTTTCAGATTTATTTTGATTTCAGCGGTTATTCCGACATGGCCAGAGGCCTTGGGAATATGTTCGGTTTTGAATTTTTGAAAAACTTTGATTATCCGTATATTTCAAAAACCATCACGGAATTTTGGCGCAGATGGCATATTTCGCTGGGAACGTGGTTCCGCGAATACGTCTATATACCATTGGGCGGTAATCGTAAAGGAACCAGGCGGATGATCATAAATCTTTTGATTGTGTGGTTTTTAACAGGGTTATGGCATGGAGCAAGCGTGAATTTTATTTTGTGGGGGCTTTATTTTGGCGTAATCCTGATCATAGAAAAGCTGTTTTTAATGAAATATTTGCAAAAGTTGCCGGCGGCACTGCAGCATATTTATTCGCTGTTTCTGATTGTTATAGGCTGGGTGATTTTTTATTTTGAGGATATGCAGGCAATGGGCCAGTTTTTTACCGACCTGTTTAACCCGGCTGGCGGGGTGATCGGGCAAGAAGCACTTGTTCTTGTGTGGTCCTACCTGCCTTTACTTGCGGCGGCCGTCTTGGCAAGCACGCCGCTTGCATATAAGCTTTATGAAAAGATTAAATACCGCAACTGGTGTTGGATCCCTGAAACCACGCTTTGCGCTGTGGCGCTTTTAATCTGTACGGCAACACTGGTCAGCCAGAGCTATAATCCGTTTATTTATTTCCGTTTTTAAAATTGTTTAACGCAGAAGGATGAAGAGGTGAAGGCAGTGAATTTACGAAATATAAAAAAATATATGCCTGCGGTCGTTTTTTGCGTGTTTATTTTTGCCATGGGGCTTTTGTTCCTGTTCTTGCCCAAGCAAAGCTATTCTTCCAATGAAAAACGTTATTTGTCAACGTTTCCTGAATTTAATGCAGATACGCTGCTCAGCGGCAAATTTGGGACAGAGTTTGAAACATTTTTGTCAGACCATACAGCGGGGCGCAACTTTTTTGTAGGCCTCAACGCGTATTATGATTTGGTTTGCGGGAGAAATGGTTCCAATGGGGTGTATGCGTGTGCAGACAATTATTTAATCAATGTACCGGTAGATACAGATAATCGGCTGGAAAGCAATATTCAAACCCTTGCAACATTTGCGGCCGATACGAATGCAGACGCATCTTTGCTGATTGTACCCAGCGTGGGCTATATTATGGAGGATAAGCTTCCACGCGTACACGACAATTATTTGGACGATGCATATTTTGATATAATTGAAAAGAACAAGGGCGAGCTGAATTTTATAAATATTAAACAGCTGTTTAAGGGCAACGCGCAGGAAAAGCAGCTTTATTACAGAACGGACCATCACTGGACCACGCAGGGTGCGTACCTTGCTTATACGGCTTATTGCGCCGCGCAGGGGATCACACCCGCGCCTGAAAGCAGCTTTGAAAAAGAAACGTTTGAGAATTTTTACGGGACCACGTATTCGACCAGCGCACTGTGGCTGACGCCACCCGATGATATAGAGCTGTGGCGCAACAAGGCAAATGAGGAAAATGTGCATGTGACAATCCAGGAGGGAAAGAGCACAGAAGAGTATAAAAGTATGTTCTTTTTGCGTCATTTGCAGGAAGACGACAAATATCCGGTTTTTCTGGATGGCAATCACAGCCTGGTGCGGATTCAAAATAAAAACAGCGATGGCCCGAAGCTTTTGTTGATTAAGGACTCGTTTGCACATTGTATGGTTCCGTTTTTGACAAACCATTACAGCGAAATAGTGATGGTCGATATGCGTTATTATAAGCTTCCGGTCTCTGAGCTGATGGAGCAGGAAGGAATAGACCAGGTATTGATGCTGTACGGGCTTGATAATATTAGTACAGATACGGATCTTGTATATTTACAGTAAAAAGAGAAAAGCAGATCCCCCCGCACAGAGCGAAAGACACTGTGCGGGGGTTTGTGTATTTTTTATAAAAAACCTGTTTTCTCTTGAATTTTATTAAGAAAAATGATATAGTGAAGAAAAATGGAAAAAAGAAAAAAGAGAGGTATAAAGCATGAAAAAATGTAAAAGGCTGGTATCTGTGCTGTTGTGTATTTTGCTTATCACGGCAGTTATGGCGGCAGCTTCGGCTCCAGCGGCGTCTGCTGCAGAATATAATCCAAGCTATGGGGTTGTGTTTACAGACAGTACAACAGGCTTTTCATACGCATCTTTAACGGCATCCCCGGAAGAGTGTATTATTATAGAGTATGATGGAAAAGAGAAAGACGTGGTGATTCCATCGACAATGCCTTATAGCCCGCAACCGCTGGTGGTAACGGGGCTGAAATCAATGCTGTTTCAGAATATGGATATCACGTCTGTTTCTTTGCCGGATACGTTGACGGATATTGGGCAGAATGCCTTTTCCGGATGTACGCAGCTGCAGGAGGTTACCATACCGGACAGTGTGGAATTTTTAGGCTTTGGCGCCTTTTTAAACTGTACCGGATTGAAAAAGATCCATTTTGGCGGCGGTCTTACAAGCACAGGGTCACAGGTTATGATGAATTGTTCTGCGCTGGAAGAAGCCACTTTTGCACAGGGGAGCACATATATAGGCACACGTTTTTTCAGAGGCTGTACCGCTCTGAAAAAGCTTGTCCTTGCAGACAGCATTACAAGCGTAGGGACAGAGGCCTTTAAAGAATGTGTGAATCTGGAGGAGGTCGTCATAGGGGACGGTATACAGAATCTGGACGCGTTTACGTTTAATTTAGCGACCAGTGAAGAGCCCGACAAGGTCAATACGGCGCTGAAAAAGATTTCTATTGGCGGCGGCGTCAGGAAGGTTCCTGCAAAAATGTTTGCAAACTGTACTTCGCTTAAAGATGTGACGCTGAGCGAAGGGCTGGAGGAAATAGACGACCGGGCGTTTGAAAACTGCGCGCTGGAGGGAACGGTTGTGATCCCTGACAGTGTGACGACCACCAGAAATTATATTTTTAAAGATTGCAACGGCATTGAGGAGCTGGTGCTGGGCAAAGGGCTTACAGATATTTCCTATTCGTTTTTTCAAATGCGCGGGCTGAAAAGGGTTATTGTACCCGAAACGCTTGCCAGCATAGGATATGTGGCATTTGGGGAGTGCAATGCGCTTGAAAAAGTGCTGATTCCCAGACAGACAGAGGAAATTGACGCAAATGCATTTGGCGGGTTTACACATCTGACGGTATACGGTTATACGGGCAGCGCCGCACAGGCTTATGCGGACAGCCGCGCAGATGTGACGTTTGTCGCTTTGGATGATGCAAATAAAACTGCGCTGAAAACTGCGCTGGATCAGGCGGAGCAGGTGAAAGCAGAGGGTCTTGACCAGTATACGGAGCAGAGCGTTCAGAAATTTGAAGCGGCCTATGACGCGGCTGCAGCGATATATGCGGACGTATTTTCCATAAAACAGCAGATTGACCAGGCCGAGCAGAATTTAACAGCCGCTATAAAAGGGCTGGATTTGCAGGTGAATAAGACGGCGCTGAAAGCGGCGCTGGATCGGGCAGATGCGACCATTGCAGAAGGACTGGATGGCTATACGCAAAAGAGCGTGCAGGACTTTGAAGAGGCGTATGACCGGGCAGCGTTTATATATACACAGCCAAACGTGACCCAGAAGCAGGTGGACGACGCTGCAACAGAGTTGGACGGTGCAAGGGAGGCTTTAGAGCCGTTTACAGGTGATGTGGATAAAACCGGTTTGCTGGATGCTATCACAAAGGCGGATGCAGTCAGGGAGCAGGGGCTTACAACGGGATATGTGCAAAGCACCGTAGAAGCTTTTGAAGCGGCTTACAGCGAAGCAGCGGCGGTGTACCAGGATAAAGATGCGCAGCAGGCGGAAGTGAACGCCAAAAAAGATGCGCTTTATGCCGCAACACAGGCGCTGCGTAAGATGGGGGATATAGATGCAGATGGAGAAATTACTTTACAGGATGTTTTAGCCGTGCAAAAATATATTGCGCGCGTAGAACAGCTTGATGATTTACAGCTTGCCGCAGCGGACACCGACCATAACGGCAAGGCAGAGTTAAACGATGTATTGCTGATCCAGAAATTCCTGAGCAAAATGATTCCGGCGCTTTAAGCAGCCGGTAAAACAGAACAATCAAGTAATCAATATCCCCTCATAGATGGACCGCTCCAGATTGTGCAGACAGCACAAAAAGAGCCCTCATGCAGGAATATTCGATTTTAACAGGAGTAGCGCAGCGTCAGCGGCGCCACTCCTGTTTTGGTTTGGATGCGCTTGTAGTTGTAAAAATAGATGTAGCAGTCAATGATCTCGTTGGAAATCCTTCTCATTTGGTATGTCCCTTTTCCTTGGCCGTCCACAGCGTTTAGGCGGCAGCCCTTTACTTAGCCCTGCCTGTTCCCGATTATATTAAATGGCCTGGTTTTTGATCCCCGCAGGCCTGCAATTTGCTGCCGCGTTTTTTCTTCTTCCCGCAGAAGAAGGATCTCCGGTTCCAGTTTCTTAATGTCTGTCTAGACCCTTTTGCTCATAACAAATTTCCCCTGATGTAGTACTTATATTTTTTTACATCAAGGGGCTTTTGTCTATTGTCCGTTTTTACTGGGGCGGTTCACAAGCGGGGAATTGTTATTTTTCTAAAAAACAAAAATGTACCGTTAAAAACAGCGCTTTACTTTTTTCCAAAAATTAGCTAAAATATGTTTGCAAGTTGCAAATGCAACAAATATATATAGAGGGGACAATTTGGATGGAGTATAGGGAAAATATATTGTTTACAGGGATTACGGAAGAGGAGTACAGGCAGATGATGGAATGCTTTATGCCGCAAATTGCCACCTATAAAAGTGGGGAACAGATTTGCAGCTATGATAAAAAAACGGACGCTGTGGGTATTGTAAAAAACGGAATGGTGAGTATAGAGCGGACAGACATAAGCGGGGCGCGCGCGGTATTGGAAACTGTAACGGAGAACGGCATTTTTGGAGGGATTTTTTACCGAGGCTGCGCCGGAATGGAAGAGATTTCCGTTCATTGCTGTAAAGACTGCGAGATTATGTTTATTGCGTACCAGAATATTACAAAGCGATGCGCAAAGGCCTGCGAACATCATAGCCGTCTGGTGGGAAACATGCTGTCTCTGATTGCGCAGCGCTCAGCCATACTGAGCGAACGCGTAGAGGTTTTAAGCCGCAGGACGATCCGTGGAAAGCTGCTGGCTTATTTTTCTATCAGCTTGTCAGGGCGTCATACAAAGCGCTTTGCGCTGCCTTTTTCTTATGCGATGCTCGCAGATTATCTTTGTGTGGACCGCAGCGCAATGATGCGCGAACTGAAAAAGCTTAAGGAGGAAGGCGTAATTTGTACGCAACACCGCCGGATAGAGCTTCTGCAGGACGCTTTGTAAAAGGCTTTAAACCGGCTCGTTGACGATGTGCAGCGCAAGATTTCGGTTTCTGTAACGCAGGTCGCCGGTAACTTCTTTGATAACCGTAAGAAATGGAGGGAGCGTAAAGCTTTCATTTTCGCTTGCAAGCTCTATTTCCAGGGTAGCGCGGTCGGACCAGAAGGGGTAGATATCCAGTTCAAAAAGCTTTCCTGCATAAGAAAAGCAATAGCGGACTTTTGTAATGGATTGCAGCATGGGATCGGCCTTTGTCAATAGTGTGTTGTATGCCTGCTGCGTAATTTCTTCTTCCAGTTCAATCCGTTTGACAGGGGTGATGTCGCGCTTGTATGTCCTGGTATAGACATAAACACCGTTTGTTCCCCGTTTTCGTATACGCTCGCCAAAAGCTGGATTTTCGCTTTTTAAATAGGTTTGCGTAATTTCTGTTTTACTGTATTGCGGCAGCCGTTTTAATGCATCCAGGTTCGGATAACGGATTAAATACTTACGCTCTATTTCAAGCGGAAAGCTTGTTGCAGCCATTTAGTCTGCCCCCTTTTTGATTATGGCATTATTATACAGTATAACCTTTTCAGGGTAAAGAAAAACGTCCTACCCGGTTTTGGGTAAGACGTTTTTTCTGTTATGTAGATCGTAATGATTTATACAATATAGGATAGGTCAAACTCGTAGGTGCCATAGCCGTAATGCCCCTTATCGTTTTGAACAGACTTATCGCAATAATACCCCATATTGTTGGAAGCGGATGAGATAGGAATATCCTGTGTTTGCTGTCCGTTGCCATTGTTGAAAATAATATTGTCATACTGATTTAAATTAAGCTCTATTTTATAGATTGTTTCCCCGAAACTGTTTTTTCCAACGGGAGACATTTCCTGGCCGGGCCACTGTGCGTTTTCGCTGCTGCTGTCTGTTTGCCAGGTATACATATAAACCTTATCCCAGTTTACACCATTGGAAAAATAAAGCGTTACCGTATCTGCTGCAGTAGGTGCGGTGGGTTCTGGTTCGGTCGGTTCTGGTTCTGTAGGTTGCGGGTCGGTCGGCGAGGAAGTGTTAAATACCTTGCCAATGTCCTCGATCGAACTCTGTTTTGCAATATATTTTTGAATTTCCATTATATCAACAATAGTCGTCTGGCCGTTTCTGTCCACATCTGCGGCAATGAGCTGTAAATCGGTAAAGTCGATGACGTAAGCCAGATATCTTTGAATTTCCAGAACGTCCTCCAAAGTAACATTGTCATCAAAAGTAACGTCGCCAAGCATATATCTTTCGCCTACCGGATCAGTCGGTTCCGGGTCGGTTGGCTGTGGGTCGGTGGGATTGGAATCCGTATACGCCTGCCATTGCCCGTCCTGATAAATCATGGAACTGCCATTGAGCACCATACCGGGCTCATCCTGTGCGGGGATTTGTGGGCCGGAGCTGCCTGCGGTAAAGAGAACGTTGCTGTTTTCCAGTTCGTCGGGAACCTGATATTCATAAAGGCCGTCGCTGTTTTTTGCCATGGCAACGCCAGGCCACGCTGCATTTTCCACAACGGTGGCGCCGCTGTCGTTATACATGTAGCAATATACGTTGCTCCAATTTGTCTGGCTGTTGTCAAAATATACATAGGTGGTGGTGTTTAAAACTTTTGTAAACGTGTAGGTAACGTCTGTTGTTGTTTTCCCGTCTGTTGCCGTAAGTTTTACGCGGATGGACGTTCCCACCGGGACGCCTGCTCCAATTGTAATTTGCGTGGTATCCGTATAGGTCTTTATCTGGCCATTATCGATTTGATATGTGCCGGAGGTTGCATTGGTAAGGCCCAGGGTGAGTGTAAGCGTTTCTGTTTTAAAATTACCGCCCTGCCTGGAGATTGTATTTTGCGGTTCTGTTACGGCGTTATATACGACCGCTATGCCGTCGCTTCCAACTGTTCCGCTGATTGTGCCGTTTGCTACGGTAAACGTGTTACCGGTTATCTGGTCTGTATAAGTGCCCGAAGCCATCTTATTTGCCTTTAAGCTGACAGAACCGCCGCCATCCAGTTTGGAAATAACGACCCCGGTTGTCCCGCGCTCGTTATAGGCCACGCTGCCGCTGGAAGAAAGGTATTCGCTTTGCCCGGCAAAGTAGTTATGGAATTTATTAACCTCTGTGACGGATTTATCCTTCCAGGTTGTGTCTGTGCTGGCGTCTCCCATCTTTGCAGCGGGGCGCGCAAAAAACAGCGCAGTTGCACCGTTGCGGGAGCCTACCATCGCCCAGGCTTGCTTAATTTTTGTATTGGAAATGCCGGCTGTGTTACCGGAACTGCCCATGTAAGTGTCGTGAGATTCCGCCCAGAGAACCACCTTGTTTGCCGCAGCGCCGGTGCTGTAATGCGAAGCAGCCGCGCCGGAGGCGTTGCCGCTGTTTACATTGGCAAGAATTCCGTCACCGGTGTAGTTGTCGGTTACGCTCATATATTGCGTGTAATTGGAAATGGCAGTAGCCGCGGTGTTCAGGATTTCCCCATAATAGAAAATATCTTTGCCGCCTGCATGGCTTTTGGAGCCGTTGATCACGGTTGGCCAAAATTGACTGCCGCAGCCGCTGTCGTTTGGCAGCTCGATATGCTTGGCTGCGTCAAACCGAAAGCCGTCTGCCCCCAGGTCGATACAGGTGTTCAGAAGACTTAAAATCATCTGCTGAACCTCGCTGTTTCCTGTGTTCAGGTCCGGCTGGCTGATGGAGCCCTGTGTCATGTCATAACGGCTGCCGTCGTTTGCCCAGATGTTGTTGATATGCCAGTAGCTGTCGTTGTTGCGGATGTTTGCGTCAATCTGCGGGGAACGGTTGCCTGCATTGTTGCCGGAGCCACCGGTGTCTGCCATGTGGTTTGCAACAATATCCACAATGACTTTTACACCGTATTTTTCGGCTTCGTCGCACATGGCCTTAAATTCGGCTTTTGTGCCCAGCCAGGTGTTGCCGTCGCTGAAACTTAGGGATGTGGGCTGGTACAGCTTCCACCACTGGCCTTTTACGTCTGTGTAGCTTGCGCTGTAGTCTTTTGGCCTTTGCACAGGGGACGTTTGCACGCTGCTGTAGCCAGCCTGCGCAATGGCCTGCATGTTGGCCTTAATGTTGTTGTAAGACCAGTTCCAGGCATGCAAAATTACGCCGTCCTGGGCTTTTTCCACAAGACCGTAGTCCGCTGCTGCGGTTGCTTCTGCTTGCTCCGGCGCCGCAGACACCGTTACAGCAGGAAGTGCGAACATGGCAATTGCCATGCACAGGGTAAGGATTAAACTGGTTGTTTTTTTTAAAATCATCGCTATTCCTCCATTATTTCAAGATAATCCTTATGGAAAAGTATACCATGAGGAGGGATTCGTTTTCAACTGCGCATATATGACAAAGATTTTGTATTTTTTCGTTACATATCCCTATTTTTTAGCCGGATAAAAAACTCCCGCCTGCATTTGCAGGCGGGAAGCCAATAAAGTGTAACTGCTGTTCTTTGAAGATAAGGATTTATCTTGGCGATTTGTTGCTTTTTATTAGATTATCTTGCCGGGATGAAGTTTGCAGTATGCGTGCTGAAAAATTGTTTAACCAAAGATTTTTCCGATTTGATAGTCTGTAGTAATTCTTGACAGATGCTGCTGGATTGTGAGGATATCAACCAGATTGACTTCTCCATTTCCGTCGACGTCGCCCCCCAGAATTTGCAACGGCGTAAACTGCGTTTTATTTGAAAGATACAGCTGCATATATAGAACGTCGTCCAGCGTAACTTTTAAATCACCGTTGCTGTCGCCAAGCATATATTTTTCTCCGTCCGGCGCGGTAGGGGTGGTGGGCTTTGTCGGATCGGGATTTTTATATTCTGTCCACTCCCCGTCCCGGTAAATCATGGAAGCGCCGGAAAGCTGCATACCGGGCTCTTCCTGCCCGGGAACTTGCGGGCCGTCCATACCGGCGGTAAACAGGACATAGCAGTTGTCTTCAAATTCTTCGGGAACCTCGTAGCTGTAAAGATTGCCGCTTTCTTTTGTCATCAGTTCGCCTGGCCATGCGGCGTTTTCCGGAACTGCCGTGCCGGAAGAAAGAACCTTTGCGGTTATGGACATTGTATTGGTGGCCATAGCGGAAGCATCCCAGGCGTTTGCATTGTATTTGCCGTCCGTTTGAGAGCCGTCGAGCCAATAGCCCTCAACGCCAAGAGAAAGATCAACCGTCTGTGTGCTGCCGTTGTTAAATACGACGCTGGTTGCGCCGGAGGGAATATCTATTTGATAGTTGCCCTTGCCTTCAAAATTGCTTTCATACCAGGTCATGCCGGTGCCCGGCCATTCTGCGCCGCAGGTGCCGTTTTCGTTAAAGAAATAAGCGTTGACGCTGCCCCAGCCAAGACTGTCTGTAAATTTAATGGTGCCGGAGAAATTGTCGCCGTCGGACTCCCCGCTGGAGTCCCCGCCGTCAATATTGTCTTCGCCGCTGATACCGGTATCTTTATAGATATAGCAGTAAACCTGGCTCCAGCCCTTTTGGCTGTTGTCAAAATATACGCAGGTGACGGCGTTGGGGTCTTTTTTAAAGAATGTGTAGGTTTCTTCTGTTGTGGTTGTACCGTCTGTGGCCGTGACCTTCAGCGTAATTTCTGTATTGACCGGAAGGCCTTTGCCAATGGTGATGGTTGTATCGCTGCGGTATGTTTGAACAGCGCCGTTGCCAATTTGATAGGTACCGGAGGTAGCGTTGGAAAGTCCAAGATTTACCTTGAGTGTATCTGTGCGAAACGTAAATTTTCCGTCTTGCGGATTTACCGTATTTTTAGGCTCTGTAACCGCATTGTATACAACAGCAATACCTGTGCTTCCAATTTGTCCTTTGATCTGCCCGCCTGAAACGGTAAACGTGTTGCCGGAAACCTGGTCTGTATATGTGCCGTCCTGCATTTTATTGGCTTTTACGTTTACAGAGGCGGCGTTACCGCCTACGTTTACCAAAACAACGCCGCTTGTACCGCGCTCATTATAGGCGATGCTGCCGCTCGAGGCCAGATATTCGGATTCTCCGCTGAAATAGTTGTGGAACTGGTTGACAGCGGCGACCTCTTTGCTTTTCCACTGAGTGGATTCAATATTCCCAAGCGTGCCGCCACGGTATCCTCTTGAGCGTGCAAAATAAAGCGCCGTGGCGCCGTTGCGGGAGCCTACCATAGCCCAGGCCTTGTTAATATTTGCGTCGCTTACACCGGTTGACTCTCTTGATTCGTTGGAATATGTATCGTGTGATTCGGCCCACAAGACAATTTTGTTTGCGGCCTGCCCCGTATTATAATGCGGGGTTGCCGCGCCGGAGGCATTACCGCCTGCCACAGCGTTGCGAATATTATTGCCGGTTGTATTGTCTGTGATGTTTATATATTTTGTATAGGAACCATAGCTGCGGCCGTTGCCGGGGGTGTTGAGGATTTCACCGTAATTGTACAGCTCATCGTAGGTTCCCCTTGCGGCGTAATATGATTTTGCAGCATTGATTACGTTCGGCCAGAACTGGCTGCCGTTTGCGCCGTCGTCCGGCGTTTCAATATGTTTTGCGGCGTCCCACCGGAAGCCGTCGGCACCGTTGTCTATACATTCCTTAAGAAAAGAAATAACTCTGTTTTGCACTCTGCTATCCTCTGTCCGGAGGTCGGGCATGCCGATCTGGCCTTTCACTACGTTATAGGCGTTTCCATCATTTTGATTTCCTTCGTTGTGAAACAGCCAGTTGTTTGCAATTTCCGGCTCATACTGGTATGCCCTGTCGCAAAGGTTCGTCCAGTCGGTTTTGTTTCCAAGATGGTTTGCGACAACGTCCACAATAATGCGGATTCCGTATTTATGGGCTTCGTCGCACATTGCTTTAAAGTCTGCTTTATTGCCAAGTGCGCTTCCGCCGGTGTTGTCAATGGTAAAGCCGGCCGGTTGGTAAAATACCCACCAGTTTCCAACGCTTACATTTTTTGTGTTTTCCTTGGCAATCTGGACAGGCGACGTCTGGATTGCGGTGTAGCCGCTTTCCGCAATCGTTTTCATCTGCGCTTTGATGTTGTTGAACGACCAGTTCCAGGCGTGCAGTATGACGCCTTCCTGAACGCTGTCTGCAAGGCCGTAATCTGCAGCAGCGGCGGACTCTGTGTACTCCACCGCTGCGTTTACCGGCACAGCAGGGAGCACAAAGATGCTGACTGCCATGCAAAGCGTGACAATCAGACTAAGGGTTTTTTTCAAAATCATCATCATTCCTCCATTATTTCAAGATAAATCCTTATTTCAAGAATAGCACTTTTTATTTTGTATTTAAATTGATTAAATTTACAAACTTTTTTATTTTTATTAGTAAAAATTAACATAACTTATTGTGTGAATATATTTTATTGTGCTTAATAAAACAAAAATAAACAAATTTCTTTGTATTTATATAATTTTTGCTTAGGGAAAGTGGAAGCAAAAAAATTATTTTTGTAAAAAAAAACGTTCCAGCTTTGGCTGGAACGCATAAAACGATACAATAAAAAATGTTTATGAAATAGATTGTTTAAAATTAAACCATTTTAAACAAGGCGTTGGACTGATTGTCAGCGTCGCTGTTGTTCGCACGTTGTTTTCTCCTGTGGCAGAATTCGGTCATTACATCCCAATAGCGTTTGGGCATATGCGTCATGCGGCATTTGGGATTATACCGTTCCTTTATAGCAATGGTATCGTAATATTCACACCACAGGTCGCGGTATAACTGTTCTTCCTCGTCCGGCGCTTCCATTACAAAAGAGTCGACCGGCACAATGGCCGCCTGTCCGGGCCGGTAAACCAGCGCCATACCATGCGTTGCATCGTAGATCAGGAAAGCTTCTCCGGAGTACCGGTCTATAAAATGCGGTGCAATAAGCGGAAGCACCTGGTTGCGCGGCCGGATTACGCTTGCCATGATTTGTCCGGATGCGGAGAAACGGATAAACTGCTTGTATCTGTGGCTTTCGTTTAACAAATGCTGCTGGGCTTTGAGTAGGGTGGAGACGGTATCGTCTGCAAGGCGGCGCAGTATATCGGTTCCTGAGGCAAAACCCTGCTGTAAAAATTGAAGCATATAAAGCTCTTTTTGTTCTAAAAAGCTTAAATAGACGTTTTCCATCAGCCGGAGGGCTTCGCGCGATAGTTTCTGACAGACGCCGCGGCGCACGCGCCTGGCCTTTTTTAAATCTGTATGGATAGAGCGTACAGAGCCAAGCGTAAGCTGCGGCGCGTACAGCGGATGTATACCAAGCGGGGTTTCCTTTTTCTGGAAGCTTTCAAATACGCAGCAGAAAAAACCGTCCAGTGTGCCGTCATATTCATATACTACGTTCCCGCATGCAAACATGCCCAAGCCTCCTCTGTCTCAAAACTGTTTTCAGGGAACAGACTGAGCTGTTCATACTGCACAGGCAACCGCCGGCGCGCAAACTCCGGCTCCTGTTGGGAAATAAGGCTGCGCAGAATGCCGTTGTGCGTAACACGCAGGCCTTCGTTGCATTTGCCTTCTACAGTAATAAAATACTGTGCCCGCTTAAGCACAACCCCCATTTTTTTCAAACCGCTGTAGCTTAAAGGAGCGGCTTTCCGTGCAGTTATAATCCGTTTGGCGCTTGTAATGCCGATCCCCGGTACGCGCAGCAACTCCTGATACGTCGCGCGTGTTACTTCAACAGGGTAGCGTTCCATATGGTTAAGCGCCCAGTTGCATTTGGGGTCGACCAACGGGTTTAGGCTTTGATGGCACTCATCAAGCAGTTCGTCTGCCTCAAAGCCGTAATAACGCAGCAGCCAGTCGGCCTGATAAAGGCGGTGTTCCCGCAAGAGCGGCGGCGGTGTGCCGGCAGCGGGAAGCAGGGGATTGGAAGAAACCGGCATATAGGCGGAGAAAAATACACGTTTAAGCTGGTATTTCTTATAAAGCGCGCTGCTCAGTTTTAAAATTTGATAATCTGTGTCCGGCGTAGCGCCAATGATCATCTGGGTGCTTTGCCCGGCTGGAGCAAAGCGCGGCGCATGGCGGTATTGCGCCAGCTCATGTCTGTTTTCACGCAGCCTGCCGCTGATAAAGCCCATAGGGTCTAAGATGGAGGTTTTGGATTTGTCGGGCGCCAGCAACCGCAGGCTTTTCTGGCTTGGCAGTTCAATATTAACGCTCATACGGTCAACCAGCATCCCCAGCCGGGTCAGCAGTGCCTGATCTGCACCGGGTATGGCTTTTGCGTGGATGTAACCGTAAAAATGGTGTGTATGCCGCAAAAGTTCAACCGTTTTTATGAGCTGCTCGCAGGTATAGTCGGGACTCTTTATTACGCCGGAGCTTAAAAACAGGCCTTCTATATAATTGCGCCTGTAAAACTGTATGGTAAGTTCGGCTAATTCGTGCGGCGTAAAAGCGGCGCGTGGAAGGTCGTTGCTGCGTCGGTTCACGCAGTAAGCACAGTCATAAATACAGATATTGGTCATGAGCACCTTAAGCAGAGACACGCAACGCCCGTCGGCAGAAAAGGTATGACAAATGCCGCAGCCGGCGGCATTGCCTATACCGCGCTTCCCGTTTCTTCTGTCGACCCCGCTGGAGGTACAGGCTACGTCGTACTTAGCGCTGTCGGTTAAGATTTTAAGCTTATCGAGCAGTTCCAATTTGCATTCCTCCTGACAGGGTTCAGTATACACCAGAACAAATGTTTTCGTCAAGAAAAATCGAACAAATGTTTAAATTTGGATGCGGTAATAAGAAAAACAATAGTGTTGTGAAAGTCTGTGCAAATAAAGGAGCTTCTATTTTTTGTTGCAGGCGCGGTAGATCCTATGGTACAATAAAAGCATATTTATAAGGAAATGGGGATTCTACATGAGGAGACGGCTTGTTGCAGTTTTTTTGTCCGTATGTGTGGTATGCTTTCTGATTGCGGCGGGTTGTATGGGAGCAGGCGCTTTACAGGCAAGGCCGCTTGACGTTGGCAATTACAATGATTACGGTGGCGGCAACTACGGAGGCGGTTACAACGGCGGAAATTATGGAGGAGATTACGGTGGAGATTACGGTGGCGGAGTTATCTTCTTTGGCGGGGATGACGATGGCGACGGCTCCGGCGGAGGCGGGATCGGCATAGTTGTAGGCATATTTGTCTTGCTGGTTATTTTGATTCTTGTGTTTGATAAGATGAAAAAGGCAAAGCGCCCGCCTGTCGGACCAGGCAGTATGCCGGTGCAACAGCCGCAAAACCACGAGGCGAGTATTCTGCCCGCGATTACACAGGTTGACCCGAACTTTAGCAACGATAAATTTATAGCATGGACCAAGGAAGTGTTTATAACGCTGCAGCAGGCGTGGACGGCGCGCGACTGGTCGAAAATTCGCCCGTTTGAAAAGGAAGAGCTTTTCCGGCAGCATGAGATGCAGCTGCAGGAATATATTCAATTAAAACGGATTAATATAATTGAACGGATTAATATCCGTCAGGCATATTTGCACAAATATGTGCGCGACAACCAATACGAATACCTGACGGTATACATGTCTACGCGTATGGTAGACTATATTATAGACGAACAGAGCCGCAAGGTATTAAAGGGCGACCCCAATACAGATTGTTATCTGGATTATGTACTTACGTTTATGCGGAAGACGGGAGTAAAAACAAAGGACGCAGCCAGCACCGCCGTTTCCAAATCCTGTCCGCACTGCGGTGCACCAATGCAGGTTACAAGCGCAGGCAAGTGCGAATATTGCGGCAGTATTATCACCACCGGTGAATTTGATTGGGTGCTTGCAGAAATGGATGCGGTCAAGCCGGGAGTCCATATAGATAATACAGGCGTTATCATCCAGGATGACGGCGCGCAGAGCGAGAAAGACAAAAACGAGGGCGACAGGCCGCAGTAAACAAGAATTGTTTCCATATGGCGATCAGGCGCATTTGGCGGAAGCATTTGCCAAATGCGCTTTCCTTAAAAACCGAGGAAGAAAGGATAGGGAAAATGCATATAAAAGATAAATTTCGCAAAGGAAAAACGGTTTTCTCTTTTGAAATTTTTCCACCCAAAAAGACAAGCCCGATTGAAACCATATACAATACGTTGGAACAGCTGGGTGATTTAAAGCCCGATTTTATCAGCGTAACCTACAGTGCAGGCGGCGGGGGCGCTGCACAGACAAGCTGCGAGATTGCTTCGCGAATAAAAAATACTTATGGGATAGAGGCCATGGCGCACTTGACCTGCCTGAACAATTCCAAAGAAGAGGTCCGGGCGATTTTGCAGGAACTGCGGAACAACCATGTTGAAAATATTTTGGCTTTGCGTGGCGACAGGAACCCGGATATTCCGCCTAAAATGGATTTTTGCCATGCAAGCGATCTGGTACGGTTTATCCGGGAATGCGACCAGGGTTTTGGAATTTCGGGCGCATGCTACCCGGAGGTACATATGGAGTCAAAGGACGGGGTTGAAGACATTTTAAACCTGCGCAAAAAAGTAGAAATGGGTGCGCAGCATCTGATTACGCAGTTGTTTTTTGACAACCAGAGTTTTTACCGCTTTCGTGAGCGGTGTCAGATTGCGGGAATCAATGTGCCGATAGAGGCGGGCATTATGCCGGTGGTCAACAGAAAACAGATTGAAAGGATGGTATCTATCAGCGGTGCAGGACTGCCGGTAAAATTTACAAAAATTATGCAGAAATATGGGGAAAACCCAGAAGCCATGCGCGACGCAGGAATTGCCTATGCAGTTGACCAAATTGTTGACCTGATTTCTAACGGTGTTGACGGCATACATCTGTATACGATGAATAACCCGTATGTTGCAAGGCGCATTAGTGAAAGCATAAAGACATTGCTTTAAAATTTATTTGTTAGGAGCCGATGGGATTGATCAAGCTGGAAAGCCTGGACCATACAGAGGCGCTGCGGTATTTGGGCATGCAGGGAAAAACGCCCGATGCGGCTACAGCGCGGTTGCTGGAGGATTGTGAAAAAGAGCTGCTTGCCGCAGCAAAGCCCGCATATATTTACCGTTGCTTTGAAAGCACGCATACGCCCGGCGGCGTGGCGCTTGCGAACTGCGGGTTGTTGCTGACCGGAAAAGAGATATACAGCCATCTGGAAGGCTGTGAGAAGGCGGTTTTACTATGTGCAACGATTTCTGCCGGGATAGACGGGCTGATCCGTAAAGCACAGGTGGAGGATATGGCGAAGGCGGTTGTATTGGATGCGCTGGCAAGCGTTGCGGTGGAACAACTGTGCCAGAAGTTGGAAGATCAGATTGGCCGGGATTTCACGCAGTATTATAAAACCTGGCGATTCAGTCCCGGATACGGCGACTTGCCCGTTACACTGCAGCGGGACTTTTTAAACGTGCTGGACGCACCGCGCAAAATTGGCGTTTGTACAAACGAAAGCTGTATGCTTACGCCGGCAAAATCGGTAACAGCCGTGGTCGGGCTTTCCAGAGAAGAGATAAAGAAAAAAAGGCGCAGCTGCACAGACTGTACCCTGCGGGAACGCTGCGCATTTAGAAAGGCGGGCGAACGCTGTGTTTAAAACACTTTTGGAGAGCGGCGGCTTTATTATGCTTGACGGGGCTATGGGAACCATGCTCCAGGCAAAGGGGCTTAAGGCCGGGGAGATGCCGGAGCTGCTGTCTTTAACCCATGCTGATAAAATTGTGCAGGTTCACAGGGAATATATACAAGCGGGTGCGCAGGTGGTTTATACCAACACTTTCGGCGCAAACCGTTATAAGCTTTCCGGACACCAGGCAAGCGTGCAACAGGTTATAGGCGCGGCGATGAAAAACGCCCGGCGTGCATGCGAAGGGACAAACACGCTTGTGGCGCTGGATATAGGCCCTGTGGGCCAGCTGCTGGAGCCAAACGGCGCGCTTGCTTTTGAGCAGGCATACGAAATTTTTAAGGAGCAGGTGCTGGCTGGGCAGGGTGCAGATTTGATTGTACTGGAAACAATGACCGACCTGTATGAGCTCAAGGCGGCGCTGCTTGCTGCAAAGGAAAACAGCGCGCTGCCGGTCATGTGTATGATGACGTTTGAGCAGAATATGCGTACGTTTACAGGCTGTTCCGTGCCGGCTATGGCACTTACGCTTTCCGGGTTGGGGGCAGATGCAATAGGCGTCAACTGCTCACTGGGGCCAGATGAGCTGTACCCGGTTATCGGAGAGCTTACAAAATGGACAAAGCTTCCCATTGCGGTTAAGCCCAACGCCGGATTGCCCGACCCTGTGACAAACCAATATAATGTAACGCCGCAGGATTTTGCAGAAAGCGTAAGCCGCCTTTTGCCGCTGGGCGTACAGATTGTGGGCGGATGCTGCGGTACAACGCCGGAATATATGCGCCAGGTAAAAAAGGAGCTTTGCAGCCATACGCCTGTAAAAAGACAGGTACAGGTACCGCATGCTGTGTGCAGCGCGGTAAAAACAGTGCGGACAGATTCCCCAAGGATTGTGGGAGAGAGGATCAATCCCACCGGCAAAAGGCGTTTTAAAGAGGCGTTGAAAAACAACGACCTGGACTATATTTTGGCCCAGGCGATTGAACAGGTGCGCGCGGGCGCAGAAATTTTAGATGTGAACGTAGGCCTGCCGGAGGTTGACGAAAAAAATATGATGGTCAAAGCTGTCAAAGCGCTGCAGAGCGTAACAGACGCACCGCTGCAGATTGATTCTACCGACCCACAGGTTTTACAAGCGGCGTTGCGCGTATATAACGGGAAGCCGGTGGTGAATTCTGTAAATGGGGAGGAAAAGTCGCTTTGTACAGTGCTGCCGCTTGTAAAGAAGTATGGCGCGGCGGTAATAGGGCTGACGCTTGATGAAAATGGAATCCCCAAAACAGCGCAAGAACGCTTTGCCATAGCAAAACGTATTGTAGACCGGGCATGCGCGCTGGGCATTGAAAAGGGCGATATTTTTATTGACTGTTTAACGCTTACAGCTTCTGCTGAGCAGGAGGGCGCCATGCAGACGCTTTTGGCGCTTAGGCGCGTAAAGGAAGAACTGGGGGTAAAAACGGCGCTTGGCGTTTCGAACATATCGTTTGGACTGCCTAACAGAGAGCTGGTAAACGCAACGTTTCTTGCGATGGCGCTGCAAAACGGGCTGGATCTGCCGATTATTAATCCAAATGCCGCCGCAATGACAGGTGCGGTGCGCGCCTACAGGCTGCTTGCAAATATAGACAAAAACGCCGCGGCGTTTATTGCTGCATATAACGAAGGAAACGAGCGGAGGAAGACAGAGGGTTCCGGCGAAATAGATCTTCCTTACGCGATAGAAAACGGTTTAAAGAGCGATTGCGCCCGCCTGACGCAAAAGCTTTTGGAAACAACCGCCGCGATGGATATTGTAAATGGCATTTTAATCCCCGCGCTGGACAAAACAGGCGTGCAGTTTGAGCAGGGAAAGATTTTTTTGCCGCAGCTGATCCAAAGCGCGACAGCGGCACAGAGCTGCTTTGAGGTTATTAAAAAAAAGCTGGCGGACGATAAAAATGCGCCCGTCAGCAAAGGGAAAATTGTGCTTGCCACCGTTAAGGGCGACATACATGATATCGGAAAAAATATTGTGAAGGTTTTGCTGGAAAATTACGGCTACACCGTTTTAGATTTGGGAAAGGACGTTTCGCCGCAGGCAGTGCTGGATGCGGTGCGCGCAAACAAGGTACGGCTGGTGGGATTGTCCGCATTGATGACGACCACGCTGTGCGCAATGGAAGACACTATTGCATTGCTGAAGAAAAGCGGCTGCAGCTGCAAGATAATGGTGGGCGGCGCGGTACTTACCGCAGAATATGCGCAAAAGATCGGTGCGGATTATTATTGCAGGGATGCCAAGGAAAGCGTAGATACGGCGCGGCTGGTTTTGGGGTGAGTAAAAAAACGTTGGAGAAGAAAGTTTGAATTTGGAACGACTGCCCTTCTTATATAACAAATATTTTGCAGGCAAAAAAGCAGCTTCTTATCTCTTGATAAGAAGCTGCTTTGTATTTCTTTAAACCATTTTTGGATCAGCAAAAATAAACGTCCATTCTGTTGCCTTCCAGTTCACCGTTTACAACAAAATATGCCGCGTTTTCTTCCGGTTTTACGTAAACCTCAAGAGTTTTAATAGCGGCCTTGCCGCCCTGCGCCTTATAAGTTGCTTCTACGTTCTTGATAATCTCTTCCGCAGGAACCTTTACGCCATTAAATTCGATAAACAAAGAAACCTCTGCAGCTTTCTTTGCAGGCGCCTTTTTTGTGGCTGCCGTTTTTGCTGCGGTTGTTTTTTTAGCGGTTGTCGTTGCTTTTGCAGCTGCAGCCTTCGGTGCTTCTGTTTTTACCGGCGCTGCCTTTGAGGCGCTTGTTTTTCCTTCTGTCGCCTTTGCGGCAGCAGCCTTTGTCTCCGTTGCTTTTGCAGGGGTTGCCTTCTTTGCCTGTGCCATCTTAACATACCTTCTTTCAGAATATAAAAATCGCAATTTTAGCTTTTTAATATGCGGTTTTACCACGCAGCTATTATATACTGCTTTTTTTATTCTGTCAAACAAATGGCGGTTTAATCGCGGTTTTTCTGTTTCTGTAACAATTTTTCAGCATGAGATGGAAGGTTATTAATCATATATCACAACAAATGCTGTGCTTTACGCGGTCGTCGACTTCTGCCCTTTTTGCGTTGTTAAAACGATCCAGCGTACCGACCAGATAACCGGTAATTCGGCGGATGCGTTCGATTGGGACTGTTTCAAAATGGCAGGTAAGGTCAACATATTCCCCGTCAAGGTGGATATCCATGGATTCTATCTTTCTTTCAGGATATTTCTTCTGGCTGTGGTCGATGTACAGATCAATTTCTTTCTGCGAAAGCTCTCCACCGGTTACATTTACTGCGATCATGCTTCTTCCTCCTCTTTTAAAATCAATATATTGCGTCTTCGGGTCTATTATATAACAATATTTTGTTGTTTGCAAGCCCATTTTATAAATACAGGAATAATTTCTGTTTTTATTAACAAATGTTTGGTTGACGCTTGCCGAAAGATTATGCTATAAATAAGATGGTTGCCGCGTGCGGCAAAGGAAGGCAGACGAAGATAGTTTCCAAAGAAAAAAGAAACAGTGGGATACACGGAAAAAAGGAGGAACGTACCATGCCCAAAAGTCCAAACCAGAAATTAAAACTTTTATATTTGCTGAAGATTTTGCAGGAAAGAACCGACGATGCGCACGCCATTACACTGGCACAGATTTTGCAGGAGCTGCAGGCTTACGGTATAACGGCAGAGCGGAAAAGTATTTACGATGATCTGGAAGCGCTGCGCGTTTATGGCATAGATGTGGAAATGCGCAAGGGAAAGGGCTATGCGTATTATATTGCAAACCGTACCTTTGAACTGCCGGAATTAAAGCTTTTGGTAGACGCCGTGCAGGCCTCTAAATTTATTACACATAAAAAATCAAACGAGCTGATTAAAAAGATAGAGGGGCTTGCAAGCGCGTATCAGGCCGGACAGTTGCAAAGACAGGTTGTTGTGGCAAACCGTGTTAAAACCATGAATGAAAGCATTTACTATAATGTAGACAAGCTGCATACTGCTATTTCGCAGGGAAAACAGGCTGCCTTTTATTACTTTGAATGGGCAGTGTCTTTTACGACCAGAGACAAGTTGAAAAAGCGTTACCGCAGAAACGGCGAAAAATATGTTGTAAGCCCCTGGGCGCTGACATGGGATGATGAAAATTATTATTTAGTAGGCTACGACAGTGCGGCAAAGAAAATGAAGCATTACCGCGTGGACAAAATGCAGTCGATTGAAATCACACAGGATGACCGAGACGGACGGTATGTGTTTGATAAGTTTAATATAGCAGAATATGTAAAAAAGACATTTGGTATGTTTGGCGGAGAAGAAGAGCAGGTTAAACTGCGTTTTAAAAATGATAAAATTGGTGTAGTGGTGGACCGCTTTGGAAAAGATATTTCTTTAACACAGGATGGACACGACGCGTTTGTGATCCAGGTTAAGGTTATAACCAGCCCACAGTTTTTTGCATGGCTGTTTGCTTTGGGGGAGGATGTACAGATTCTGTCCCCGCAAAATGTAGTCAAGCAGTTTAAAAAACAAATGAAAAAGACAATGAAGCAGTATAAGTAACGATTTTCTCTCATAGACCGTTTTATAGGACAGGATATGTGCTATTATAGCGGTAAAGGAGGGGAATCTATGCTGGAGGTATGTTTATTTTTATTTGTGATCCAAGCAGTGGATGAAATTTTAAAAATGATGAAAAAGCGCAGGCGGCCTGTGGGTGTATATCGCAAAAAGAGGACGCATGGATAAAAGAAACAGTATGAAACAGGCGCGCCGCGTATTTAGGCGGCGCGCCTGTTTGTAAAGGGAATTTTTCTTGCCTGTATCAGACAAGGGTGGTATGATAACTTTGTGAAATATAAGGAGGCATCTGCATGAAAACGATAATTTTGTATACAACAAAAACGGGAACCGTACAAAAATGTGTACAAAGGCTGAAAGATCTGCTTGGCGCCGATGCAGCAGATCTTGCCCGATGCGGCTGTGCGTTGGCTTCCTATGACACTGTGATTTTGGGCGGCAGTATACGTATGGGGCGTGTACAAAAGCCGTTGCGCCGTTTTATGGCTGTAAACGAGGCCGTACTTATACAGAAAAGGCTGGGGTTGTTTTTATGCAGCGCTTTTACAGACCAGGCAAATATGGAAAACTATTTTAGAGCAAATTTTCCACAAAGCCTGCGCACGCATGCGCTTATCTGCACCGGCTTTGGCGGTGAACTGGAACCTGACCGTTTAAGGGGTATGGACAGACTGGTTGCCGGGATGGTTACAAAACTGCAGGGCAAGGGCGGGCCTCCCGTGCGGCTGGATAATGCGGCCATTGCGCACTTTGCACAGGAAATGCAGACCGGATCCCAAAACGGCGGTATGTAAACGGAAACGGAGATGAAGGCGTTTGATTACCTTTGCGCAGGTGCGGGAGAGTGAAGAGATCCGCACGTATATTGAAAAAGCAGATGAATCGTTGATTGCAATGGGCTATACCGAGCACAGCTATGCTCATGTGACAAAAGTTGCGGCTACTGCACGCTATATTTTACTGACACTGGGTTACTCGGAGCGCGAGGCTGAGCTTGCACAGATTGCGGGATTTTTGCACGATATTGGAAATGTTGTCAACCGGGTGGACCATGCGCAAAGCGGCGCTGTTATGGCGTTCAGGATCTTGGACCATATGGACGCAAGTCCAAAGGATATAGCCACCATTATTACGGCGATCGGCAACCATGACGAGGGAACTGCTTATGCAGTTAACCCAGTATGCGCAGCGTTAATTTTAGCGGATAAGAGCGACGTACGCCGCTCCCGTGTGCGAAACAGCGACATTGCGACCTTCGACATACACGACAGGGTCAATTACTCTGTTGTGGAATCCAGGCTTCATATTAATGAGGCGTGTACGGAAATTGAACTGCGCCTGAAAATAGACACACAGGTTTGTTCGGTAATGAACTATTTTGAAATCTTTTTAAACCGCATGGTGCTTTGCCGAAAAGCCGCGCAGCGGCTGCAATTGAAATTTAAGCTGGTAATTAATGAACAGCAACTTTTGTAGAACAGGCGTTATGTGCCGAAAGGAAGGCTGCAATGTGATTGCAGGCCGGCGTACAAACAAAGAGAGCAGCGTTTCACTTGCAGGCGGGCAGGAAAACACGCCGGTGCAGCAGGCGGCGCTTGCCGGCGTATGGTCGCCTGTGTCTGCCACAGTGGATGGGCAAGATGCGCCGGAGGTTGCCTTAAACAGCGGCGTCTCATACTGCTTTACAGCGGACGGAAGCTTTACCATGCTGATCCGCGAGCAAAGCGCAGGGACGGGAAGCTATACGGTAAACGGATGGGAGGTCCTCTGTAAAATGGATGGGGCGACCCAGGCCTTTATCGACCAGGAGGGCGTGCTTTACACGCAATATAACGGGGTCGGCGGTTTGGTGATTACCGTGTATGAAAAGGCAGACAGTTAATGAAAGAAAAACAGAGCAGGCGCCTACCAAAAGGTAGGCGCCTGCTCTGTTAAAAATTATACATAAACGTTTACCAGACGCCAAGGGCATGCTGCATAAAAAGGCTGACCACCGCAATTGCAACCCAGCAGCAAAAACCCGTAAAAATAGGTTTTCCGCCGGTCTTTACAAGTTTGACAATGTCGGTGTTTAAACCGATTGCCGCCATAGCCATAATAATCAGAAATTTAGACAGTTCTTTAAATGGTTGGAAGAACGAAGCACTGGCGCCGGCGGATACGGAAATCGTTGTAATCAAAGAGGCCAGGATAAAAAACAGGATAAAAAAGGGAAACACCTTTTTGATATTAAAATCGTTTTTTTGCGTATATCCGGCTTTTTTTGCCCGGGCCATGCGCCACAACGCTAAGATAAGCGTAATGGGGATAATTGCCAGTGTGCGGGTCAGTTTGACGATTGTGGCCTGCTCCAGTGTGTTTGCGCCGGGATGTATGCCATCCCAGGCAGAGGCGGCGGCGGTAACAGACGAAGTATCGTTAACGGCTGTGCCGGCAAACAGGCCAAAGCCTTCGTTGGAAAGGCCAAGCATGCTGCCCAATGTGGGAAAGATTAAGGCTGCGATGACGTTGAACAGAAAAATGACCGATATGGATTGCGCAATTTCTTCATCGTCCGCGCCGATAACCGGTGCTGTTGCCGCAATGGCAGAACCGCCGCAAATAGAGGAGCCAACGCCTACCAAAACGGAAATATTTGCCGATGCGCGCATAAGCTTGCAGAGCAGAAACGACATGAGCAAAGAAGTGGAGACGGTAGAGAGGATGATCGGAAGCGAGGAAGCCCCTACCCGGGCGATTTCAGAAAGGTTCAGGCCAAAGCCCAGCAGGATGACGGCAAGCTGCAAAATTTTTTTTGAGGTGTAGGCAATGCCGGCCTGCGTGGCTGTCTTTTGCTTATAAAACAGCGTGATAACCATGCCGGCCAGAATAGCGAATACCGGGCCGCCAACAATGGGAAGTACCGTACCCAGAAGCCAACAGGGAATGGCGATAGCCAGACATAGCAAAAGACCGGGACCAAGTTTTTGTATGGTGCGCATGTGCAATTCCTCCTGACAGGATTCCATAGATTTCCTTTTATTTTCTTACCCCCATCATACAGCTTTTTTGACATTATGTAAAATTATGATTCTTTATTTTATGATAATTTTATGTTATGCTTATGCTGGGAGGAAAGTTTATGCTGGATTTTCGTATAGAAACCTTTTTAGAAGTGTGCAGAGTCATGAATTTTACAAAAGCAGCAAAGAGGCTGCATATTACACAGCCGGCCGTTTCGCAGCATATACACGCGCTGGAACGGCAATATAAGACAAAATTGTTTGAGCATGTGGGTAAACAGCTTTTTCTGACGGAAGCAGGGCGTATGGTTTTGCAGACTGCTACCACAATGCGCCATGACGCGCAGCATTTGCAGGATACAGTTGCACAGCTTGCGTCCAGTCGCCGGATATGCTTTGGGGCTACGCTGACAGTTGGGGAATATATTATGCCGGAGCCGTTGACCCGCCTTCTGGAGCGCGAGCCGGATACCCGACTTTGTATGACGGTGGCCAATACGTCGGAGCTTTTGCGGCTGCTTGATCAGGGAAAAATTGACTTTGCAATTGTGGAAGGTTTTTTCCAAAAACAGGCGTATGACAGCATGGTCTACCGGACAGAGAAATATTTAGCGGTCTGTGCGCCTGGGAATACACATTGCAGTTCGGTGCAAAAACTGGAGGATTTACTAGAAGAGCGGCTTTTGGTTAGGGAGCCGGGTTCCGGTACACGCGAGGTGCTGCAGCGCGCGCTGGAGGAACGGAACCTGACGGTAGAGGATTTTCGGCTGCTGACAGAGCTGGGCAGTTTAAACGCTATAAAATCCATGGTATGCGCAGGGATTGGGATTTCCTTTTTTTATCAGCCTGTAGTGCAAACGGAGCTGGATGCGGGACTTTTAGTGAAAATTCCGTTGCAGGATTTTTCTGTTACGCACAATTTTACCTTTTTGTGGCGGAAGAAAAGCGTTTTTGCCTCTTACTACCGCCATGTGTTTGACCTTATGCAGCAGGCGTCTTCCGCGCCGCTGCCAAAAGAGATTTGAGCACCGCAAATTGGGCCGTTTTTGTGCCATTGGATCTGTGCTTTGTACAGCAGCATTGCCCGGACGCGATAGATTGCTGCAATGTATGGGGAAGCGGTTTGCCCTAATGGAGAACCGGAAATCCGTGAATTTTTACAGCTTCATTTCAAGATAGACCATATCAATAAGCTGCCTGCCGCCTTCAAATATAGGGTGGTCGTAGTTGTCTGTAAAAAAATTTTTTATGTAAAAGGTTTTGCAAAAGCCGCATTTTTCGTAAAACGGAACCGTTGCCGGGGTGTCGCCGGTGCCTACCCGTAAAATGCGGTATGCCTTTTTATAGCGCTGTATAATATAACGGATCATGGCCTTTCCGTATCCTTTTTTTTGCCAGGCGGGGTCTACCGCAAGGTTTTTAATTTCCGCAATTTTATTTCCTTCGTCGGTGACGACACAGACAGCTTTCACGCCTTTATCGTCTAAAACATACAGGGTTCCGCGCGCCAGGTAACTGTTTATTCTGGTTTCCTGCTCGTCGGCAAGCAGCAGCAGGGTAAGGAACTGCTTTTTGTTCTGTTTAATCTGGTATATTTCCATTTGATCTCCTCACAACATGTTTTGAAATTTGCTTATTTTACAATGTATTGTCAGGCTTTCAGAGGCAATTATGCGGTATTATAAAAAGAGACGCCAGTTCGGCGTCCCTTTATGAAAACGTTTTATTAAGCGGTGCCTGTCGCAGTTTGTGTGGATGCTTCGTCCTTTTCTCTGGCGGGTGTTTCCCGCTGGATTGCGCTGTCGGAGAAGAGCACCAGAAGCGTTTGCTCATCCACTGTACCGTCTGTACCGTCCAGACCGTTGTTTTCTTTAAATTCCCGCACGACGATTTCGGTGGTTTCGCCAAAATAGCCGGTAATTTCGTCCAGCGGCCAGTAGTCCAGGTCGTCCAGGCGCTGCTGTATGGCAAGAATAGACCCGCGCTTGCCGTCTTCGTTATCGTCTGGGTCGTCTGATCCGTCGCCGAGCGTAAAGGTCAGGCCTTCCTGCAGTGTAATACCGTATTGGTCCGCCACGCTGCCGTCTGCGCTTGTCTGCCCGCTGCGCAGAGAGGGATAAATGGCTTCCGCCATCAGCTTTGCAGCCTCCAGTGCGCTGGAACCCTGCCGTGTTATAAGACTGGCGGGGATTTCTACAATTTTACCGCGCTTATAGGCGGTAAGTTCTTTGTAATCGTCATTTTGGGCAAGCTGTTCCTTCATACCCTCGGCGCAGAAAATGTATTTGGGGTCCTGTTGTGAAAGGGTGGCGAAATCCAGTGTACCGCCTGTCAGGTCGGAGGCAATATTGACAGCCCCCGCATCCTGAAACAGTTCGTTTGCAAACATATCGCCGGTAACAGCGCTACCGTCTATATTAAACAAATAGCAGGCGGTGTTGACAACGCTGACCTCCGGTATACGGCGCGCGTTGTCGTCCAGGGAGGTCAGGATACCGTTGGCGGCGTTTTCACCGACCGTTGCACCTGTAATATTGCCTCCCATGACGGCGCCGATCTTTTGATACATGGACGTCAGCTCCTCCCTTGTCTGGGCCGGAACCATACGAAGGACGGTGATCCCTGCATCTTCAAATATGGAAAGCTTTTCTGCGGAAAGGGTATCGTCTGCCAAAATAATATCAGGCGCTATCTGAATTACGCTGTTTGCGTCCGGATCGCTTTTGCTGCCTACAGATTGTACAGATTCCAGCACGCTTTGCGTGCACGCGTCAGAGCGGCCTTTGATTTTAGATTGGTAGCCGCATGCGATCAGCATGTCGGCAATGCTGTCAGACAGTGTAATCACGCTTTGGGGGGACTGTGTGATCACGCTGTGGGCGATGGTTACAGGGTATTCCTTCTGGCTGTCGACCGCACTGCATGCTGCAAAAGAGAAAAGCAGGCATGCGATCAGGCATATAGCTGCAATTTTTTTAACCATTTTCTGTGACCTCCGTATTGTTATTATGCGTAAATTGCGCGTCTATAAACTGCCTGGCGCAGCGCGGTGAGCGTCCGCCGCGCATAAGCGCCCAACGCTCTGCGTTGGCAAGCAGCGTTTGTGTATCTGTTTGCAGGCCTCGCTGCCGTGCAAGTGCCAGAACAATATCCAGATAACGCTGTTTATCGGGAACGGAAAAATTGACGGAAAGACCAAAACGGTCGGAAAGCGACAAGCTTTCCTGTATGGAGTCGTTGCGGTGCATATCGTCTCCATCGCGGTCGGAAAAGCTTTCTTTTATAAGATGGCGGCGATTAGATGTGGCGTAGATCAATGCGTTCTTTGGACGCGCTGCAAGACCGCCTTCCAGGACTGCCTTGAGCGAGGCATAGCGGTCGTCCTGTTTTTGAAAAGACAAATCGTCAATATAAATAATAAATTTCATGGGAACAGAGGCGATCCTGTCGACCAACAAAGGAAAATCGTGTAAAGCTTCTTTGGGTATTTCTACAATCCGCAGGCCCTGTGTGCAGTAACGGTTGACAATTGCCTTGACAGTGGAGGATTTTCCTGTTCCCTTATCGCCGTACAACAGGCAGTTGTTGGCGCTTAGGCCATTTAAAAAAGCCAGGGTGTTATCCAAAACAAGACCACGCTGGCGCTCGTAGCCCTTGAGATCGTCCAGCGTTATGCTGTCCGGGTGTTTTACGGGAAGGATTCCGCCGTCGCGCCAAATAAACGCTTTGTAGCGTGCAAAAAGCCCGCATCCGTTTGTATAGTAAAATGCAGCCGTTTTGGAAAGCCGGTTGGATTTGTCCGCCAGCTGTGCAACAGGCTTGCCAGGCCTCCAGCGCGGCAGGCTGCCGGCAATTTCTGCAAGCTGGTCTTTGTATAGGTAATCGGAAAGAATCAGCTCAGGTGAAAGCAAGCCTGCGCATACAATGGCGTCCAGGTCGCACGCGGCGGCGGTGAGCAGCTCCTGTGGAAGCAGGTGTTCTTTTTTTTGTACGGCGGCCCTTGAAAACGCATTTTCATCAAATAATACGGTACGCGTGATATAGCCGCACACATCGTCTGCAGCGCCCTTGTCGCAAAGCAGGGAAAAATAACCGCTCCATGCTTTTACAAAATCATGCGGGTCTGCACTGTGGGCGCATAAAAGCCTGTGGTATGCTTTGGGTACGCTGTGTTGCAGAACCCCCCTGTAAACGGAAAGGGAGGACAAAAGCAGCGCATATTTTTCTGTAATTGTCATAGCTGTGCCTTCCCTTCTTCTGCTGCAGACAGCAAAATGTTTCATCTAACTTATTTATTCTACAGTTTTTTTTGCATGAAGTCAAACCGCAGAGAAAGATTCCCCAAAACGGTCAAATTATATAGAAGAATAAGGAAAAAATGCAAATATATTAGGGAATTTCCAAAGTTTTAAAAAATTATGAAATTTTTTTTAAAAAAGGGTTGCAATTTAAAAAACAGAATGCTATAATAGCAAAGCAGTTTGAAAGCTGCCTGATGATAGTCGGTGTTGATGACGCTGGGGGTCCACCCGTTCCCATCCCGAACACGGAAGTTAAGCCCAGTGGTGCCGAAAATACTTGGCTGGAGACGGCCTGGGAAAATAGGGAAATGCCGACACTTGAAAGCTTCCACCCAGTAGGGTGGTTGTTTTTTGCCCAAAAACAGTGGGAATTTGTAAAAAGCCTGTGAAAGGGATTACGTAAAAACCCTTTTCACAGGCTTTTTTCTTGAGAAGTACACTGCTGCTCTGAAAAATATTTAAACAGTAGTAAATGTATTTCTGCCCTGAATATGTTTATCCAGAGAACTGTACGTAATGAAATCATTGGCAGCAGGCGCTGAAAAGCGCGGTACAGCTCTGTATTTTATACGTTAAAGCGGAAGAGGACTACATCGCCGTCCTGCATGACATATTCCTTGCCTTCGCTTCGGACAAGCCCCTTTTCTTTGGCTGCCGCCATGGAGCCGCAGGCGACAAGATCGTCAAAGGAAATTACCTCGGCGCGGATAAAGCCGCGCTCAAAATCTGTATGAATTTTGCCCGCCGCCTGCGGTGCTTTGGTTCCCTTTTTGATCGTCCATGCCCGGACCTCCTGTTTACCGGCGGTCAGATAGGAGATCAGGCCCAGCAGGCTGTAGCATTCACGGATTAAACGGTCCAGGCCGGACTGCGAAAGTCCCACATCTGCAAGGAACATTTCTTTTTCCTGCTCGTCCATATCGGCAATTTCTGCCTCCAGGCCTGCGCAGATGGGCAAAACAGCCGCATGCTCGGACTTTGCCGTTTCGCTGACCTGCAGGTAATACGGGTTGGAGGCCAGCCCCTGTGAAAAGTTGCTGTCGCTCATATTGGCGGCATAGATGATCGGTTTATTTGTTAAAAGCGCAACGCTGCTTAAAAGAGCCTGCTCTTCTTCTGTGCAGGGGATGGAGCGCGCCGTTTGCCCTTCGTTGAGCGCTTTGAGCACCCGGTTGAAAAAGTCAAGCTCTGTCTGGTATTTTTTGTCTGCTTTCAGCAGCTTGTGTGTTTTATCAATACGCCGCTGGAGAAGCTCAACGTCAGAAAGGATCAGTTCCAGATTGATGGTTTCTATATCTCTTTTGGGATCTATACTGCCTTCTACATGGATAATATCATCATTTTCAAAGCAGCGCACAACATGAACGATCGCGTCAACTTCACGGATATTTGACAGAAATTTATTGCCCAGCCCTTCCCCTTTGGAAGCGCCCCGGACAAGCCCGGCGATATCGACAAATTCTATTGTGGCGGGCGTGTATTTTTCCGGCTCGTACATCTGGGCGAGGACGTCCAGGCGTTTATCCGGCACCGCGACAACGCCGATGTTGGGTTCTATTGTACAAAACGGATAATTGGCAGACTGCGCCCCGGCGTTTGTAATTGCGTTAAATAGCGTGCTTTTACCCACGTTTGGCAAGCCTACGATTCCTAATTTCATATTTTTTGCCTTCCTTTCGCAATAGACGTTATGATGTAAGGCTTGTAATAAGCCAAAGTATCCCGAAAATCACGGGCTGGTGTAAAATATAAATCCAAAGTGCGTGCCGACCTGTAAAGGCCAAAAACGCAACCCGCTTTTTGTAAAGAAAACCGGGGAATTTTCCAAGCAGCGCATATTTTCCCAGGTATGTGCCGAAAAGAAACAGAAACAGATTGGGAAAAATGGGGAAGTAGTCCGCAGAAACAAAGCCAGGCCCCGGAAACCCCAGAGGAAACAGAAAATTTGTGCTGTAAAGCTGCGCAGGCAGACGAACGGAAAGAATTCCGGGGATGCCAAGCATGCCGGAAGGAATTCCATAGGCGATAAGGTACAACACAAGGCAGACAACCAGCCCAACCTGAAGGGGAATTTGGTCAAGCCATCGTTTAACCAGGCCATACAAAAGCATGGCAATAGACAAAAAATGTAAAATTCCAAAGTAAATGGCGTTTTGGGGTGTGATTAAAACCGTAACCAGCGTAACAGCCGCCGCTATGGGCAGCAATTTTGCGCCGCGCCGGATATTGGAACGGCTTAACTGGGACGAAATGCCGGAAATTGTAATAAATACGATGGGAACAATGGGTGAAAACGGCCTTAAAAACGAAAAGGTAGCCGAGCCCGCCTGTATATGGTAAACATACCCCATTGTATAGAAAAGATGGTAAACAACCATGGCGATTACCGCAAGACCGCGTATTTCGTCCATGGTATGAATCCTTTTGCGATTGGTTTGTACAGAGCCAGTCAAAGCATCACCTGTTTCAAGCTTTTTTGCAAATTTACGTATCTTGATTTATAATAGGAACTGCCAAAACGCAGACGCTGCATTTCAGTATAGCATCATGTAAAGCGGATTGCAATCTTTACCTGGCAAACGTATGGTTTTCGAAGGAGAATGTAAATGGAACAAAGCAGAAAAAAAGGATATACAAAACAGATAACAGTAACGCAGGAAATGCTTGCCTGCGCGGTAAAAAGCGGCAGCCTGCGCGTGCTTGCAACGCCTGTGGCGGCGGCGCTTGCAGAAAACGCGGCCTGTACGCTTGCGCAGGAATATGTGGATGAGGGATGCACCACGGTGGGAACCGATATACACCTTGCGCATTTAAGCCCTACCCCAGCCGGTGTAAAGGTGTGGGCGGAAGCGGAACTTTTAAAACATCAGGGAAGAGAGTTTACCTTTTCCGTTACAGTGTTTGATGAAGGCGGGGCCGTTGCCAAAGGGACGCATACGCGTTTTTCCGTAAAGGCGGACAGCTTTCAACAAAAAGCGGACGGCAAGCTGCGCAAAGCGCCCGCCGAAAACAACAAGGGGCAGGGTGGCGCGCAATGAGGTGCAGGTATGAAACGGTCATGTTTGACCTGGACGGTACGCTCAGCGACTCTGCACAGGGAGTCAGGGACGGGATAGAAACCACGCTCAAAAGGATGGATAAACCTGTACCAAACCTTGACGACACAAGTCTGTATGTGGGGCCGCCTTTGATTACAACTTTTATAAAAGTATGCGGCCTTTCAAGTGAAGAAGCCATACGGGCGGTAGAGATTTACCGGCAGGCTTATGAGGAAAGCGGAAAGTATAAAAATACCTTATATAAAGGGATAGACAGACTGCTTTCTGATTTAAGGCAGGCGGGGGTAAAGCTTTGCGTTGCCACGTCCAAATATGAGGGCTTTGTACAGGAGGTATTGGAGCTGATCGGCATACCGGACGCTTTTGACCTGATCTGCGGTTCTAATTTGGACGGTTCCAGAAAGGAAAAGGCGGACATTATCCGTTATGTGGCGAAAAAACTTGGCTGCGCGGTGACAAAAAAAATGGTCCTTATTGGAGATACAGCCTTTGACGCGCTTGGCGCAATGGAAACGGGCTGCGATTTTATTGGCGTTACCTATGGCTTTGGAAAAACCGAACAGATGCGCAACCTGGGGGTTGACAAACTGGCGGACGACGCACAGGGGCTTCGTTTTTATTTATTTGCAGATTAACCGCCTGAAAGACATGTTTTGCTTTTGCTTTTCATATAAATGAAGTGGCTTGTTTTACAGGACGCTTACAATAAGGGGGAGCAAAAGTGTTTATTACAAAGAAAATTTCAAAGGCTACAGTTATTACGGTAGGCATATCGCTTTTGCTCATTTTGTTTTTTATTATACGGGCGGCTTCCTGCTCTTCTGTTCAGGATACGGCGGTAGCGTCTATTGGCGTTTACAGCCTGAAAGCGGAAGACAACGCGCAGAGGATTGCTTTTCTGGAGCAGTTTGGCTGGCAGGTGGAAAGCGACCCGGTTGAAATGACGGATATTCTGATCCCGCAAAGCTTTAATGAAACATACCAGAATTATAACGCAATTCAGCTTGAGCAGGGGTTGGATCTTACAAAATATAAAGGAAAAAGCTGCCGGCGGGTCAGCTATGCTGTGACGAATTATCCCAAAACGCAGGAAGACGTGCATCAAAGCGTGCGCGCAAACCTTTTGATTTATGAAGGAAAGGTGATCGGCGGGGATATATGCAGCACGCAGCTGGACGGCTTTATGCATGGGTTTGAAAAACCGCAGGCGCAGCCGTAAAAAGAGGTGGAGGACGCTTGGCAAAGGAACGTCTGGATAAACTTCTTGCGGGGCAGGGAACGGCCAGCCGTAAGGAGGTAAAAGCGCTGATAAAAAAGGGAAACGTGCGGGTAAACGGTGCGGTCTGCCTGCTTTCTGAAAGGAAAATTGACCCGGAAGAGGATAAAATAGAGATAAGCGGCGCATTACTAAATTTTAAGAGGCACGTGTATATTATGATGCACAAGCCGCCCGGCGTTTTAAGCGCTACAAACGATTTACACGCGAAAACGGTGTTGGACCTGGTGCCGGAGGCGTTAAAGCGCAAGGGGCTTTTTCCAGCGGGAAGGCTGGATAAAGACACCGAAGGCCTGCTGCTTTTAACAGACGACGGGGATTTTGCGCATAAAATGCTGTCACCCCGGGAAAAGGTGTACAAGCGCTATGAAGCGCGGGTTGACAGGCCTGTAACGGAAGCTGTGGTCCGCGCTTTTGAACAGGGCGTTGTTTTTGCAGACGGGACAAAGTGTATGCCCGCGCGGCTGGCTGTGTGCGGGGAGGATAAAACGCATGTACAGGTGGAGATTTGCCAGGGAATGTTCCACCAGGTGAAAAAAATGTTTCTCTGCTGCGGTTTGCACGTGCTTTTTTTAAAACGTACGGCGATTGGAGGGCTAGTACTTGACGGTAATTTGCATAAAGGACAGTGTCGGGAATTGACGAAAAGAGAAGTTGCGGCTGTTTTTATCAGCAAAATGCCCTAAAAAAGTAAATTGCATTTTGCCGGGTGTCGGATTTATATAAAATGTAAGTCTTAGATTTAGTGAAAAAAATAGTAGCAACTTTAAGAAAAATCTGTTATATTATTAAATGAAATAAAACCTACTCTTTTTTATCCGCCTGGCGGGATAAAGGGTAGCAGGAGGTATTGTAGGATGGCAAATGTATCGTTGAAAGGTATTTATAAGATTTACGACGGCGGGGTAACGGCGGTTTCTGACTTTAATCTGGAAATTGAGGATAAAGAATTTATTATCCTGGTTGGACCGTCCGGCTGTGGTAAATCGACGACGCTCCGCATGATCGCCGGCCTGGAAGATATAAGCAAAGGGGAGCTTTATATTGGCGGCGTGCTTTCAAACGACGTAGCACCAAAAGACAGGGATATTGCCATGGTGTTCCAGAACTATGCGCTTTATCCGCATATGACTGTATATGACAATATGGCGTTTGGCTTAAAGCTGCGGAAAACGCCGAAAGACGAAATGCGCCGCAGGGTAGAAGAAGCGGCAAGAATTTTGGATATTGCCCATCTGCTAGACCGTAAGCCAAAAGCGCTTTCCGGCGGCCAGCGCCAGCGTGTTGCGCTTGGACGTGCTATCGTGCGTGACCCGAAGGTTTTCTTGCTTGACGAACCGCTTTCCAATCTGGACGCAAAGCTCAGGGCGCAGATGCGCACGGAGATTTCAAAGCTGCACCAAAGGCTGGGCACAACGTTTATTTATGTTACGCACGACCAGACCGAAGCAATGACGATGGGCACCAGGATTGTTGTAATGAAGGACGGCCTGATCCAGCAGGTGGACACGCCGCAAAATCTTTATGACAAGCCCTGTAACGAATTTGTTGCGGGCTTTATTGGCTCGCCGCAGATGAACTTTATCAATGCTACCGTTTGGAAAGTCAGCGACGGCTATACCCTGAAGTTTGACAAGTATGAAGTAAAGCTTCCTGCTTCTAAAAATAAAAATAACTGCCTTGCACGGTATGCCGGCAGGGAAGTCGTTTTTGGAATACGCCCTGAAAATGTGCACGATGAACCGGAATTTTTGGAAAAGGTAAGCGAAGGCATTATAGAAGCCAATGTAGATGTTACCGAACTGATGGGCGCGGAAATTTATCTGTACCTGAATATTTCCGGTATTCCGATTACCGCAAGAGTAGAGCCTACCTCCAAGGCAAAGCCGGGCGATATTATCAAAATTGCGCTGGATCTTGAGAAAATCCATATTTTTTCCAAGGAAACAGAACAGACGATTACAAACTGAACAAACAAAACAGTATGCCGCCGCGGGGAACCCGCGGCGGCTTTTTTGTTTCATGGTTGGTCCTCCCTGCTTTTATTGGATGCAATCGGTTTTTCGTAATAGCATATAAATTGTGAGGTATAATC